>NZ_JBFOHM010000002.1:0-485321 GCF_040812005.1 Arthrobacter sp. HS15c
TAGGCCGATAACTTACACCACACACCAATGCGTGAACGGCATTCAAAAGACGTTCACACCAAGCACTGGTAAAAAGAAACAAGACTGCTTGCGTCCACTATGTGGTTCCCAAACAACAAACCCAGATTTGTTGCACAGGAACCAACAACTGAATAACAACACCACAATGTTGTAACCATAGATTTCCCACACACACCCCCGGGTGCGTGACGGGTAGAAGGGTTACGGCGGTCATAGCGTGGGGGAAACGCCCGGTCCCATTCCGAACCCGGAAGCTAAGACCCACAGCGCCGATGGTACTGCACCCGGGAGGGTGTGGGAGAGTAGGTCACCGCCGGAACATCATTAAAAGGTCGAGGGCCCCCCAACACACACGTGTTGGGGGGCCCTCCCATTTAACAGCACACCCCGCACCCCACCCAGGACCCTCTCCCACATCCTGCAGGTTTCCGGCCGATCCTCTCGCACATCCTGCAGGTTTTTGACGGACCCTCTCGCACATCCTGCAGGTTTTGAACGGACCCTCTCGCACATCCTGCAGGTTTTGAACGGACCCTCTCTCACCACCCGCAACAAGCCCACCCGCCGGCACCCAGCCCAGGCGCCGCCCGCCGTCGCAAGTCACAGAGCGTCCGACCAAAACCCGCATCAACTGCGAGAGCGTCCGTGGAAAACCGGCATCAACTGCGAGAGCGTTGCTGAAAAACCGGCATCAACTGCGAGAGCGTCCTGGGTGTGAAGATTCCCACGACTGACTGCCAGGGGCGCTATCTGTCATCGTTGGTTTGGCGACTCGCCTAGAATTGATTGAGATGTACGGACTTCGAAGCGCTTGATTTCGGGTTGCGTAGGAAAACGAAACACGGATAGAGCGGCTGCGATTGCGCCAGTGGTCGGCTCGCAACAGGAGGAATCCCACATGGCTGAGCACAACGGCGGCAACCGCGGCGGCAAGGACCGCGGTCCCTTCCGCGGACCGAACAATTCAGGCGGAGATCCCCGTGGATTCCGCTCCCGCGAAAACCGGGAAGGCAGCGACGGCCCTCGGCGCGCGCCTGGCTCCGGGGAGAACAAGCCCTATGGTGACCGTCCGCGTCGTGAAGGTGACGGCGAACGCCGCAGCTTTGGCGCGGGAGACCGTAAGCCGCCGTTCAGCGGTGGGGAGCGTAAGCCCTTCGGCGACCGTGACCGCAAGCCCTACGGTGACCGCGAAAACAAGCCTTACGGTGACCGTCCGCGCCGTGAAGGTGACGGCGAACGCCGCAGCTTTGGCGCGGGAGACCGTAAGCCGCCGTTCAGCGGTGGGGAGCGTAAGCCCTTCGGCGACCGTGACCGCAAGCCCTACGGTGACCGCGAAAACAAGCCCTACGGTGACCGTCCGCGCCGTGAAGGTGACGGCGAACGCCGCAGCTTCGGCGACCGTGACAACCGCAAGCCGTTCGGCGACCGTCAGGAGCGGGCACCCCGCAGCTTCGACCGGGGCGAGTCCGGACCGCGCCAGTTCGGCCGTGACCGTGCAGAGGACCGTCCGGTGCGGGTTCCCAACGCCCGCGACCTGCGCAGCGCCAACCGCCCGGACCGTGAGCGGTCGCCTGAAATCGACGAAGACGTCACGGGCAAGGAACTGGACCGCGCCACCCAGCACCAGATCAAGACGCTCGAACCGAAAAGCGCCGAATGGGTGGCCCGCCACCTGGTGATGGCTGGACGGCTGATCGATGACGAGCCGGAGCTGGCCTTCCAGCACGCCCTTGCAGCCAGCCGCCGAGGCGGCCGGCTCGCCGCGGTCCGTGAAGCCGTAGGCCTGACGGCCTACGCCGCGGGCCACTACGGCGAAGCGTTGCGTGAGTTCCGCACGTACCGCAGGATCAGCGGCTCAAACGTCCACCTTCCCGTCATGGCCGACTGCGAACGCGGCCTGGGCCGGCCGGACCGTGCCCTCGACGTGGTGCGCTCCGAGGAAGCCAAGGATCTCGACGCCCCGGGCAAGGCCGAACTGGCGATCGTCGCCGCGGGAGCCCGGACGGACCTCGGCCAGCTCGATGCCGCCGTCGCCGAACTCGAGATTCCGCAGCTGGACATCAACCGGGCCTTCTCGTACAGCCCGCGCCTTTTCCGTGCGTACGCCGATGCTTTGACTGCCGTGGGCCGCGAGCAGGAGGCGGTGAAATGGCAGAAGCAGGCCGTCGTGGCTGAAAACGCCCTCGGTTTCGGCGTCGACGAGGAGCCGGACATCGTGGACCTCGGCTGGGACGAGGAAGAGGAAGCCCGCGAGGAGGCAGAACGCCGCCGCCTCATCGAGCGCGCTTCCCGCGGACCGGAAACGGGCGCTCCGCCTGCGGCCGCCGCAGCCTCTGAGGCCAACACTGGCAACATCGTGCCCGCACGCGACGGCGTGGACTCCTCCGTGGACGACGCCGAATCGGACTACTTCGAGTCTGACGATTCCGAGTCCGATGAGGACTCCGTCGAACAGGACGAACTGGAATCCTCTGAAGACGCCGCGGACGCCGCCACCGACGAGGCCATCGAGGACGCCGACGGCTCTGACATCCACGGCGCAGACGACGCCGAGGCAGGGCACACAGAACGCCGGGAAGACTGATCCGACGATGACTGCTGTGCCCCTCATTTCGCTGTTTGACGCCCTGCTCGCCGACCTTGACGGCGTGGTCTACGCCGGTCCGCACGCCATCCCTGGTGCCGTGGAGTCGCTGCAGCAACTGTCTGGACTGGGTATCGGACTCGGGTATGTCACCAACAATGCCTCCCGCACCCCGGCGCAGGTTGCCGAGCATCTCCGTGAGCTCGGTGCCCCCGCCGAGGACCAGCAGGTTGTCAGTTCGTCGCAGGCCGCCGCAGAACTCCTGGCGTCGCTGCTGGCGCCCGGTGCCCGGGTCCTGATCACCGGCAGTCCGGCACTGGCTCAGGAGATTGAGCTCGTTGGCCTGACTCCCGTCAGCAGCCAGGACGATGACCCCGTGGCTGTGGTCCAGGGCTTCAACCCTGCGATCGGCTGGAAGGACCTGGCCGAAGCTGCCTACGTGGTCGCTGGCGGAGCCCTGTGGGTGGCCACAAACACTGACATGTCCATTCCCCAGGCCCGCGGTATTGCCCCGGGCAACGGCACCCTCGTGGCGGCCGTGGCTGCGGCCACGGGCCAGACGCCGCGCGTCGCGGGCAAGCCGGAGGCGCCGCTCTTCCACGCCGCGGCAAAGCGGCTTGCCGCCGACCGCCCGCTGGTGGTGGGCGACCGGCTGGACACCGACATCCTCGGCGGCAACAACGCAGGCTTTGCCACCGTGGCCGTCCTGACCGGCGTCGACACCAGGGAAACCATCCTGGCTGCACGCACGGCCGAACGCCCGGACTACGTCATCAACTCACTGACTGACCTTTATGTGCCGTACCCGGCGGTGGAGCACACCGACGGAACATACCGCTGCGGAACGTCCACCGCGCGGGTCAGCGGCGACACCGTCCACGTCCATGGCAGTGACAGCGACCTCGACTCCTGGCGCGCGGCCTGCGCCGCCTGGTGGGCTGCGGTCCCCGAGGCCGCCACAGCCAGTGCGCCCAAACTCGAGTGGCTCAGTCATTAGACTGGTCAAATGACTGAGCTGAACGAAGCGCACCACCCGATTGCAGCCCAGCCCACCCCGGAGTGGCCGGACACCGCAGACACTGAACTGGGGGATCCGTCCGTCCAGGCCGCCCTGGCCGGACTGGACAGTCTCCAAGCAACGCCGGTGGCAGACCACGAGGCCATTTACGGCGAACTCCATGACGCCCTGCTCGTATCACTGAACGAAGAGCCTGCGGCCGGGAACGGCGGGGCGTGAGCATGGCGAGACTCGACCAGGCACTGGTTGCGCGCGGCCTGGCACGGTCACGCACGCACGCGGCGGCCCTGATTGCCGAGGGCCGGGTGACCTCGGCCGGCCAGGTGCTGTCCAAAGCCTCGCTGCAGGTGGACGACGGCAAGGACCTGGCCGTCGAACACAGCGAAGAGGACAGCTACGTCAGCCGGGCCGGCCACAAACTTGCCGGCGCGCTGGACGCCTTTCCCGCCATCACCGTCGCGGGCAAAAGGTGCCTGGACGCCGGCGCCTCCACCGGCGGCTTCACCGACGTGCTCCTGAGGCGCGGTGCGGCACACGTGGTGGCTGTCGACGTCGGGCACGGTCAGCTGGTGCCGCAGCTCCGGAGCGATCCCCGGGTGGAGGTGCACGAGGGCCTCAACGTCCGGTACATGTCCGCCGGTGATATCGGCGGCACCGTGTCACTGACCGTCGCGGACCTGTCCTTCATTTCACTGACGATGGTAGTCCTGCCTCTGGCCCTGAGCACAGAACCCGGCGGTGACCTGGTGCTGATGGTGAAGCCGCAGTTTGAGATCGGCAAGGACCGCCTCGGCCGCACTGGAGTGGTGAATTCCGAGCGCGAACGCCGGATGGCGGTGGAAAAAGTCGCCAATGCGGCGCTCGACGCCGGCGTGGACCTGTGCGGCCTCGCGGCGAGTCCGTTGCCGGGCCAGGACGGAAACGTCGAATACTTCCTGTGGATAAAGCGCAGGATGACCCAAGACTTGCCTAAGATCGAAGAGCGCGATTCAGCCATTGCTGGGTTGCTTGGACATCTTTGGCCGAACCACTAGAAAGCGGAACCCGATGAGCAGGCGCGTACTGGTCCTTGCCCACACTGGCCGCGAGGAATCATTGAAGGCCGCCTGGGAAGCCTGCGCCCAGCTGCACGCCTCGGGCATCGTCCCGGTGATGCAGGAATCCGAACTGGGCGACATGGAGCGCTTCTTCGGGCACCTGACCCAGCCGGTGGAGATTCTGCACGACCACGTGCAGCTCCCCGACGTTGAGCTGGTCATGGTGCTCGGCGGCGACGGGACCATCCTGCGCGCAGCCGAGCTGGTGCGTGAAGTGGACGTCCCCCTCCTCGGCGTCAACCTCGGCCACGTGGGCTTCCTCGCCGAGAGCGAGCGGGCCGACCTCGCCCAGACTGTGGAGTGGATTGCCCGCCGTGACTACACGGTGGAAGAACGCATGACCATCGACGTGCAGGTGTGGGTCCGCGGCCAGAAAATCTGGCACACCTGGGCCCTGAACGAGGCAGCCATCGAAAAGGGCAACCGGGAACGGATGCTCGAGGTGGTCACCGAAGTCGACGAGCGTCCGCTGACCACCTTCGGCTGCGACGGCGTGGTGCTTGCCACCCCCACCGGGTCCACGGCGTACGCCTTCTCGGCCGGCGGGCCCGTTGTCTGGCCCGAGGTCGAAGCCCTCCTCATCGTCCCCATCAGCGCCCACGCCCTCTTCGCCAAGCCCCTGGTGGTCTCGCCGCGGTCGCGGCTGGCCGTGGAGGTCCTGAACCGCACCGACGCCATGGGTGTGCTGTGGTGCGATGGCCGCCGCTCTGTGGACCTGCCGCCGGGCGCGCGCGTGGAAGTGACCAAATCCGCCACGCCGGTCCGACTCGCCAGGACGCACCAGACACCCTTTTCCGGACGCCTGGTCCGGAAATTCGAGCTCCCCATCCACGGCTGGCGGGGTCCCGTTCCGCAGGCGGAAGCCATCCATACCGGCCCGATCCCGATTGTCCGGACACCCCGGCCGATGGCGCCGCTGCAGGTCACGCACGCAGACCACCCTGAAGATGAAACCGATCCGTCAACAGCAAAGTGAATCATGCTTGAAGAACTGAGAATCCGCGATCTGGGCGTCATCACCGATGCCACACTGCCGCTGGGCCCCGGGCTGAGCGTGGTGACCGGCGAGACCGGCGCAGGAAAGACCATGGTGGTCACCGCCGTCGGGCTTCTGCTGGGTGCCAGGTCCGACGCCGGTGCGGTCCGCAGCGGCGCGAAGAGCGCCTCCGCGGAGGCGGTCCTTAAGCTCGACGCCGGACACGCGGCCATCGCACGCGCGCTGGAGGCCGGTGCCGAGGTGGAGGAGTTCGACGGCGGCGCTGAGCTGATCCTTGCCCGCCGCCTGGGTGCGGACGGACGCAGCCGCGCCTACCTTGGCGGGCGTGCCGCCCCCGTGGGCGTCCTCGCGGAGATCGGCGAAAGCCTGGTGGTGGTTCATGGCCAGTCGGACCAGATCAGGCTGAAGGGGGCACTCGCACAGCGTGGTGCACTGGACAAGTTTGCCGGCGACGCCCTGGCGGGCCCGCTCGGTACCTACCAGGCCCTGTACAGCCACTGGAAGGCCAGCCAGGCGGAGCTGGACACGCTGCGCGGCGCGGCCCGGGACAGGCTGCGGGAAGCGGAGTCGCTTCAGATCGCGCTGGCCGAAATCGACGACGTGGACCCGCAGCCGGGGGAGGACGAGTCCCTCAAGGCCGAGGCCGTGAAACTGGCCAACGTCGAAGAGCTCAGGATTGCCGCCAACACCGCGCACCAGGCCCTCATCGCCGAGGACTACGGTGACGAGGGCGACGCCACCACCCTGGTGGACGCGGCGAAGCGGACCCTGGAACATGTAGCCGAGCACGACGCCGAACTCGGCGCGGCAGCTGCCCGCCTGGCAGAGGTCGGTTTCCTGCTGAACGACATCGCCACCGAACTGGCCAGCTACCAGGCAGGCCTGGATTCAGAGGGCCCGGAACGGCTCGCGGAAATCGAGGACCGGCGGGCCGCGCTGGCCAAACTGGTCCGCAAGTATGCCCCCAGCATCGATGAGGTCCTGGTGTGGGCGGAGAACGCCCGGGTCAGGTTCGACGAACTGCAGGACGACTCCACCCGTATCGAGGCGCTGGACGCGGAAGTTGCCCGGACCGAAGCCGAGCTGAAGAAGCAGGCCGCCGCCATCAGCAAGGTCCGGAGCAAGGCCGCAAAGGACCTCTCGGCTCGCGTCAGCGCCGAACTGAAGGCGCTGGCCATGGCCGACGCGACGCTGGTAATCACCATCGAGCCCGCCGCCCAGCTCATGCCCTACGGCGCGGACGAGATCTCGTTCCTGCTCCAGCCCCACTCCGGCGCGCCGGCCCGTCCGCTGGGTAAGGGCGCTTCAGGCGGTGAACTGTCCCGCGTCATGCTGGCCATCGAAGTGGTCCTCGCCGCAGTTGATCCGGTGCCCACGTTTGTGTTCGACGAAGTGGACGCCGGGGTCGGTGGGCGGGCCGCCGTCGAGATCGGCCGCCGGCTGGCCATGCTGGCGCAGCACGTGCAGGTCCTGGTGGTCACGCACCTGCCTCAGGTCGCCGCGTTCGCCGACCAGCACATCACCGTCACCAAGACATCGGTCAGAGGGGCCGACGGCGGCACCGCCACCGGGTTCACCTCCAGCGACGTGCGGCTGCTCGACGGCCCCGAACGGGTCAAGGAGCTCGCCCGGATGCTGGCCGGCCAGGAGGACTCTGAATCGGCGCAGGCCCACGCCCAGGAGCTGCTCGACGACGCCAAGCTGCTGCCGCAGCGGGCCTAGTAACGCAGCGGCCAGACGGCCTTTAGGGCAGGACCGTGAGGCGGCGGATGGTGCGGACCATCATGGCGTGCACCACCAACGGATGCAGCAGCCGCACGGGAGCGAAGTACAGCCGCCCCCGCCAGCCCTTCAGGCGCACGGCCGTGGTGACGCGCAACAGCCGGGCGCCGGCGTCGTAGGCCACGCCGCAACGGAAGTCCAGGTGCGTGTCGTCCGCGCTGATCAGCGCTTCCTCGCCTCGGACTTCGGCAACGGCAAAGACTCCTGCCGGCGCCCGGCTGATGCCCACCAGTCCAACCACGGCCTGGCGCACCCCCATCAGCGCTGCCACCCAGCCGGGCATGGACTTCAGTGAGAACAGCTCCTCGGCCCAGACCCGCGGCTCCACCGAAGCACCACGGGGCACTGGGAGGACAATCACATCGGCGTAGTCAGGGGCCGGGATGGACTCCAGGGCCAGCGACCGGAATACCGGCAAATTCCCGGCATCCGCCCCGCCGACAGTGCCGGATGGCGCGTTTTCAGGGTCCGGATCCATGGTCACCCCTTGATCGTAAGGCTGCCCGCACTGCACACTGGAGCATTTGGGGAACAGTTTCGGCGATCCTTGGAAGGCTCATTTGATGATAGGCTCGAATTCCGTGGTGCAGCGATCAAATTCCCGTGTAAATTCCCGGTTCCCGGGCTCGTCCAAGACGACCAAACACATCTTCGTAACCGGTGGTGTGGCGTCCTCGCTCGGTAAGGGGCTGACGGCTTCAAGCCTCGGCCACCTCCTGCGGGCACGCGGCCTGTCTGTAACTATGCAGAAGCTCGATCCCTATCTGAACGTGGATCCGGGCACGATGAACCCCTTCCAGCACGGCGAAGTCTTCGTGACCGACGACGGCGCCGAGACGGACCTCGACATCGGACACTACGAGCGCTTCCTGGACGAGAACCTTGAAGGCTCGGCCAACGTGACCACCGGCCAGGTGTACTCCACCGTGATCGCCAAGGAACGCCGCGGCGAATACCTCGGCGACACCGTCCAGGTCATCCCGCACATCACGGACGAGATCAAGCGCCGGATGAGGCTGCCCGCCGAGGGCAAGAACGCACCCGACGTCATCATCACCGAGATCGGCGGCACCGTCGGCGACATCGAGTCCCAGCCGTTCCTTGAGTCAGCCCGCCAGGTCCGCCAGGACATCGGCCGCGGCAACGTGTTCTTCCTGCACGTCTCCCTGGTCCCGTACATCGGCCCGTCCCAGGAACTGAAGACCAAGCCGACGCAGCACTCGGTGGCAGCCTTGCGCTCCATCGGTATCCAGCCGGAAGCCATCGTGATCCGCTCGGACCGCGAAGTGCCCGACGCCATGCGCGAGAAGATCGGCCGCATGTGCGACGTCGACATCGACGCCGTGGTGAACGCCGCCGACGCACCCAGCATCTACGACATCCCCAAGACCCTGCACTCCCAGGGCCTGGACTCCTACATCGTCCGTGCCCTGGACCTGCCGTTCAAGGACGTCGACTGGACAAGCTGGGACAAGCTGCTCGAAGCCGTCCACAACCCCAAGCACGAGGTTGAGATCGCGCTGGTGGGCAAATACATCGACCTCCCGGACGCCTACCTGTCCGTCACGGAGGCCCTGCGTGCCGGAGGTTTCGCCAACGACACCAAGGTCAAGATCCGCTGGGTGCCGTCGGACGAATGCGAAACCCACGAGGGTGCCGTTGCTTCCCTCGACGGTGTGGACGCCATCTGCGTGCCCGGCGGCTTCGGCATCCGCGGCCTCGAAGGCAAGCTCGGGGCGCTCAAGTACGCCCGGGAAACCAAACTGCCGGTCCTGGGCCTTTGCCTCGGCCTGCAGTGCATGGTGATCGAATACGCCCGGAACGTCGTGGGACTGGAAGGCGCGTCCTCCAGCGAGTTCGAGCCCGACTCCAAGTACCCGGTCATTGCCACCATGGAAGAGCAGCTGGACATCGTCGAAGGCAAGGGAGACTTGGGCGGCACCATGCGCCTGGGCCTGTACGAGGCCAAACTCGACGCCGGCTCCGTTATCGCCGAGACCTATGGCAAGACCACCGTCAGCGAACGGCACCGCCACCGCTACGAGGTCAACAACAAGTACCGCGGACAGATCGCCGAGAAGGGCCTGGTGTTCTCCGGAACGTCACCGGACGGCAAGCTCGTGGAATACGTTGAACTCCCGCGCGAGGTGCACCCGTACTACGTGGCAACCCAGGCACACCCCGAGCTCAGCTCCCGGCCCACCCGGCCGCACCCGCTGTTCGCCGGGCTGGTTAAGGCGGCCCTGGACCACCAGGCCGGCATCGACCTGCGGGATGCCGGACTGCCCGGCGCCGCAGCCCCGGAGGCCCTGGATGCTCAGGAGGCCCCGGCCCCCGAAAACGGAGCGCCGGCGGCCAAGCAGGCACGCACGGTCGCCGCAAAGTAAAACCGAATACGTAAAGGACGGCGCGATGCCCGGTACACCTGAAACCCCCCATGCTGCACGGAAGGTTTCGGATGCACCGAGCCCGCGCCGTCTTTTGTCCACAGAGAAGGTCTACGAAGGCCGGATCTGGGACGTGGTCAGCGACAGCTTCCAGCTGAGCGACTCCGGCGACGCCCTCACCCGCGACTACATCGACCACCCCGGCGCAGTCGCGGTGCTGCCCATGAACGAGTCCGGCGAAATCCTGCTCCTGAAGCAGTACCGGCACCCCGTGGGGATGGACCTCTGGGAGATCCCGGCCGGCCTGCTGGACGTCGAAGGGGAAGAATTCGTCACCGGCGCCGCCCGCGAACTCGCCGAAGAAGCGGATCTCGCCGCCGGCAAATGGAACGTCCTGGCCGATTTCTTCAATTCGCCCGGCTCCTCCAGCGAGGCCATCAGGATCTACCTTGCCCGCGACCTCACCGAGGTGCCCCACCATGAGCGCCACGAGCGGACGGACGAGGAAGCGGAGATTGAGTTCCACTGGATAGCCCTCGACGACGCCGTGGCCGCAGTCCTGGAAGGGAAGCTGCATAACCCGTCCGCCGTCGTCGGGATCCTTGCCGCCGCCGCAGCACGGGCTGACGGCTTTGCCGGCCTCCGCGCCGCCGACGCGCCTTGGCCCGCCCACCCCAGCCAGCGTTGATGACGGCGGATACCTCCGCGGAAGCCCCCGCACCGCCGGTCCCTGACGAACCGGCGAAGCCAACTCGGCCCCGGACCGCGATCGACCACGCCATCACCGAGTACCTGCAGCACATGGGGGTTGAACGGGGCCTGGCGCTCAACACGCTCGCCGCCTACCGCCGCGACCTGACGCGGTACGCCAGCTACCTCGCGGGTGCAGGGTGCGAAGGCCCCGCGCAGATCACCCGGCACCACGTCACCGGCTTCGTCCAGGCGCTGTCGGACGGTTCCGACGGCGGCACGGCCCTCGGCGTGAGGTCCGCGGCCCGGACCGTGGTGGCAGTCCGTGGACTGCATAAATTCTGGGCCCTCGAAGGGCACACGACGACGGACCCCGCCGCCGACGTCCACCCGCCCATGCCGGGCAGGAGGCTGCCCAAGGCCATCAGCGTGGACGAGGTCACCCGGATCCTTGAAGCCGCCGGCGCCGACACCGCGACCGGGCTGAGGGACCGGGCCCTGCTCGAATTCCTCTATTCCACCGGGGCCCGGATCAGCGAAGCCGTGGGTCTGGACGTTGACGACATCTCGCTGCACGAGGCGGAGTCCGGCCCCGCGATCGTGCGGCTGTTCGGCAAGGGCTCCAAGGAACGGCTGGTGCCGCTGGGTTCCTACGGTGCCCGGGCGCTGGACGCGTACCTGGTCCGTGGCCGGCCGTTGCTGGCCGCCAAGGGAAAGGGGACGCCGGCGCTGTTCCTCAATTCCCGGGGCGGACGCATCAGCCGCCAAAGTGCCTGGACCATCCTGAAAGCCGCCGCGGACAAGGCCAACATCACCAAGGACGTATCGCCGCACACGCTCCGGCACTCGTTCGCCACCCACCTGCTGGAAGGCGGCGCCGATGTCCGGGTGGTCCAGGAACTCCTGGGGCACGCGTCCGTGACCACCACACAGGTGTACACCCTGGTCACCGCCGATACCCTCCGCGAGATCTACGCTGCCGCCCACCCGCGGGCGCTGGGCTGACATTCGCGCCTGCACCCCCGTTTCCGGTTGCGGCGAAAATATTCCTGCCCGGATGTAAGAAACCCGGCATGACGGGACACTTATTGGTTAACAACCAAGGTCATCCGATGCCGGGGGGAACACTATGTTGGCAGCCAGTGAACATGACTTCATCGACCTGCACACTCAGCATTTCACGCGCGTCTACCGCTACATCGCCTACCGCATCAATGACCTGCCGCGCGCCGAGGAACTGGCCGCGGACGTGTTCAGGATCGCCTGGGAGAGGCAACTGGCGGAACCGCCCGGCATTGGCTGGTTGCTTGCAACCGCCCGGAAGGTGCTCAGCAATGAGTACAAGGGACGCCGTCGCCGCCTCGAACTCATCGATCGCCTGGAGGACCAGGCCCGCAGCCAGGCTCCTGGCTCCAACGATGAACAGCAGGCCGCTGTGGCCGATGTCCTGTTGCGGCTCAAGGAGCGGGACCGGGAGGTCCTGATGCTCAGCTACTGGGACGATCTGACCACCGCCGAGCTGGCCCAGACACTGGGGTGTTCCCCTTCGGCTGCCGCTGTCCGCCTGCACCGCGCACGCCGTGCATTTGCCAGCGTCGCCCCTGCACAACTTATGACCGAACGGAAAGGCTAGCCATGGACCGGATCGAACAGCTCATGAAGGACGCCAAACCCCGCGTGGAGGAACCACGGACCGCTGCGGCAGCCGCCGCTGCGCGCTCCATTGTGTATTCTGCGGACCCCAACGTCGTGCCCCGGCCAGGGCACGGGACCGCGCGCCGTACGGCGGTCCGGGCGGGAGTCGTCGCCCTTGCGGCAGCTGCAGTGGTTGGCGCCGTCGTTGTGGCCGGGGGAATGGTGGCACCGCAGCCGGAGCCCGCGCCCGCGGGCACCGCCGAAGCCACACCTGCCCCGAGCGGCACCATCACCGAACCCGCGCCCGCACCCTCGGACAGTCCCGCCGCCACAACACCCGCAGTCCTGACCACCGGCGGCGTCCCCTGCACCGTGGCCAACATTGACCAGCTGGTGAACACGCCTGCGCGCGCCATTGAGCCAATTGCTGAAGCGCAGCAGCACTATTACGCAGTGCTTGGCTGCGCCGATGGCTGGCTGGCCTACGAGATTTCCGACGACGGCGCCAGGGACCTTCAACTCGACGGCGGAAACGCCTGGTATCGCATCGCCAAGCTGCAAAACGGCCGGTTCCTCTTTGACGTGCAGGCGCCCTGGTCCACCGTTTTCACCTGGAAGTTCCAGGCCCTGAACAATGACGTTTCGCAGAACGGCCAACGAGTGACTGCGCAGGAAGCCATGGACCAGGAATTCGCTCAGAAAGGTATCCCAGTTGAGCTCCGGCCGCGACTTGTTGGAGAAGGGCCGGCCTTCGCTTCGTGAGCAAGGAAACGGCCGGGGTTCGCAGGCAGCCAGGCTATAGGGTTGAGGGCATGACATTCACTCCGGTCACGCTGTGCTTCCTGACCCGGGATCTGGCTGGCGTGCCCCAGGTCCTGTTGGGTATGAAGAAGACCGGCTTTGGGCGCGGAAAGATCGTCGGCCTGGGCGGCCACGTTGAACCCGGCGAGACCGACGCGGAGGCTGCCTGCCGGGAAGTCCATGAGGAAGCCGGCGTTGTGGTCCGGCAGCAGGACCTCCGCGACGCCGGCGTGGTGGTCTTCGACTTTCCGGCCAAGCCCGAATGGAACATGACCACCCGGCTGTTTGTGGCGGACCGGTGGACCGGCGAACCGTCCGAAAGCGCGGAGATCCGGCCGGAATGGTTCGACGTCGGCGCCCTTCCGGCGGAGCGGATGTGGCAGGACGCCGCCCACTGGCTCCCGCTTGCATTGGAGGGGTCCGTGCTCCACATCACCGTGGTCCTGAACGAGGACAACGAGACCGTGCGCGAAGTGCTGGACTACACCACCCGCTGAGGCGGGCACTGGTCAGGGCGGGTGTAACCGTTCCGGTCCAGCCGGAAACTACACGGTTACATGCAAGGCCACGACAATACGACCTCAGGGGGGATCGTGCTTTCAGAGCGCGAGTTGGCGTTTATCGCCGTGTACAAGGACAGCTATCCAAGAATCCACAAGTATGTCCTGCGGCGGGTTGATGACGCCGAGCTGGCGCAGGAGCTCGCGGCCGACGTCTTCCGCGTCGCCTGGCAAAAGTGGGACGGCGCGGGCAGCACGGAAATTCCATGGCTCTTTACTGTGGCCCGCAATCTCATCGGCAACGCCTACCGTGGCCGGGACCGGCAGAAGGCGCTGCACGACAAGCTCATGGTTTCCTCAGTGGCGGAGTCCTGGGGAACCAGTGACGACGCTTCCGTGGAGGACGCCTTGATGGCACTGCGGGAAAAGGACCGGGACATTCTGCAGTTGGCTTACTGGGATGAACTGACCATTGCGGAAATCTCGCAGGTACTCCAATGCACCCAATCTTCTGCCAAGGTGCGGCTGCACCGGGCCAGGGAGGCTTTCCGCAAAATACTGCCGGCCCTTTCCGGCCCGTTCGAACAGAAAGTGGGTGCCTAGCCATGGATGCCATCAGGAATCTCGTTGCGGGAGCTGACCCGATCGGCCCCAACCCCACCATTCCGGACGCCGAGGAGGCCCTGCACTCGATGTTTTCCCGCCCCGAGGTCTACGCTGACCGCGTGTCCGCGGACATTCCGACCCTCGCGGAGCGGAGGCAGCGCCGCAGCAGGACCATAGGGCTGCTGACCATAGCGGCAGCGGCCGTGACAGCCGGTGTTCTGGTCTCCATCAACCTGGGGCCCCTGACAGCAGGGCCGGCGCCGGCCAACACGTCCACTGCGACTCCGTCTGCTGCCTCAAGCACCAGTCCGACACCGACTGCCACCCCGAGCCCAACACCGTCGGCCAGCCAGGCACCGACGTCCGGCGTCGCACAGCCCATCACTCCCTCGGCACCGGCGGCGCCCGCTGGCGCAGCATGGGAACGGTATTCAAGCCCGAGCGCCCGGCTTTCTTTCGATCTGCCGCCCGGCTGGACGGTGATTGAGAAAAAAGTGGACGGCGCAACACCGTCCGTTCAGCTGGACGTGGCAAATGAACAGGGAATCCGGATTGCCGGGCTGGAACATGCGAATTCAGGGGGACTGGGTGGCGCCTGCGGTCCGGAGCCTGTCCCGCTGCTCACCCTCGATTCAGGGCCGGTGGATATTCCGTACCGCGCCTCTGCACGTGCCGGCGCGCCGGAGTTCAGCTTCCGGGTGCTTGACGGGACGGGTAGTGGCCTGAAAGTCCGGGGTTCCTTGGGCCTGAACCAACCCGACCGGCAGCTGACCACGTCGTGCATGTACTACAACATGGTGACCTCGCCTGTTGCGACGCTCTCCTTTGCCACGCAGTTCCAGGTCACTCTCAGTGACACCCAAGGCCTCGCCTTTGATTCGGTCGACGAAGCGAAGGCGTACATGGCCACGGGGGAGTACACGCAGCTCAAGCGAATGTTCATGTCCTTGAGCTTGGTCCCCTAACAGCGGACGCGGGGAAGCACCGCTGACGACGGCGGCCCGGTCACCTTCCAGAGATGACCGGGCCGCCGTCGTACTGGCTGGAGTGGCTGTTACGGCAGGTGCCGCTCCTCCACGCCGTTGTATTCACTCAGGGGACGGATGAGCGAGTTTGAATCCAGCTGCTCCATGATGTGCGCGGTCCAGCCGGTGATCCGGCTGGCGACGAACAGGGGCGTGAACGTTGCCGTGTCGAAGCCCATGAGGTGGTACGTGGGGCCGGTGGGGTAGTCGAGGTTCGGCTTGATGCCCTTGGCCTCGTCCATGGCCGTCTCCAGCCCGTTGTACAGTCCAAGGAGCTCGGGCCGGCCGTAGTGGGCGATCATCTTGTCCAGGGCAGCCTTCATGGTGGGCACCCGGGAGTCGCCGTGCTTGTAGACCCGGTGGCCGAAGCCCATGACCTTCTTCTTGTGGGCCAGGGCGTCCTCCATCCAGGTCTTGGCCCGGGCGGCGGCGTCCTCCAGGGATTCCTCGGGCCGGATGCCGATCTCGTCGAAGGTGTGCATAACGGCTTCGTTGGCTCCGCCGTGGAGCGCACCCTTGAGCGCCCCGATGGCTCCGGTCACGGCTGAATGCAGGTCCGAGAGCGTGGACGTGATCACCCGCGCGGTGAACGTGGAGGCGTTGAAGGAGTGCTCGGCGTACAGGATCATCGAGACGTTGAATGCGTCAACGACTTCGGGCACCTGCTCTTCGCCGAAGGTCATCCAGAGGAAGTTGGCGGAGTAGTCCAGGTCATCGCGCGGTTCCACCGGTTCCTGGCCGTGGCGGCGGCGCTGGTCGTACGCCACCACCGCGGGCATCGCGGCGAACAGGTCGATGGCCTTGTCCATGTTGGCCTGGCGCGAGGAGTCTTCGGCCAGTTCATGGCGGGCACCCATGACCGATGCCGCCGTCCGGCAGACGTCCATCGGGTGGGCGCTGGTGGGCAGCGCGTCGATGACCTGTTTGACTACCGGATCAAGCGGCCGGCCGGCCCGTTCCCGCGCTGTGAAGGCGGCCAGTTCCTCGGCGGTTGGCAGTTCGCCGTTCCAGAGGAGGTAGGCCACCTCCTCGAAGCTGCAGCGGGCGGCGAGTTCCTGGACAGGGTAGCCCCGGTACAGCAGCGAGTTGGTATCGGGATTGACCTTGGACACCGCGGTGTAGTCCACCACGACGCCGGCGAGGCCCTTTTTGATCTCATTTTCAGCCATGCTGAAACTCCTTCGTTCCTTGTGCCTGTGGGCCGGCCGAAGCCGGAAAGTCCTTCGATGGTGCGGGGTCAGCGGGTACCTGGAACCTTGAAATTGAAGACTCCGGTGTCAAAGCGGTTGTAGCCTTCGTAATCCACGAGATCGTACAGCCGCGCACGGGTCAGCATGCTCTCTACCTGTGCCTCCTGGGTGCCGTCGGACCTGATCGATTCCAGCGTACGCTCCGCGGCGCCCATGGCACTACGGAGCAGCGTCACCGGATAGATGACCATATTGACGCCCACTTGCTGGAGCTGGTCCACGGTGAACAGTTCGCTTTTGCCGAATTCGGTCATGTTGGCCAGGATGGGCACGTCCACGGCGTCGCGGATGGCCTGGAACTCTTCCAGCGTGGCCATGGCTTCCGGGAAGATGGCGTCCGCCCCGGCGTCCACCAGTGCCTTGGCCCGGGCCTGCGCGGCGGCCAGTCCGTCCACGGCGCGGATGTCCGTCCGGGCCATGATCAGGAAGTTCGGGTCACGGCGGGCATCGGCTGCGGCGCGGATGCGTTTGGTGGCGGTGTCCAGATCCACCACGTTTTTCCCGTCGAGGTGTCCGCAGCGTTTGGGGTTGAACTGGTCCTCGATGTGGAGCCCTGCGAGGCCGGCGTTTTCGATTTCCTGGACGGTGCGGGCCACGTTCATGGGCTCACCGAAGCCGGTGTCCGCGTCGACGATCGCGGGCAGGTCGGTCATCCGGGCGATCTGCCCGGCACGGGTGGCTACTTCGGTGAGGGTGGTCAGGCCGATGTCCGGCAGGCCGAGGTCGTTGGCGAGGACCGCGCCGGAGATGTAGACGCCGGCGAAGCCCTTTTCTTCGATCAGCCGGGCCGAGAGCGGGTTGAACGCGCCCGGGAACTGCTGGATGGTGCCGGAGGCGAGGAGTTCGCGGAACCGGATCCGCTTCTGTTCGGGGGTGACGGTGGAGTACAGCATTTAGAACAGCCCCTTGGGCGCGGCCGCGAAGTCGATGACGCCGGGGGCTGCGGTGATGTTCAGCTGGTCCAGTTCGCCCGCGGCGAGTTCGGGGAGGCGTTCGACGGCGGCGAGGAACCGGCCGATTTCGTCTTCGGTTACGAGGCCGGCGGCGAGGGTGCGGAACTTGTTGATGTACTGCTCCCGGGCGAACGGCCGGGCGCCGAGCGGGTGCGCGTCGGCCACCGCGATCTCATCGGTGATGACGGTTCCGTCGGTGAGGGTGATTTCCACCGATCCGCCGAAGGCTTTCTCGGTGATGTCCAGGGAGTGGTAGCGGCGGGTCCATTCCGGGTCTTCCTCGGTGGACACCTTGTGCCAGAGTTCCACGGTGTCCGGCCGGGCGGCACGTTCGGGGGAGTAGGAGTCCACGTGGTGCCAGGACCCGTCCTGCAAAGCGACCGTGAAAATGTACGGGATGGAATGGTCCAGCGTCTCCCGTGAAGCGGTGGGGGAGTACTTCTGGGGATCCTTGGCGCCGGAGCCGATCACGTAGTGGGTGTGGTGGCTGGTTTTGATCAGTACGGATGCCACGTTGGCGGGGTCGGTGGCTTCCGGGTGCTCGCGGTGGAGCTTGCGGGCGAGGTCGATCCAGGCCTGGGCCTGGTACTCGGCGGAATGTTCCTTGGTGTAGGTGTCCAGGATGGCGCGCTTGGCCTCTCCGGGCAACGGCAGCGGCACCGTGTACGAGGCGTCGGGGCCATCCAGCATCCAGGCGATCACCCCGTCCTCACCCTCATAGATCGGCACGGGCGAGGTCTGCCCGCGCATCGAGCGGTCCACGGCCTCGACGGCCATCTTCCCCGCGAACGCCGGTGCGTGGGCCTTCCAGGTGGAGATTTCGCCCTTCCGGGATTGGCGGGTGGCGGTGGTGGTGTGCAGGGCCTGGCCCACGGACTGGAAGATCGTCTCGACGTCCAGGCCCAGGAGGGTGCCGATGCCGGCGGCGGCCGAGGGGCCTAGGTGGGCAACATGGTCGATCTTGTGCTTGTGCAGGCAGATCGCCTTGACCAGGTTCACCTGGATCTCATACCCGGTGGCGATGGCCCGGACCAGGTCCGCCCCGCTGGAGCCCACGTGCTGGGCCACCGCCAGGATCGGCGGGATGTTGTCCCCGGGGTGGGAGTAGTCCGCGGCCAGGAACGTGTCATGGTAATCCAGTTCCCGCACGGCAACGCCGTTGGCCCACGCCGCCCATTCCGGCGAGACGCGTTCGGCGATGCCGAAGACCTTTGCGCCTTTGCCGCCGGTGCTGGGGCCGTGGGTGAGGGCCTGGGCCCGGGCGGCCACGATCGGGGCACGGTTCAGTGACGCGATGGCGACGGAGGCGTTGTCAATCACGCGGTTGATCACCATATCGGTGACGTCGGCGGCAACTGCCACCGGGTCCGCCGCCACCACGGCGATCTTGTGCGCCAACTGGTCCTCGCGGGCCAGGTTTTCCTCGCTCTTGTACACGCGGACGTGGTGTTCCTTGACCATGGGGTCTCCTTACGAATGGGGTGTATGGGTGGCTTTGATATGGGAAAGGCTGCGGTGCAAGTGAAGGGTTGTGGCCGCGTGGGCCAGGCGGGGATTGCGGCCGGCGATCGCCTCGGCGATCGCGGCATGCTCGGCGGCGGCGGCCGAGAGCCTCGCCGCGTCGTCGGCGGCGAGCCTGCGCACCCGCACCAGGTGGACCCTGAGGGCACCCATGGCCTGGGCAAGGTAGGTGTTGGATACGGCTGTGTCGATGGCCGCATCGAGCCGTGCCACCAGTGCGTAGTAGTCGTGGCGCGCCGGGTCGTCGCCGCTGATCAGGGACGGTGCCGCCAGCAGTTCCCGGTGCAGTCGCGCGAAATCGTCCGGATCGCCACGTTCGGCAGCCAGTTCCGCGGCCCTGCCTTCGAGGGTTTCGCGAAGTTCGAAGAGTTCGTCGATGTCCTCCAGCGAGATGCCGGTGACGACCACGCCGCGGCCGCCTGCCGCCGTCGTCAGCCCTTCTGCGGTCAGGCGCCCCAGCGCCTCCCGGAGGGGGGTGCGGGAGACACCCAGTCGTTCGGACTGCTCCACCTCGGCAAGCAGGGTTCCGGGGAGAAGGCGCCACTCGACGATGTCGTCACGGAGCGCCGCGTAGGCGCGGTCGCTGGCCCGGACGCTTTGACCCTTCGTTGGCTGCATTACCTCAGTGTATACACAGAACACCGCAAGTGGAACGATTTCAGGGAATTCTTCGGAGAAAATGCCTTCCGTGTATACATTGCAGCCAGTGGGAGGTCAGCGGCCGCTCCACCTGTATTCATTTTCCGGCCTGCCGGGCGTGCCGTAGCGCGGTGACCTGGAGACGGTGCCGGCGTCGGCCAGGTACTCCAGGTAGCGGCGGGCGGTAACCCTGGACATGCCCAGGGCATCCATCACCTGGGTGGCCGAGACGGCGTCCGATTGTCCCTTCAGGAATTCCTGCACCGCTTCAAGGGTGGAGACGGACAGGCCCTTGGGCAGGGGCATTTCGGAGGGGGCCCGCAAGCTGGCGAAGGCCTGGTCGACGTCACTCTGGGAGGCTCCGGATTTTGTGGAGCCGGACTCCGGGGACGCCAGTTGCTGCCGGAACAGCCGGTAGCTGGCCAGTTTGTCGGCAAAGGTGGCATAGGTGAAGGGTTTGATCAGGTATTGCACTACCCCGATGGCGACGGCGCTCCGGACAATGGCGAGTTCACGGACGGCCGTGATGGCGATGATGTCAGACAGGATCCCTGAGGCGCGCATCCGCCGGGCGATGTCCAGGCCATGCAGGTCCGGGAGGTTCATGTCCAGCAGCACGAGCTCCACAGGTTCTCCGGATGCAAGGAAGTCAGTGAGGAGCCGCAGTGCCGACTGGCCGTCCGGGGCTGTGCCGGCCAGGGTGAATCCCTCCAGCCGGCCGACATAGGCGGCGTGCGCTGCGGAGGCGACCGGTTCGTCCTCAACCACGAGGACGCGGATATCGCTCACTGGAACTGCTCCTCTTTGTCGGTTCCGGCGGCCATGGCCGGCAGGAAGACGTGGAACTGTGCTCCGTCCGTGCCTGTGATGGTCATGGTACCGTCCAGCCGCTGCACGGCCTGCCGCACCAGCGCCAGGCCGACACCCCTGCCGAAGGGGCCGGAGGCCTTGGTGCTGAAGCCGTGCTTGAAGATATTGTCGACGGCTGCCGGGTCGATTCCGGAACCGGAATCCTTGACAGTGATGTCCAGGCCCTCGGCGTCGGACTCCACTGTCAGCTCCACCTGCTTGGGGGCCTGGCCCTCTGCGGCGGCGTCGATGGCGTTGTCCAGCAGGTTGCCCAGGATGGTGACGAGGTCCTGGACCGCCAGTCCCGCCACCGACGCGGACCCCACAGTGGCGAGGGTCAGCTTCACGCCGCGCTCGTTGGCTTCTGCAGCCTTCCCCATGATGAGCGCGCTGAGTACGGGCTCGTCCACGGAACTGACCATTTCGTCGGTGAGCTGCTGGCTGAGTTCAAGGTCCCTGGTGGCAAACTCGAGTGCCTCCCGGGTGCGGCCCAGCTCCAGCAGCGAAACCATGGTGTGCAGCCGGTTGGCGTGTTCGTGGGTCTGGGCGCGGAGGGCGCTGGACAGGGTCCTCATCGTTTCCAGTTCGCTTCCCAGCGACTCGATCTCCGTCCGGTCGCGGATGGTCGCCACCGTGCCGAACACCGCCGGGCGGCGGACGCCGGGGGAGTCCGGTCCCACGGCCGGGCCCTGGTTCACCACCACAATCCGGGGACCCGTCAGATGGATTTCATCGTGTGCCGGGCGGCCGGATTCAAAAAGGTCCTTCAGGCTCTCTGCCAACGGGAGGTCCGAGACGGCGGGCGGGCGTGACGGGTCATCGCCTGAACCGCGGGGTTCGAGGCCCAGCAGCTCGGCGGCCTGGTCGTTGTACATCACCACCCTGCCCCGGGTATCGATCAGGATGAGTCCTTCACGGACGGAATGGAGGACGGACTCGTAGTAGGCAAACAGCTGGGCCAGCTGTTCCGGCCCCCATCCACGGGTCACCCGGCGCAGGTACCGGCCAAGCAGCCAGGAAGCCAGGGACCCGCCCAGGAGAAGGGCCAGTCCCAGCGCCAGCAGGGCAGGCAGCCGGCCGGACAGGGCAACGTCCACCGTCCGGACCGTGACGCCGGCGGCAACCAGCGCCTTGACGTTCCCGGCCGAGTCCTTGACGGGGGCAATCGTGCGCACCGATGGGCCCAGGGTTCCTGCGGTGACCTCGGTGAACACTTCGCCACGAAGCGCAGCATCAATCGAGCCGATGTACGGCCTGCCGAGCTCCTCATCCCGCGGATGCGTCCAGCGCGTCCGGTCCGGCGCCATGATGGTGATGAAATCTGCTCCGGATCCGGCCATCACCTCCAGCGCGTACGGCTGCAGCAACGCCGACGGATCCGGCGTGCCAGCAGCCTGGAGGACCAGGGGGCTGGCAGCGATGGCGGCGGCCACGCCGGTCATCCGCAGGCCGGCTTCCTCATAGCTGCGGTCCCGGGCGTCAACGTAAGCGGCGGTGCCTCCGATGGCAATGAACGCCAGCACAATCACCAGGTTCGCCACAAACAGCCTGCGGGCGATACTCCAGCGGTGGATCATCAAGCACCTCCCATGACCAATATGAACGCAACGGTGAGCTAAGTCACGGCGTGCCCAATGATGGATATCACACCGGACCGACGCGATGAGCCCAGAGACTGCGCCGCAGCGTCTACCAGATTATCCATAAGGAGACACATCATGGCTTCTCAACGAGGAGAGTCAGCAGCGCCTGCAAAGGCCGCCCGCAAGGGCCTGGACAAATCCCACTACCTCTATATTGCCGTCATTGCCGCCGTGATCCTGGGCGCTATCGTCGGTCTGTTGTTCCCCGAGGTCGGCAAAGCGATGAAACCGCTTGGCGACGGATTCATCAAGCTCATCAAGATGATGATCGCGCCGATCATCTTCTGCACCATCGTCCTTGGTATTGGCTCCATCGCGAAGGCTGCCACCGTAGGGAAGGTGGGCGGACTGGCCCTGGGCTACTTTGTCCTTATGTCCACCTTCGCCCTGGGCATCGGCCTTGTGGTCGGCAACCTGATCCACCCGGGTGAGGGTTTGAAGCTGGCGCCGTATGACCCCAATAAGAAGGCCGAAGTGGACAGCACCGTCGCCTTCCTCCTGGGCATTATCCCGGGCGACATTCCAGTCCTGCCCACACTCTTCGCCGCCATCCTCGTGGGCTTCGCCCTCCAGAAGATGGGCGCGCAAGGCGCTCCTGTCCTGAAGGCTATCGGCCACGGCCAGGTATTGGTGTTCAGGATCCTCATCATGATCATGTGGCTTGCTCCGGTGGGCGCCTTCGGTGCCATCGCAGCTGTTGTCGGCGCCACAGGCGTCGCGGCAATCGTGAGCATGTTCACTCTCATGGCCGCCTTCTACATCACCTGCGCCCTCTTCATCGTGGTGATCCTCGGCGGCCTGCTCCAGGTAGTGACCGGAGTGAACATCTTCAAGCTGATGAAGTACCTGGCCCGCGAATACCTCCTCATCTTCTCCACCTCCTCCTCCGAGGCAGCGCTGCCCCGCCTGATCGCCAAGATGGAGCACCTGGGTGTTTCCAAGCCGGTCGTCGGCGTCACCGTGCCCACCGGTTACTCCTTCAACCTTGACGGCACCGCCATCTACCTGACGATGGCATCGCTGTTCGTGGCCAACGCCATGGGAACCCCGCTGGATCTTGGTGCCCAGGTATCCCTGCTGATCTTCATGATCATCGCCTCGAAGGGCGCAGCCGGTGTCACCGGTGCAGGCCTCGCCACGCTGGCCGCCGGCCTGCAGGCACACAAGCCCGAGCTCCTGGGCGGCGTGGGCATGATCGTCGGGATCGACCGCTTTATGTCTGAAGCCCGCGCCCTGACCAACTTCACGGGCAACGCTGTGGCCACCCTCCTGATCGGCACCTGGGTCAAGGAGATCGACAACAAGCAGGTCGGCGAAGTTCTCTCGGGACGGGCTCCCTTCGACGAGCAGACCATGATCGCCGGCCACGGCGGGCCGGCGGACCAACCGGCCGAAGCAAAGCCGGTCCCGGCCACCGTCTAGGCAACAGGCGGGGCGAAGGCCCCGCCGGCAAAGCCGGGAAATTCATAGTCAAACCGCCCGCGCAGCCCCCGGCTGCGCGGGCGGTTTGCGCGTGCAGGAGCCTAACCTTCGACCTCTACCAGAAGGTAAAGGCTCAGAATGCGCGCAAAGTCAAGTTCCCTCGATTACCGTGTCGGGGGCTGTAGCCTTGGTGAAAAGCAGGAACGGCGCTGGATATCCAGCGGCAGGTAAATCACCGTCATCGAAAGTGTGGATAGATACGTGAGCAGCGAACAGGGTTCGGCAACTCTGGAAGGCACGGAACTTGATCTGGAAGACGCCGTGATGGGTCCCACCGGGCGCCCGCACCGCGAATTTCCTGAACCCGCTCCGCTGTCCTCCCACGGTCCGGCGCGCGTCATCGCCATGGTCAACCAAAAAGGCGGCGTCGGCAAGACCACGTCCACCATCAACCTTGCGGCGGCCCTTGCCGAATATGGCCGCCGGGTACTGCTGGTCGACTTTGACCCGCAGGGTGCGCTGTCGGCGGGCCTGGGCATCAACCCGCACGAACTGGACCTGACCGTCTACAACGTCCTGATGGACCGCAAGGTTGATATCCGCGACGCCATCCATCACACCGGTGTTGAAAACGTGGACCTCCTGCCCGCCAACATCGACCTCTCCGCCGCCGAAGTGCAGCTGGTCAACGAGGTCGCCCGCGAGCAGGTCCTGGACCGGGCCCTCAAAAAGGTCGAGGACGAGTACGACGTCGTCCTGATCGACTGCCAGCCATCCCTTGGACTGTTGACCGTCAATGCCCTGACTGCCGCCCATGGCGTGATCATTCCCTTGATCTGCGAGTTTTTTGCCCTCCGGGCCGTCGCCCTCCTGGTGGAGACCATCGACAAGGTCCAGGACAGGCTGAACCCCCGCCTGCAGGTGGACGGCGTCCTTGCCACGATGTACGACGCCCGCACGCTCCACAGCCGCGAAGTCATCACACGGCTGGTGGAAGCTTTCGGCGACAAGGTGTTCGAAACCGTCATCAAGCGCTCCATCAAGTTCGCTGACGCCACGGTGGCGGCGGAGCCGATCACCAGCTACGCCGGCAACCACATTGGTGCAGATGCCTACCGCCGCCTGGCCAAAGAGCTGATTTCGCGCGGCGGCGCACCCTAGCCAGGCTGTGGCTGAGTCCAAGCCCGGCTTTGAGGTCCGGCTGGCCAACTTCACCGGACCGTTCGACCTCCTGCTGGGCCTCATTGCCAAGCACCAGCTGGACATCACCGAGGTGGCCATCGCCACCGTCACCGATGAATTCATCAAATACATCAGGAAGCTGCAGAAACTGGGGGAGGACTGGGCCCTGGATGAGGCCAGCGAATTCCTGGTCATTGCCGCCACACTGCTGGACCTCAAGGCCGCCCGCCTCCTGCCCGCGGGCGAAGTCGAGGACGACGAGGACATCGCCCTGCTCGAAGCCCGCGACCTCCTCTTTGCCCGCCTCCTGCAGTACAAGGCCTTCAAGCAGGTCGCAGGCCTGATGGCCGTAACCCTGGACCAGGAATCCCGGCGCTTCCCGCGACAGGTTGCCCTCGAAGAACACTTCGCCGCCATGCTGCCTGAGCTGGTCTGGAAACACACCCCCGAACAGTTCGCCAAGCTGGCCGAATCCGCGCTGGAACCCAAGGTGCCCAGGCCCACCGAAGTCGGCCTGGGCCACCTGCACGGCAGCGCTGTCAGTGTGAAAGAACAGGCGGAAATCATGGGCCTCCGCCTCCAGTTGGGGAACCCATTGTCCTTCCGGGCGCTGATCGCAGACGCGGACTCCACCCTGGTGGTGGTGGCCCGGTTCCTGGCGCTGCTGGAAATGTTCCGCGACAAGGTGGTGGCCTTCGACCAGCTCAGTCCCTTGGGTGACCTGACGGTGCACTGGACAGCCGAAGGCCAGGAATGGTCCACCGAGAACCTGAGTGAAGAATACGAGGAACAGCCGTGACCGAAGAGCATCCTGGGGCCGTGGACGACGAGGCACTGGACGTCACGAACCTGCCGGGCGGGGCGAAAGCCGCCGTCGAGGCCGTGCTGATGGTGCTGGACCAGCCGGCCACCGCTACGGAGCTCGCAGCGGGCCTGAACCTGACCGTCGAGGTTGTGGAGCAACTGCTGGCGGAACTGCAGCGGGAGTATAACGGCTATACTGTTAAAGCCCCGGACATGGACGTTGCCAGCGATGCTGGCTTCAGCGCCAGCCCCCGGGGTTTTGAATTGCGGAACATCGCCGGTGGCTGGCGGATCTACTCACGCACTGACTTCGCCGACATCGTCGGCCGGTTTGTGCTGGAGGGCCAAACGGCCAGGCTTACGCAGGCGGCCCTGGAAACACTGGCCGTCATCGCGTACAGGCAGCCGGTCTCCCGGGCCAGGGTGTCCGCAATTCGGGGAGTAAACGTTGATTCGGTCGTGCGGACACTGACGCAGCGCGGGCTGGTCGAAGATGCCGGGAACGATCCGGAGTCGGGCGCCGTCCTGTACCGGACAACATCGTACTTCCTGGAGCGGATGGGGATCGGCTCCGTGGCTGAGTTGCCTCAGCTTTCACCCCATCTTCCGGGACTGGAAGGCATCGAGGAGTTCTACGACGCCGGAAGAATGTAGGCGGGGCATCCTGCCTGCGCACAAGAGTATTCATCAGGGCAGAATTATTCTGCACGGCTGGCTAGGGTTGTCCTTGGACAACTTGCCGGTCAACATATCGAAGGACGGGTCATGACACAGGCGGGACGCCAGGGTTCACCACGTAACAGTTCAGGACGTAAAGGTCCGGAACGCAATTCATCACAAGGCGGCGCGCAGGGCGGCGCCAGCCGCGGGGGCGCGCAGGCTGGCGGATTCCGCGGCGCTGCAGGGAAGCGCAACGCAGGCTTCGGCGGCGGCGACCGCCCCCACAAGGCACCCAAGCCCCGCGAGGAACGCTTTGTCGATCCCGACGAAGCACCCGCAGGCCAGCAAGGCGGCGCGTCCGACTGGAAACCCGCCGCGCCCTCGGCACGGAAGCCTGCTGCCCGCAAGCCCGGCGCCAAGAAGGCTCCCGGCACTCCGGGCGCGCTCAAGCCCAAGCCACGCACCGGCAAACCGGGGGCCGCGGCATCCCGCGCCTTCGGCAGTGAACGTTTTGGCCAGAACCTCGGCCCGGTCCGCAAGCCGTCGCGCAAGCGCGGTCCCCGCGGGCCCGTCCCGCAGTCTGAAATGCACGACGCCGACGGCACCCGCCTGCAGAAGGTCATGGCGCAGGCCGGCGTGGCTTCGCGCCGCGTCTGCGAGGAGATGATCGCCGAGGGACGCGTCGAGGTCGACGGCCAGGTTGTCACCGAGCTGGGTGTCCGGGTGGACCCCAAAACCGCTGTCATCCACGTAGACGGCCTCCGCATCCAGCTGGACGAAAACCTCGTTTACATGGTGTTCAACAAGCCCAAGGGCGTTGTGTCCACCATGGAGGACCCCGACGGCCGTCCGTGCATCAGCGACTTCGTACGGAAGACCCACCAGGGCGAACGCCTGTTCCACGTGGGCCGCCTGGACGTCGCCACCGAAGGGCTGCTGCTGCTCACGAACGACGGCGAACTGGCCAACCGCCTGACGCACCCGTCCTATGAGGTGCCCAAGACTTACCTCGTGCAGGTGCGCGGCCCGTTCCCGCAGGGAATCGGCGCCCAGCTCCGGGAAGGCGTGGAACTTGAGGACGGCTTCGCCTCCGTGGACTCCTTCAAGCTGGTGGACTCCACTCCGGGCCACGTGCTGATCGAAGTAGTCCTGCACTCGGGCAAGAACCGGATTGTCCGGCGCCTGTTCGATGCCGTGGGCTTCCCCGTCCTGCGCCTGGTGCGCGTCAAGGTCGGACCCATCGGCCTGGGCGACCAGCGACAGGGCAGCATCCGGAACCTGGGCAAGCAGGAAGTCGGCCACCTGCTGGCATCCGTAGGGCTCTGAGGCATGTCCGCATTTCGTACGCACGGCCGCGGACACCTTAACGGCCCGGTCGTCGTGATCGGCACCGGCCTGCTGGGCGCCAGCATCGGGCTCGGCCTGCGTGGCCGCGCCGTCCCCGTGTACCTGTCGGACCCGTCGCCAACCAACCAGGCCGTCGCCGTCGACATCGGCGCCGGTCTGCCCCTGGCCGAGCTGTCGGGGGAGGCACCGGAACTCGTGGTTGTGGCGGCACCGCCGGATGTCACAGCCTCGGTTGTGGCGGGCGCCCTGGCGGACTACCCGGAGTCCGTGGTGGTGGACATTGCCAGCGTCAAGGCGGACATCCTGGCCGACCTTCGAGCCCGCGGCGCGGACATCTCCCGCTACGTTGGCAGCCATCCGATGGCCGGACGGGAGAAATCCGGGCCGGTTGCGGCCCGCGGCGAGCTTTTTACGTCCATGCCGTGGGTGGTTTGCCCGTCGGAAGAGTCCTCGGCCGAAGCCACCCGGGTGGCGCGCGCCCTCGCCTCGGACCTGGGCGCAATCGTCTCCCAGTTCACCGCAGACGAACACGACGAAGCCGTTGCACTGGTATCCCACCTGCCCCAGGTGATGTCGTCACTGCTGGCCAGTCGGCTGCAGGGCACGCCGCTCCATGCGCTTTCCCTGGCCGGCAACGGCCTGCGGGACGTCACCAGGATCGCCGCGAGCGATCCCACCCTCTGGGTGCAGATCCTGGGCGGCAACGCCCGGAAAGTGGTGGAGATCCTCTACGGCGTGCGCGAGGACCTGAACCGCCTCATCGGCACGCTGGAGGCGCCCGGCGCACCCGGCGCACGGTTGGACCTCGCCCAGCTGATCAGCGAAGGCAATGCCGGCCAGGCACGCATTCCCGGCAAACATGGCGGCCCGCCGCAGGCGTACTCCTGGCTCACCGTCCTGGTGGACGACAAGCCGGGCCAGATCGCCCTGCTCCTCACCGAGATCGGGGAGATCGGCGTGAATGTCGAAGACCTCCGGCTGGACCATTCGTCGGGCCAGAACGTCGGCATGGTGGAGCTCTCGGTGCTGCCCAACAAACATGACCACCTGATCGAAGCACTCAACGACCGCGGATGGCGGGTACTGCAGTAATGACACAGGAACTCATTGAAACCCTGCCCGCCCTGCGGGTGGGCCGGCCGCTCGTCGTGGCCATCGATGGCCCGTCCGGTTCCGGCAAGTCCAGCGTGAGCAAGGAAGTGGCCCGCAGGCTGCGGCTTGCCTACCTGGATACCGGTGCCATGTACCGGGCCCTGACCTGGTTCTGCGTCAACACCGGAATCAGCCTTGATGACGCCGCGTCCGTGGAGCAGGCAGCCAGGGACCTGGTACTGGAACTGAGCACCACCCCGCACGAGGACTTCGTGCGGGTGGACGGTGTCGACGTCGCCGAGGCCATCCGCGAACCGGCCATTTCGTCGGCCGTCAGTGCCGTGGCCACCACCCTTGGCGCCCGGACCGAACTGATCCGCCGCCAGCGGGAGCTCATTGAAAAGCACCACCGCCGGATGGTGGTGGAGGGCCGGGACATCACCACCGTCGTCGCGCCCGGCGCGGAAGTCCGGATGCTGCTGACCGCCAGCGAGGAAGCCAGGCTCCGGCGCCGCGGGATCCAGCTGGGTGGCACGCAGAACGCCGAGCAGCTCGCTGCCCAGGTCATCCACCGCGATGCCAAGGATTCCACTGTGGTGAATTTCACCCAGGCCGCCGATGGCGTGGTGACGCTGGACTCCTCGGACCTTGACTTCGAGGAAACCGTGGACGCCGCCCTCGTGATCGTCACCAAGGTCCTTAACCGTGACTGAGCGCCCCAGCAAGCTTCCCGCCGCCTGGACCATGGCGTGGAGCCGCCCTGTCGGCTGGATCCTGGACCACCTGGTGTACCGCACCTCGGTGACCGGCCGTTCCAACGTCCCCACCGGGGGACCGGTGATCTTTGCCGGCAACCACATCAGCTTCCTGGACGGGCCGGTGATGTTCGGCGCGGCCCCGCGGCCCATGCACATCCTGGTCAAGAAGGAGATGTTCAAGGGCTTCCTTGGCCGGGTCCTCCGGGCCTCCGGCCAGGTGCCCGTGGACCGCTCCGGCGACCGTGCAGCGCTGCTGCTCAGCAAGGACGTGCTCGACGCCGGCCGTTGCGTCGGGATTCTGCCGGAAGGCACCCGGGGGAGCGGCCAGGCAACCGACATCAACAACGGCGTGGCCTGGCTGGCACTGAACTCGGGGGCTCCGGTTGTGCCGGTCGCCATCCTGGGTACCCGGACCGGCGATGAGCACCTCGACACCGTCCCCAGGCCGGGGCGGCGGTTCCATGTCAGCTTCGGCAACGCCCTGACAATTAGCCGCAATCCCGGCGAAACCGGCCGTGCTTCAATGGACAGGGCGGGAATGGAAATCCGCGCTGCGCTGGCAGGGCACGTCCGGGATGCAATCAAACACAGTGGGCAGCCTTTGCCCCACGCGGGCTCACCGCTCGAACCAGCAGTAGCCGGGACGCCGGCAGATGACCACTAAGGAAAGTGCAATGAGCGATACGACTCAAACATCCGGCCACTCCGGCGCCGGCGAAGACGAATACACGCCCACCGGCACCGACCAGGTGGCCGAGCGGCTGGCAGCCCTGGACGACGACGAAGCGGAGCTGCGCGCGGCGTCCCTCCGGGCGGGCCTGGAAGACTACGAACTCGATGAGGACGACGCCGCCCTGCTCAGCGGCCGGTACGACGACGAGGACTTCGACGGACCGGTCAAGCTGGACCCCGTCCTGGCCATCATCGGGCGCCCCAACGTGGGCAAGTCCACCCTGGTTAACCGCATCCTGGGCCGCCGCGAAGCCGTGGTGGAAGACACCCCAGGTGTCACCAGGGACCGCGTGATGTACTCGGCCCACTGGAACGGCCGCAACTTCACCCTCGTGGACACCGGCGGCTGGGAGCACGATGCCCGGGGCATCCACGCCCGCGTAGCCGAGCAGGCCGAAATGGCCGTGGAACTGGCCGACGCCGTGCTGTTCGTGGTTGACTCCGCCGTGGGCGCAACCGCCACGGATGAAGGCGTCATGAAGATGCTCCGCCGCAGCAAGAAGCCCGTCATCATGGTGGCGAACAAGGTGGACGACTTCGCCCAGGAGGCAGATTCGGCAACCCTGTGGGGCCTCGGCTTCGGTGAGCCCTACCCCGTCTCGGCACTGCATGGACGGGGAGTCGCCGACCTCCTGGACCACGTGATGGACACACTGCCTGAGTTCTCCACGATTGAAGGACTGGAGCGCTCGGGCGGCCCGCGCCGCATCGCGCTGATCGGGCGTCCCAACGTGGGCAAGTCGTCGCTGCTGAACAAGCTCGCCGGCTCGGAGCGTGTGGTGGTGGATAACACCGCAGGCACAACCCGTGACCCGGTGGATGAGTTCATTGAACTCGGCGGCCGGACCTGGCGGTTTGTTGATACGGCAGGCATCCGACGCCGCCAGCACATGGCGCAGGGCGCCGACTACTACGCCTCGCTCCGGACCCAGGCTGCCCTGGAGAAGGCGGAGGTCGCCGTCGTCCTCCTGGCCGTGGACGAAGTCCTCAGCGAACAGGACGTCAGGATCCTGCAGTTGGCCATCGAATCCGGCCGCGCGCTGGTTCTCGCCTACAACAAGTGGGACCTGCTCGACGACGAACGCCGCACTTACCTGGAGCGGGAAATTGAGCAGGACCTTGCGCACGTTGCCTGGGCGCCCCGGGTTAACATCTCGGCGCTGACCGGCTGGCACAAGGACCGGCTGGTCCCTGCACTGGACCTTGCCCTGGAAAGCTGGGACAAGCGCATCGCTACCGGACGCCTGAACGCCTTCCTCGGCGAACTCGTGGCGGCACATCCGCATCCCGTCCGTGGCGGAAAGCAGCCCCGTATCCTGTTCGGCACCCAGGCGTCCAGCCGCCCGCCGAAGTTCGTGCTGTTCACCACCGGATTCCTTGACCCCGGCTACCGCCGCTTCATCACCCGCCGGCTGCGTGAGACGTTCGGCTTCGAGGGCACCCCCATCGAGGTCAACATGCGTGTCCGCGAAAAGCGCGGCAAGAAGCGTTAATTCCGACACACCTGCTGATCGGATGCCCGAAAGTGTCACAGGCACCCCTTCGCATCGTGTAAGCTTTTCAAGGTGGTTCGGCCGGACTGCTGAGTTGAAATCCTGGCAAACATCAGGAGTAAACGCAGCGGAGAACGGCGGAACTGACGGGCTGTAGCGCAGCTTGGTAGCGCACTTGACTGGGGGTCAAGGGGTCGCAGGTTCAAATCCTGTCAGCCCGACCAAAAAGCAGAAGCGCCCCGGAGAATTTCTCCGGGGCGCTTCTGCTTTTGGCGTTATTTCAGGAACCTGGATGTCCGCCGGTCCGCCAGGATCTTTCCCTTGGTCTGGCAGGTGGGACAGTACTGAAGCGAAGTGTCCGCGAATGACACTTCCCGGACCGTGTCGCCGCAGACCGGGCAGGACTCGCCGGTCCGGGCATGGACCCGCATGTGGCTCCGCTTGACGTCCTTCAGTTCGCTCGGCGGTTTGCCGCGGGCTTCGGCCAGCGCCGTGCCCAGGACGCTGTGGATGGCGTCATACAAAACCTGGACGTCCTCGGGGCTAAGGGACTTGGCGATCGCAAACGGGGATATTTTCGCGGCGTGCAGGATCTCGTCGCTGTAGGCGTTCCCGATCCCTGCGATGACGCTCTGGCTTCGGAGGAGTCCCTTGACCTGCTGGGAGCTGGTGCCGAGGATCTTCGCCAGCGTGCCGGCGTCGAACTCCGGACTGAACGGATCCGGACCCAGGGCCGCGATCCCCGGAACATCCTGCGGCTCGCGCACCACATAGACGGCCAGGCTCTTTTTTGTGCCGGCTTCGGTAAGGTCCATCCCGTGCCTGCCCGAATTACCGGAGAAGGACAGCCTGGCAGCGATGTACCCCTTCCCTTTCCTGAGTTCAGCGCTGCTCGGCGAATCCGTGAACCGGACCCATCCTGCCCGCGCAAGGTGGAAGACCAGGGACGGGCCGTCGGTATCAATACACACGAACTTGCCGAAGTGCCGGACGCCGGTCACAGCCCGCCCGTAGAGATCGGTGTAGGCGGGATCCGCAGTCTTAAGCACGGCGAAGGACACAATCTGGACCTGTTCCAGGACCGTGCCGCGCAGGTGGCCGTCCAGATAGTCAGCCAGGCCTGCAACCTCAGGAAGCTCGGGCATGGTCCCATCATGTCAGAATCCACCTCGAACGCCCCGGGAGTTGTGCCTATACTTTCAGCGGCGGCTTGTTTAGCAGGCCCCGTTGACATTGGTGTTTGACCCGATGAAAGGCCCCTGATGAGCAACATTCCCGAAGACCTGTCCTACACCGCAGAGCACGAATGGGTCACCGCGCCCAATGCCGACGGCGTGGTCCGCGTGGGCATCACAGACTTCGCCCAGGACGCACTCGGAGACGTTGTCTATGCGCAGATGCCTGAAGTGGGTACAAAAATCACCGCGAACGAAGTAGTGGGCGAAGTTGAGTCCACCAAGAGCGTCAGCGACATTTACGCGCCCGTCAGCGGTGAAGTGGTGGCACGCAACGACTCCCTGGACACAGACTCCGCCCTCATCAACTCTGATCCCTACGGTGATGGCTGGCTGATCGAAGTCAAACTTGCAGAAGCCGACGCCGTGGAATCGTTGCTCAGTGCGTCGGAGTACGAACAACAGGTAGGCTAAAGCTAACCGGTTCATCCGGTCCGGCCATGTACGTCTTCGCACGTCAATGGCCGGATCTGGCGTCCGGGGCCGGGTTTGCGAGGCAGGCCGGGGGGACATGTTGATTGCAGGTGACGCTGCAGCGGAAGAGGAGGAAGCCATGGTTGGCCACAAGCAGAACCCTGCCGACGGGGATTACGGCACAGGCAAGGCTTCGGAGACCACCTCGATCCATCTCACGCCCGTCACCGAAGAACCCACCATTACCCCCAAGCTCTCATCGGACGAGCGCAGCTCCGTGGAGGCGCTGCCCGCCGGATCAGCGCTGCTGATCGCCCACAGCGGACCCAACGCCGGTGCCCGGTTCCTGCTGGACTCTGACGTCACCACCGCCGGCCGCCACCCGGACGCCGACATCTTCCTGGACGATGTGACCGTTTCACGCCGCCATGTTGAGTTCCAGCGCACGGCGCGCAGCTTCGAAGTGGTGGACAAAGGCAGCCTCAACGGCACCTATGTCAACCATGACCGCGTGGACAGTGTTGAGCTGAAGTCCGGAAGCGAAGTCCAGATCGGCAAATTCCGCCTCACCTTCTACCTGAGCCCTGCCCGCGCTGCAGGCCGCGCCTGATCCCGGGGCAGTTGCCTGTGGCAATGGCACAACCGGAACGCCGTGGACCCCAGGTCCTGAACATCGGGGAGGTCCTCGCCCAGCTGAGCGGCGATTTCCCCGGAATGACCGCGTCCAAAATCAGGTTCCTCGAAGAAAAGGGACTCATCAACCCCCGCCGGACGCCCGCGGGGTACCGGCAGTACTCGGACGGGGACGTCGAACGCCTCCGTTTTGTACTGGCACTCCAGCGGGACCAGTACCTGCCACTGAAAGTCATCAAGGACTACCTCGACGCGATCGACAGGGGAGAGCGGCCCGAAAACCTTCCCCCCGGCGTCGTGGTTTCCCCGCGGATCGTCTCTGACGAGCTGGCAGCCGAGCTGCAGAACCGCGGCCGTAAACTCACCGAGGAGCAGCTCCGGACCGAGTCCGGTGCCAGCGTCCCGCTGCTGCAGTCGCTGCTCAGCTTCGGGCTGATCAGCCACAGCAACGGCAAGTTTGATGAACACGCGCTGCAGGTGGCCCGGGCGTGCGTCCAGCTGGAAAGCCATGGCCTGGAGCCGCGCCACCTGCGGCCCTTCCAGGCTGCGGCCGAACGTGAGTTCGGTCTCGTGGAGCGTGCAGTGGCGCCGCTCGCATCCCGCAAGGACTCGGCGTCGCAGGCCCGGGCGGCCGAAGCGGCGCGCGAGATCAGCGACCTTTGCCTCACCCTGCACCGGGCCCTGGTGCAGGACCATATCTCACGCATGGACATCTGATGATCGAAGTCGAGATCGTAGGGGTTCGGATCGAACTTCCTTCCAACCAGCCGCTGGTGCTGCTTCGCGAGATCCACGGCGAGCGGCACGTGCCCATCTGGATCGGCACGCCGGAGGCCAGCGCGATTGCGCTGGCCCAGCAGGGAGTGGTCCCGCCCCGGCCCATGACCCACGACCTCCTGGTTGACGTGGTGGAATCCCTGGGCCATTCGGTGGTCAGCGTGAACATCGTCGCCGTGGAGGACAACATCTTCTACGGCCAGCTGCAGTTCGAGAACGGCACCACTGTCAGCTCACGTGCATCTGATGCGCTGGCCATCGCATTGCGGGCCAAATGCCGGATCTGGTGCGCCGATTCGGTCATGGACGAGGCCGGGGTCCGCATCACCGAACATGACGAGGGCGAAGACACCGAGCCCGGGCCCACCGTCGACGAGGAACGTGAACTGCGGCGGTTCCGTGAGTTCCTGGACGACGTGGAGCCGGAAGACTTCGACGGCTGAGATCACGTTAAGGTTAAAGTTGAGGCTGAAAGTTTCGACACGCCCCCGCAAAGAGCCGAACGTCTTTGACCTTGGGACCCGGCAGGCCTAACGTCAAAGGTATCAAGTTCCCATTGCTTACAGCAGCAGCGCAAGTCACACTGTAAGGTGCGGCTCCAGGAAATTACATGCATGGACTTCGTGCCCGTCCAGGCTGCTGCAGTTTTTCCCCGGGAGCTTATGACAAGGAGGATCCAGGTGAGTCCCAAAGGCGAAGCAGGCGAGCTGAAACAGCCCTCGACGGCTGGTGTCGCTGTGCCCGCGAGCGGTGCCCAGGGCCTCCTGTTTACCGAAGACCTTCCCGTTCTTGACGAGGACGCGGGCTACCGCGGACCGACTGCCTGCAAGGCGGCCGGCATCACGTACCGCCAGCTTGATTACTGGGCCCGTACCGGCCTGGTGGAACCCGCCGTGCGCGGTGCTGCCGGCTCCGGTTCGCAGCGCCTGTACGGTTTCCGCGACATCCTGGTCCTGAAAGTCGTCAAGCGGCTCCTGGACACCGGAGTCTCGCTCCAGCAGATCCGGACCGCCGTCGAACACCTGCGGGAGCGTGGCGTGGAGGACCTCGCCCAGATCACTCTGATGAGTGACGGCGCCAGTGTCTACGAGTGCACCTCCGCCGACGAGGTGATCGACCTCGTCCAGGGTGGACAGGGTGTGTTTGGCATTGCGGTTGGCCGCGTGTGGCGGGAGGTCGAAGGCAGCCTGGCGTCCCTCCCGAGCGAGCATGCAGCCGAACAGTCCTTTCCGGACGACGAGCTCAGCAAACGCCGTGCAGCCCGGAAAACCGGCTGAACCCTAAAACGTCAAAGGCCACCTTCCAGCTGGAAGGTGGCCTTTTCCATGCGGTCAACGTGCGCCGCCGCCACAGCGCCTAGCGCTGGCCGCGGCTCCGGAGGCCGTTGCCAACGGCGAGGAGGTTGGCCAGCAGCGTGTCAAAGAGGGCAGCAGCCGATTTCGCAGAGTCGCCGGGCCAGTGGTGTACCGGATGGGCGGCGCCCTGGATCTGCTGCCAGTTTGCCTGCTCCGGGATCCGGGGGCTCAACAGCAGTTCGCCGAACATCGATTCCATTTCGGCGAGCCGGTAGGTGTGCTCGGATGAGCCGGTGCGGACACGGTTTGCCACAATGCCGGCCGGCGAAAGGTTGGGGGCGAACTCCTGCCGGAACAGTTGGATGGCCCGCATGGTCCGCTCGGTTCCCGCCACGGAGAACAGTCCGGGTTCGGCCACCAGGGCCACTTTGTCACTGGCCGACCAGGCCATCCTGGTCAGGCCGTTCAGCGACGGCGGGCAGTCGATCAGGACGAGCTCGTAGTCAGCGCCGGCCAGCACCGAAGAGAGCCGGCGGAGATCGCGGCGGCCCAGGTCCGGCCGGTCATAGATCCCGGTGTACGCAGAGCCGACCGCGACGTCCAGGACTCCCGGACCGGACCCGTTCGAGAGTGCGCGGGCCGTCCAGCTGCTGCCCACCACGTTGTCCGCGAGTTTGGCCCTCCGCGGGCTCTTGAGCATCCGCCCGATGTCCAGCTGGTCGCCGGGTTGCACGCCCAGGGCCGTGGTCGCGTCTGCATGGGGATCAAGGTCCACCACCAATGTGGGGATGCCCGCGGCAAGCGCCGCAGACGCCAATCCTGTGGTGACGGAAGTCTTGCCGACCCCGCCCTTGAGGCTGCTGATGCTGACTACTTGCACTTGAGAGACCAAAACCTAACGCCGGCTGCCGTGTTGGGGGTAATGTTTGCTCCGGCAGTGCCGAAGCCGGGCGGCTCCTGCCGCCCTACTCATCATATGTTGATGCGCCGGCGATTCCTGCTTTATCGGGCGTCGGCATGGCACCTCGGCGTGATGGCAACAGCTGGTTCCGGCGGTCCCGGTCAAAGCGTCGCGGACATGACGGCAACTTCTGTGACGGTGGCCACAATGATTTGTATTTCTAAGCGCGGGTCTTAGACACTGTGACCACTTACCGATACACCCGCAATGATGCAGGAGAAGTATGTTTTCCAAGATTCTGGTGGCCAACCGCGGCGAAATCGCGATCAGGGCATTCCGCGCCGGCTACGAGCTGGGCGCCAAGACCGTTGCTGTGTTCCCGAACGAGGACCGTAACTCGATCCACCGCCAGAAGGCCGATGAGGCTTATCTGATTGGTGAAGAGGGCCATCCCGTCAGGGCTTACCTTGACGTGGCTGAAGTGGTCCGGGTGGCCAAGGAGTCCGGTGCCGACGCCATCTACCCCGGCTACGGATTCCTGTCCGAGAACCCGGACCTCGCCCGTGCCGCGAAGGAAGCCGGGATCACCTTTGTTGGTCCGCCGGCTGAGGTGCTGGAACTCGCCGGCAACAAGGTCGCCGCGCTGGAAGCTGCCCGGAAGGCCGGCGTCCCGGTGCTGAAGTCCAGCCAGCCGTCGAAGGACCTCGATGAGCTCATCGCTGCGGCCGACGAGATCGGGTTCCCCATCTTCGCCAAAGCGGTCGCCGGCGGCGGCGGACGCGGCATGCGCCGCGTGGACACCCGCGAGGCCCTTCCGGAAGCCCTGCAGTCGGCCATGCGCGAAGCGGATGCGGCGTTCGGTGATCCCACCATGTTCCTGGAGCAGGCTGTGCTCCGGCCGCGGCACATCGAGGTCCAGATCCTCGCTGATGCCGAAGGCAACGTCATGCACCTCTTCGAGCGCGACTGTTCCATCCAGCGGCGCCACCAGAAGGTCATCGAGATTGCACCGGCCCCCAACCTTGACGAGGGGATCCGCCAGGCCCTCTACCGTGACGCGGTCAAGTTCGCCAAGGCGCTGAACTACGTCAACGCCGGAACCGTCGAGTTCCTGGTGGACACCGTCGGCGAACGCGCCGGCCAGCACGTCTTCATCGAAATGAACCCCCGCATCCAGGTCGAGCACACCGTCACTGAGGAAGTGACGGACGTTGACCTGGTGCAGGCGCAGCTGCGGATCGCGTCCGGCGAAACCCTTGCGGACCTGGGTCTCTCCCAAGAAACGGTCCAGCTCAAGGGCGCGGCCCTGCAGTGCCGCATCACCACCGAGGACCCCGCCAACGGGTTCCGGCCCGACGTCGGAAAGATCACCGGTTACCGTTCAGCCGGCGGCGCCGGTGTCAGGCTCGACGGCGGCACCGTGTACTCGGGTGCCGAAATCAGCCCGCACTTCGACTCCATGCTGGTGAAGCTGAGCTGCCGTGGCCGCGACTACCCGGCTGCCGTGGCCCGTGCCCGCCGGGCCCTCGCGGAATTCCGCATCCGTGGCGTTTCCACGAACATCTCCTTCCTGCAGGCCGTGCTGGACGACGCCGACTTCATTGCCGGCAACGTCGCAACCAACTTCATCGACGAGCGGCCCCAGCTGTTGAAGGCCCGGGTCTCCGCGGACCGCGGCACCAAGCTGCTCACCTGGCTGGCCGAGGTCACGGTGAACAAGCCCAACGGCGAACTCACCGTCCACTCCAACCCCGCATCCAAGCTTCCGTCCGTCGCAGGCATCCAGCCCGTGAAGGGGTCCCGCCAGCGGCTCCAGGAGCTGGGCCCCGAGGGCTTCGCCAAGGCGCTGCGTGAGCAGACGGCTGTGGCCGTCACGGACACCACGTTCCGCGACGCCCACCAGTCCCTGCTCGCCACCCGGGTCCGCACCCGCGACCTCGTGGCCGCCGGACCGGCCGTCACCGCCCTGGTACCTGAGCTGCTCTCCGTCGAGGCCTGGGGCGGTGCCACGTACGACGTGGCCCTGCGCTTCCTTGGCGAAGACCCGTGGGACCGGCTTGCCGCACTGCGGAAGGCCCTGCCCAACGTCTGCCTCCAGATGCTGCTCCGTGGCCGCAACACGGTCGGCTACACCCCGTACCCCGAAGAGGTCACGGTTGCCTTCGTCAACGAGGCAGCCGCCACCGGCATCGACATCTTCCGGATCTTCGACGCCCTGAACGACGTCAACCAGATGGCGCCCGCCATCCGTGCAGTCCGCGCCACCGGCACGGCAGTCGCCGAAGTGGCCCTGTGCTACACCGGCGACCTGCTGGACCCGGACGAGAAGCTCTACACACTGGACTACTACCTCGAGCTCGCCCAGCGGATCGTGGATGCCGGCGCGAACATCCTGGCCATCAAGGACATGGCAGGGCTGCTCCGCCCCGCGGCCGCTGCGAAGCTCGTGGCCGCGCTCCGTGAGAGGTTCGACCTTCCGGTCCACCTCCACACCCACGACACCGCCGGCGGCCAGCTGGCCACCCTCCTGGCAGCCGTGGACGCCGGCGTGGACGCGGTGGACGTGGCGTCCGCCTCGCTGGCAGGAACCACCAGCCAGCCGTCCGCTTCAGCCCTGGTGGCGGCACTGGCGCACACGCCCCGTGACACCGGACTCAGCCTGGCGGCAGTCAGCTCCCTGGAGCCCTACTGGGAGGCCGTGCGGCGCGTCTACGCGCCGTTCGAGTCGGGCCTGCCGGGCCCCACAGGCCGCGTTTACCAGCACGAAATCCCGGGCGGCCAGCTGTCCAACCTCCGCCAGCAGGCCATGGCCCTGGGCCTGGGGGAGCGCTTCGAAGCCATCGAGGACATGTACACAGCGGCGGACCGCATCCTGGGCCGCCTGGTGAAGGTCACGCCGTCTTCGAAGGTGGTGGGCGACCTCGCGCTGCACCTGGTGGGCCTGAACGCCGACCCTGCGGACTTCAACGAGAACCCGCAGAACTACGACATCCCCGACTCCGTCATCGGCTTCCTGTCCGGCGAGCTCGGTGACCCGCCGGGAGGCTGGCCGGAACCGTTCCGGACCAAGGCACTCCAGGGCCGCAGCATCAAGGTCCGAGACGTTGAGCTCAGCCCCGAGGACAGTGCCGCGCTCCAGGGCGATTCCAAGACCCGCCAGGGTACGCTGAACCGCCTTCTCTTCGACGGCCCCACCAAGGACTACCTCAAGAGCGTGGAAACCTACGGCAACATCTCCGTGCTCGACACCAGGGATTACCTGTACGGCCTGCAGCGCGGGCAGGAACACGAGATCCAGCTGGAAAAGGGCGTCCGCCTGATCGCCTCGCTGGAGGCTGTCTCCGAGCCGGATGAGAAGGGCATGCGCACCGTCATGTGCACGCTCAACGGGCAGTCCCGGCCCGTCGTCGTCCGCGACCGTTCCGTGGTGAGCAACGTCAAAGCTGCCGAGAAGGCGGACCCGGCCCAGCAGGGCCACGTCGCCGCGCCGTTCGCCGGTGCCGTCACCGTCACGGTCAAGGCAGGTGACACCGTCAACGCCGGTGACACGGTGGCCACGATCGAAGCGATGAAGATGGAAGCGTCCATTACGACGCCGGTGGGCGGCAAGGTCTCCCGCCTCGCCATCTCAACGGTTGAACAGGTGCAGGGCGGGGACCTGCTCCTGGTTGTGGAGTAACCCCGCGCACGTGCCACACCGCCTTAACTGAGAAAGGTCCTCCCGGCTCCAGCCGGGAGGACCTTTCTCAGTTAAGGCCGGTCAGTGACCCGCCGGCATCGTTCAGCCGCGGGGCGCGCCGTACATCTCTTCGATGACGGTTTCGAAGTCCTTCATGACCTGGCCGCGCTTGACCTTCATTGAAGGCGTCAGGTGGCCTGACGCCTCGGTGAAGTCTGCGGCCACGATGCGGAAGGACTTGATGGCCTCAGCCTGGGACACGGAAGCGTTCGCGTGGGTGATGAGGTCCTGGACCGCGGCCTTCACCACCGGATTCTCCACGGCCTCGTCGAGGGTGGTGGTGTTCGGCAGGCCATGGCGCTGCAGCCAGCCGGGGAGTGCTTCCTGGTCCAGGGTGACCAACGCTCCGATAAAGGGCCTGTTGTCGCCAACTACCAGGACCTGGGAAACCAGTGCGTCGGCGCGGATCTGGTCCTCCAGGAGGGCAGGGATCACATTCTTGCCGCCGGCGGTGACGATGATTTCCTTCTTGCGCCCAGTGATCCAGACGAAGCCACTGTCATCGAGGCGCCCGATATCGCCGGTCCTGAACCAGCCGTCGGCAAACGTCTCGCTGGTCAGGTCCTCACGCTTGTAGTAGCCGCGCATCACGCAGACGCCCTTGGCGAGGATCTCGCCGTCGTCGGCAATCTTAACCGAGTTGCCAGGCAGGGGCTTTCCCACGGAGCCGATCTTGATCAGCGAGGGCGTGTTGACGGAGATCGGGGCGGTAGTCTCGGTCAGGCCGTAGCCCTCGAGCACTTGCAGGCCGATGCCCTGGAAGAAGTGGCCCAGCCGCTCTCCCAGTGGCCCGCCGCCGGACACGGCGTGGGCAACATGGCCGCCCATGGCGGCACGTAGCTTGCCATAGACCAGCTTGTCGAACAGTGCATGGCGGAGCTTCAGGCCGAGGCCAACGTGCCCTGCCTGCCGGGCCTTGGAGAAGGCGATAGCGGTATCCGCGGCCCGGTGGAAGATGGGGCCCTTGCCGCCGTCCTCGGCCTTGGTCAGCGCCGAGTTGTAGACCTTCTCGAAGACCCGCGGAACAGCCAGGATAAACGTGGGCTCGTAGCTCTGCAGGTCGGCAAGCAGGTTCTTGATGTCCGGGGTATGCGCCACGGTGGTTCCGGCGGCCATGGCCAGGACGGAGATGAAGCGCGCGAACACGTGCGCCAGCGGCAGGAACATGATGGTCTTGGCGTTCTCGTGCACAATCTCGCCGATGATGGCCAGCGCGTTTTCCGAGAGTTCAACGAAGTTGCCGTGGGTGAGTTCGCAGCCTTTGGGCCGGCCGGTAGTTCCGGAGGTGTAGATAATGGTGGCGATGTCGGCCAGGCCGGCGGCACTGCGTCGGGCTTCGAGGTCGGCGTCACTGATGTCCCGGCCTGCTTCACGGACGGCGTCCAGGCCGCGGCCTTCGAGCTGCCACACGTGCTGCAGGGCCGTCAGCCCTTCCGAGGTGGCCGCCTGCCGGATGATGTCCTCATGGTGGGCGGCTTCGCCGAACGCGGCCACCGCGCCGGAGTCGCCGAGGTTCCAGGCGACCTGTGACGGTGAGGAGGTCTCGTAGATCGGGACCGAAACGCCACCGGCGAACCAGATGGCGAAGTCCACCAAAGCCCACTCGTACCGGGTGCGGGACATGATTCCCACCCTGTCTCCGGCGTTGACGCCGCTGGCGATCAGGCCTTTGGCCAGCGCCTGGACATCGGCCAGGAAGTCCTTCGCGGACACGTCCTGCCAGGCGCCTGCTGAGTCCAGCCGCGAGAAAAGCGAAGGGTTGCTGGGCTTGGCAGCCTGTCGCAGCACGAGGTCGGTGATGTTGGTTTCAGGTGGGACAACAACCAGCGGCGGAACGCTGAATTCGCGCACTATAGCTCCTTTGATATCCGTAGGCCCGGACAGGGTATGTCTAACACTAGTACGCCTGTACCCGGCAGTGCAGTAACAAACCTACTGGCGAGTAACTTACGCGTCAATGTGGGCCGGTCAAGGGGCCGCCCGGGCTTGCCGGGAGGCGGCATCCCTCGGCCTAGAATGGGGACCTATGTATGAACCGCCCCCCGGCGTACAGGCCGGCCCCCCCAGACGCCCGGCGCCCTGGAAGCGGCGGCCACCCGCCATCGCGGCCCGGACCGGGCAGGGGGCAACTTTCCGTGAGCACCTCCGGTTGGGCCGGAAAGGACTCGCCATCGGCATAGACATCGGCGGGACCAAAGTTGCCGCCGGGGTAGTGGATGCCGACGGCAGGATCCTCAGCGAAGCGCGGCGCTCAACTCCGGGCAGCGATCCAAGGGCTGTGGAGCGGGTCATTGTCGAGCTTGTTGAAGAACTTGGGGCGGGGCACCGCATCTGGTCTGTCGGCATCGGCGCGGCGGGCTGGATGGACCTCGACGGCGGCACGGTCCTGTTCAGCCCCCACCTCGCCTGGCGCAACGAGCCCCTGAGGGAAAACCTCCAACGCCTCCTGCGCAGGCCTGTCCTGCTCACCAACGACGCCGACGCCGCGGCCTGGGCCGAATGGCGCTTTGGTGCAGGGCAGGGCGAAAGCCGGCTCGTCTGCATCACGCTGGGGACCGGAATCGGCGGCGCGATGGTTCTGGACGGGAGGGTTGAGCGCGGAAGGTTTGGCGTCGCGGGGGAGTTCGGGCACCAGATCATCATGCCTGGAGGCCACCGGTGCGAGTGCGGAAACCGCGGCTGCTGGGAGCAGTATGCTTCCGGCAACGCACTGGGCAGGGAAGCGAGGATCCTGGCCCAGGCGAATTCACCCGTGGCGCAGGAACTGATTGCCGCCGTCGGCGGAAACCCCGCCGTAATCACCGGGGCGATCGTCACGGAGCTTGCCCTGGCCGGCGATGCCGCGTCCCGCGAGCTACTTGAGGAAGTCGGGGAATGGCTGGGCCTTGGACTGGCCAACCTGGCAGCCGCCCTGGATCCGGGCCTGTTTGTCATCGGCGGCGGGCTTTGCTCGGCCGGAGATCTGTTGGTGGAGCCGGCAAGGAAAGCGTTCGCCAGGAACCTGACCGGCCGCGGCTTCCGCCCGGCGGCGGGCATCGAACTCGCCGCACTGGGACCCAACGCAGGCCTGATCGGCGCCGCAGACCTGTCCCGGGTCAGCAGCCGGATGCGCAGCTGACGGCTACATAACCGCAGCTTAGACGCGGGCTCCGTCGTCGTTCTCGTCCTTTTCCTGGGGCAGCTTCATGATCAGGTACACCACCGCCAGGATAAACACCGCCACCATCCCCAGGATGGCAAGCAGCGGTGCGGACCGCCAGAACATCACGGAAAGCAGCAGGGCAAGCGGGCCTCCCACGGCGCCCAGCCACGCGAGCATGGTCAGCGGGTCGGTGCCGGCAAGGCTCGGGGGCTCCTCCGGAACAAAAGTGTCGTCGTCGTCCACCCCGTAGTCCCGCGGTCCTTGGGTGGGGTCGTCCGTGCTCCCGGGAGTCCCAGGGGACGCGGCGGCGGCCAGCCGCTCGGCAGCTGACGGCTCGGTCGGGGCAGACGGTGCCAGCCCCAACGGATCAAAGTCCCGGAAGCTGGCGCCGGTGCCCGTATTGCGCGGAGCCGTATTGCGCGGGGCTGCCGTTCCGGCGGCCGGGCTTTCGGTGGAGCCCGGTGCACCGGCCGGCTTCGGGGCCTCGGCGGCGCCCGGCCGCAGTGCTTCGTCATGGGCCGATGAGGAGCCTTCCAGGCGTGCCACCAGATCCAGCCAGATGGCGTCGTCCTGGTTGGCACTCGGATCCGGGGCGCCGGAATCGGGTTTAGTCACGGGCGGTGCCCTCCTGGCTCGTGGCGGGCGCCTGGTGGACAGGTGCGGTGTTGCTTCCGCCGGCCGGCGCCGACGCCGGGATGACCGACCGGATGAACTCGATTGAGCCTTCGAAGATCTGGTCCGCGTCGTTGTCCAGGGTGGCCACGTGGTAACTGTTCTCCAAACTGGTCAGCTGCAACGTGGCGTTGGTGAGGCCGCGGCGCAAGGCAACGATGCTGGAGTCGGACACCACATGGTCCACCGTGGACCTGAAAACACGTACGGGCGCCGTGACCCGGGGGAGAAGCCGGATGGTGTCCTTGAACATCTTGTTGAGCTCATGGGCGGCAGCCACCGGGGTCCGGGGGTAGGCGCCCTCGTCCATGCCGGCTTTCAGGATGTCGTTGGCGATCGCCGGCGTGCTCTTGAGCACCAGCTTGAGGATGCCCGCCAGCGGGGCGCGGGGATCGTCAATGACAAGGCCGGGGTTGACGAGGATGACCCCGGCAACAGGCCTCGTGGCCGCGACCCTCAGGGCCAGGGCGCCGCCCATGCTGAGTCCGGCGGAGAAAACGTGGTCGCATTCGGCGTCGAGTTCGAGGTAGGCGTCGTCCAAAGCACCGTGCCACTGGGTCCAGCGGGTCCGCGCCAGTTCCTGCCACGTGGTGCCGTGGCCGGGAAGGAGCGGCATGCGCACGGCGAATCCCGCCTCGGCCAAGGATGCGGCCCAGGCCCGCAGGCCGTGCGGGCTGCCGGTGAAGCCGTGCGACAGAACCACGCCGATGCGTGGTCCGTCGCCGCGGAACGCACTGTGGAACGGGCTGTGGTCCGGAAGCGCTGTCATGAACTCTCCGACGTGATGGGGCGGTTGGCGTGCTGAAGGAAAAACGCGGTGGATTTCGCAAAAATTTCAGGGGCGTCGGCGTCCAGGGTAGCCACGTGGCTGCTGTGGTGCAGGTCCACGACCTCCACCAGGTGCCCGCCCAGGCGTCGCCTCAGCATGGCCAGCGACGACGGGGGAACCACGGCATCGGTCCGTGACTTGAATACCTGGACCGGCGCCGTGACCCGTGGCAGGCCGCGGATGCTTGCGCCGAAGAGCTTCTTGAGTTGGTGGACAGCGGCCAGGGGCGTCCGTGAATAGTCCCCGTCATCGGTGACGGCTGCTGTGGACTCGTCCTCCTGGATGGGCAGCGTGGTCTGCTGGAAGTACTTGAGCACGCCGATGACCCGCACCCGGCGGTCATAGAAACTCAGGCCGGGGTTGACCACGGACACGCCGGCCACCGAATGCCGGGATGCAGTCAGCAGCGCGATGGCCCCGCCCATGGACAGGCCGGCCACGTAGCAGGTTTCCGTGCGTGCGGTTAGGTCAAGGTAGGCGGCTTCAAAAGTGCGCTGCCAGTCAGGCCAGGTGGAGCGGGCAAGCTGGCGCCAGTCCGTCCCGTGCCCCGGAAGGAGCGGCACGGAGACGGCGAAGCCCTGGGCCGCGAGATGTTCCGCCCAGGGCAGGACACTGAGGGGACTCCCGGTGAACCCGTGGCAGATGGCGATGCCGGTCCTGGCATTGGGTCCGTGGCCGGGGTAGCTGAAAGCGGCAGGCCGGGGCGGGATGCTGCTTTCTGTCATGACTCCATCGTGTCACTGTTCGGGATAAATCTCACTAGAGTAGGGTGGCATTGGAGTCCTGGCCCTGCCCTGCAGAGCCCGGGCCTGCCGCCTTCTTCGAGAGGTTCGTCGCGTGTTTTATTGGGTCATGAAAAGGATCTTTCTGGGTCCTGTGCTGCGGCTCCTGTTCCGCCCCTGGGTCAAAGGCCTGGACAACGTCCCGGCGGAGGGTGCAGCCATCATCGCCTCCAACCATTTGTCGTTTTCCGATTCGATTTTTATGCCGCTGATGGTGCCCCGGCCGGTGATCTTCCTGGCGAAGTCCGAGTACTTCACCGGAACCGGACTCAAAGGCCGCCTGACGGCGTTGTTCTTCCGGCTGACCAACCAACTTCCCATGGACAGGTCGGGCGGCGCGGCGTCGGCTGTTTCGCTCAACGCGGGCATGGACGTCCTGACCGGCGGCGGCCTGCTGGGCATCTACCCCGAGGGCACCCGCAGCCCGGATGCCCGACTGTACCGCGGCAAGGTCGGTGTGGCCCGACTGGCCCTCCAGGCCGGTGTTCCTGTCATTCCGGTGGCCATGATCGGTACGGACAAGGTCCAGCCCATCGGCAAACGACTGCCCAACATCCGCCGGATCGGCATGATCTTCGGGGAGCCGCTGGACTTCAGCCAATACCGGGAGCAGGCCGAAGACCGCGTGGTCCAGCGCAAGGTGACTGACGAGATCATGTTCGAACTGATGCGTCTTTCCGGCCAGGAGTACGTGGACGAATATGCCGCCGTGGTGAAACTCCGGCTTGCAGGCAAGCAGGACAAGCCGGCGACTGACAGGGCCGCTGATACTTCCGGCGGCGGTGCCACACCGGAGCTGCAGGACGACGACGGGACGCCGGCCGCCGGATGATGTGACGCCGGTCGCCCCCGCGCGTGACGGCCGGGTGTCCGGATGCCGCCCAGTGACACTACTCTTAGATGGTGACTGAGCTATCCGCAAAACCCGCCTTCTCGCTGTCCAGTACCGCCCAGAGCGGCGCCGCCAATTATCCAGGCCTGGATGACTGGCGAGACCTCCCCATCTCCCAGCAGCCCAGCTGGCAGGACAAGGACGTCTTCGACTCTTCGGTCAAGGAGCTGTCCGTGCTCCCGCCGCTGGTTTTCGCCGGTGAGGTGGACATCCTCCGTGAGAGGCTGGCCGCCGCCGCCCAGGGCAAGGCCTTCCTGCTTCAGGGTGGCGACTGCGCTGAAACCTTCGAAGCCGCTACCGCGGACAAGATCAGCGCCCGCGTCAGGACCATCCTGCAGATGGCGGTGGTCCTCACCTACGGCGCGGCCATGCCCGTGATCAAGATGGGCAGGATGGCCGGCCAGTTTGCCAAGCCGCGGTCCTCCAACGACGAAACGCGTGACGGCGTGACCCTGCCCGCGTACCGGGGCGACATCGTCAACGGCTACGACTTCACGCCCGAATCCCGTGGCCACGACGCAGCCCGGATGCTCCGGGCCTACCACACGTCGGCATCCACCCTGAACCTCATCAGGGCGTTCACGCAGGGCGGCTTCGCGGACCTTCGCCTGGTGCACCACTGGAACAAGGGCTTCACCGAGAACCCGGCGCACGCGCGCTACGAGTCCCTGGCCCGCGACATCGACCGTGCCATCAAGTTCATGGCCTCCTGCGGCGCCGACTTTGAGGCGCTCAAGCGTGTGGAGTTCTTCGCCAGCCACGAGGCCCTGCTGCTCGATTACGAACGGGCGCTGACGCGCATCGACTCCCGGACCGGATTCCCGTACGACACCTCGGCCCACTTCCTGTGGATCGGGGAGCGCACCCGCGAACTGGACCATGCGCACATCGACTTCCTCTCACGCGTGCGGAACCCGATCGGCGTGAAGCTCGGGCCCTCCACCACGGGCGATGACGCCCTTCGCCTCATCGACAAGCTGGACCCCGAGCGTGAGCCCGGACGGCTCACCTTCATCACCCGCATGGGCGCGAAGAACATCCGGGAGAAGCTGCCCGCCGTCGTCGAGAAGGTTACCGCCTCCGGCGCCCAGGTCCTCTGGGTCACCGATCCGATGCACGGCAACACCGTCACCTCGCCGAACGGCTACAAAACGCGCAACTTCGACGACGTCATCGATGAAGTCCGTGGCTTCTTCGAGGTCCACCATTCGCTGGGCACCGTTCCCGGTGGCCTGCATGTCGAGATGACCGGCGACGACGTCGCCGAATGCCTTGGCGGCGCCGATCCCGTGGACCAGGAGGCGTTCCTGGACCGTTACGAGTCCGTGTGCGATCCGCGGCTGAACCACATGCAGTCGCTCGAAATGGCGTTCCTGGTCGCAGGGGCACTCTCCAAGCACTGACCGCCGTCGTTTTTTCAGTCGAAAAGGATGCCTCCCGGACTTCGCGTCACGGGAGGCATCCTTTTGCGCCTGCCGGCACGGGCCGGCCTCGCTACACCACCGTCAGGGTAATGACTGATCCCTCGGGAACCTCTTTGTTAACCGGGTCCTGGTCCCGGACGGTTCCGAAGAACCCGCCCAGGATATTGTTCACTTTCACTTCGAAGCCGAGCTGACGCAGGGCCTGTTCGGCTTCTTTGGCCTGCTTGCCGACGTAGCTGGGAACCTTCACCATCTTCGGGCCATCGGAGATGGTCAGCGTGACTGTGCCGCCGCGGGTGAGAGTGCCGTTCGACGGCGACTGGCTGGCCACTGCGCCCTTGGGCACCTTCTTGTCGTTCACTTCGTCCTTGGCTACGTCTGCCTTCAGCCCGGCCGCCTCGATGGCATCGACGGCGTCGTTCTCGTCCATCCCGACGACGGACGGCACCGGGATGGGTTGCGGACCCTTGGAGACGGCCAGGGCCACCGCGGTGCCGTGCCGTGCTGGGGTCCCGGATGCCGGGTCCTGGGCGAGCACGACGCCGGCGGCAACGCCCTCATCGAATTGCTCAGTGATGGTGCCCAGGGCCATCTCAGCCTTGTTCAGTTCCGACTTGGCCTGCTCCAGCGTTTGTCCGGTCAGTTTCGGCAGCTCAAACAGCTGGGGACCCTTGGAGACAAACAAGGCCACCGGCTGGAATTTCCTGATCTCCGTGCCGGCCCCGGGCTCCGTTCCCACCACGAGGCCGGAGGGGACGTCATCATCAAATACGTCACGCGTGCTGGACTGGAATCCGGCCTCGCCCAGCAGCAGCTGGGCCTGCGCCACCGTCTTGTTCGCGACGGCGGGGATGGTCGCCGGGGATCCCGGGCCCATGCCAAAGAACCAGCCTGCCCCGGTGGCCAGCAGCGCCGCGATGATCAGGATTACCACCCACAGGGCGCCACGGCGCCGGGGGTTGCCTTCCCGCAGCGACCTGAGCGGAGTGGCGGCCGCCCGGGACCTTGCCTTTTCGGCCTCCTTGTCTGCCTTGCGCCGGGCGCGCTTGGTCAGGGGAGCGGGCGTGGTGTCCGGGTAGGGGGAGTACGCGGCCGTGTACTGTGCGGCCGGGGCAGCGGGAAGGGCCGTAGTTGCGTAATCCCCGGACGGGGCAGACTGTGGTTGTCTTTCGGGCCGCGCCAGCGGTGACATCACCGTAGTGGGGTGGCTGGGGCGGGTGATGATTTCAGTGGGGTTCTGCGCGCCGTGGTCCAGCGCTGCCGGCGGCTGGAGGTCCAGTTCGCGGTCCGTGAGGTTGGTGCGGATGTGGCGGAGTTCCTGGAGCAGGGCGGTGCCGTCCACGGGCCTGTTCTCGGGGTCGTTGGCAGTACACCACTGCACCAGTTCGTCGACTTCGGCGGCCAGGCCCGGGACCAGGGCCGACGGCGGCCCCACCGTGCCGTTCACGTGCTGGTACGCAACCTGGATGGGGACCTCGCCGCTGAAGGGCTGCTGGCCGGTCAGCATTTCGTACAGCATGATCCCGACCGAGTAGATGTCACTCCGGGCATCGGCCTGGTTTCCCAGCACCAGTTCGGGGGAAAGATAGGCCACTGTGCCGATCAGTGCACCCGTGCTGGTGGACGTTGTGACGGCCCGTGCCAGGCCGAAGTCGCCCAGTTTGATCCGCCCGTCGTCGGCGATCAGGACGTTTTCGGGCTTGATGTCGCGGTGGATCATGCCGGCGGCGTGCGCCGCCCCTAGTCCTTCGACGACGGGATCGATGAGTGCCAGGGCGAGCCGGGGTGGCAACGCGCCCTTGGACTTAATGACGTCCCGGAGCGTATGGCCTTTGATGTACTCCATGACGAGGTAGGCCGTCTGGCCGTCGTTGCCCTGGTCCAGGACACCCACAACGTGGGAGTGGGAAAGCCGGGCCGCTGCCTTCGCTTCACGGCCCAGCCTGCCCAGGAAGGTATCGTCGCTGGCGAGGTGCGGGTGGAGTACTTTGAGTGCGACGTCGCGTTCCAGCCGCAGGTCCGTTGCCAGGTAAACGGTGGACATTCCGCCGCGCGCGAGCTTGGACTGGACGGCGTAGCGGTTATCCACCAGCGTTCCAACAAGTCGGTCAGACACGTGTTCCTGCACCCTACGATCCTAATCCCGCAACGAAACGGGCCCGAATCAACATGCGATCCGGACCCGTATCGTTACTGCGCTTGCCACGTCCCTTGCGGGACCGGGCGTTGGGCTTGGTGGCCTAGCCGAAGTTCTTTTCGTGCGCCTTGATGGCCTCCACGTAGGTTTTGGTGTCGTCGTACATTCCGTACTTGCTGACGGAATACTGGCCCTGGTAGTAGCCGGCGATCGCGGTGTCGCGGTCCTTGCTGGTGGCGATCAGCTGGCGGATGATCGCTACGCCTGCGGTCGCGTTGTCGTACGGATCCAGCAGGTTGAGCTTGCGGCCGACCAGGTCCGAGGCCCACTGGCCGGAGGACGGAATGACCTGCATGGTGCCGATGGCGTTCGCAGGGGAGACTGCGCGCTGGTTGAAACCGGATTCCTGGAAGGCAAAAGCCAGTGCCAGTGCCGGGTCCACGCCCATGCTCCGTGCGGTGTCCGCCACGATGGCCCGCATCTGGTCCCGGGAAGGAACGGGAGATGCGTTGAGCAGTGCCTTGTTCTCGTTGGCTGAGCTGACCACGGCAGCGGGGTAGGTGAATCCAAGGAACGAACTGGGCACTAGGGGAGTGACATTCGCGGCTGGCTGCGTCGCGGCCGGCTGAACGGCGGCGCCGGGGATGACCAGCTTGTTGCCCGGGTAAATGATGCTGGACAGGCTCAGCTGGTTCGCGGACAGGACGTCGGAAAGCTTCACGCCGTGCTTGGAAGCAATGGCGCTGAGGGTATCGCCGGCCTTTACCGTATAGGAACCGGTGGGGGCGGCGGGCGCCGGAGCAGCGGGTGCGGACGCGGGCTGGAGCGCGGGCGCAGGAGCTGCAGCGGGTGCGGCGTCAGCTGAATTCACTTTGATCTTCTGGCCGGGGTAAATGATGGAACGCATGTTCAGGCCGTTCCAGCCGAAGATTTCCGAAAGGCCCACTCCGTGCCTGGAGGCGATGGCGCTGAGGGTATCGCCGGACTTGACGGTGTAGGTTGCACCGGACGTGGCCAGCGGCGCGGCCGCCGGGGCAGCAGGAGCTGCGGCGGGCGCACTGCCGTTACCTGAGAGCCTGATCTTCTGGCCCGGGTAGATGATGGTGTTTGGCTGGAGATTGTTCAGCTTGAGCACCTCGTAGGTGTCCAGGCCGTGCTTTCCGGCGACGCTGCTGATGGTGTCGCCCCGAGCGATTGTGTATTCGGCGGGGACGGACGGCTGGGCGGGCCGGAACGCGGACGGAATCGTGGTCGAAACCGAGGCGGCCGGGATAACGGCGGCCGTGGCAGCGGCTGCCTGGGCCTGCATCGCCGCCACAAGGGTGGCAGGGATCGTGCGGGCGGGGGCTACAGCCTCGGCAGGGTGGGCAAGGGCCAGTGACGACAGGACAACCGCAGGGAGCGCCGCCGTCGTAGCGGCTATCATCGGCAGGCTCGGCCTGGGTGGCTGCTGTGGCGAGCGGGACGTCGTCATGGAAGGAATCCTCTTCTCAACTGCGGAGCGATGGGTGTTGCCTGTGTTAATAGTGCTTCTAGTGTTACTTAAGTTATTGCTGTTACCAATGTGATCTATGTGAATCTCTCATGGATTGGCAATTAGCACAAGAATTCTCTAAAGGCTGACAACGGGAAATTTTTGGAGTGTCGCCTGCTGAAGCATCCGCCGGAATGGCAGCGACTAGGCGTCAGGGTGCACGTCATGGCAACCTTGATCCGTGAGTAACGTAGAAAGCCTTGTTGGCGAGTGGCTGCCCTTGCCTGATGTCGCGCAGTTGTTGGACGTTTCAATTACGAAAGTCCACAGTCTCCTTGATGAGCGGGCGCTGGCCGCGCTGCGCGTGGGAGAACGGCGAATCCGGTGCGTCCCCGCGGAATTTATCCAGGACGGTCACGTGGTGGACAGCCTTAAAGGCACCATTGTGGTGCTGTCGGATGCCGGCTATTCAGACGAAGACCTGATTGTCTGGCTTTTTACTGCCGACGAATCATTGCGCGGCCGGCCTATTGATGCCCTCCGTGAAGGCCGCAAAACGGAAATCCGCCGCCGCGCCCAAACGCTGGCCTGGTAACCGGAATTTTCAGGATGCGCGGCTGACGGTTGCCTCGGCCAGCCTGCGGAGGGCTGTCTTTGGCAATTCGTCCAGCTCCAGTTGTTCCAGCGCGTCAAACGCCGCTGCCCCGAATTCGCCAATCAGGACTTCGGTTGCCTGCAGGGCTCCGGATTCTTCGATGATGCGGCGGATCTCGGCGATGTCTGCGTCGCCGAGATCCGGGCTTCCGAGCTTGGCGTCGATGAAGGCAGATTCTTCAGCCGTTGCCTGGTCCAGGGCCAGCGCCACCAGAACGGTCCGCTTCCCCTCCCGGAGGTCATCGCCGGCGGGCTTTCCCGTGGTGATGGGGTCGCCGAAGACGCCCAGGACGTCGTCGCGCAGCTGGAAGGCTTCACCCAGCGGAAGCGCGAAGGCGGAGTATCCGCGGAGCAGCTCGTTGGAGGCTCCCGCAAGTGCGCCGCCCAGTGCCAGTGGATGCTCAGTGGAGTACTTGGCGGACTTGAAGCGGATGATGGACTGCGCCCGGGACACGGCACCGGCCCTCTCCCGGACAGGTCCGGCCACTTCTTCGAGGATGTCCAGGTACTGGCCGGCCATAACCTCGGCCCGCATGAGGTTGAAGATCAGCCGGGCCCTGCTCCCGGAAGCGGCTTTTTCGCCGATGTCCGTGAAGGCTTCCTCGCTGAAGGACAGGCACAGGTCGCCGGTCAGGATGGCAGCGGCGTGGCCGAACCTTTCGTTGTCCAGGGCCCACCCCTGTGCCGTGTGCAGCTGGCTGAAGCGGCGGTGGACGCTGGGCCCGCCCCGACGTGTGTCGGACCGGTCGATGATGTCGTCATGGATGAGCGCCGCGGCCTGGAAGAGTTCCAGCGCCGAGCCTGCTGTCACAATTTGGCTGGCCCCGGCTTCCCCGCCGGCGCCCCGCCAGCCCCAGTAGCACATCAGGGCCCGAAGCCGTTTGCCGCCGGTGACCAGGTTGGAGATGGAACCCATGATCGGATCTATGTCCGGGGAAATGGCCGTCATCACGGATTGGCGGGTGGTCAGGAAGTCCGTCAGTTCACCGGCGACAGCCGCCACGTATCCGGTCTGTTCAAGGCGCAGCTGCTCGGCAACCGTCACTTGGCTGACTCAGCTGCCACGTTGGCGCCGATGGTGAACGTGGAAGCGCCCGCGGTTTCAACCACCGCAAGGTTCACGGTCTCGTTGTCGCCCCGGACGAAGTCCTTGGAGGCCACGGCGCCCACGGTTTCTCCGGGCACCGCCTTGAAGCCCTGGGCTTCAAGGGCCTTGGTGTAGTACTCGACGACGGGTCCGGGCGGGCCGGAGATGCTACCCACCAGCGCAACCGTTGCCGGCGTCGCTGACTTGTCGAAGCTGCTGGAAATCACGATGGCTCCCGGCATGACGGGAAGAAGCTGCTGTGGGAACCCGGCGACGAGCGCGCCCACTGTTGCTGACGTCCCGGGTGAGGCCGAGGGGCTGGCCGACGCCGTGGCCGTGGGCTGGCCGGTGGTTTGCGGGGAGGTGGCGGAGGACGGCGTGGTTACTCCCGGTGCCGCGGGGCTGCAGGCGGCCAGTGCCAGCGCTGCGATGGCCACGAGGGCGGCCGATCCTGTTGGCTTAAGACTTCCAATGACCGTCACAGGGACTTTCCTCCTGGTGTTGATGCCGGATTCAGCCTCCAGTTTAGTCAGTACCAGCGGATAGGATTGTTTCGTGGGGCCGGACGGGATGAATCAGCACACCGAAGCGGGTCTTCGGGAGCTCCGCCGTACGCCCATCATGCACGTGGACATGGACGCTTTCTTTGTCACCGTCGAGTTGCGTACCCGGCCTGAACTGCGCGGCAAGCCTGTCATTGTGGGTTACCCCGCAGACCGTTCGGTGGTGCTGTCCGCCTCATACGAGGCCCGGAAATTCGGTGTGAAGTCCGCCATGCCAATGGTCATCGCAGCACGGATGTGTCCCAGGGCGGTCATCATCGAACCGCGGCACAAGCTGTACTACGAGGTCTCCGCCCAGCTGATGGGGATTTTTGAATCGGTCACCGATCTGGTCGAACCGCTCAGCGTCGACGAGGCCTTCCTTGACGTTGGCGGCGCTATCCGGCGGCTCGGGCCGCCCCGTGACATCGGCGAACTGATCAGGCGGCGCGTAGCCGCCGAACTGGGCATCACCGCCTCGGTGGGTATCGCCGCGAGCAAGTTCGTGGCCAAGATCGCATCCACGCGGTGCAAACCCGACGGACTGCTCCTGATCGGGCCGGAAGAAACCGTCCCCTACCTGCACAGCCTGCCGGTTGGTGCCTTGTGGGGAGTGGGAGCAAAGACTGCCGAGGTCCTCGCGCGGATGGGAATCAGGACCGTTGCGGATCTTGCCGCCACCCCGCTTCACACCCTGAAACGGACCCTGGGCGCCACGGGCGAGCATGTCTACCGGCTGTCTTGGGGGATCGACCCGCGTCCAGTGACCCCGGTGCGGCTCGAGAAGAGCATCGGAGCCGAGGAAACCTTTGCCGTGGACACCGCCGATAATGCCCTCCTGCACCGCGAACTGCTGCGCCTGTCACACCGGACCGCGGAGCGGTTACGCAGTTCCGGAATGGTGGCCAGGACGGTGGCATTGAAGCTGCGCTACGCGGACTTCTCCACCATCACCCGTAGCCGGACGGTGCACACGCCGGTGGACAGCACGCAGATGATCTACGCCGTTGTGCTCCAGCTCCTGGAGTCACTTGGTGACCGCAGCATGACGGTGCGGCTGGTGGGCGTCCGGGCAGAACAGCTGGAAGAAGCGGCCCAAACCTCCCTGCAGCTCAGCCTGGACCGGAGGGATGACAACTGGCGGGCAGCTGAACAGGCCTTGGACAAAGTGAGCCGGAAATTCGGCAATAAATCCGTGCTCCCGGCACGCCTGTTGGATTCCGGAAAAGGTTCAGCCTAGTTCCTGCCCCCTGCGGCGTCTTTCCCGTCGTCGAGCCCCTTGACGAAAGTCATTGCTGTCTTTCAGAACGGCCCTCGACAAACTATCCTTATATATACATAGTTTTCGAACGACTGGACATACCGCTCCCGTTCCGCCATTGACGGCGGAGCGGGAACTCGTACGGGAGGCCGGTCGTTATCGGAGCAGAAGTACTGGCTGGGCCCAGCCCGGACGTTGGCCTACTTAAGGAGGTCGTGATGCCGCTCTCGGAGCACGAACAGAAGCTGCTTGAACAGTTGGAAAAGCAGCTGCACGAGGACGATCCAAAATTCGCGAATTCCATGGGGTCTGATCCGGGGCGCTCATGGTCTACGCGGCATGTGGTGATCGGCGTTCTCTGTGCCCTCGCCGGGATTTTCCTCCTGCTTGTTGGCGTCACCCTCCAGAACATCTTCGTCGGCGTCCTGGGATTTGTGGTGATGGGAGCCGGCGTCTACTTCGCGACGATGCGCAGTTCGGCACCCGGAAAGTCCCGCACCGGCGGCCGTCCAGGGAAGCCGGGCAAATCCAGGAGTTCCTTCATGAGCAGCCTTGAGGAACGCTGGGACGAGCGGCGCCGCGGCGACTCCTGATCCAGCCGGCCGCCAGGCCGCCGGACTCCTCCATTCCGTACCAGCTGCCCCCACGCCGTCTCCGTTGCGCCCCGCTAAAGCGGCCGTTCAGTAAGCCAAACCAGTAATTCATGCAAAAGACCCGCCACGGCGGGTCTTTTGCTTTACCGCGCACTGAAACCGGCTCTCCCGGACGCTCGTCGGCATGCAAAAAGCCCTCCACTTTCCACCACCCGTGGAATCGCCGGATTTGCGGGCCCAATTCCCTGAAGTGGGGGCAAACTGCGCCAATCTTGCGTTGACTGTGGGGGAAAGTGGAGTAATGTGGAGGGCATAAGAGGGTAGTTGCAACACAGGGGATGTGCAGTTCCTGACAGCAGACAGGCGGTGGGCCGGTGTTTCTTGGCACCCACTCGCCGCGTTTGGATGAAAAGGGCCGAATTATCCTCCCCGCGAAGTTCCGCGAGGAACTTGCCAGCGGCCTGGTACTCACGAGGGGCCAGGAGCGTTGCATCTACGTCTTCAGTGAGCAGGAATTTGCACGTGTCCACGAGCAAATGCGGGAGGCGCCCATCTCCTCCAAGCAGGCCCGGGACTACATCCGCGTCTTTCTCTCTGGAGCCTCGGACGAGGTACCTGACAAGCAGGGGCGCGTGACCATTCCGGCGGCGCTTCGGGAGTACGCAGGCCTCGGCAGGGAGCTGGCCGTGATCGGCGCAGGAACCCGCGCCGAGATCTGGGACGCCCAAGCCTGGAACGAGTACCTGGCAGAGAAGGAAACAGCCTTCTCTGAGACTGACGACGCCATTCCGGGGATTCTGTGATCGCCGGCATGGAACGGCGGAAAGCTTCTTGAACGAGATCTCCAGCCGCCCATCGGCCGGCCAACCTGGCTCACTTCCCCGGAGCCAGGCGGGCAGGACGACAGGCGCGGATGGGGATCTGGCTCAAGAAGCAACACCACGGCAACCATGGCAGGAGAGGACGAAGGCATGAACGATCACCCGAAGCCAACGTCCGAACGCCATGTACCGGTCCTTCGGGACCGGTGCATCAATTTGTTGGCCCCGGGCTTTGAGGCGGCGAGGCTCAGGGGAGACACTCCTGTCGCCATCGACGCCACACTCGGCATGGGCGGCCACTCGGAAGCCATGCTGCAGCGGTTCCCGGACCTGCACCTGATCGGGATCGACCGCGACGAGGAAGCGCTGGCCCTGGCCGGCGAACGGCTGGCGCCATTCTCCGCACGTACTGACCTGGTGCACGCCGTCTACGATGAGATCGCCGACGTCCTTGACGACCTCGGCGTCAGCGAAGTCCACGGAATCCTTATGGACCTCGGCGTTTCCTCGCTGCAGCTTGACGAACGCGAACGCGGCTTCGCCTACTCCTTCGACGCGCCGCTGGACATGCGAATGGACACCAGCCGCGGGCAGACCGCCGCAGATGTGGTCAACAATTACTCCGAAGACGAGCTTGTGCGGATCATCCGCAAATGGGGCGAGGAGAAGTTTGCTGGCCGCATTGCCAACAGGATCGTCGCAGCCCGCGCAGTGAAGCCTTTCGCCACTACCGGGGAACTCGTCGAACAGATCCGTTCGGTGGTTCCGGCCGCCGCGGCCAAGTCAGGCGGGCATCCCGCCAAACGGACCTTCCAGGCGCTCCGCATCGAAGTCAACGAGGAGCTGGACGTCCTCGAGCGGGCGGTTCCCGCCGCCGTTGCGGCAACGGCCCTTGGCGGACGGATTGTGGTCATGTCCTACCACTCGCTGGAGGACAAAATCGTCAAGGGCGTCTTCCAGGCGGGCTCCAAATCCTCGGCACCGCTCGGATTTCCGGTGGAGCTGGAGGAACACAAAGCCGAACTCAAGACCCTCACGAAGGGCACAGAGGTGCCCACCGCCGTCGAAATCGCCGAAAACCCGCGCGCTGCCTCCGCAAGGCTGCGGGCCGTGGAACGCATCAGAACCAGGAGAACCGCATGAGCACCGCAGCCGCCGTCAAGAACTTTCCGGTCGTCTCCGGCAGCGCTGCGCCTGCGATTGGGCCCACTCCCGCGGGCGCTCCCGGCCCGGTCCGCAAGGCCCGCACGCCTCTCTCAGTGGTGCGCACCGCTCCCAGGAAGCGCCGCGCGCCCTTTGTTGTCCTCTGCTTTGCGCTGCTCGCCGTCGCACTCGTGGCCGTCCTGGTGCTGAACATCTCGGTGTCCACCGCCCAGTACCAGCTCGTGGAACTCCGGGGCAAGCAAAGCACGCTGACCAAGCAGAACCAGGATCTGACACAACAGGTGCAGAACTTCGAAGCTCCCCAGAATCTGGCGGCCAAGGCTGCAGATCTGGGAATGGTGGCATCCACGGTGAAAGGCCAGATCGACCTTTCCACCCTGGCCGTCACCGGCAAGGCGACACCGGCCGTCAAGGGCGGAAACGCCGGTGCCGTTATCCCGGCGCCGGCAGTTGCCGGGCAGCTGACCGTGGTCCCGCCGGCAAGCACCGGGGAGCCGCTGGCCAGCCGGAAGCCGGTGGCTGAAGAACCTGCCGCAAATCCGCCGGCCGCGCAGGCTGCAGCGCAGGCCCCTGCGAACCCGCCGGCGGCAGCCCCTGCAGCGGCCGCCGTGGAACTCCACGGTGGCTCGGTGCCGGCACCGGAACAGAAGACGCCCGGGCAGTAACTGGCACTGACAGGCAACACAGCAAACAGCAAGGAATTCACGGTGGCGCAGAGGACCGGCAAGTCGAAGAACGGCAAGGTGCCCAACGCCACAAGACGGCTGCGCCTCGGCCTGGGCATCATGCTCACCCTGCTCCTGGTGGTGGGCGGCAAGCTGTTTCTGGTCCAAGGGCTGGACGTTGGCGGAATGGCCGAAGCAGCCCTGAACAAGCGGATGACCCAGACTGTCCTTCCGGCCGAGCGTGGGAGCATCCTGGACGCGGACGGCACCGTCCTTGCGAACAGCGTTATCCGGTACAACGTGGTGGTTGACCAGACCGTCAACACCAAAACGGAAACCTTCAAGCGCCTGGAAACGGTGGACGGCCAGGAAAAACTCGTTGATGTCTCCCGTGACCAGGGTATTTCCGAGCTGGCAGGGGCACTCGGAATGGACAAGGATGACGTCCGCAATGCCGTCACCGGAGAATCCCGCTACTACATCGTGGCCAAGGACCTGAAGCCTGACGTTGAGGACAGGATTTCCAAGATGCAGATCCCCGGCATCGTCACGGAGGGCGTGAGCAAGCGCGTCTACCCCAACGGTTCGGTGGCCGGCGGCATTGTTGGCTTCCTCCAGGACGGGTACACGGGCCAGGCCGGAATCGAACAAACGCAGGATGAGCTGTTGAAAGGCAAAGACGGCAAGCGGCTCTTCGAGATCGGTGCCGACGGCCTCAGGATTCCGGTGGGCCTGGACGAACTCACGCCACCGGAGGACGGCAAGGACGTCAAGCTCACGCTCAACTCCGACCTCCAGTACTTTGCCCAGCAGGCCATCCAGAGCCAGTCGGACAAACTGGGCGCCGAGTGGGGCGTCATCATTGTGATGGACGCCAAGACCGGCAACCTCATCGCCATGGCCGACACCAATTCCCCCGACCCCAACAACCCGGGCCTGGTGGCTGCCAAGGACCGCGGCGTCCGTTCCGTGACCGCCGCCTACGAGCCAGGGTCCGTGGAAAAGATGATCACTGCCGCGGCGCTGATTGAGGAAGGCAAATCCAGTCCGCTGGATACGTTCACCCTCCCGCCGTCATATACCGTGGATGGCCAGACCTTCAGCGACTCGTTTGCCCACGGCACCGAGGAGCGGACCCTCGCCGGCATCCTTGGCTGGTCCATGAACACGGGAACGGTCATGGCAGGCCAGCGGCTGAGCAAGGAACAAAGGCACGACTGGCTGCAGAAGTTCGGCATCGGGGAGGCACCGGATGTCGGCCTGCCCTCCACCGCCTCGGGCATCCTCACGCCGGCGGACCAGTGGGACGGCCGGCAGGAGTACACCGTACTGTTCGGCCAGGGTGTATCCCAGTCAACGCTCCAGACAGTGCGCGCCTTCCAAACCATCGCCAACAACGGCGTTATGCTCCAGCCGCGCCTCATCGATTCGTACATTTCACCGGACGGATCCGAAGAAAAGGCAGCCCAGGAGCCGCCCCGGCAAGTGGTGTCCGACAACACCGCACAGCAGGTCCAGGACATCCTCGAAAGCGCCGTGACCGAGGGGCAGATCAAGGACGCAGCCATTGACGGATACCGGGTTGGCGCCAAAACGGGAACCTCGGAATCGCCGTGCGACGACGGCAAGTCAGGATTCTGCGGGTACACCGCGTCCATCGTTGGCATGGCGCCGATGGACGATCCTCGGTTTATTGTTGAGGTGGTACTGCAGCGGCCGAAGGGCAGCATCTACGGCATTACCCAAGGGCCGGTCTTCCGGTCAGTCATGAGCCAGGCGCTGCGGACCTACAACGTCCAGCCGTCCACCGGTGAACCGGCACGGCTGCCGCAATACGCCAAGTAGCACGGCCGCACGCCCAGCAGCGCCCGCTGGCCCAGCACTTCCCGCGGGCACGATCCACTAGCACTTTCGGAGACTCTCTTGTCAGATCACAATGCCCCCGGCGCCAATACTGTTCCGGCCGGGGGATCCGCCACGTCGCAGTTCAGGCCCACGTCCGTTTCCGCGGTGCGCCTGGACAGCATCGGCGAATCCGTTGGCGTGTCCGTTCCCGGCCACTCGGCATCGGTCAGCATCACCGGGATCTCCCTGAACTCACGCACCGTTGAGCCGGGCGACCTTTACGTCGCCCTTCCCGGGGCAACGAGGCACGGCGCGGACTTTGTGGCGCAGGCAATCGACGCCGGGGCCGCGGCCGTGCTGACGGACGACGCCGGCGCACGCCTCCTCGCGCTGTCTGCCGACACGTCGGTTCCGGTCCTGGTGGTTGACAGCCCGCGGAATGTGGTGGGGCCGCTGTCCGCCATGATCTACGGCAGCCAGCCTCCGGCCGGCGGAAAGCCCACGCTGTTCGGTGTCACGGGCACCAACGGCAAGACAACCACCACCTATTTCATCAATGCCCTGCTGCGTGCCCTGGGCCTGAAGACAGGGCTGATCGGGACCATTGAAATCATGGCCGGCGGAGAGCCCATTCCCAGCCTGCTGACCACTCCGGAGTCACCGGATGTCCACGCCCTGCTGGCTCTGATGCGGGAGCGGGGACTGGACGCCGCGTCCATGGAAGTCTCCTCACACGCCGTGTCATTCCAGCGCGTGGACGGGGTGGTCTTCGACGTTGCAGGGTTCACCAACCTCACGCAGGACCACCTGGACCTGCATGGAACCATGGACGACTACTTCCAGACCAAGGCCGAACTCTTCACGCCGCCGCGCGCCCGCCATGCAGTGGTGACTGTGGACGATTCCTGGGGTCGGCAGCTTGCCTCCACAACGGAGATCCCGGTCACTACCCTCGCGGCCACATCAGCCGGGGCTCCCGCAGACTGGACGGTCGCGTCGGCGACGCCCCGCGGCTTGGGCACGGACTTCACCCTCACCGGGCCTGGCGGCGCGTCCCTGAACGTCCACACCGGCCTTCCGGGCAGCTTCAACGTGGCCAACGCGGCCCTGGCTGCCGTCATGGTCCTGGCCAGCGGCGTGGACGTGGCGGCAGTCCAGGCCGCCCTGGATGAACACGACCCGTTCACCGTGGCAGTCCCGGGCCGCATGCAGCTGGTCTCCGAGTCGCCGGCCGCGGTTGTTGATTTTGCCCACAACACCGACGCCCTGGCGCGGGCACTGGAAGCCGTGCGGTCCCCCCAGCCGGGGTCCAGCCTGATTGTCGTCTTCGGCGCCACCGGGCAGCGGGACCAGGGGAAGCGCCCGGCCATGGGCGCCATCGCGGCCACCCTCGCCGACACCGTCATTGTGACCGACGACGACCCGCACGATGAGGACGCGGCGGCGATCCGCGCAGACGTGCTGGCCGGGGCCCTGGAAGCGAAGAAACAGGATTCACTTGCGTGCCGCATCCTCGAAATCTTCCCGCGCGACGCCGCCATCCGGGAGGCCGTGGAACTCGCCGGGCCGCAGGACACCATCCTCGTGGCCGGCCGCGGACACGAGGTCTGGCAGGAAGTGAAGGGCGTCAACGTTGCCCTCGACGACAGGGTGGAACTCCGGAACGCCTTGACAGCCAGGGGATTCACCGTTCTCCAAGACGACCGGATAGAGTCCTAGACCGAGATGATTGCATTTACTGCGGCGGAAATCGCCGAAATCACAAACGGCCGCCTGGACGCCGATCCCGGGATCACCCCTCTGTCGGTGGTCACGGATTCGCGCGAAGCCACGCCCGGGTCCCTCTACGTCGCGAAACCGGGGGAGCACGCGGACGGCCACGACTTCGTTGCCACCGCATTCGGTAACGGCTCAACGCTGGCACTGGTGGAGCGGCCGGTTGCCGGCCCGGACGGAGCACGTTACCCCGCGGTGCTTGTCGCCGACGCCGTGCTGGCCATGGGCGCCCTCGCCGCTGAGGCAGTGCGCCGCATCCGTTCTGCCCGCCAGGCCGCCGGTGAGGAATTCACGGTGGTAGGCATCACCGGCTCTGCCGGCAAGACCACCACCAAGGACCTGCTCGCCGGTATCCTCGCAGGCCAGGGAAACACCGTCGCGCCGCAGGGCTCCTATAACGGCGAGATCGGCGTTCCGCTGACCGTCTTCCGCGCGGACGGCACCACCCGGTTCCTGGTCATTGAAATGGGTGCGACAGGCATTGGCCACATCCGTTATCTCGCCGACATGGTGAAGCCGGACATCGGCGTGGTCCTGGGTGTGGGTACTGCCCACGCGGGCGAGTTCGGCGGAGTCGAAAACATCGCACGCGCCAAGGGCGAACTGCTCGAAGGGCTGTCCGCCACCGGGACCGCCATCATCAACCTCGACGACGACCGCGTGGCCGCAATGCGCGGCCGTACGCAGGCGGAGGTGCTGGGGTATTCCGCCGAGCGCCGCGCCGGCGCTGCCGTGCAGGCAGTCAACCCGGACACGAACTCCGCAGGAAACCCCGAATTCGACCTCATCCTGCCCTCCGGCGAGCCGGACCTGCACGTCAGCAGCAAACTGATCGGCGCGCACCACGTGGGCAACCTCCTGGCCGCAGCTGCGGCCGCGGGTGCCGCGGGGGTCCCGGGGCCCGACATCACGGCCTCACTCAGCACGCAGGCGGCTGCCAGCCGCTGGCGCATGGAGCGGACCGAGCGGGCCGACGGCGTCACGGTCATCAACGATGCCTACAACGCCAACCCCGAATCCATGCGGGCTGCCCTGCGCACCCTCGCCGACCTGGGCCGGGGCCGCCGCACCTGGGCAGTCCTTGGCGCCATGCTGGAACTCGGACCCGAATCCATCCGCGAACACACCATTGTGGGCACGCAGGTTGTGCGCCTCAACATCTCCCGCCTGGTGGTTGTTGGCCGGGCGGCCCGGCCACTGTACGTCTCCGCCGTCCAGGAAGGTTCCTGGGGCGATGAATGCAGCTTTGCCGAAACGATCGATGAGGCCTACGAACTGCTGAACGCCGAGCTTGAACCCGGCGACCTGGTGCTGTTTAAGTCCTCCAACAGCGTGGGACTGCGCCATTTAGGCGATCGGATAGCATTACCCCCACAAACCCCGGTACCTGCCACTGAAGGGAGCGAGCAGCTGTGATTGCACTATTGATCGGCGCTGGCCTGGCCCTGCTGTGCGCCCTGGTGGGAACCCCGCTCTTTATCCGGCTGCTGGTCCGTAAGAGCTACGGCCAGTTCATCCGGGATGACGGACCGACCTCCCACCACACCAAGCGCGGCACGCCCACCATGGGCGGAACCGTGGTGGTGGGCTCCGTCCTGCTGAGTTACGGGCTGACGCACCTCATCATGTGGATGCTGAATCCGGCGTCCGCGGGCCCCTCGGCGTCGGCCCTGATCCTGCTGTTCCTCATGGTGGGCATGGGACTGGTTGGCTTCCTGGACGACTTCATCAAGATCTCCAGACAGCGGAGCCTGGGGCTGGACGCCAAGGCCAAGCTCATCGGCCAGGGCGCCGTGGGAATCGCGTTCGCCGTGCTCGCCCTGAACTTTCCGGACGCCGACGGCGTCACGCCGGCCTCCACCAAAATCTCCCTGGTCCGGGACCTTCCATGGCTGGACCTCGCCTTCGGCGGGACCGTGCTTGGCGCCATCCTGTTCGTCGTGTGGTCCAACCTGATTGTGACCGCCGCGACGAACGGAGTGAACCTCACGGACGGCCTGGACGGCCTGGCCGCCGGCGCTGCGGTTATGGTGTTCGGCGCCTACACCCTGATGGGCATCTGGCAGAGCAACCAGGCCTGCGGCTCCCCGCGGGAGGCCGGCAGCGGCTGCTACTCGGTCCGCGACCCGCTCGATCTCGCCCTCCTGGCCGCCATCATGAGTGCCGCCCTCGTTGGATTCCTCTGGTGGAATACTTCGCCGGCCAAAATCTTCATGGGCGACACCGGGTCCCTGGCCATCGGCGGCGCGATTGCCGGCTTCGCCATCCTGTCCCGGACCGAACTGCTGCTGGGCATCATCGGCGGCCTTTTTGTCCTCATCACTTTGTCCGTCATCATCCAGGTCGGCTACTTCAAAGCCACCCGCGGTAAGCGCTTCTTCAAGATGGCACCGCTGCAGCACCACTTTGAGCTCAAGGGATGGGCCGAGGTCACCGTGGTGGTCCGGTTCTGGATCCTTGGGGGGCTCTTCGTGGCCGTTGGCCTGGGCATCTTCTACGCTGAATGGGTTGTGCTCCTGTGACCGTTTCCTCCCGCCTTCAGGACCTCGTCAGCTGGGACTCGGACTGGGCCGGGCTGCGGGTCGTGGTGACCGGTATCGGCGTGTCCGGCTTCGCCGCGGCCGACACCCTCATCGAACTGGGCGCCCGTGTCGTGGTGGTTGACGCCGCCACGTCCGAGACCGCCAAAGCCCAGGCAGACACCCTCAAGATCGTCGGCGCCGCGGACGTGCTCCTTGGCGAGGAAGCAGTCAGCAGGATCCCGAAAATCGACGGAGCCCTGCCGGAACTCATCGTGACGTCACCGGGCTGGCGCCCCGACCAGGCCCTCCTGGCATCGGCCGCGCGTGCCCACATCCCGGTCTGGGGCGACGTCGAACTCGCCTGGCGCCTGCGCATTCGCGAAGGCCACAAGACCGCTGACTGGCTGACCATCACCGGAACCAACGGCAAAACCACCACTGTAGGGCTGACCGAAGCGATGCTGCAGGCCGCGGGCCTGAAGGCCATCGCCGTCGGAAACGTCGGGACTCCCATCCTGGACGCCCTCCGCGATCCAGTGGAGTACGACGCCTTCGCGGTGGAGCTGTCCAGCTTCCAGCTGCACTGGGCAGAATCCCTGTCACCGGTGGCCAGCGTGTGCCTCAACGTGGCCGAAGACCACGTGGACTGGCACGGCTCTTACACGTCCTACCTCGCGGACAAGGCCAAAGTCTACGAACGCACCCAGAAGGCGTGCATCTACAACGCGGAGCAGATCGAAACCGAGCGCATGGTGGAGAACGCGGACGTGACGGAAGGCTGCCGGGCCGTAGGCTTCACCACCCTCACCCCTGCCATCAGCATGCTCGGGGTAGTGGAGGGCCTGCTGGTCGACCGCGCGTTCATCGCCGAGCGCAAGGACAGTGCGGCCGAGCTCGCCTCCATGGCAGACCTCGGCGAGTTCGCCCCGCGCCACATGGTGGCCAACGCCCTGGCGGCAGCGGCCCTGGTGCGGGCCTACGGCGTTGACCCCAAAGCTGTCCGTCAGGGCATCCGGGACTACGTCCCCGGCAACCACCGGATCCAGCCCGTTGCCCGGCAGAACGACGTGCTGTGGGTCAACGACTCCAAAGCCACCAACCCGCACGCAGCCTCGGCGTCGCTGGCCACCTTCGAGAACGTGGTCTGGATCGCCGGCGGCCTGTCCAAGGGCGTCAGCTACGACGACCTGGTACGTGACCACGCCGCACGGCTCAAAGCCGTGGTCCTGATCGGCACCGACACGGCGGCCCTGGCCCAGGCCCTCAGGCGACACGCACCGGATGTCCCGGTGATCGGAGCACCTGCGGGCGACACTGAAAACATGCAGACTGCCGCACAGGACGGTGCCGTCGCAGGCAGCTCGCCGGATTCCGGGGAGGCCGTGATGTCCCGGGCTGTTGCGTCAGCGGCGGAGCTGGCCGCGCCGGGAGACACCGTCCTGATGGCTCCGGCAGCTGCATCCATGGATCAGTTCTCTTCCTACGCTCACCGTGGCGACGCCTTTATCAAAGCTGTCCGCGAGCTGGTGGAAGGGCAGGCCCAGACCGGCGAGGAGTAACAATGGTCAGCACGCCCACCCGGCCGCCGGCTGCAAAGCCGCGCCCGGGGAACACCGCCAAGGCGGCCTCCCCCCGGCTTTCCTTGCCCGCCCGGATCCGTAACGGGTACCGCCGCTTCTGGTCGGCGCTGGAAGGTACAGGGACTTCGCGGAACGGCTCCACCTACTACCTCATCCTGGGCTCCACCCTCGCACTGACCGCCATCGGGATCATGATGGTCCTCTCGGCCTCCAGCGTGGAATCCATCGCCGCCGGGAAATCCCCGTACGGGGACGCCCTCAAGCAAGGCATGTTTGCCGCCATCGGCATCTTCACCATGTTCGTCCTGTCGCGTATCAACGTTGTCTGGCTCAAGCGCCTGGCCTGGCTCGGCCTGGGCATCGCCCTGGTGCTCCTGGCCCTGGTCCAGGTCATCGGCGATGAAGTCAACGGAAACAAGAACTGGATCGACATCGGCGGCATCACCTTCCAGCCGTCCGAGGCGTCCAAACTTGCCCTGGCGCTCTGGATGGCCACCGTCCTGGCCAGGAAAAGCAAGCTGCTGCGCCGGTGGCAGCACGCACTGATCCCGGCGATTCCCGTCGCCGGCCTCGTCATCGGCCTCGTTGTGCTGGGGAACGACCTGGGCACGGCGATCATCATCATGATGATCACCGCGGCCGCGCTCTTTTTCGCAGGCGTGCCGCTGTACCTGTTCGGCTTCGCCGCACTGATCGGCGCTGCTGGAACCGCGGCCATGGCAGTCACCAGCTCCAACCGCATGTGCCGCATCACGTCCTGGTGGACGGGGCAGTCCTGTGCCGACGGCATCGATGCGAACTACCAGGCCACCAACGGGATCTACGGCTTGGCATCCGGCGGCTGGTTCGGGGTGGGCCTTGGCCAAAGCCGGCAGAAGTACAGCTGGATCCCGGAAGCCCACAACGACTTCATCTTCGCCATCATCGGTGAGGAACTGGGCCTGGTGGGCACCGTCGTCGTCCTGATCCTGTTCGCCATCCTGGGTGCGGCGATCTACCGCGTTGTGGTGGCGCAGGAGGACATGTTCCACCGGGTCCTGGCGGGCACCATCATGGTCTGGCTCCTTGGCCAGGCCACCGTCAACATGTCCGTGGTCACCGGGCTGATGCCCGTGATCGGTGTCCCACTGCCCTTCATCTCCTACGGCGGCTCGGCGCTCATGATGTCGCTGTGCGCCGTCGGTGTGGTGCTGTCCCTCGCCCGGGAACAGATGCCCCCATCAATCAGGCCCAAGAGGATGCTGAAGTTCGGCAACAGGGCCTCCCGCGGATCCACCGGCCCGAAGAAAACCGCCAGAAAGCGTACCTAGCACCAGATGACTTCCCAGAACCTCTCCATCGTCCTCGCCGGCGGCGGAACGGCAGGCCACATCAGCCCGCTGCTTGCCATCGCCGCTGCCATCCGGGCCGCCGCGCCTGAAGCCAGCCTCCTTGCCGTCGGGACACCGTCCGGCATGGAGACCCGCCTGGTGCCGGCGGCCGGCCTGGACCTTGCCACGATCGACCGGGTGCCGCTGCCGCGCAAACCCTCCATGGACCTGGTCCGGCTCCCCGGCCGACTGGCTGGGGCCGTACGGCAGGCCGGCCGGATCCTGGACGAACACGGCGCAGACGTGCTCGTGGGCGTTGGCGGGTACGTGTGCACCCCCATGTACCTGGCTGCCCGGCGGCGGCGGATCCCCATTGTGATCCACGAGGCCAACGCGCGCCCCGGCCTCGCCAACCGTGTTGGCGCGATGCTGACCAAATATGTGGCCGTCGCCTTCGACACCACGCCGCTCCGGCACGCCCGCCACGTCGGGATGCCCATGCGCACCGAAATTTCCGGGCTGGAACGGTCCGCCGCCCAGGCGGGTGCCCGCGAAGCGCTGGAATTGGACCCGGACCTGCCCACGCTGATCGTCACGGGGGGATCCTCCGGCGCCCAGAGCATCAACCGCACGGTGGAAGCCGCCGTGGGGGACCTGGCCGCCGCGGGCGTCCAGACACTCCACATCACCGGACGAGGGAAGACCCTGCTCGACGCCGATGGCACGAAGCTCACAGCACCCGGCTACCGGCAGGTGGAGTACATCGACGGCATGGAACTGGCCTACGCGGCCGCGGACTTGCTGCTGGCGAGGTCCGGCGCCGCGACGGTCTGCGAAGTGGCCGCCGTGGGCGTACCGGCTGTCTTCGTCCCGCTGCCCATCGGCAACGGCGAACAGGCACTCAACGCCGCCGGGCTGGTGCGGGCGGACGGGGCGCTCCTCGTCCAAGACCGGGACTTCTCCGCGCAGTGGGTCCGCGAGAAGCTCATTCCGCTCGTGACCGACCCGTCCCGGCTGGCCGCCATGGCCGCCAACTCCCAGCGCCTTGGAATCAGAAACGCCGACCAGCGCATGGCTGGTCTTGTCCTGGAAGCGGTATCCGCATGACCCCCGCCAACATCCACAGCCAGGAATCCCTGGGCCGCGTCCACTTCATTGGAATCGGCGGCGTCGGCATGTCCGCGGTCGCCCGGATCATGGTTGCCCGCGGGGTGGCAGTCAGCGGCTCAGACGCCAAGGACCTGCCCGTCATGGCAGACCTGCAGGCGGCGGGTGCCAGGGTCGCCGTCGGATATGAAGCTGCCAACCTGGGCGACGCCCAGACCGTGGTGGCGGGCTCCGCCATCCGCGCCGACAACCCTGAACTGGTGGCAGCCCGGGAGGCCGGGTTGCCGGTACTGCACCGTTCCGAGGCCCTGGCAGCCACCATGGGCGATGACGTTGTGGTGACCGTTGCGGGAACGCACGGGAAGTCCACCACGACGTCGATGGTCACCGTGCTGCTGCAGGGCGCGGGCCTGGAGCCCTCGTTTGCCATCGGCGCCAACGTTCCGGCCCTCGGCGTCAACGCCGCACACGGCGCCTCCGGGATTTTTGTGGCCGAAGCCGACGAATCGGACGGCTCGTTCCTGAACTACCGGCCCCGGATTGCCGTGGTCACCAATGTGGAGCCGGACCACCTGGACCACTACGGAACCGCTGAAGCCGTTTACGCGTCCTTCGACCGGTTCACCGCCCTGCTGCCCGCCGACGGCGTCCTGGTGGCCTGCGCCGACGACGCCGGTGCGCTGGCCCTTGCCCGGCGCACCCAAGCGCGCGGCAACACCCGGGTGGTCCTGTACGGGACGTCCGCGGATGCGGACGTGGTGCTGCAGGACGGCGGCCCCGGCGACGTTTCCGTCTCCACCGCTGACGGCCGGTTCGCCCTCGAACTCCAGGTCCCCGGCCGGCACAACGCCCTGAATGCCGCCGCCGCTTTTGCCGTCGCCCTGGAACTGGGGGTGGACGCGCGAGCAGCCGCCGCCGCACTGGCGGGCTTCTCGGGCGCGTCACGGCGCTTTGAGCTGAAGGGGGAGGCCGGCGGTGTCCGTGTCTTCGACGACTACGCCCACCACCCCACAGAGGTAAGGGCCGCCCTATCGGCAGCCCGGTCCGTCGCCGGTGACCACCAGGTCCACGTCCTCTTCCAGCCGCACCTCTTCACCCGGACCCGGGAGTTTGCCCGGGACTTCGCGGAAGCCCTGGACCTGGCGGACACCGCCCTGGTCCTGGACATCTACCCGGCCCGCGAAGATCCGATCCCCGGCGTCACCAGCCAGCTGATCGCCGACCACCTGGGTTCCGGCGGGCGCCTCGTGGACGGAGGCGCGGCAGTGGCCGAACTGGTCGCCGCCGCGCGTCCGGGCGACATTATCCTGACCGCGGGGGCCGGCGACGTCACGGCGTTCGGGCCGAAGATCGTGCAGGCACTGCGTGGCTAGTGCCCGGCGCCCCACCTACACGTCGCCGGGACGCACCCAGCGGGGGAGCAGCGGATCCGGAAGCGGATCCGGCGGCCTTCCCGGGAACCGCGCGCCCGGCCAGTCGACGCAGCCGGAGGTCATCTCCGCCTCCAAGAGCGCTCCTGCGCCGGATCCGGACCCGGCCCGGGGCAAACAGGCCAAGGACACGGGGTCCAAGGGCGCCAGGTCCAATGACGCGCCGTCGTGGGCCTCACGCCGAAAGGAAAAGAAATCCAAGGACAAGCTGCCCCCGGGCGCCGCCGCCGGCGCGAACGTCCTCGCGTTCCCGGAGCCCAGGGGCAGACGGCTGAAGCGGAACATCATCGTCACGGTATGCACCGTGGCGGCGCTGATAGCCGGGATCCTCGCGGCCGCCATTTTTTCGCCGCTGCTCGCCGTCGGAACCATTTCCGTGTCCGGCACGAACCTCCTGACCCCGGACCAGGTGCAGGACGCCCTGGAACCCCTGAAAGGCAAGCCGCTGCCACAGATCAGCGACGAAGAAGTGGACCGGCTCCTGGAACCCCTGGTCCAGATCAAAGCCGTCACCACGCAGGCCAGGCCCCCGTCAGGACTGGTGGTTAACGTCAGGGAACGCGTCCCGGTGGCCTTGGTCAAGCAGGGGGAGCAGTACCAGCTGGTGGACGTCGACGGCGTCCAGCTGGCCGCCACCGCCGACCCGGAGTCCGTGTCACTGCCGGTCATCGACGGCGGCGCGGGCACGATCGGCAAGGACCTGTTCCAGGCGACCGCGGCGGTGCTGGGTGCCCTTCCCGCCGAAGTCCTGGCCAAGCTGTCAAATGCCTCGGCCCAGTCGGTGGACGCCGTTGAACTCAAGCTTGTGGACGGGCAGACCATCGTGTGGGGGAATGCCTCCGAAAGGGAGCTGAAGGCCAAGGTGCTGCAGGCACTGCTGAAGGTGCCTGCCGATCCGAAGAACCCTGTGCGCGTTTACGACGTCAGTGTGCCCAGGCATCCCGTGACGCGCTGAACCTCTTTATTTCCCGGTATTCGCACGACACGCGGCCCCGGTTATTGAATGTGCGAACCATAGGAAATACCGTCACAGACATGAGTTACTTGACATAACTATAACCTTCAACTCGAAGGTTAAGGTTCAAAGCTTCAAGCCCGACTCCAAAAGTTTTCGCAATAGGACACGAACAAGGGACACGTAACGTGGCAGCTCCGCAGAATTACTTGGCCGTCATCAAGGTCGTCGGCATCGGCGGCGGTGGCGTGAACGCAGTCAACCGCATGATCGAAGTCGGTCTTCGCGGTGTCGAATTCATCGCAATCAACACCGATGCCCAGGCCCTGCTGATGAGCGACGCCGACGTCAAACTTGACGTCGGACGGGAGCTGACACGCGGTCTCGGTGCAGGCGCCAACCCGGAGGTGGGCAAGCAGGCTGCAGAGGACCACGCTGACGAAATCGAAGAGGTCATCCGTGGCGCGGACATGGTCTTTGTGACCGCCGGCGAAGGCGGCGGAACAGGTACCGGCGGCGCTCCCGTGGTGGCCCGCATCGCACGCTCCCTTGGCGCGCTCACCATCGGCGTGGTCACCCGCCCGTTCACGTTCGAAGGCCGCCGCCGCGCCGGCTCCGCCGAGGCCGGCATTGACGCCCTCCGCGACGAAGTTGACACGCTGATCGTGATCCCGAACGACCGCCTCCTGTCCATCAGCGACCGCAACGTCTCCGTCCTGGACGCTTTCCGCTCCGCTGACCAGGTCCTGCTGTCCGGTGTCCAGGGCATCACCGACCTCATCACCACCCCCGGGCTGATCAACCTCGACTTCGCCGACGTGAAGTCGGTCATGCAGGGCGCAGGCTCCGCGCTGATGGGCATCGGTTCGGCCCGCGGCGAGGACCGTGCGGTCAAGGCTGCCGAGCTGGCCATCGCTTCGCCGCTGCTTGAGGCTTCCATCGACGGTGCCCACGGTGTCCTGCTGTCCATCCAGGGCGGCTCCGACCTCGGGCTCTTCGAGATCAACGAAGCGGCCCGTCTGGTCCAGGAGGTGGCCCACCCCGAGGCGAACATCATCTTCGGTGCAGTCATCGACGACGCCCTCGGCGACGAAGCCCGCGTGACGGTCATCGCGGCAGGCTTCGACGACGTGAAGGCAACCTCGCCCTCCATGGACCAGTCCCAGCCGCAGGTGGCCCCCCAGCGCCCCGCTGCCCCCGCGCCGGCACCGGCCCAGGCCCCGTCGGGCGGAAGCCACCAGATGAACGTACAGCCGGTCCACGCCGGCGTCGGCGCATCCGGCCTGAGCAACTGGGGCCAGCAGCGCCCGTCAGCTGTCCCCGCGGACTCCGGCTTCGACGTCGACCTCCCTTCGGTAGTGGAGCCGGACCTGTCCGGCAGCCGCTCCGATGACCTGGATGTCCCCGACTTCCTGAAGTAGGACCCGGCTTGTTCCTTTGGAAGGCTGAGGTCCTGCCCGGTGTGTCCGTGGCGTTCACGGACACACGCGCCGGCAACCTGGCTCTGCACGTGGGGGACAACCCCGTCGGCGTCCGGGCGCGTAGGGAAGAACTCGAGCGCGGCGCGGGCATGGTTCCGGGCTCCCTCCGGTTCATGAACCAGGTGCACGGAACCGCCGTGGCGGTGATGGAAGCCGGCAGTGAAACGCCGGAGGCAGACGCCATGGTTTCCCATGGCGTGCCGCTTGCGGTCATGGTGGCAGACTGCATCCCTGCGGTGCTGGTCGGCCAGGCAGCCGGCGGACCGGTTCTTGCCGCTGTCCACGCCGGCCGGCCGGGGCTGGCAGCGGGCGTCATTCCCGCCGCCATAGGGCAAATGCGTGCCCTGGGAGCCGCCGGCATCCAGGCCTGGCTTGGTCCATCCATCTGCGGCGCCTGCTACGAAGTTCCTGCCGCGCTCCGTGAGGACGTGGCGGACGCTGTCCCTGCAACATGGTCCACCACCAGCTGGGGAACGCCCGGGCTCGACCTGCCCGCCGGCGCCCGGAGCCAGCTGGAAGCCGCGGACGTGGACATCATGTACTCCGGGCCCTGCACCCTGGAGAACGAGGACCTGTTCTCCTACCGACGGAACAAAGACACCGGCCGGTTTGCCGGATTGGTGTGGTCCCATGACTGAGGCTGGTGCACGTACCGCGGAGCTGGAGAAGGGGCTCGCCGCCGTCCGGAGCCGCATCGGGGCCGCCACCAAGGCATCCGGCCGCGCGAACGAACCCACCCTGATCGTGGTCACGAAGTTCCATCCGGCAGAGGATGTCCGCCGACTCGCCGGACTTGGCGTCACCGACGTGGGTGAGAACCGGGACCAGGAGGCTTCGGCGAAAGCCGACGCCCTGCACGAGCTCGGGCTCCACTGGCATTTTGTGGGCCAGCTCCAAAGCAAAAAAGCCAAATCCGTGGTCCGCTACGCCTACGCCGTCCACTCCGTGGACAGGCCCCAGCTCGCCGACGGGCTCGCCCGGGCCGTTGCCGCCGAACAGGACCGGTCCGGACGGGCCGCGCTGGAATGCTTCATCCAGGTCAGCCTCGACGACGACGCCGGCGCACACCGCGGCGGCGCCGCTCCGGCCGACGTCCCATCCCTCGCAGAGCAACTGGCCGCCGCCGACGGACTGGTCCTGGCCGGTGTCATGGCCGTGGCACCGCTGGGGGTTCCGCCTGAAGCATCCTTTGAGAAGCTGGCCGGGATCTCTGCCCGGCTCACCACGGACCATCCCGCCGCCACCGGCATTTCCGCAGGCATGAGCCAGGACCTTGAAGTGGCCATCCGCTACGGAGCGACACACCTGCGGATCGGTTCGGATATTCTCGGATCGCGTCCTGCGGTGGGGTAGCGTCAAAGCATTGGAAGTGAATGGCGGGGATTTCCAGTGCTGTCAAATCATTGGTCGGCCCGCCTACGGACACGATTAGGAGTCGACCATGGCCGGCGCTCTGCGCAAGACAATGATCTATCTTGGGCTCGCCGATGGCGATGAACACTACGAGTCCGAGCACCACACCACACGTAAGGATGAGGACGAACCCATGGAAGTTGACCGCGAGGAACGCCGTGCACCCGCACCCGTCCGCGATGTCAGCCGTGAGGCGTCCTACGTCCCCGAAGAGGAATACCGCGCACCAGTGACCCCCATCAAGCGTGCGGCATCCAGCCGCGAAGAATCTACCGGGCTCCGGCAGATCACCACCATCCACCCGCGGTCCTACAACGACGCCAAGCTGATCGGCGAGAGTTTCCGCGACGGCATCCCCGTCATTATGAACGTCACAGACATGGGCGAGGCCGATGCCAAGCGCCTTGTGGACTTCTCCGCAGGGCTCGTATTCGGACTCCGCGGCAGCATTGAACGTGTCACGAACAAGGTCTTCCTCCTGTCGCCGTCGTACATCGAGGTCATCGGCGATGACAAGAAGGTCAGCGAGACCCAGGCCAGCTTCTTCAATCAAAGCTAGCCTTTAAGCTCATTGCGGATGCCAGGCAGGTGGACCTGTCTGGCATCTGTGCTGAAATAGACAATGAAGCATTGGCAGGACACCGCGGTATCCGGAATGAAGATGGAGATATGAGTTAAGTCATGGGAATTGTTTTCGGACTTGTCTATATCGCCCTTTTACTGTTCCTCGTGGCGCTCATCGTGCGGCTGGTGTTCGACTGGGTTCAGATGTTTGCCAGGGAATGGCGGCCCCGGGGGCCGGCCCTCGTGGTGGCCCACGCTGTGTATTCGGTCACCGATCCGCCCCTGAAAGTCCTGCGGAGGATGATCCCTCCGCTCAGGCTTGGCGGCATCAGCCTGGACCTTGGGTTCCTGATATTGTTCATCGCCGTCAGCGTGGCGATGGGGATCACCAGGAGTTTCGCGTAAATTTCGATTAGACCTAGCTTGCAGGTACTGATCCTTAGGGAACTGTTACTTGCAACGCGAAGAAACTCCGGTTTGACACTACGGTGTTGAATTAGAGGAACCAGACCATATTTAGGTACCGTAGTTTTGACGGCCGGAAGGCCACTGACTAACTAGACCAGTGAGGTGACCAGATGGCTTTGACGCCAGAAGACGTTGTCAACAAGCGCTTTCAGCCGACCAAGTTCCGCGAAGGCTACGACCAGGACGAAGTAGATGACTTCCTGGACGAAATCGTCGTTGAACTCCGGCGCCTGAACCAGGAGAATGACGAGCTGCGCAAGAAGCTCGCCGAAGGCGGATCCGCCGTTCCTGCCAGCTCCACCGCTGCAGCACCGGTGGTCGAGAAGGTCCCCGCGCCCGTCAAGGCCGAGAAGGATGACTCCCGCGCCAAGGCCGAGGCTGAAGCGAAGGCCGCCGAGGCAAGCAAGAAGAAGGAAGCCGAGCAGGCTGCCCCCGTGGCTGCTGTTCCCGCTGCCGCCCCCGCCCAGGCGGCAGGCAGCACCGTTTCTGCTGAGTCCGCCGCCGGCCTGCTGGCCATGGCGCAGCAGATGCATGACCGCCACGTCGCTGACGGCCAGTCCCAGAAGGACAAGATCATCGCCGAGGCGCAGATCGAAGCCAGCAGCCTCGTCAACGACGCCCAGGAGAAGTCCCGCAAGATCCTCGGTGCCCTGGAGCAGCAGCGCTCCGTGCTGGAACGTAAGGTGGAACAGCTGCGCGGCTTCGAGCGCGACTACCGCTCACGCCTGAAGGCCTACATCGAAGGTCAGCTGCGCGACCTTGACGCCCGTGGTTCAGTGGCCGCACCTGAGGTCGAAGCCAACTAGTTAGGTCGAACCACACTGGATCGTCAAGCACGTATTCTGAAAGCCGGTGGCTGAGGATTCCTCGGCCGCCGGCTTTTGTGATTAACATCGGTACCCGAATGAAAGCACCATGACAGACGAACTTGCCGCTGACGCTGCACTCCCGCTTCCCCCCACGCCGCGGCGCCCCCGCCGCAGGCTCCTGCTGTCCCTTTTCGCCGGGTTTGCGGTCTTCGCCTACGCGTTGGACCAGCTGACGAAACTCTGGGTCACCTCCAGCATGGTGGAAGGCGAACGCATCCCCGTCCTGCCGCCGGTACTGCACTGGTACTTCATCCGGAATTCGGGCGCAGCATTTTCCATCGGCGAAAACGTGACCTGGGTGTTCTCCATCATCATGGCCGCGGTTTCCGTGGCGATCCTGTTCCAGGTGCGCAAGCTGGGCTCCGCCTGGTGGTCGCTGGCGCTCGGCCTGCTGCTGGGCGGGGCCCTGGGCAACCTCACGGACCGGCTCTTCCGGGAGCCCTCGTTCGGGATGGGGCATGTGGTGGACTTCATCCAGCTGCCCAACTTTGCGATCTTCAACATAGCCGACTCGGCCGTGGTCTCAGCGGTGTCCATCATCTGCATCCTGACACTCCGTGGGATCTCGCTGGACGGGTCCCGGCATGTGGCGGCCGCTTCACCGGAGAAGTCCGCGCCGAAGAAGGAGTCGGACGATGCCTGAACGCATCGTGGTGGCTGATGAATTCGGCGGGGCACGTGCGGACGCCGGGCTGGCAAAACTCATGGGCATATCCCGTTCCCTCGCGGCCACGCTGATCGCCGAAGGCAACGTCATCAGCCGCGGCAAGGCCGTAGGCAAGTCCGCGAAGCTGGTCGCAGGAGACGTGCTGGACGTCACGGTGCCCGAACGGCGGGACCCGCTCGAAGTGGTGGAGGAAGTTGTGGAAGGCCTGAAGATTCTGTTGGATGACGACGACTTTGTTGTTGTCGACAAGCCGGTGGGCGTCGCCGCCCACCCGTCACCGGGCTGGGTCGGACCCACCGTGGTGGGCGGCCTGGCGGGGGCCGGGTACCGGATCTCGACGTCGGGTTCGCCGGAACGCGCCGGCATCGTCCACCGGCTCGACGTCGGCACGTCCGGCGTGATGGTCGTGGCCAAGACCGAACGCGCCTACACGGCCCTGAAAAGGGCCTTCAAGGAGCGCACGGTGGACAAGGTCTACCACGCCGTGGTCCAGGGCCTGCCGGACCCGCTGGAGGGAACCATCGACGCGCCGATCGGGCGGCACCCAGGACACGACTGGCGCTTTGCCGTGATTGAGGACGGCCGGCCGTCCATTACGCACTACGAAGTGCTGGAGGCATTCGGCAAGGCCACGCTCGTGGAAGTCCACCTTGAGACGGGCCGCACACATCAGATCCGCGTGCACTTTTCCGCACTGCGGCACCCCTGCGCGGGGGACCTGACCTATGGTGCGGACCCGCGCCTCGCCGCCACGCTGGGCCTCACCCGGCAGTGGCTGCACGCCCGCCAGCTCGGCTTCGACCACCCGGTCACGGGGGAGCGGGTGACCGTCACCAGCGAATACCCGCAGGACCTGTCCTTTGCGCTCGAAGTCCTGGAGTCCGGGCAAGCCTGAGCACCCGGCCCGGACCGAGCGCATAGAATAGTCCGGTGACTTCCAGCAATGCCTCGTTCGTCCATCTGCACAACCACACCGAGTACTCCATGTTGGACGGCGCCGCCCGCCTGGGGGAGCTTTTCGATGAGACCGAACGCCTGGGCATGCCGGCCCTGGCCACCACTGACCACGGGTACCTGTTCGGCGCCTTCGACTTCTGGAAACGCGCCACGGACCAGGGCATTAAGCCGATCATCGGCGTCGAAGCCTACGTCACGCCGGGCACGGCGCGGACGGACAAGAGCCGTGTCCGCTGGGGCGAGGAACACCAGCGCAAGGACGACATCTCCGGCGGTGGCTCGTACACCCACATGACGCTGCTGAGCTACAACAACGCCGGCATGCGCAACCTCTTCCGGGCCTCGTCCATCGCATCCCTGGACGCCGTGTTCGGCAAGTGGCCACGGCTGGACCGCGAGCTCCTGAACACCTACTCCGAAGGCCTGATCGCCACCACCGGCTGCCCGTCAGGGGAAGTCCAGACCCGGCTGCGGCTTGGCCAGTACCGTGAAGCCCTGGAAGCAGCCTCCGAGTTCCGTGACATTTTCGGGGCGGAGAACTACTTCTGCGAACTGATGGACCACGGCCTGGACATCGAACGCCGGGTCACCGGGGACCTGCTGCGGCTCGCCAAGGACCTCAACCTTCCCCTCGTAGCCACCAACGACCTGCACTACACGCACGAGCATGACGCCAAGGCGCACGAGGCACTGCTCGCCATCCAGTCAGGTTCCACCCTGCTGGAGCCCACCTACGACAACGGCGGCTCCCGGTTTGCGTTCTCGGGCAGCGGCTACTACCTGAAGTCCCCCCAGGAGATGCGGAACCTGTTCCGGGACCACCCCGACGCGTGCGACAACACCCTGCTGATCGCGGAGCGCTGCGAAGTCTCGTTCAATACCGGGGCCAACTACATGCCGCGTTTCCCCTGCCCGCCGGGCGAGGACGAAACATCTTGGCTGGTCAAGGAAGTGGCCACCGGACTGGACTACCGGTATCCGGGCGGTGTGCCGGACAAGGTCCGCACCCAGGCCGACTACGAACTCGAAGTCATCACCTCCATGGGGTTCCCCGGCTACTTCCTCGTCGTGGCTGACTTCATCAACTGGGCCAAGAACAACGGCATCCGCGTGGGACCCGGCCGTGGCTCCGGTGCAGGCTCCATGGTGGCCTACGCCATGCGCATCACCGACCTTGACCCGCTGCACCACGGCCTGATCTTCGAACGCTTCCTCAACCCGGACCGCGTCTCCATGCCTGACTTCGACGTCGACTTCGATGACCGGCGCCGCTCCGAGGTCATCGACTATGTGACCCGCAAGTACGGCGACGAGCGCGTGGCCATGATTGTCACGTACGGCACCATCAAGACCAAGCAGGCGCTGAAGGACTCCTCCCGCGTGCTGGGCTACCCGTTCAGCATGGGCGAGACGCTGACCAAGGCGCTCCCGCCGGCCGTGATGGCCAAGGACATCCCGCTGGCGGACATCCAGAACAAGGACTCCAAGCGCTACAGCGAGGCCGGCGACTTCCGCCAGCTGATCGGCACGGATCCCGAGGCCGCCAAAGTCTTCGAAACGGCTCTGGGCATCGAAGGGCTGAAGCGCCAGTGGGGCGTGCACGCCGCCGGCGTCATCATGTCCTCGGACCCCATCATCGATGTCATTCCCATCATGCGGCGCATCCAGGACGGGCAGGTGATCACGCAGTTCGATTACCCCACCTGCGAAGGCCTGGGCCTGATCAAGATGGACTTCCTGGGCCTGCGGAACCTCACGATCATTTCCGACGCCCTGGAGAACATCAAGCTCAACCGCGGCCACGAACTGGACCTGGACAGCCTGGCCCTGGACGACGTCGCCTCCTACGAGCTGCTGGCCCGAGGCGACACCCTGGGCGTGTTCCAGCTCGACGGCGGACCGATGCGGTCCCTGCTCAAGCTGATGAAGCCTGACAACTTCGAAGACATCTCCGCCGTCCTGGCCCTCTACCGCCCGGGTCCGATGGGCGCCAACGCGCACACCGACTACGCGCTGCGCAAGAACGGGATCCAGGAAGTCATTCCGATCCACCCGGAACTCAAGGAACCGCTCGCGGAAATCCTCGGCGGAACCTACGGCCTGATCGTGTACCAGGAACAGGTTATGGCCGTCGCGCAGAAGCTCGCCGGCTATTCCCTCGGCCAGGCCGACATCCTCCGCCGCGCCATGGGCAAAAAGAAGAAATCCGAGCTGGACAAGCAGTTCGCCGGGTTCTCCCAGGGCATGCAGGACAACGGCTACTCCATGGAGGCGGTCAAGACCCTCTGGGACATCCTGCTGCCGTTCTCCGACTACGCCTTCAACAAGGCACACTCGGCCGCTTACGGGGTGATTTCGTACTGGACCGCGTACCTGAAGGCGCACTACGCGCCGGAGTACATGGCGGCATTGCTGACGTCCGTGGGCGATGACAAGGACAAGTCGGCGATCTACCTCAACGAGTGCCGCCGCATGGGCATTACGGTGCTCCCGCCGGACGTCAACGAATCCGCGCTGAACTTCACGCCTGTGGGGACCGACATCCGCTTCGGCATGGGCGCCATCCGCAACGTCGGTTCCAACGTGGTCCAGGCCATGGTGGCTGCCCGGGAGAGCGAAGGGGCCTACACCTCCTTCAAGGACTTCCTGATGAAAGTCCCCGCAGTGGTCTGCAACAAGCGGACCATCGAATCCCTGATCAAGGCAGGGGCATTCGACTCCCTCAACCACCACCGGCGCGCCCTGGTGATGATCCATGAAGAGGCCATCGATTCGGTCATCACGCTCAAGCGCAACGAGGCGATCGGTCAGTTCGACCTCTTCGCCGGGTTTGAGGAAGCCGAGTCCGAGGCCTCACTCAGTATTGAAATCCCGGAACTTCCCGAATGGGAGAAGAAGGACAAGCTGTCCTTCGAACGGGACATGCTGGGGCTCTACGTGTCCGACCACCCGCTGCAGGGGCTGGAGGGTGTGCTGAGCCAGCACGCCGACCAGTCCATTACGTCCATCATTGCCGAGGACGGCCCGCACGACGGTGCCATCATCACGATTTCCGGAATGATCACCTCGTTGAGCCGCCGGATCGCCAAAGCCAGCGGCAACGCCTACGCCCGTGCCGAAATCGAAGACCTTGGCGGCTCCATGGAGGTCATGTTCTTCGGCCAGGTCTACGGCCCCATCGCCTCGGTCCTGGCCGAGGACCTGATCGTTGTTGTCAAAGGCCGGCTGCAGCGGCGCGACGACGGCGCCGTGACGCTGAACTGCATGGAACTGTCCGTACCCGACCTCAGCGAGGGCACCAACGGGCCGCTCCAGATCTCCATGCCCACACACAAAGCCACCGAGGCGGTGGTCACCGAACTCGGGGACGTCCTGCGGAACCACCGGGGAAACTCGGAGGTCAGGGTCCACCTGCATGGCGATTCACGGGTGGAGGTCATGGGCCTTCCCGTCCACATGCGGGTGAATCCCAACCCCTCGCTGTTCGGCGACCTCAAAGTGCTGCTTGGACCGGCCTGCCTTGATGTCTAGCAGCTAGATTTCATAGTCCAGGGGGACGGGCTGGCTGTAGCCGCCGGCGTGGTAAAGCAGCGGCGAGCCGTCCTCGCCCACCTGGCCGTCCACGACCTCAACCACCACCACGGCGTTGTTCTCGAAGGAGAGCCGCATCTGGATCTTGCCGATCAGCCAGCCGGCCACGTCCTTGAGCACCGGAACATCGTGCGGGCCAAGCTCCCAGTGGTCGCCGCCGAACCGGTCCTTGGTACGGGCGAAGCGGTCTGCGAGCTCCTGGTTTTCGAGGCCCAGCATGTGCACGCCGATGTGCGTGGTGTTTGCCACGGCGGGCCAGGAGCTGGAGCTCCTGGCCATGTTGAACGTAAACCGCGGCGGCTGGGCGGACAGCGACGCCACGGACGTCGCGGTAAAGCCATAGGGCTGACCCTGGTAGTTGACAGTGATGATGGCCACGCCGGCCGCATGGCGGCGGAACATTTCCTTAAACGTACGCTCGAACGGCACGCGGTCTTCGGTCACTATGAAAAACTCCCTGGATTACCCTGAACGAGACTTGCCTCTGCTTTCAAGGGTATGGCGGAGGCGGCATCCGTAGGAAACTGTTTACCCGCACGTCCCCCGGTTGAGGGGCCTGAACATTTGTTAAGGTTTGTTTCATGACACAACGCATCCGGCGACGCTCCTCCGGGCTCCAGTGGGCCTGGTTCGCGGCCGCAACGGCCGCAGGCCTCCCCGTTGGCCTGCTGTGGTGGCTGCTTGCACCGGGCGGCCTGAACCTGATCACCAGGGACCCTGCCCTGGGGACCGGCTCCAACCCGGAGGTGTGGTTGCCGCGGGACCTGACTCTTGCCGGCCTGTTCGTTTTTGCCGGCTGCCTGCTGGCTGTGTTCATCACCGACAACTCCAGGCAGTCCCGGCAGGAGGACCTGGTCCTTGCCCTGGCCGGCGGCCTGGCGGGAGCCGTCCTTGCGTGGCAGGTGGGGATTTTCGCGGCCCAGTTCTGGGGCGCACCGGCTGATACGTCCGTCAATGCCAGCGTGGCCTTCTCGCTCCGGTCGCTGCCGGTGCTGCTGCTGTGGCCGGCGGCCACCGCGGTCGGTACCTTTGCCATCAGCCTCCTGACGCTCCTGAAAAAGGGGCCGGAAGGTACTGCCGGCCCCGTCGCCGGGGACGCGGCTCCCGGCGCGTAAAATGGACCGGTGACCATTTCTCCTGAGTTTCCTGCCACCCCTCCTGCCACAGCCGTCAGCTTCCGCACGGTTGATCTCCGCGGCAAGGGCCTGACGCTGGCCGGATTGCGCGCAGCCGTTCCGCGTGCCCAGCACCAGACGGTGGCGGATGCTGAACAGAAAGTCCTGGACATCATCGGCGACGTCCGCCGGCGTGGCTACGCAGCACTCACCGATTATGCACAGCGCTTCGACGGCGTGGACCAGGCCCACCCCCGCGTCCCGGCCGAAGAGCTGGCGCGCGCACTGGCGGAACTTGACCCGGCCGTGCGGAAGGCGTTGGAGGAGTCCATCAGCCGTGCCCGGCGGTTCGCTGACAGCCAGCGTCCACGGAATATCGATGTCGAACTCGGGGACGGTGCCCTCGTCAGCCAGAACTGGGTCCCCGTGGCCCGGGTGGGACTGTATGTCCCCGGCGGCCTCGCCGTGTACCCGTCCTCGGTGATCATGAACGTTGTCCCCGCCCTTGCTGCCGGCGTTGCGTCCATTGCGCTGGCATCGCCTCCGCAGAAGGACTTCGGCGGCCTTCCGCACCCCACCATCCTTGCCGCGGCCGCCCTGCTGGGCATCGGTGAGGTCTATGCCATCGGCGGGGCGCAGGCCATCGCGGCGTTCGCCTACGGCGTGGACGCCACAGAGGCCGGGCCTGCGCTGGAGCCCGTGGACGTTGTTACCGGTCCGGGCAACATCTTCGTTGCCACCGCCAAACGGCTGGTCAAGGGCGTCGTCGGCATCGACTCGGAAGCGGGAACGACTGAAATTGCCATCCTGGCTGACTCCACGGCCCAGCCGGCCCTGGTGGCCGCGGACCTGATCAGCCAGGCTGAACACGATCCCAAGGCCGCGTCGGTCCTCATCACGGATTCGGAGGACCTCGCTGCCGCCGTCCGGACGCAGCTCACCAGCCAGGCGGCGGCCACCAAACACTCCGAACGGGTCCGTGAAGCGCTCTCCGGCCCCCAGTCCGGCGTGGTGCTGGTGGAGGACCTCGAGCAGGGCATCGCGGCCTGCGACGCCTACGCGGCCGAGCACCTTGAAATCATGACGGCGGACGCTGCCGCGGTGGCCGCCCGCATCCGGAACGCCGGCGCCATCTTCGTGGGCGACTACAGCCCCGTCAGCCTGGGGGACTACTGCGCGGGTTCCAACCACGTCCTGCCCACCAGCGGAACGGCGGCTTTTTCCTCCGGCCTGAACGTGACCACTTTCCTGCGCGCCATCCAGGTGATCAACTACACCAGGGAGGCCCTGCAGGAGGTCAGCGGACACATCGTGAGCCTCTCCGGAGCCGAAGACCTCCCGGCCCACGGGGAAGCCGTGACAGCCCGCTTCGGCGGGCGAGCCTAACCCCACGGCAGGCGGGCCCAAAAGCACTACATGTAGTAATTACAAGCTTGTTATTACGCTACATGTAGTCGTAGACTGATAGCTGGAGAATTCAGGCGGAAGCCGCCATTCACCGAAGAACCTGTGACCGAGAGAGCGAGAGAGGTACGCCATGTACTGTCCGTTCTGCCGCAACCCGGATTCCCGCGTCGTGGACAGCCGCATGGCCGATGACGGTTCTGCCATCAGGCGCCGCCGCCAGTGCCCCGAATGCGGACGCCGGTTCACCACCGTGGAGACCACCAGCCTTTCGGTCATCAAGCGGTCGGGCGTTGGCGAACCCTTCAGCCGGAGCAAGGTCATCAACGGTGTGCGCAAGGCGTGCCAGGGCCGGCCGGTCAGCGAAGACGACCTCGCCCTCCTGGCGCAGGAGGTCGAGGAGCAGATCCGGGCTTCCGGGGCTGCTGAAATCGACGCCCACGAGGTGGGGCTGGTGATCCTCGGCCCGCTGCAGAAGCTGGACAAGGTGGCCTACCTTCGCTTCGCCAGCGTGTACCAGGCCTTCGAATCCCTTGAGGACTTCGAAACGGCCATCTCCCTCCTCCGCCATGAGTCGGAGCAGGAAGCGAAAACCGCCGGGGCGGACACGTCCAAGGGCGCCACGAGCTCCGAGAAGAGCTCCCTGTAGATTCCGGTGGTGGCAGCGGAGGGGAAGCCGCAGTCACCACCGGCACCGCTCGCTGCCCGGTAAGGCCGGGCCCGGTTGCCCGTTACCGGCCGCCTGAGACCGGCAGTACGGCGCCGGTGATGTAGCCGGCTTCAGCGGACATCAGCCACATCACGGCAGCCGCCACCTCATCGGGCTCGGCGCCGCGTCCCATCGGTATGGTCGGGTTCAGGCGCTCGACCCGGTCGGGCATTCCGGCGGCCGCGTGAAGACCCGTGTTGGTGCTCCCGGGAGCCACGCAGTTGACCCGAATTCCCAGGGGCGCCACCTCGGCTGCCAGTCCCGCCGTCAGGACATCAACGGCCCCTTTCGACGCCGCGTAGTGGGCCCACGTCCCGGGCGAGCCCGCCTTGGTGGCCGTCGAGGAGATATTAACGATGGACCCGCCGCTGCCGGACCCGTCCGCACGCAGGCGGCGGACGGCCTCCTGGCAGACGTAGATGAGGCCGGTTACGTTGACGTCCATCACGCGCCGGACAGTTTCTGCCGGCACCTCGGTGAGGTTGCCGATCAGGTTCCCGGTGGTTCCGGCGTTGTTAACAACGGCCGTGAGCGGACCCAGCCGGGCGGCGGCGTCGAACATGTCCCGGACCGCCCCGGGGTCGCTGACGTCCGTCTGCACAGCCACGGCCGAGCCGCCGTCGTCCGTAATGGACTGCACCACCGCGCGGGCGCCGGAGCGGTCCGCCGAATAGTTCACGACGACGGTGTGCCCGGCGAGGGCCGCGCGGCGGGCGATGGCCGCGCCGATGCCGCGGCTCGCGCCGGTCACGATCATCACGCCGGGACGATCCCCGGCCCGCAGACCCAACGCTACTTGGAGAGCTTGTGCTTCAGCGCGATCTCGATGGCGGCGCCGACGATTCCCGCCTCGTTCTTCAGTTCGGCCGGCACAATCGGTGTGCGGAGCTTCATGTGGGGCAGGTACTCGTCGGCGCGCTTGGAGATGCCGCCGCCCACAATGAACAGCTCGGGCGAGAAGAGGAACTCAACATGGGAGAAGTAGCGCTGCAGCAGCACGCTGTATTCCTCCCAGCTCAGGCCGTCGCGCTCACGGGCCACGGCCGAGGCCTTGGTCTCGGCGTCGAAGCCGTCGATTTCGAGGTGTCCCAGTTCCGCGTTGGGGACCAGGCGGCCGTCGAAGATAAATGCCGAGCCGATGCCGGTGCCCAGCGTGATCACCAGGACGGTTCCTTCCACGCCCTTGCCTGCGCCGTAGCGTGCTTCGGCGAGGCCGGCGGCGTCGGCGTCGTTGATGACCTCCACCGGGCGGCCAAGCCGCGCGGTGAGGAGTGAATCGATGTCCGTGTTCAGCCAGCTCTTGTCCACGTTGGCTGCGGAATGGACCACGCCGTGCTGGATGATGCCGGGGAACGTGACGCCAACGGGGGAGCCGGCCGCGGGCGCGTCGGGCCGGGAGGAGAGCTCCTCCACTACCTGCGCGACGACCTCGGCCACGGCCTCGGGGGTGGCGGGCTGCGGCGTGGGCACGCGGAACCGCTCACCGAGGAGCTTGCCCTTCTTCAGGTCGACAATGCCGCCCTTGATTCCCGTGCCGCCGATGTCGATGCCGATCAGCGGGGCGTTCTTGTGCGACTTCTCGTCCTTCTTGGCCAATGTGATTCCGTTCGTGGCAGTGGGCGGGCAGGGGAGGCCGGCCGGAGGGGCTGACCTGAAAAAGGGGGCGTGTCAGGGCAGGGTGAGGATTTCGGCGCCTGACTCGGTCACCAGGAGGGTGTGTTCGAACTGGGCAGTGCGTTTGCGGTCGCGGGTGACCACGGTCCAGTCATCGGCCCACATGTCCCAATCCACAGTGCCCAGGGTCAGCATGGGTTCTATGGTGAAGACCATGCCGGCTTCGATCACGGTGTTGTAAGCCGGGGCGGCGTCGTAGTGCGGAATGATCAGGCCGGTGTGGAACGCTTCACCAACACCGTGGCCGGTGAAGTCCCGCACCACACCGTAGCCGAAGCGTTTGGCGTAGGACTGGATGGCGCGGCCGATTACGTTGATTTCGCGGCCGGGGGCCACTGCCTTGATGGCCCGGTTCAGGGACTCCTGCGTGCGCTCGACGAGGAGGCGCGATTCCTCGTCGACATCGCCCACCAGGAACGTGTAGTTCGTGTCGCCGTGGACCCCGTTGATGAAGGCCGTGATGTCGATGTTGATGATGTCGCCGTCCTGGACCACGGTGCTGTCCGGGATCCCGTGGCAGATAACCTCGTTCAGCGACGAGCACAGGGACTTCGGGAATCCCCGGTAGCCCAGCGTCGACGGGTACGCGTTGTGGTCCAGGAGGAATTCGTGTCCAACCCTATCCAGCTGGTCCGTGGTGACGCCCGGCGTGATGTGCTTGCCAACCTCAACGATGGCCTGCGCGGCGATCCTGCCCGCGATCCGGATCTTCTCCACCGTTTCGGCGGACTTGACCTCGGAGCCGGTGAATTTTGCCGGGCCGGGCTTCCCCACGTACTCGGGGCGGGGGATGGACGCCGGTACGGGAAGCTGCGGGCTGACGGTTCCCGGGGTGAGGGTGCCGGTGGGTGCAGTCGAGGCTAGGGAAGGCATAGATTGATCATATAAGGCACCGCAGAACGCCAAGTAACTGGAGGCCGCATCTGGCCCGCGTACGTGTTTACGTTACGTGGATCACGTGGCGGCACCCGCAGCCGCAACCCTGCCGTCAGAAAGAGGAACCACAATGACTGAGTACTGGTACAACGTCAACACCCACGAGGTGGAAGAGGACGCGCTCTCAGACTGGACCCAGCTGATCGGCCCCTACAAGACACGCGAGGAAGCGGAGCACGCCCTGGACAAGGTCAAGGCACGGAACGAGGCCTGGGAAAAGGGCGACGAGGACTGACGCCCGGCCGCCCCCTGGCTTGCGGAGCCCGGAGGAACCTAGAAGGAGTGCTCGGGTCCGGGAAACTGGCCTGAGCGGACGTCGTCGCCGTAAGCCTTCGCCGCATCGCTGAGCGTGCCGCGGAGGTCCGCGTACTGTTTGACGAACTTCGCCATCCTGCCGCCACGGAGGCCGGCCATGTCCTGCCACACGAGCACCTGCCCGGTGGTCTCCTTGCCGGCGCCGATGCCGACGGTGGGGACACTGACGGCAGCGTCGACGGCGGCAGCTGTCCCTGCAGGAACCATTTCCATCAGGATGCTGAACGCGCCCGCATCCGCCAGCGCCACGGCGTCGTCAATCAGCCTCTGGGCGTCGTCGCCGCGGCCTTGGACGCGGTACCCGCCCAGCGCGTGTTCGCTCTGCGGCGTGAAACCGATATGCGCCATCACGGGGATCCCGGCCTGGACCATGGCCCGTACCGTTTCGGCGTAGAACGCGCCGCCTTCGATTTTCACCGCGTGCGCGAGGCCCTCCTTCAGGAAGCGGACGCCGGTAGCCACGGCCTGCTGCGCGGACACTTCGTAGCTGCCGAACGGGAGGTCCGCCACGACCAGGGCCCGCTTCGCGGACCGTGCCACGGCGCGGCACAGCGGAAGGAGTTCGTCGACGGTGACGGGCAGGCTGGTCTCGTTGCCGAAGACGTTGTTGGACGCGGAATCGCCCACCAGCAGCACCTCGATGCCTGCCTGGTCGAAGATCTCCGCTGTGTACTGTTCATACGCGGTCAGCATGGCGAACTTTGTGCCGTCGCGCTTGGCCTGCTGGAGGTGGTGGATGCGGACCCTGGGGGCAGGCTTGGGAGCGGCGTCCGACGACGGCGCCTGCGCCGGGGTGGGCCCGGTTCCGTACGGTGCGGGTACTTCAGCGGACGCGCGAGAGTCAGAGCTATTGCTTGAGGCCATGGCAAGAGCGTAGTGCGGCAGCCGCCGTCCTAGCTACCGGCCGGTGGCGCCGGACAGGTGATTCGCGTCATATTGGTCCGCCCCGCGGGCCGCCTGCAGCCGACCCGTCCGGCGCCGCTGCCGTTCCTGTGGTGTAAACGCTGTGTTACGCGGGGCGCAGGCTCCCGCATCGGCGGCAATTGCTTAGTAAAGTGTTTGTGAACTGCTGCCGGCTTCCTGAACTGCGGACCCGGGGCATGGACGTTGACCGGAGAAGAGGCCATCATGGACCGCCAGCAAGAGTTTGTCCTGCGCACTATCGAAGAGCGCGACGTACGGTTTGTACGCCTGTGGTTCACCGACGTCGTGGGTTCACTCAAATCGGTGGCGCTTGCCCCCGCCGAGGTTGAAGGTGCTTTTGAGGAGGGCCTGGGCTTTGACGGCTCCGCCATCGAGGGCCTCGCCCGCGTGTTCGAATCCGACATGCTGGCCCAGCCGGACCCCTCCACGTTCCAGATCCTGCCGTGGCGCGGCGAGACCGAACAGACGTCCAGGATGTTCTGCGACATCCTGACCCCGGACGGCGAACCGTCCGCCGCGGACCCCCGCAACGTCCTCAAGCGCACCCTGGCCAAGGCCGCCGACATGGGCTTCACCTGCTACACCCACCCGGAGATCGAGTTCTACCTCCTCAAGTCCCAGGAACCGGGCCCGGACGGCGCGCCGGTACCCGTTGACGAAGGCGGCTACTTCGACCACGTGCCCGGCGGCGTGGCACAGGACTTCCGGCGTACCGCCGTGACCATGCTTGAATCCGTGGGCATCTCCGTGGAGTTCAGCCACCACGAAGCCGGTCCCGGCCAGAACGAAATCGACCTCCGGTACGCGGACGCGCTCCAGACGGCGGACAACATCATGACGTTCCGCACCGTGATCAAGGAAGTTGCCCTCCAGCAGGGCACGTACGCCACGTTTATGCCCAAGCCCTTCACGGCCCACCCCGGCTCCGGCATGCACACCCACTTCTCGCTGTTCGAGGGTGACACCAATGCGTTTTATGAAGCGGGCACCGAATTCCAGCTGTCCACCACAGCGCGGCAGTTCATCGCCGGCATCCTCAAGCACGCCCCCGAATTCACGGCGGTGACCAACCAGTTCGTCAACTCCTACAAGCGCCTCTGGGGCGGCGGGGAAGCCCCCAGCTACCTCAGCTGGGGCCACAACAACCGTTCGGCCCTGGTCCGGGTCCCGCTGTACAAGCCCGGCAAGGGCCAGTCCGCCCGGATCGAATACCGGGGCATTGACTCCGCCGCGAACCCCTACCTGGCGTACGCGGTCCTGCTGGGGGCCGGCCTGAAGGGGATCGAAGAGGGTTACGACCTGCCCGCGGCCGCCGAGGACGACGTCTGGTCGCTGAGCTCCGCCGAGCGCCGTGCCATGGGCCACGACCCCCTGCCCGCCAGCCTCCACGACGCCATCCGTTCCATGGAGGAGTCCGAGCTGATGCCGCAGATCCTCGGCGAGCAGGTGTTCGAACACTTCCTGCGCAACAAGCGTGCCGAATGGCAGGACTACCGGCTCCAGGTGACGCCCTACGAGCTGCAGCGCAACCTCGGCATCCTCTAGGCTGCGGCGGTGAGCCTTGCCCGCCGCCTGATCTCGGCCGGCTTCAGCGACCTGGAGAAGGGCGAGCGGTTCCTCGCTGCCCGGGAACTGCACGGCCTGGACCAGGACAAACTGTTCGCCGGCCTGCAGATGGCGGCGAACCCGGACACTGCCCTGCAGTCCCTGGTCCGGCTGATCGAAAAGCATCCGGCGCTCCGGGAGCTTGCGGCGGCCGATCCGGAGACCAGCGAGCCGCTGTACCGGGTCCTGGGTGCTTCCGAAGCCCTGGGTGAGTTCCTTATCCGGCATCCGGAGCACCTCGATGCCTTTGACGTCAGGGCAAGTCCGGAACCGCTGCAGGCGGATCCGGACCAGCTCCGGGCCGCCCTGCTGAAATCCGTCCAGGCGGATCCCCGGTCGGCGAGGCCGGTCGCGGGAGTCACCGGAACGGAAGCGTACGTTTCCCTACGTACCGCCTACCGCCGCGGTGTGGTGGACCTGGCCGTTAAGGACCTGTGCGCCGCCGACCCGCTGGACTTCATGCCCGCCGTCGGGGCCGAGCTGGCTGACCTGGCCGGTGCCGCCGTGGAAGCTGCCCTGGCGGTGTCGCGCGCCGAGGCGGCCGAGCAGTTCGGCGCAGCCGACGTCGCGGACGTCGGCCTTGCCGTCATCGGGATGGGCAAGTGCGGCGCCCGCGAACTGAACTACATTTCCGACGTCGACGTGATCTACGTGATCGACTCCGCCGAGCTCGATGATGCGCGGGCCAACACCATCGGCACCGCCCTCGCCAGCGGCATCTCGCGGGCCATTTCGTCGATCGCCCGCGAGCCGGGGCTGTGGGAAGTGGACGCGAACCTGCGCCCGGAAGGCAAGTCCGGGCCCCTGGTGCGGACGCTGCCGTCGCACGAAAGCTACTACGCCCGCTGGGCGGAAAGCTGGGAGTTCCAGGCGCTCCTGAAGGCCCGCACCATCGCCGGCGACATGGCACTGGGCCGCCGCTACGAAGAGGCCATCGCGCCGCTGATCTGGAATTCCGCAGGACGCGAAGGGTTTGTGGAGTCGGTGCAGGCCATGCGGCGCCGGGTTACGGAACACATTCCGGCCGCCGAGGAACAACGGCAGATCAAACTCGGGCGCGGCGGGCTCCGTGATGTCGAGTTCACGGTCCAGCTGCTGCAGCTGGTCCACGGCAAGTCCGACGAATCCCTCCGGCGCAAGGACACCACGTCCGCCATCGCCGCACTCTCGGCCGGCGGCTACATCGGCCGGTCCGACGCCGCCGGATTCGACCACGCCTACCGGTACCTGCGGCTCCTCGAGCACCGGATCCAGTTGTTCCAGCTCCGGCGGACCCACCTCATGCCAGTCACCGACGCAGCGCTGCGCGCCCTCGCCAAGGCCGTGCTCGGACCGTTCTCCAACGAACGGCCGCACCCGGACGCCCTGCTGTCCGCCTGGCAGAAGACCAAACGCTCGGTACGGGAACTGCACGAACGCATCTTCTACCGGCCGCTGCTCAACACCGCAGCCAAGCTCAGCAGCGAAGACGCCAGGCTCACCCCCGAGGCCGCCCAGGGCCGGCTTGCCGCGCTGGGCTACGGAGACCCGCAGGGCGCCATGCGCCACATCGAGGCGCTCACCGCCGGGGTCAGCCGGCGGGCCGCGCTGCAGCGGCAGCTGCTGCCCATCCTGCTGGACTGGCTCGCCGAAGGCGTTGATCCCGACGCCGGCCTGCTCGCCTTCCGCCGCGTCAGCGAAACCCTGGGCACCACCCACTGGTACCTCGGCATGCTGCGTGACTCCACGGCCGCGGCCGAACGGCTGTGCCACGTCCTGTCCAACTCCAGGCTGATCTCGGACCTGCTGGAGGTGTCGCCCGAATCGGTGGCATGGCTGGGCCAGGACAAGGAGCTCGCACCGATCAGCTTCGAAGCCCAGTGGCAGGAAATCACCTCCAAGATGTCACGCCATTCAGACCCGGAAAACGCCATGCGCCTCATCCGGCTGATCAGGCGGCGGGAGATCCTCAGGATCGCCATCGCGGACTCCGCCGGGCTGCTGGGCCAGGACCAGGTGGGAGCCGCCCTGGCGGACACGGACCGCGCCGCCGTACTCGGGGCCCTGCGCGTGGCCGAAGGCCTGGTGTCCGCCAAGGAGCCGCTGAAGACCGCGGTGCTGATCGTGGCCATGGGCCGCCAGGGCGGGCGCGAGATCGGCTACGGCTCCGACGCCGACGTGATGTACGTGCACCGGGCATTGCCGGGCTACACGGAGGAGGAGGCCCAGGCCCAGGCGGCCAGGATTGTCACCAAGGTCTCCAGCCTCCTCACCCAGCCGCTGAAGCCGGCCATCATGGCCGAACGGGTCCTCCAGGTCGATGCCGACCTGCGGCCGGAGGGGAAAAACGGCGCGATGGTCCGGTCGCTGGATTCCTTCGCGGAGTACTACCGCCGCTGGTCCCTGATCTGGGAAGCGCAGGCGCTGCTCCGGGCCCGGCCAATGGCCGGCGACGACGGGCTCGCCAGGGACTTCCTGGAGCTGATCGACCCCATCCGGTACCCGGAAACGATCTCCGAACAGGACGTCCGGGAAGTCCGCCGCGTCAAGGCGCGGGTGGAATCGGAGCGGCTGCCGCGCGGGGCCGATCCCGCCCGCCACCTGAAACTGGGACGCGGGGGCCTGAGCGACGTCGAATGGCTGGTCCAGCTGATCCAGCTCCAGCACGCGGGCAAACATCCGGAGCTGCGCACCACCTCCACCGTGGAGGCCCTCGACGCGGCGGCAGCCCTGCAGCTCCTGGAGAAGCGTGATGCCGAGCTGCTGGCCGCCGCGTGGCGCCTGGCCAGCAGGATCAGGTCCGCCAACGTCATCTGGAGCGGCCGGGCATCAGACCTGCTGCCGTCGTCGCGGCGCGACCTCGAAGCGGTCGCCCGCTGGTGCGGGTACGAACCCGGCCAGGCCGGCGCCCTCGAGGAGGACTACCTCCGCCTGAGCAGGCGCGCCCGCGCCGTCTTCGAAAAGGTCTTCTACGGCCACTAGCAGGCCTGGGCTGGCCGGCCGGGCCGGCTGACACCCTCGGCGGCCCGGTGCTACCTTGGGCCCATGGCTAAGCAAATCTACCTCAACCTGCCCGTAAAGGATTTGAAGAGGTCGGTGGACTTCTTCACCGCCCTCGGCTTCTCCTTCAACCCGGACTACACCGACGAAAACGCCACCTGCATGATCATCAACGACGACGCCTTTGTCATGCTGCTCGTGGAAGGCTTCTTCAAGACCTTTACCTCCAAGGACGTGGCCGATGCCACCGCTTCCACGGAGGCGATCCTGGCCTTTTCCGTGGACAGCAGGGACGCTGTGGACGAAACCGTACGCAAAGCCCTCGCCGCCGGCGGCACCCCGTCCCAGGAAGTGCAGGACTACGGCTTTATGTATAACCACAGCTTCCAGGATCCTGACGGACACCTTTGGGAGGTCATGTGGATGGACCCTGCAGGCCCGCCGGCAGACGGCAGCCCGGCCGGGGGCGCCGAAGCGCCAGCCAGCTGAGCGGCGTGGAGCAGTCAGTCTGGCTGATTGCCCTTGACGACCTTGGACCGGACGCATGCGCCATCCAGCTCGGCGCGGTTGCCCTGTTGGAACTGGCGCCGGGACAGTCAGACTTCGTCGGCGATCCGCTGCGGATGGCACTGGCCGGTCTCGCGGAGCAGAAGCGGCGGCCGTATGTCATCGAGGCCGGCGGGGAGGCAGTGGGCGTGCTGACACTTCAGGCAGGCGCCGCCAGGCTGGCAGGCTGGCCAGACGACGATTCCGCGTGGCTCCTGCGGGGCTTCCTCATCGACCGGCGGCGGCAGGGCACGGGATTGGGCCGGCTCGCGGCGGCAGCGGCCGTGGAAGCCGCCGCGAAACTGACGGCAAGGCACTCAAGCGGCGAGGCCGGCGTCGTACTTTCAGTCAACGAGCGTAACCCGGCAGGGCTGGCCGCCTACGGAAAGGCCGGGTTTGTGGACCGGGGACAGTATCTCGGTGGCAGTTCCGGGCCGCAGCGGACCATGTTCTGCAGCTTCACACAGGATCAGCCCGGCGGTTTGCCATTGCCTCGGGCGCCACATTGACAGATCATGTGGATTGGCGGTGTTCTTCAAACCTTGTTGGGGGGAAGGCTTGAAAAGTCTTCGTCTCGGGGAGCACATGCCAGGGGGCTGGCTCCCGGTCTCAGCACGTCTGGAGTCAGCCTCCACCTTTGGCCACAAAAAGTCCGCCCGGGCCGCCAGCGTAAGAGCTGGCGGCCCGGGCGGACCTGTGTGGACTGAAAGGTGTTCAGCCGACGATAATGCTAGACGCCGTAGTAGAGCTCGAACTCGTACGGGTTCGGGCGCAGCGAGAGCGGCTTGATTTCGTTCTCGTACTTGTACTCGATCCAGGTGTCGATCAGGTCCTGGGTGAAGACGCCGCCGGCCTGCAGGAACTCGTTGTCCTCGGCCAGTGCCGTCAGGGCCTCCTCGAGCGTGCCCGGAGCCTTGGGGATGTCCTTGGCTTCCTCGGCAGGGAGCTCGTAGAGGTCCTTGTCGATGGGAGCCGGGGGTTCGATGCGGTTGCGGATGCCGTCAATGCCGGCCATCAGCTGGGCAGCGAATGCCAGGTACGGGTTGGAGGAGGGGTCCGGTGCGCGGAACTCGATGCGCTTGGCCTTGGGGTTGGAACCCGTGATCGGGATGCGGATACCGGCGGAGCGGTTGCCCTGCGAGTAAACCATGTTCACGGGGGCTTCGAAGCCCTTGACCAGGCGGCGGTAGGAGTTGACCGTCGGGTTGGTGAATGCCAGCACTGCGGAGGAGTGCTTCAGCAGGCCACCGATGTACCAGCGGGCGGTGTCGGACAGGCCGGCGTAGCCCTTCTCGTCGTAGAACAGCGGCTCGCCGTTGGTCCACAGCGACTGGTGGCAGTGCATGCCCGAGCCGTTGTCACCGAAGACCGGTTTCGGCATGAACGTCACGGACTTGCCCCAGGCGTCGGCCGTGTTCTTGATGACGTACTTGAACTTCTGCAGGTCATCAGCGGCGTGGGTCAGAGTGGTGAACTTGTAGTTGATTTCAGCCTGGCCGGCGGAGCCGACTTCGTGGTGGCTGCGCTCAACCTCAAGGCCGGCCTCGTCCAGGGCAACACACATGGCGTCGCGCAGGTCGGCCTGCTTGTCGGTGGGGGAGACCGGGAAGTAACCGCCCTTGACGGGGGTCTTGTAGCCCAGGTTTCCGCCTTCTTCCTGGCGGCCGGTGTTCCAGTGAGCTTCTTCGGAGTCGATCTTGTAGAAGCTGCCCTGCGGTGAGGACTCGTACTGGACGTTGTCGAAGACGAAGAACTCGGCCTCAGGTGCGAAGAACGCGGTGTCGGCGATGCCAGTGGATGCGAGGTAGGCTTCAGCCTTCTCAGCAACGCCACGCGGGTCGCGGTGGTACGGGTCGCCGGTGCGCGGGTTCACGATGGAGAAGTTCAGCGCCAGCGTCTTTTCCATGCGGAAGGTGTCCAGGAATGCGGTGGTGACGTCCGGGATCAGCTGCATGTCAGACTCGGCGATGCCCTGGAAGCCGCGGATGGAAGATCCGTCGAAGAGCTGGCCGTTGACGAAGAAGTCTGCGTCAACGCTCTTGGCCGGCACGTTGAAGTGCTGCTGGACGCCCGGGAGGTCGGTGAAGCGGATATCGACGAATTTAATATCTTCGTCCTTGATGAACTTGAGGACTTCGTCCGCATTCTTGAACATCTATGCTCCTAACGCATATGTAATATCTGGCTGCAAGCCATCTGATCCAGCGCAATCCGAAAGGCAGGGAAACGCAGTTTCCCTGCTCAGTGGAATTGCTTGAAACTGCACCCAGCCTATGGACACGGCATTTCCCGTCCATGTCCACATTGTTTCGGGCAGGTTACAGAATGCCCTGATATAGCAACGCTATCCCGTGTCCATACTGTGGTCTAACGGGTTCCACAGTATGAACGTTGGTGAGTCGGTAAGCTTGGACGGTGGTAGATCGCAAAGACATTGGCTCCTGGCTCAGCGGACCGGATACATCGGGTATTTCCAAATACCCGGGGGAGCGGCTCGGGTTGCCCGAGTCCGGTCCCGGCTCCATTGCACGGGCAGGGCGGCGCATTGTGGCGATCATGGTGGACTGGGGGATTGCCCTGCTGATCAGCAACCTGGCGTTCGGCGGCGATTCCTGGGCCAACCTGGCCGTGTTTGCGGCAGAGCAGATCCTGCTTGTGGGCACACTTGGCTACAGCATCGGCCACCGGCTCGTGGGAATCCACGTGGTGCGCCTGGGCGGTGGCCCGGCAGGTCCGCTGGCAGCCGTGGTGCGGGCGCTGCTCCTGTGCCTGGTGATTCCGGCCGTCATCTTCGATCCTGACCACCGCGGCCTTCACGACAAGGCAATGAACACGGTCCTGATCCGGCGATAGCCGAACGTACCCTAGACCCCCGCCGTTTCCTTCGCGTCGGCGCGTGGGCGGGCGCCCTCGGTGAGGTAGCCGCGCTTTCCGGCCCAGCGTTCAAAGGCGAACGGGAAGACGGCTGATACGCCGGCAAAAAACGCCACTCCGAACGGCCAGCGCTGGATCCGCCACAGCGCGAGTGCAGCAAGTCCGTAGCCGACGAAGAGCGCACCGTGGATGGGTCCGGCGATCTCCACACCCAGCTCGGTTGTCTTGGCGATCCACTTGAAATACATGCCGGTCAGCAGCGCCGCCCAGCTGAAGGCCTCGGCGACCGCGAGGATCCGGAAAGCGCGGATGACGACGGTTTTCAGCGGCATGTTCATTGATTTCCAATCTCTGTGTTGGTGGCGGCCAGGCGCCCAAATGAAAACCGTCCCGGTGCCGGCCTGGGCCGGAACCGGGACGGCTCCATGTGTCCTAGCGTCCGCGGTTGGGACGCGCTTTGTAGGGGTCGATGCCCTTGGGGATAGGGAGGCCCTTGCCCAGAGAGGAAATCCGCTTGGACACGGCGTTGACCTCAAGCTTGGTGAGTTCCTTTTTCAGCTTGCCCATGTTCTTGGCCACCTGGCTGATGGGGACCTGGCCCTCGCCGCGGCCGCTCTCGATCACGTGGACCGTGACGTTCGGCAGGATCCGTGCGAGGCGCTTGCGCTCGGCTTCAACCAGCGGCTTGACCCGGTGGCTGGGGCCCTCGCTGACCAGGACAACGCCCGGGCGGCCGATGGCGCGGAACACGGCGTCCTGGGTGCGGGGGTTCACCGCGACGGGCTGGTCCTCGGTGATCCAGCCGCGCTTCAGTGTGCCCAAAGCCGCGCCGGAGGCACCCGGCTGGTTTTCGATCTGGGCAAAGGCTGCCCGTTCTGCGCGCCGGGACAGGATGAGGGTTGCCCCGAGCAGGCCCAGCGGAATGCCGATGATCAGGCCGGTAATCCAGTTGTCCAGCCAGAAGCCCACCAGGAAGCTGACGGCCACAACGCCCAGGAACACCAGCAGCATCAGCCACGGGACCATGGGGTCGTGGCGGCGGGTCATGTTGAAGACTTCGCCGATCTGCTTGAGCCGGCTGGGCTTCTTGACCTTCGCTTCTTTTGGCTTGCGCGAGAAGAGGCCACGCTTCGGGGCGTCTGAGGCCGCCGGAGTGGAGTTGCTGGAATCAGGGGATTTCGCCATAGTGCCTTAATTCTACGTGATTTATGCCTGAGGGCCGGACGCCGGATAACACCCGGTGCCGGCCCTCAGGCACTCCAGCTGTGTGGTCAGGAATGCGTTGCGAGCAGCGAGCTGGCTTCCTGGCGGGTGGTGCCTGAAGACTCGATGTGCGCGAGTTCGGCGGGGATTTCCCAGCCCTTCTTGCGCATTGCGGTGGCCCAGAGGCGTCCGGCACGGTAGGAGGAGCGGACCAGCGGTCCTGACATAACACCGAGGAATCCGATCTCGTCGGCCTCGTTCTGGAGGTCCACGAATTCCTGCGGCTTGACCCAGCGGTCCACCGGGAGGTGGCGTTCGGAGGGGCGCAGGTACTGGGTAATGGTGATCAGGTCGCAGCCCGCCTCGTGCAGGTCCCGGAGCGCCTCGGAGATTTCCTCACGGGTTTCGCCCATGCCCAGGATCAGGTTGGACTTGGTCACCATGCCCAGGTTCCGGCCCTGGGTGATGACGTCCAGGGAGCGGTCGTAGCGGAAGGCCGGACGGATGCGCTTGAAGATCCGCGGCACGGTTTCGACGTTGTGCGCGAAGACCTCAGGTTTGGAATCGCAGATCGCCTCGATGTGCTCGGGCTTGCCGGAGAAGTCAGGGATCAGGAGCTCGACGCCGGTACCCGGGTTGAGCTCGTGGATCTTGCGGACCGTCTCGGCATAGAGCCAGACACCCTCGTCGGCGAGGTCGTCGCGGGCCACACCCGTAACGGTGGCGTAGCGCAGCTGCATCGCCTGGACGGAGCGGGCCACCTTGGTGGGTTCGAACATGTCCACGGGGGAGGGCTTGCCCGTATCGATCTGGCAGAAGTCGCAACGGCGCGTGCACTCGGAACCGCCGATGAGGAAGGTGGCTTCCTTGTCTTCCCAGCATTCGAAGATGTTGGGGCAGCCGGCCTCTTCACACACCGTGTGGAGGCCTTCCTTTTTGACCAGGTTCTTGAGCTGGACGAATTCCGGGCCCATCTGGACCTTGGCCTTGATCCAATCCGGCTTGCGCTCCACCGGAGTGGCCGCATTTCGCTGCTCAATGCGCAGCATCTTCCGGCCTTCTGGTGCCAGTGTCACAGTAGAGCTCCTTCGGGGCTTGATACGAGTGCTTCTTCGTGCTTGCGGAATTCTTCCGCGAGCCGGTCCGCGATATCGCCGGGGGCGATGTTTTTGCCGGCTTCGATGGACATCGTGGTGACGCCGGCGTCGGTGATGCCGCAGGCAATGATCTGGGCATAGGGTGCCAGATCATTGTTGCAGTTGATGGCGATCCCGTGCATTGTGACCCCGTCCAGGACGCGGATCCCGATGGCGGCGATCTTCCGGTCCGGGCCCTTGCCGTCAGCCTTGATCCACACCCCGGCGCGTCCCTTGATGCGCTCAGCCTTGATGCCGTAGTCAGCTATGACGGCGATCATGACGGCTTCGAGCCGTTCCACGTAGTCGCGGATGCCTGACCTGTTCTTCAGCTTGAGGATTGGATAGGCGATCAGCTGGCCTGGGCCGTGCCAGGTGAGTTTGCCGCCGCGGTCCACTGCCACGACGGGCGTGCCGTCCATCGGGCGCTCGTGTTCTTCGGTGAGTTTGCCGGCAGTGTAGACAGCGGCGTGTTCAAGGATGAGGACTGTGCTGGGCGCCTCGGCAGCGACTACTTTGTCATGGAGTTCGCGCTGGCGGTCCCAGCCCAACATGTAATCAACGAAATCCGGTGCAAGACCCAGCGTGGAAAACTCAAGAGTCATGGCATCCAGCTTAGACCCCGGCCAGCGCTGCTCCCGATTTAGTGTCCAAGCTCTCATCGCCGCAGCACGCAGGTGCTGGCCCGGTCCGGCTCCCGCCTGTGGATAACTTCTGCGGCGCCGGCCGGATTCCGCTAGACATAAGCCATGGCTGATTCAGCAGTTCCGGAGGTGCCCGGCTATACCGTGGGACGCGAGCTGGGCCGGGGCGGGAGCTCCACCGTCTGGCTTGTGACCAATGAGCGCACGGGCACGGACTTTGCCCTGAAGTGTTTTGTGCCCGGGGCCCCGCCGCCGGGTTCGGCGCCGGACAACGCGCCGGACGCCGCGCCGGACGCCGCCGTCGAAAGTGGCGTCCGGCGGGAAATCCGGATCCTGTCCGCGCTGGACCACCAGCACCTCGTGAAGGCCCACGACGTGCTCCGCATCGTGGTGGGCTCCCGCGACGGACTCGGGCTGTTGGTGGACTATGCGCCAGGCGGCTCCCTGGCCCAGCTCGTGGCCAGCCGTGGAAAGCTCAGCATCGGCGAGACGGTGACGGTACTGACGCCGATTGCCCAGGTACTGGGGTACCTGCATGCCAACGGCTTTACCCACTCGGATGTGTCACCGGGCAATGTGCTGTTCACCAGCCACGGCAAACCGTTGCTGGCCGACGTCGGCATTGCCCGGATGGTAGGGGACGTCGCTGCCGTGCCGGGCCACGGCACCCGGGGATTCATGGATCCGGCGCCGGTGGATGCGGTGCGGGCAGGGCTGCAACCCGAGCGGGACGTCTATTCCGTTGCCGCGCTGGGCTGGTACTGCCTCACCGGGGATATCCCCGGCCGGACGTCGGACCGGCCGCCGCTGCCGCTGATCCTTCCGGGCGTTCCGGCGGAACTCGCCGCAGCCCTGGAGGCAGGCCTCAACGAAGACCGGCGGCTCAGGCCCACGGCCGTAGAGCTGGCCGCCGCGGTCTACCGCAGTGCCGCCCCGCTCCCTGTTGACCTGGCCGGATCAGCGCACCCAACGGTGCTGCCGGAACTCCTGACGCGCCGTCCGCTTCCCGAGCGTTCAGGCTCCGGGGTACGGGAGTCGCTTCATGCGTGGCGGCGGCGGATGTCCACCTCCCGCTGGTCCGGTGTCATCGGCGCCCGGCAGGTGCTGCCCTTTCCCGGCGACGGCGACGGCGACGGCGGAGCGGAACGCCCGCCGCGGATCAGCGGCGCAGCGTCAGGCACTGCACCTCACATCAGCACAGATCCGCCACCAGCCGGCGGAAACACTGCAGGCGCAGAACCGGCACGGCCGGGCGGCCGGCATGTTCGGCCAGCCCGACGGCGGCCCGTGAACGGGTCGCGGGTCCTTTCCGCCACGGCGTTGCTTGCGGTCCTGGCGGCAGCGTGGTGGTTCGCTGTCCCGGGCGGTACGGCGCCGGCTGGTCCGGACCACGTGCTGGCGGGCAGTGGGGACAGCCAGAGCCAGGGCAGCCGGGCCCAGGAGAGCCGGAGCGCCGGGCTGGCCGACGTCCGGATCCCGGACACGGTAACGGCGCAGCTGGGCTCGGCGGACCCGGCTGAGGCCGTCCAGGGCCTCGCCTCGCTGCGCTCGCTGGCCTTCAGCTCGGGGCAGCTGGACCTGCTGGACCAGGTCAATGTGCAAGGCTCGACGGCGTCCGCCGCGGACGGGCGCATCGCCGGCCCGCTCCGTGAATCCGGCCATGTCCTGGCCGGCTTCGCGAGCATCCTGACCGACGTGAGCGTCCAACCCGACAACGACGAAAGCCGGGCGGTGGTAGCAGTCACCTCGGCGGCATCAGCCTATGAGGAACACGACCGCTCAGGAGGGCTGGTGGCCACGGGCCTCGCCGCCCCGCCACAGCAACTCCGGCTCGTGCTGGTGCAGGTGGACGGCAAATGGCGGGTTGCCGAGATTCTTCCGGGGCCGTGACCGGGCACCCAGTGCGGGCGTGCCAAGTCGAAGATCCCGGTCCGGAGGCCCTGCAGACGAGGTCAGGACGCTATCCACGCTGCCGCACGCGCCACCGAGGCGTGCTCCCAGCCGAACCCGGCATCGGCCAGGATTTTCGGGTCCATACGCTGGCTTGGCAACAGCAGCTCATCGGCCAGCTTCCCCAGGACCAGCCTCAGGACCGGTGCCGGCACCCGCAGGATGGCCGGACGATGCAGGGCAGCCGCCAGTGCTGAGATCAGGGAATTAACGTCAGCGCTTTCGGGGGCGCAGACATTGACCGGTCCTGTGTGCTGCGACTCGACCAGGAACTGGAACGCCGAGGAAACATCGGGCAGCGTCACCCACGGCCAGTACTGCCCGCCGTGGCCCAGCGGACCGCCGATCCCGCAGCGGAGCAGGGGGAGGAGCCTGCCCAAGGCCCCGCCCGAGCGGCTGAAAACCACACCGGTGCGTGGCGTCACCACGCGCACGCCCGCGGGAGCAGCATGCGCGGCTGCCTCCCATTCGACGCACAGCCTGGAGAGGATGCCGGTTCCGGCTTTTGTGTCCTCGTTGAGCACCGTGCTTCCGGCGTCGCCGTAGTATCCGGACGCGGACTGGCTGATGAAGGTGGGCGGCGGGACATCAAGCTGGTGCATCGCATGCGTCAGCGTTCCGGTGGCGTCCAGTCGGGATCTGAACAGTTCCTCAATCCGGCGGCGGGTCCACGGCCGGTCACCGATGCCCGCCCCGGAGAGGTTGATCACGGCGCCGGCACCGGCCAGGGCGGCCGGGTCGAGGCGGCGGGCCGACGGATCCCAGCCGATTTCCGCCGTCGAAGAGGGTGCGCGCCGGACCAGGGTGACCACCTCGTGGCCGGCATGCTTCAGGGCGGCGGACAGGTGGGTTCCAATGAGCCCGGAGGCCCCGGCAATGACGATGCGCATGATCCATCTCACCATGCCCGGCATCCCGCGGCACCTCCGCCAGGGGGCCCGGTGAGTTGACTATGATCGACTGATGACCTCTTCGAGCTACTTCCGATTCCCGCATGTGCACGGCGATCTGGTCACCTTCGTGGCCGAGGACGACGTCTGGATCGCGCCCCTTGGCGGAGGACGGGCATGGCGTGTCTCCTCCCTCCAGCTCCCCGCCCGCAACCCCCGCTTCACGCCGGACGGCAAGCGGCTGGTCTGGACCGTCGTCCAAGGGACGGCGCCCGAGGTAGTGACAGCGGAGGTGGACGGCGGCGGCTACCGCCAGCTGACCTACTTCGGCCACGCCAGCACCCGGGTGAAGGGATTTACCGCCGGCGGCGCAGCACTGGTCACCAGCGCCTTCCGCCAGGCCGAGAGCCGGCACACGTACGCCTACAGCGTTCCGGTGGACGGCGGCTGGGCCGAGGAGCTGCCGTTCGGCCCGGTGGAATCAGTGGCCTTCGGGCCTGAAGTCGGCGACGAACGCCCCGTAGTCCTTGCCAGCGTCCTGTCCCGCGAGCCGGCCTGGTGGAAGCGCTACCGCGGCGGCACCGCAGGAAAGCTCTGGATCGATTCCGATGGCAACGGGGAGTTCGAACGCCTGGTCCCGGAGCTGGACGGCAACCTCACCGATCCCATGTGGGTGGACGGGCGGATTGCCTTCCTGTCCGACCACGAAGGGTTCGGGAACCTTTACTCGGTCCTGCCGGGCGGCGGCGACCTGCGCAGGCACACCGACCATGAGGACTTCTACGTCCGGCATGCAGCCACCGACGGGCAGCGGATCGTGTTCGAGTCCGCAGGCGAACTCTGGGTCCTCCACGACCTGCGTTCGGACGCCGTGCGGCTGGACATCTCCCTCGGCTCGGCCTCCCAGTCCCGGCGCCCCGCCCTGCTGAAGACAGAGAAGCACCTCGGGGCGGTGGTTCCGGATGCGACCGGCTCCGCCAGCGCCGTCGAGGCCCACGGCACCATCCACTGGCTCCGCCACAAGGACGGTCCCTCCCGCGTGGTTGAGGCCGCGCCCGGAGTCCGCGCACGGCTCCCCAGGCCGCTCCACGGCGGACGCCTCGCGTACATCGCCGATCACGACGGCGTCGAGGCGCTGTACATCAAGGAGATCGCTGCGCCGGTACCCGGCCTGGCCCCGGCAGCTGACGTGGCACCCGCACCGGTGCCTGCTGACGCGCCTGCCGACGATGACGTGGCTGCGCTGCCGCGGCCGGTGCCGGCAGCAGGCACGGCCGCCGCGGCAGCCCCGGCCGCGCCGGTCACAGCCCCGGTGGGCGATGACTCACGCGCCGACGTCGCACCCGTTGCTGACGGGACGGCGGAACCCACCACGGGCACGGCACCCACTCGCATCGCGTTCTCCAAGCCCGCCCGCGCCAGCTCCATGGAAGCGAGCCCCGACGGCCGGTGGCTTGCAGTGGGTACGTCCTTCGGCGACGTCTACGTCGCGGACACCGCCACCGGTGAACTCTCCCTCGTGGCCAGCATCGGCGAGGGCACCATTTCGGAACTGAGCTGGTCAGCCGATTCACGGTGGCTGGCCTGGTCTGAACCTGTCACGTCGTTCGGTTCGCGCAGCAGGCTTCGGCTGGTCCAGACCGGAGCCAAGGAAGCCGCGGTGGTTGAGGTCACTGACGGCCGGTTCTGCGACAAATCGCCCAGCTTCACGCCGGACGGCAAGTTCCTTGCCTTCCTCTCCAACCGCAGCTTCGACCCGGTGTACGACGGCCACTCCTTCGACCTGTCGTTCCCCAGCCCCATCAAGCCCTACCTGGTGGCCCTGGCCGCCGATACTCCGTCCCCGTTTGGCCCGGCCATCGACCTGGACGGCGCAGCCGTTGAGCCGGAGGGCACGGACCCCGCCGGCGTCCCGGAAGTACGGGTAGATGCGGAAGGCCTGGCACACCGGGTCATTGGCGTGCCGGTCCCGCAGGGCAACTACTCCTCGCTCCGGGCCGCGGACGGCGCCCTCCTCTGGCTGGATTGGGCCCTCACCGGTGTCACCGGCGACGGCAAGGCCAGCCAGGAGGACAAGGACACGCCGCCCAGCCTGGTCCGCTTCGACCTTGCCCGCCGGAAAGCGGTGACCCTGGTGGACGCCCTGGACAGCTACCGGCTTTCGGGGGATGGCAAGAAGGTTGTCCTGGTCCGCGACAAGAAGGTCAGCGTCGTCCCGTCGGGTGCGAAGGCCGACGAGGAGTCCGGGCAGCTGGTCAAGGTGGACCTGGGCCGCATCCGGGTGATGATGGACCCGCTCAGCGTCTGGGGCCAGGCGTTCGACGAAGCCTGGCGCCTGCAGCGCGACTTTTTCTGGGCCGAAGACATGGCGGGCCAGGACTGGGACTCGGTCCATAAGCGCTACCGCCCCCTCGTGGACCGGCTTGGCTCCCATGACGACCTCGTGGACCTGCTCTGGGAACTTCACGGCGAGCTGGGGACGTCGCACGCGTACGTCCGGCCTGCCGCGGTGACGGAGAACGGCAGCAACGGCCAGGGGCGCCTGGGCGCCGACCTTGCCTTCACGGCCGCCGGATGGGAGATCACCCGGATCCTGGCCGGCGAGTCCTCGGATCCGTTGGCAACGTCCCCGCTGACCCGCCCCGGCGCCGGCGCCAAGGCGGGGGACCTGCTGCTGGCCATCGACGGGGTCCCGCTCTCCGCAACGGTGACGCCGGCCATGCAGCTGGTGGGCGCGGCGGGCCGCGCCGTTGAGCTCACGCTCAGCAACGGTCCCGGCCACGGCCCTGACGCCGGGATCCAGCGGCGCATCGCCGTGGTCCCGGTCAAGGACGAGGAGCGGCTGCGCTACCAGGAATGGGTTGCCGCGAACCGGCGTACGGTGCGCGAGGCATCGGGCGGTGCGTTCGGCTACCTGCACATTCCGGACATGATGGCCAACGGCTGGGCCCAGCTGCACCGGGACCTCGACACCGAAACGGCGCTGGACGGGCTGATCGTGGACGTCAGGCGCAACCGCGGCGGGCACACGTCCCAGCTGGTTGCGGAACTGATCGGCCGCAAGGTCACCGGCTGGAGCATGCCCCGCGGCGAGGCGCCCCGCACCTACCCGCACCACGCCCCGCGCGGACCGGTGATTGTCCTCGCTGATGAATTCGCCGGGTCCGACGGCGACATCATCACCCAGGTCTCGAAACTCCGCGGCATCGGCCCGGTGATCGGTACTCGCACCTGGGGCGGCGTCGTCGGGATCGACAACAGGTACTCACTTGCGGACGGCACCGGCGTGACCCAGCCCCGGTACGCCACCTGGTTCGGCGGAGGTGTGGGCTGGAGCGTCGAAAACTACGGTGTGGACCCGGATATCGAGGTGGCCTACCCGCCGCACGCGTATGCGGCCGGCCAGGATCCCCAGCTGGAATACGGGATCGGCGCACTGAAGGAGATGGTCCAGGAACTGCCCACGGACCGCCCGCCCGTCCGCGAAGGCTACCGCCGGCTCAAGCCCGCTCCGTTGCCCGCGCGGCGGCACGGCGACTGACGCCCCGCCCGGAGCCCCAAAAGGCTGCGGGAACGCAATAGGCCCTGATCCTGCCGGTAATCCGGCGGGAGCAGGGCCTAGTGTTTGCAGCTGCCAACAGCGCCGCTGCGTGTCTGGATCAGGACTCCAGGGTCGCATCCAGGGTGATGTCGATGCTGGCCAGCGCGCCGGAGACGGGGCAGCCTACCTTGGCTTCTGCGGCGATCTTCTGGAACTCTTCTTCGGAGATGCCGGGAACCTTGGCGGACATGGTCAGGTGGCTGCCGGTGATGCCCGTGCCGGGAACGAACGTCACGGCGGCTTTGGTGTTGATTTCCTCCGGAGCGTGGCCGGCCCCGGCAAGGGCGTGGCTGAACGCCATCGAGAAACAGCTGGCGTGGGCGGCTGCGATCAGTTCTTCCGGGCTGGTCTTGCCTTCGGCTGCTTCGGTGCGCGCCTTCCAGGTGACGTCGAACGTGCCCAGGCCTGAGCTGTCCAGCGTGGTCTGACCCGAACCGGAAATCAGGTCGCCGTTCCATACTGTGTGTGCGGTGCGTGTTGCAGCCATGTCCACTCCTCAAAGGTAGATTCGAACCGGGGCCGGCTCCTGCCAGGGCCCCGCCGGTTCCCATCCTAGGGACTCTGCGGCGCCCATGCACGGGCTGTCCGCTCTCAGTGGATTGTGACCGCCTAGGATGTGGACCATGGATGAAAACACCGCCGCCCCGCAGGCCCGGATCGCGACCATTATGGTCAATGCCGAGGATCCCGAGCGTTTGGCGGGATTCTGGTCCTCGCTCCTGGGGACCCCGGTTTCCTCCCGGTCCGGTGACTTCCTCTGGCTGGCGCCAGCCACTCCGGGAGCTCCCCGTCTTGCTTTCCAGAAAGTGCCGGATGCCACCGAAGGACGCCGCCGCCTCCACCTGGACATCCACGGACCCGATGCGTCAGCCATCCGTGCCCACGCCGAGTCGCTGGGCGCCGCCTTCGTGGAGCGGCACAACATCGCCGACTTCCACTGGGTGGTCATGCACGACCCCGAGGGAAACGAGTTCTGCATCGCTGCGGACTGACCACCGGCGGTGATCAAACAGCGGTGATCAAACAGCGACGGCGCCGCTCCCGGGCAAGGGGAGCGGCGCCGTCGTGGTGGTTGAGGGGTCAGTTCCACAAGGTGGCGATGGCCACGTTGAGGAGCGCCAGCCCGCCCACGCTGTGGGCGAGGCCCTTGCTGATGTCCTCGCCCTTTTTGTACTTGCGGCGTCCGATGAAGGCCAGGACGCCCACGGCCAGCGCGATCGCGAACTTGATGCCCAGCTTGAAGTAGTTCGCGTCCATGTCCAGGGCCGGGATCAGCCCCATCATCACGATGCCGGTGATGAGCTGCAGCGCCGCGCCGTCGAACTGCCGGGGGTGGACCGTGGGCTTCTTCATGTTGCCGATCCAGATGCCGACGATCATGGCGGCGCCGACGATGTGCAGGAAGACCATGATGTTGTAGACGATAATCATGGCAACAGTCTAGCCAGACGTTCTACGCCATGTAGTAAGGCTGGCCGTGCCGCCCTGTGTGTCGCATCCGCGGTTGCCGCCGGGCACTTAAACCACGACGGCGGCGCACGCGTTCCGGCGGTTTCCCACCGGTGCGTGCACCGCCGTCGTACGTTCCGGCCCTGAGGTTAGAGCCCCAGGTCAGCCTCGAAGGCGCCTTCTTCAAGGCGGGCCTTCAGGGTCTGCAGGAAGCGGCCTGCGTCTGCGCCGTCCACCAGGCGGTGGTCGTACGTCAGGGACAGGTACATCATGGAGCGGATGGCGATCGAGTCGTCACCGTTCTCGTCGGCTACCACTACGGGACGCTTGACGATCGCGCCGGTGCCCAGGATGCCCACCTGCGGCTGGTTGATGATCGGGGTGTCGAACAGGGCGCCGACCGAACCGATGTTGGTGATGCTGAACGTGCCGCCGGACAGTTCGTCAGGACCGATCTTGCCGTCGCGGGTACGGCCTGCGACGTCGGCGATCTTGCCGGCCAGGCCGGCCAGGTTCAGGTTGCCGGCGTCGGAGATGACCGGAACCAGCAGGCCCTTGTCAGTGTCCACGGCGATCGCCAGGTGCTCGGCGTTGTGGTAAGTGATTTCCTGCTTGTCCTCGTCGTACGCAGCGTTGAGCTTCGGGTGCTGCTTGAGGGCCTCGGCCACTGCCTTGGCAATGAACGGCAGGAAGGTGAGCTTGACGCCGTTCTGGGCCTGGAACGAGTTCTTGGCCTTGAGTCGCAGCTTGGCGATCTTGGTCATGTCCACTTCGTGCACCTGCGTGAGCTGGGTGGAGACCTCGAGGGACTCGCGCATGCGGCGGGCGATGACCTGGCGGATGCGGGGAGCCTTCTGCGTGGTTCCGCGCAGGGAGGACGCAGCCGGGCCGGCGGGGGCAGGTGATGCTGCCGGTGCGGCCGCAGCGGCGGCGGGAGCAGCCTTGGCTTCTGCTGCGGCGATCACGTCCTGCTTGCGGATGCGGCCGCCAACACCGGTGCCGGACAGCGAGGAGATGTCCACACCCTGCTGGTTGGCGAGCTTGCGGACCAGGGGAGTGACATAGCCGGACTCGGAGCCCGACGCGGCCGGTGCGGCCTCAGCCGCTGCCTTCGGAGCCTCAGCCTTCGGAGCCTCCGCCTTGGGTGCTTCAGCCTTGGGTGCTTCAGCCTTGGGGGCTTCAGCGGGAGCCGGAGCCGGGGCTTCGGCCTTCGCCTCGGCGGCCGGGGCCGGAGCGGCGGCGGGCGCTGCCGCGGGGGCAGCGGCACCGGAACCGATGACGGCCAGGACGGAACCAACCTCGGCGGTTTCGTCCTCGTTGACCCGGATTTCCTGCAGCGTTCCCGCGACAGGGGAGGGGATCTCGGTGTCGACCTTGTCGGTGGAGACCTCGAGGAGGGGCTCGTCCACCTCGACAGAGTCGCCTACTGCCTTCAGCCAGCGGGTGACGGTGCCTTCGGTGACGCTTTCGCCGAGGGCCGGGAGGGTGACCTCGTGGCTTTCGCCGCCGGTTGCCGCGGGGGCAGCAGCGGGAGCCTCTTCAGCCGGTGCGGCCTGGGCCTCTTCGGCGGGGGCTTCTTCGGCGGCGGCGGCGGGAGCTTCTTCGGCCGGCGCTGCTGCCTCCGGGGCTGCGGATCCTGAACCATCACCGATGCGAACCAACGGAGCGCCGACTTCGGCGGTCTCATCTTCGGCAACGAGGATTTCCTCGATAACGCCGGCTATGGGAGAGGGGATTTCAGTGTCTACTTTGTCGGTGGAAACCTCGAGCAGCGGCTCGTCCACCTCTACCCGGTCACCTACCTGCTTGAGCCAGCGGGTGACGGTTCCTTCGGTGACGCTCTCACCGAGGGCGGGCAAGTTAACGGATTCAGACATGTCGTCCCCGTTCTCCTTATTGATCTTTTTGTGCGGATGATTGCTGGCTTGTTCGAGCTTAGTGCACCCGGCGGATCATGCCCGGTGCACTAAGCCCTGTTGTATTGCGGGGCTGCTTAGCCGTGAAGGGCTTTGCCTGCCAGGGCGAGGTGGGCCTCGCCCAGTGCCTCGTTCTGGGTGGGGTGGGCGTGCAGCAGCTGGGCCACATCCTCCGGGTATGCTTCCCAGTTCACGATGAGCTGGGCTTCACCGATCTGCTCGCCCATGCGGGAGCCGATCATGTGGACGCCCACTACGGGGCCATCCTTCTGGCGGACGAGTTTCACGAGGCCACCGGTGCCCAGGATGGAGCTCTTGCCGTTGCCGGCGAGGTTGTACTCCTGGATCTGGATCTGGTCGTCGCCGAATTTTTCCTTGGCGGCCTTCTCGGTGTAGCCCACGGTCGCGATTTCAGGTTCGCAGTAGGTGACCTTGGGGATGTTGACGTCCTCGACGATGACAGGCTTCAGGCCTGCGATCTCCTCGGCCACAAAAATGCCCTGCTGGTAACCGCGGTGGGCAAGCTGCACGCCGGGGACGATGTCGCCGACCGCGTAGACGTTGCCAACACCGGTGTGGAGGCGCTCATTGGTGATGACGAAGCCGCGGTCGATGGTGACGCCCGCTTCTTCGTAGCCGAGGTTGGCGGTGACGGGACCGCGGCCAACGGCGACCAGGAGGTATTCAGCCTCGAACGTCTGGCCGTCCACGAGGGTGACCTTGACGCCGGTGTCGCTCTGCTCAACACCCTGGAAGAAGATGCCGGTGGAGAACTTGATGCCGCGCTTCTTGAAGGCACGCTCCAGGTTCTTGACGATGGTGGTGTCCTCGTTGGGCACGAGGGACGGCAGGCCTTCGACGATGGTGACGTCGACGCCGAAGGACTTCCAGACAGACGCGAACTCGACGCCGATGACGCCGCCGCCGAGCACAATGGCGCTCTTGGGGATGGAGTCCATCTTCAGGGCTTCGTCGGAGGTGATGACGCGGCCGCCGATTTCCAGTCCCGGGAGTGAGCGGGAGTAGGAGCCGGTGGCGAGGACGATGTTCTTGCCCTTGTAGGCGGTGCCGTTCACCACAACGGTGTCGGTGCCCTGGAGCTTGCCTTCACCTTCGATGACGGTGATGCCCTTGGACTTGATCAGGCCCTGGAGGCCCTTGAACTTGCCGGCAACAATGCCGTCTTTGTAGGCGTTGACGGCAGTGATGTCGATGCCGTCAAGGGTGACATTCACGCCGTACTTGGCGGAGTCACGGGCGTGGTCGGCCAGTTCGGCCGAGTGCAGCAGTGCCTTCGTGGGGATGCAGCCGTTGTGCAGGCATGTGCCGCCCAGCTTTCCCTTCTCCACGAGGCCGACGGTGAAGCCAAGCTGTACGGCCCGCAGGGCGGCGGCGTATCCGCCGCTGCCGCCACCGAGTACCAGGATGTCGAATTCTTGCGCAGTTGCCTGATCGGCCACTTAGACGCTCCCTCGCGTGAACGATGACGCGAGAGTACGCATCATCTGGTCTTGGAACTTGTACTGCCGTGATTATGCCAGCAGGCAGGTTCTCTTGCATTTGTGACTACCGTGGTTCACCTTAGCGAACCACTTATCCATGCTCCACCTTGCCACCGTGTTTGTGGAGCGCTTGTGGTGAGTGTCACGCGGCTTTGTGTTCAAGGAATCACCCCAGTGTCACAAAGCCGCGCGGCACGTCAGCAGGCTGGTCAGGCGGTGGCGCCCAGGAGGTCCTCCACGTAGGCCACCAGCGTGCGGACCGTGCAGCCCGTGCCCTGCTTGTGGGTGTAGCCGTAGGGGCTCCCGTTGTTGAAGGAAGGCCCGGCGATGTCCACGTGGGCCCAGGGGATCTGCTCCCCGTCCTTACCCTTACCCACAAACTCGCGCAGGAAAACGGCAGCGGTCATCATGCCGCCGTGGCGTTCGCCGATGTTGGCCAGGTCCGCCACCTGGGAATCCAGGCTGGGGCGCAGCTCTTCAGGCAGCGGCATGGGCCAGACCAGTTCGCCCGCGCGGTCAGCCGCGGCCTTGAGCGGGCCGGTGACGCTGTCGGACCCCATCACGCCTGCCGTGCGGTTGCCGAGCGCAATAAGCTGCGCGCCGGTGAGCGTGGCCACGTCGATGATGGCATCCGGGAATTCCCGGCTCGCCGCGACGATGCCGTCCGCCATGACCAGGCGGCCCTCAGCATCGGTGTTCAGCACCTCGACGGTCTTGCCGCCGAACATCGTCAGGACGTCCGCGGGCCGCGAAGCGGCACCCGAGGGCATGTTTTCGGCAATGCAGAGCCACGCGGTGGCCTTGACCGGCAAGCCAAGGCCGGCGATCGCCAGCACAGTGTTAAGGACGACGGCGGCGCCCGCCATGTCGGACTTCATGTCGCCCATGCCCAGGGCGGGCTTAATGGAGATGCCGCCAGTGTCGAAGGTGATGCCTTTGCCGACCAGGGCGATCTTTGCAGTCGCCTTCGCGGGGGCGTATTCGACCTTCACCAGGCGGGGCTGCCGGGTGGAGCCCTTGCCCACGCCCATGATGCCGCCGAAGCCTTCCTTTTCCAGGCGTTTTTCGTCCCAGACGGTCACCTTGACGGGCAGTCCCTTGGACAGTTCCTTGGCGGCCTCGGCGAACGACTCCGGGTACAGGTGGCTGGGCGGCTGGTTGACCAGCGACCGGGTGGCGTTGACCGCTTTGCCGATCAGGCCGGCCCGCACCAGGGCCGAACGCAGTTCCGGACCGCCGGCAATATCCGTGTAGATCACGGCGTTGCTGACCGGGTCCTTCAGGCCGTCCTTGGAGGAGCGGTATTCAGTGAAGGCATAGGAACCCAGCGCGGCACCCTCGGCGACTGCCGCGACATCGGAGACACCCGCCGTCGGAAGTGCCAGAACCACAGTGGTGAAGCCGGCAAGCTGGCGCACGGCGGAACCTGCCGCCCGGCGGAGCGCTTCCCCGGCGAGGGCGAGGTCTGCGCCCACCTTGCCCACACCGGCGAGGACGAGGACGCCGGCGCCGGTTTCAGGGAGGCCGGGGAGCCGGACCACCTGGTCGGCGGCGCCCGTGACGCCCAGGACCTTCAGGGAGTCGGCCAATGCTTCGGCGGACTTGGCCGTCAGCGGATTCTCCAGGAGGACGGGGCCGTCCGGTCCCTGGCCCACCCCGATGACAACGGCGTCACTGGGGGCCTTCTTAAGGTCCCGCGAGAGGGTACTAAGGTTGATTTCAGTATTCTTGACCATAGGGATCAGTCCTCAATTCTCAAAGATTGTTCGGGCAGGAATGCATGTTTGGCGTCCTGCCATGGAAACCGAAGCTGCGGTGGGCCTGGGACTCCGCCGGGGCGTCGCAAGCCCGTCCGGCAGGCCAGTTCCGATCGTAGCCCGTCTGCGCCGCCGCAGCGGAATCATCTGAGACTTGCAACACACCACCAGGTGGAATGCCGCGGTGGCCCGGGGCGTTGTACGAGGTATCCACCCGAAACCACGAAAGGAACATGCCGTGCTTGAACGGATTTCCGGCTCCCTGCTGGACCCCGATGCGCTCTATGCGAGCAACATCGAGCTGTTCAACAGCCCGGCGCTCCGGGGCCTGAACCTGGTAATGGGGTTTACCGGGTTTGCCGACGCCGGGCATGTTGTTAAGCAGATCAACGCCGAGCTGCTCGATACCCTCGACGCCGAGCCGGTGGCGGTTTTCGACGCCGACCAGCTCATCGACTACCGGTCCCGGCGGCCCCACGTTTCGTTCGTGGAAGACCACCTGCAGGATTATCAGGCGCCAAAACTCGCGCTCTACAGGCTGACGGACGGCCTTGGCCTTCCGTTCCTCCTGCTGGCCGGCTTTGAGCCGGACCTCCAGTGGGAGCGCTTCGCCCGCGCAGTGGTGGGCATCGCCGAAAAACTGGACGTCAACCTGGTGACCTGGATCCACTCCATTCCCATGCCGGTGCCGCACACGCGCCCGGTCGGAGTCACCGTCCACGGAAACCGGCCGGACCTGATCGAGGGCATTTCGGTATGGAAGCCCACCGTGGAAGTCCCCGCGGCTGTTGGCCACATCCTGGAACTCCGGCTCGTCGAAGCCGGGCGCAACGTCGCCGGCTATGTGATCCACGTTCCGCACTACCTCGCCGAGGCGGAATACCCCACGGCTGCCGTGGCCGGCCTGGAATACCTGGGCGCGGCGACGTCCCTGATGCTGCCCACGGACCGGCTCCGCGAAGCCGGCCGGGAAGTCAGCCGCCAGATTGCCGAGCAGATCGATGCGTCCGAGGACGTCCAGCAGGTGGTTTCACGCCTCGAATCCCGTTACGACGAGAAAGCGGAGGGGACCGTCCGCAGGTCGCTGCTGGCCGACGAGAACGACAACCTGCCCAACGGCGACGAGCTGGGTGCCGCCGTCGAGGCCTACCTCGCCCGGGAAAATCCCGGCCAGTAGCCGTCCCGTGCCTGTCCGTCTGGCGGCCCCGCACCCGGCGGGCAAGGCAGCCCGGGCATAATGGGGAGAGTGACTGCACCCCGCGCCTGGCTGATATGGACCATCGGAATTTTCGCGTATCTGGTAGCCCTCTCGCAGCGGACCTCTTTCGGCGTGGTGGGTCTTGAAGCCACCGAGAGGTTCCACGCCAGCGCCTCGGCCATCTCCTTCTTCACCGTTCTCCAGCTCCTGGTCTACGCCGGGCTCCAGATCCCGGTCGGCGTCCTCGTGGACCGGTTCGGCTCCCGGGCCATGATTTCCGGCGGCGCAGTCCTGATGGGCCTCGGGCAGCTCCAGCTGGCGTTCGCCGACAGCATCCCCGGCGGTGTGCTGGGAAGGGTGCTGGTAGGCGCCGGCGATGCCATGACCTTCATCTCGGTCATCCGCCTGATTCCGTTGTGGTTCGCCCCGGCGCGCGTGCCCCTCGTTACGCAGCTGACCGGAATGTCAGGCCAGCTGGGGCAGCTTTTCAGCGTCGTCCCGTTTGCCCTGGTCCTGCATTCCGCCGGCTGGACCCCGGCGTTCCTGATGCTGGCAGGGATGTCCGGGCTCGCCGTCGTACTGGTTCTCCTGTTCCTGCTCGATGTTCCGCCGGGCACGCCGCGGCCCCAGGCGCAGCAGGGGCTCAAGGCCACGGGAGCCTCGCTCGCGAGGGCCTGGCGCCAGCCGGGCACCCGGCTGGGAATGTGGAGCCACTTCACCATCCAGTTCAGCGGCACAGTGTTTGCCATGACCTGGGGCTATCCCTTCCTCATCTCCGGCCAGGGACTGGACGCCGGAACCGTCGCAGCCCTGATGGCGCTCTACGTGGCCGCCGCCATGGCCGTGGGCCCCTTCATCGGACGCTTTGTGTCGCGGCACCCGCTGCGGCGTTCCACCATGGTCCTGCTCATCGCCGGTGCGACGGCAGCTGCCTGGGCCGCGGTGCTGCTGATGCCGGGCCGCTCGCCGATGTGGCTCCTGGCCGGGCTGGTGGTGGTCCTGGCCATTGGCGGGCCCGGTTCGATGATCGGCTTCGACTTCGCCCGGACGTTCAACCCGGCGCACCGGATCGGCACAGCCACGGGCATCGTCAACGTGGGCGGCTTCATCGCCGCGCTCGTGGCGATTTTCCTGATCGGGCTGGTGCTGGACATCCTGTACGCCAGCGGGTTCTCCAACGGCGTCCTCTACGGGCTGGAACCGTTCCGGATCGCACTCTGCGTCCAGTTCCTGCTCATCGGCATCGGCGTCTTTGCGACGCTGGCATCCCGGCGGAAGGTGCGCCGGCAGATGGCGGCGCAAGGAGTCGTTGTTCCGCCGCTCCTGCGGGCCCTCGCCCGGCAGCGGCGGGAAAACCTGGCCCGGAAGAAGCAGCGGACACCCGCCGCCGACGACTGACACTGTTCCTCCACACCGGGCTTTCTCCACTTAAGGCAGGTTGCCCCTGACGCCTGGCTGCTGGTGCGCCAAAGCTTGAGGCATGACTCCTCCAGAACACCTCACCGTCCACGGCCCCGAGGACATCCTTGGGTTCATTCCGCACTCCCTCGGGTATTGGCCGGCTGACAGCCTGGTGGCCATGGCACTCCAGGGCAAACGCCTCGGGGCCACGCTCCGCCTTGACCTGCCCGGCCCCGAGGTCCTTGCGGACCCGAAGAAGTTTGCCGGCACCGTCCGGGACTACCTGCGCGCTGACCGGCACGCCGACGCCTCGTTGCTGGTGTTCTTCACCAATGAGGGCTGGATGGACGGCTGCCTGGGCTCGGTCCAGACCTACACAGGGCTGTTGGCATCGCTGCAGGCAGCGCTTGGCACCGCCGGGATGCCCGTCCGGGACGCCTGGTATGTGGGCGATTCGTACTGGCGCGACGCCTATTGCACAGACCAATCCTGCTGCCCACTGCCGGGCCGTCCCACCAGTGACATCCTGGACAGCAGGCTTAACGCCGAAATGGTCTTCCGCGGCAGCAGCGTCGGGCCGGCGCCCGAGGAACAGCGTCCCGCGCCTGTCGCCATGTCCTCGGAGGACACGACCCGGCTGCGCGCAGCCGAAGCGGCGTGGATGGTCCCGCTGGATCTCCGCCGGGGCAGCAGGGAACAGTTCGACGCGCTCCTTGACTCCTGGGAACCGCTGCTCCGTTCCGGGCAGTGCCCGGCCGACCCGCTCGTCCAGGGCTTCCTCCGTTCATCACTGCGCGTACCTTCCTGGCGGGACGCGGTGCTGGTGATGGCCGCCGCGGGCAGGACTGCCGCACGCGCCGGCGCGGAGCAGTTTGGGATTTTTGACTCCGAATTCCGCCTGGCGCCAGTGCGTCCCCGGGCGGCCGGCCTGCAGGAAGCTGCTGGTCTGGAGGACACCGGGTCCGGCACCGCGACTGCCGTGACCGAATCGGCACCGGATCCGAAGTCCGCGGTGCCGGGATACGGCGAGGTCCTGCTGGGCCTGGAGCCGCCCGTGCCGGACTGGACCAGTGTGAACAACCTGGACCGCGTCCTGGAGCAGCTGGCAGCCGGTGGCGGGCAGGCCGCCGCGGCGGCGCTCTCGGGGCGCGGCTGGATTTCGTGGTGCCGCGGACGTGGCTCGTATGCAGCGGCGCACCTGGGGCAGGCGCTGGACGAAGAACCCGGTTACCGGCTCGCTGAACTCCTGCTCGAACTTGTCCGGCGGGGGACTCTCTGCGGCTGGGCTGCGCGGAAGGAGGCTGCCTGGCAGAAGTTTGGACCTGATGCCGCCTGACAGGGAGCGGGCGGAGGCGTGCGGCCGCGTTTGGGAAAACCGTGAGACAATGGATGCCGAGACCCGGTTGGGTCCGTGAATCTGGTGCACGTAATGGGTCCCTTTTCGGGAACATTACAGCCGCCCCGGCAGTTCTACTTAAGGACTCTGCCGGCCGTGGTTGCACCTGATGTTGATCACGGACTTGACAGGGTCATAGTGGTGTTGCCCGTATGGTGATTCCACAGACCGCCGCTAGAAAGGTTTTCTGTGACCCCGTCTTCCGCGAAGAAGGAACCCGCCGCCCAGGACGACTTGTCCCCTGAGGAGAAGCAGGCTGCAACGAACGCCAAGCGTGCAGCCACGCGGGCAGCAAACAAAGCTGTCAAGGATGCCACCGCCGGTGATGGGGATGGCAGGCCTGAACCCAAGAAGCGCGGGCCCAAGCCCGGCGCCAAGGCCGCTGCTGAAGCCGCCGGAAAAGCCGCCCGCGGCTCCGACGACGAGGACGACGTCGAGGAAGACCTCGACGACATCATCCTGGACGGCCCGGACGCCGTCGACGACGGTGAAATCAACGCCGCCAAGGAAGCAACAGCTGCCACCGGCAAGGGGTTCGTCTACTCCGACGCCGACGACGACGACGCCCCTGTCCAGCAGGTCATGTCCGCCGGCGCCACTGCCGACCCCGTCAAGGACTACCTGAAGCAGATCGGTAAGGTTGCGCTGCTCAACGCCGAGCAGGAAGTTGACCTTGCGCTCCGGATTGAAGCCGGGCTCTTCGCTGAAGAGAAGATCAACGCCGATGACGGCTCCATGGACCCGAAGTTCAAGCGCGAGCTTGAGTTCGTCATCCACGACGGCAAGCGCGCCAAGAACCACCTGCTGGAGGCCAACCTCCGCCTGGTGGTCTCCCTGGCAAAGCGCTACACCGGCCGTGGAATGCTGTTCCTGGACCTGATCCAGGAAGGCAACCTGGGCCTGATCCGTGCAGTGGAGAAGTTCGACTACACCAAGGGCTTCAAGTTCTCCACGTACGCCACCTGGTGGATCCGCCAGGCCATCACCCGTGCCATGGCCGACCAAGCCCGCACCATCCGCATCCCGGTGCACATGGTCGAAGTCATCAACAAGCTGGCCCGTGTGCAGCGCCAGATGCTTCAGGACCTGGGCCGCGAACCCACGCCCGAAGAGCTGGCCCTGGAACTGGACATGACCCCGGAAAAGGTCGTCGAGGTCCAGAAGTACGGCCGCGAACCTATTTCGCTGCACACCCCGCTCGGCGAGGACGGCGACTCGGAGTTCGGTGACCTCATCGAGGACTCCGAGGCCGTGGTTCCCGCGGATGCTGTCAGCTTCACGCTGCTGCAGGAGCAGCTGCACTCGGTGCTGGACACCCTCTCGGAGCGCGAAGCCGGCGTGGTGGCCATGCGGTTCGGCCTGACCGACGGACAGCCGAAGACTTTAGACGAAATCGGCAAGGTCTACGGCGTCACGCGTGAGCGCATCCGCCAGATCGAATCCAAGACCATGTCCAAGCTGCGCCACCCGTCGCGGTCGCAGGTGCTCCGGGACTACCTGGACTAGGACAGGCCGGACCGGGACACGGTTCAACGAGATGCGGGCCGCCCGGCGTCGACGATCCTACGGATCATGGACGCCCGGCGGCCCGCATCTTTTTGCCACGGGGGCTCCGGCAAACCCGGCTTAAAAAGGTTCAGGACCCCTCCGGCGGAGGGGTCCTGAAAGATTCCTGGCGGTCTAGTCGATTGTTACGGGCGCTTTCTCGTGAAGCCGGCCCGTCTCGTCTTGCCAGTCGGAGCTCAACGGCTTGAGCGTTGACTCGACCGCGCGGGCATGGTGGCCGCAGAAGAGCAGCTCCCCGCCGGAGGACTCGAGTACAACACGGACATATGCCTGCGCTCCGCAGCGATCGCACCGGTCCAGTGCGTTGAGTGTGCGGTCTGCCACTGCTGTTGTCATTTCGGCCTCCTTAGTAGATCTGTATGTCTATGTAACCAGTATTCGTAGCAATTCCATCGCAAGGATGGGGCAAGTTCGCTGTACGCGTATCCGCAAGAATTCATCAAGGCGCGCTGACCTGATCACAAAACCATCACGAGTGGCCCCGCCCACACGCTCTGCCAGGAGTGGCAGACCGGCCTTCGGGGCCGGGCCGACTAGGCTAGGAAGGGCGCCGCAAGCGCCTGCTGTTACGTCACTGAAGGAGTTCACAACCCGTGGCACCAAGTTCTGATTACACCGCCCGGCACCTCTCCGTCCTGGAAGGCCTGGAAGCCGTCCGCAAGAGGCCGGGCATGTACATCGGCTCCACCGACTCCCGCGGCCTGATGCACTGCCTGTGGGAAATCATCGACAACTCCGTTGATGAGGCCCTGGCGGGCTTCGGCCACGACATCCAGATCATCCTGCACGCGGACAATTCCGTGGAGATCCACGATGACGGCCGCGGCATCCCCGTGGACGTGGAACCGAAGACGGGCCTCACCGGTGTTGAGGTGGTCTTCACCAAGCTGCACGCCGGCGGCAAGTTCGGCGGCGGCTCCTACACCGCTTCCGGCGGCCTCCACGGTGTGGGCGCCTCGGTGGTGAACGCGCTGTCCGCCCGCCTCGACGTAGAGGTGGACCGCGGCAGCAAGACCTACAAGATGTCCTTCCGGCGCGGCGAGCCGGGGCGTTTCAAGGACCAGGGCACCAAGGTGGATCCGGCCGCCACGTTTGCGCCCTTCGTGGACGGGTCCGTGCTGGACGTGATCGGCAAGGCAAAGCGCGGTGTCACGGGCACACGGATCCGCTACTGGGCGGACCGCCAGATCTTTACCCCGGACGCCAAGTTCTCCTACGACGAACTGGCCGCACGTGCCCGCCAGACCTCGTTCCTCGTGCCGGGACTCCAGCTCACCGTCCGCGACGAGCGCCGGCTGCCCGGCACACCGGGGGAGTCCGGCCCGCACGAAGAAGTGTTCCACCACGACGGCGGCATCTCCGAGTTCGTTGACTTCCTCGCCGCTGACCCGGCAGTAACGGACATCTGGCGGCTGCACGGCGCCGGCAAGTTCAAGGAAACCGTCCCGGTGCTGGACGAGCGTGGCCACAGCCAGCTTGCCGAGGTCGAACGCGACTGCGAAGTGGACGTGGCCCTGCGCTGGGGCATCGGCTACGACAGCGCGGTCCGCAGTTTCGTGAACATCATCTCCACGCCCAAGGGCGGAACGCACCAGTCCGGCTTTGAACAGGCCCTGGTCAAGACCTTCCGCAAGGCCGTGGAGAGCAACGCCCGCAAGCTCAAGGCCGGCAACGACAAGATCGACAAGGACGACATCTTCGCAGGCCTCACCGCCGTCCTGACCGTCCGCCTGGCAGAGCCCCAGTTCGAAGGCCAGACCAAGGAAATCCTGGGCACTTCGGCCGTGCGTGCCATCGTGGCCAAGGTGGTGGAGCAGGAGATTACGGCCAAACTCAACTCCGCCAACCGCAACGACAAGGCCCAGTCGGCTTTGCTGCTGGAGAAGATCGTCAGCGAGATGAAGTCCCGCATTTCGGCGCGGGTCCACAAGGAAACCCAGCGCCGGAAGAATGCGCTGGAGACCTCCTCCATGCCCACCAAGCTCGCGGATTGCCGCACTGACGACGTCGCGCGTTCCGAACTCTTCATCGTGGAAGGTGACTCCGCACTGGGAACGGCCAAGCTCGCCCGGTCCTCGGACTTCCAGGCACTGCTGCCCATCCGCGGGAAGATCCTCAACGTCCAGAAGGCTTCCGTGGGGGACATGCTGTCCAACGCCGAGTGTGCCGCCCTGATCCAGGTGGTGGGGGCCGGCTCCGGCCGCAGCTTCGACATCAGCGCCGCCCGCTATGGCAAGGTCATCCTGATGACCGACGCTGACGTGGACGGCGCCCACATCCGCACACTCCTGCTGACCCTGTTCTTTAGGTACATGCGGCCGATGATTGACGAGGGCCGGGTCTTCGCTGCCGTTCCGCCGCTGCACCGGGTTGAAGTAATTAACGCCGGCCAGAAGGCCAACGAGATGATCTACACGTATTCGGAAGCGGAGCTGCACGTCCTCCTGGCCCGGCTCGCCAAGGAAGGCAAGCGCTACAAGGAACCGATCCAGCGCTACAAGGGCCTGGGCGAAATGGACGCGGAGCAGCTGGCGGAGACCACCATGGATCCGCGGCACCGGACCCTGCGGAAGGTCGGCATCGAAAACGCCAAGCAGGCCGAGGACACGTTCGACCTCCTGATGGGCTCTGATGTCGCGCCGCGCAAGGACTTTATTATCGCCGGCGCAGCAAGCCTGGACCGGGAGCGGATCGACGCCTGACTCCATCGAGTGTCCCCACCGGCTCCCTCACCTCGCAAGCTCGGCCAGGGAACCCCGCCGGCGTGGGCCCACCGCCCTTTTGGGCGCCCAAAAGGGCGCTTGCGGAGCAATCGACAGGCCACCCGGCACTGAAGGAACGGCAACGTTTCGTCGGCGGAGCTGCCGGTCCTCAGCCCAGCAGGCCGGGTACGATCAGCAGTGCCGTGGGGAGCGCCAGAAGCAGGACGCAGCCCGCCAGGACGCTGCCACGGATAGCGGCAGGCAGTTGTGGCCGCGGCGAGAGCAGCCTGCTGACCCTGGAGGCCGTGGTCCGCGCAGAGTCGGACCCGGTGACGCCCGCCGCGGTTTCCAGGCCCTCAAGGGCCAGGCCGGCCGTACCGCTTGGCTGGAAACCGGCCCCGGCGCCCGATGAAGCCGAGCCACTGGCCACAATCGCAATGGCCTTGATGAGGGTAGCTTTGCTCTCGGTCTTCAGCGCGACGTCGTCGGCCAGCATCTCGATGAGCGAGTTCACCGACTCCTGCGCCAGCCGCGTGGTGGGAAGCCAGGGGAGCGCCTGCCGCCAGGCGGCGAACGCCCAGAGCAGGAGATGGTGGCGCTGGCTCAGGTGCGCGTTCTCATGAATCAGGACGGCGCGCAGCTCGGCCGGTTCCAGGGCTGCCATCAGGCCATCGGACAGCACGGTGACAGAGCGTGCGCCGCCGGGCAGGCAGTAGGCCACCGGCGAGTCATGGCTGATGACCACGGTTCCTGCCCCTTCGGTGGAGGGGGAGGCCAGCAGGGCAAGGAGTTCGCGGTGCCGCCGCCGCTGCCGTTCGATCTTGTAGTACGTGAGCAGCAGCGTGAAGACCAGGTGGGCGGTCAGCAGGGCCGCGGCTGACAGGGCAAAAAGATGCCAGAAGCCCAAGGCTGTGGTGGGGGCGTTAAACAGCACCATTCCCGCCAGGGCCCGCAGCCCGGCGATCAGGTTGTCCCCGATCGGTTCCAGGCCGTAGACCAGCATCGCGCCGATCATGGAGAGGCCACCCGCGAGGGCGATGGCCTGCCACAGAAGCATCGCGGTGAACGGCGACCGGGCAGGCCACTGCGCGCGGGAAAGAAAGATAGGCACCGGCCACGCCAGGACTATCGCAAGGACCGCCAGCAGGTATGAGGTCCAGAACATGGCCCGCTAGATGTGGCCGAGCAGTTTGCGCAGGGTTTCGGCTTCACTTTCCGTCACGGACCCGATAAACCTCGCCAGGACCGCTTCGCGGTCCGGGGCGGATCCCAATACCTCGTGCATGAGCTCGGCCGTGTGCTCCTCCCGGCTGGAAACGGCCTGGTAGCGGTGCGGCCGGGTTCCGCGCTCCCGCTCAACGAGGCCTTTCTTCTCCAGCCGTGAGAGCACAGTAAGGACGGTGGTGACCGCCAGTTCCTTGCCTTCATGCCCCGCCGCGCCGCCCGTTGCTTCCGTGCTTTGCGCCAGCAGATCGCGCAGGGTGTTTGCGGTGGCTGCTTCGTGGCCCGCCCAGAGCAGGTCCATCACTGCCCGTTCCAGTTCGCCAAGACTAGCCATTCCATACATCCTTTGATTCCCCGCACCGCGGACCCGCAGGCCGTGGTGACACCAGCTGAACACTACACTTACAAATTTACCGCGTTTCGGCTCCACTTTCTACGCCAAGTAGAACACCGGGCGCGCCGCAGCCTTGTGGGCCGGCCGCGATGATGGAACTGTTGGTTTACAGTGCCGTGCGCATTGTTCTACACTCGGTAGAAGTCAAGTTCTACGGAACGTAGAAAAGTTGAACCCGACAACAGTAGGGACTGCCTTGGACGCCTTGGAAATCGCACGCTGGCAATTCGGCATCACCACCGTCTACCACTTCATGATGGTGCCGCTGACCATCGGGCTCGGCCTGGTAGTGGCCATCATGCAGACCATGTGGCACCGCACGGGCAAGCAGGAGTACCTGCGGATGACCAAGTTCTGGGGCAAGCTTTTCCTGATCAACTTCATCATGGGCGTGGCCACCGGCATCGTCCAGGAGTTCCAGTTCGGCATGGCCTGGAGTGAATACAGCCGCTTTGTGGGCGACGTGTTCGGCGCCCCGCTGGCGCTGGAGGCACTCCTGGCGTTCTTTGTGGAATCCACGTTCCTGGGGCTCTGGATCTTCGGCTGGAAGCAGCTCAAGCCCGGCATCCACCTCGCCTGCCTCTGGATCGCCGTGGTCGGTTCCCTGTTCTCCGCCTACTTCATCATCGTGGCCAACAGCTGGATGCAGCACCCGGTGGGCGTGGAAATGATCGACGGCAGGCCGGTCATGACCGACGCCTGGGCCGTCTTCACCAACAACACAGCCCTCGTGGCCGTTCCGCACACCCTGATGGGCGCGCTGGCTGTGGCCGGCGGCTTCCTGCTGGGCATCGCCTGGTACCACCTCTGGCGGCGCCGGCGTGACGGCATAGACACCGTGGACGCTGACGGCAACGTCGTGCCCGGCGAGACGGACATTCCGGGCCGTGACCGGACCGACCACAAAGTCTGGATCCGCTCCCTCCGCATCGGCGCCGTCGTCGCGATGATCTCCTTCGCCGGCACCGCCCTCACCGGCGACCTGCAGGGCAAGCTGATGTTCGAGCAGCAGCCCATGAAGATGGCTGCGGCGGAGGCAGCGTGCCACGACGGCACCGGATTCTCCGTGCTCAGCGTCGGCAACCTCGGTTCCGGCAACTGTGACGACATCGTCGCCCTGATCGAAGTCCCGGGCATCCTCTCCTTCCTGGCCAAGGGGGACTTCACCACCGAGGTCAAGGGCGTCAACAGCCTCCTGGACCAGTACAAAGCCGACTACGGCACGCACCTGCCGGACAATCCGATCTACGGCGACCGCGCAGGCCAGGAGATCCAGTACGTCCCCGTCATGGAAGTGACCTACTGGGGCTTCCGGATGATGATCGGGTTCGGCGGCCTCGCCGCGCTGGCGGCGCTCGTCGCGCTGTGGGTGACACGCAAGGGAACAGTGCCCGAGTCCCGCTGGCTGATGCGGCTGGCCGTGTTTGGCATCCTGGCCCCGTTCGGCGCCAACGCCGCGGGATGGATCTTCACCGAAATGGGCCGGCAGCCCTTCGTTGTGGCCCCGAACCCGGACCTGAACGGCATTGACCAGGTGTTTATGTTCACCGCCGCCGCTGTCTCCCCGGGCGTTTCCGCCGGCGAACTGCTGACCTCCCTGGTGGTGCTGACTGCCGTCTACGCGCTCCTGCTGGTGGTGGAAGTGAAGCTGCTGGTCAAGTACATCCGCGGCGGCATCGTCTCGGCCATGCCCGAACTGGCCCACTCCCCGGTGGACGAAAACGAGGACGCCACACCCGGCGGCAAAGGCGGCCCGGGTCCCGGCAAACCGGCCGACGACGTCCTGGCATTCGCCTACTAAGAGCAGAGGAAACGCAAGAAATGGAACTGCTGCCCACCATCTGGTTTATTGCCATCGCAGTGCTGTGGACGGGATACCTCTTTCTGGAGGGTTTCGACCTCGGCGTGGGGATGCTCATGAAGCTTTTCGCCCGGAACAACACCGAGCGCCGCGTGCTGCTGAACACCATCGGCCCGGTCTGGGACGGCAACGAGGTCTGGCTCCTGACAGCAGGCGGCGCAACCTTCGCCGCGTTCCCGCTCTGGTACGCGTCCCTCTTCTCCGCCCTTTACCTGCCGCTGCTGGTGGTGCTCGTGGCGCTCATCTTCCGTGCCGTCGCCTTCGAATACCGCGGCAAGGTGGACAGCGACAGCTGGCGCGTACGCTGGGACTGGGCCATTGCCCTGGGCTCGTTCTTCGCCGCGTTCGGGGTCGGAGCAGCGCTGGCGCTCACCACCACCGGCCTGCCGCTCAACGCCAACGGTGACCGCGAAGGCGGCCCGTTCGCATGGTTCAGCGGATACGCCGTGCTGGGCGGGCTGGCCGTGGTCTGCTTCTCGCTGCTGCATGCCCTGGCGTTCCTCGCCCTGAAGACCGACGGCGATGTGCGGCACCGTGCGCGCCGCTGGTTCGTCCGCCTCCTGCCGGTCCTGCTCCTGCCGCTGGCCGGGTGGGCCGTCAGCGTCCAGCTCCTGGCAGGCAAGCCGTGGACGTTCGCCGCGGTGGCCGCAGCCGTGGTGGCCGCGGCAGCAGCCTGGTTCCTGGCCCGCCAGGGCGCCGAGGGACGGGCTTTCGCAGCGCTGGGAGCTTTCCTGGTCCTGGGCTCCGCCTCGATCTTCGGCGCCGTCTTCCCCGTGGTGCTGCCTTCCACGCTCAGCCCGGAATTCAACCTCACCATCTCCAACGCCTCATCCTCGGACTACACTCTGGGCCTGATGAGCATCGTGGCGGCCGTGGGGCTGCCGCTGGTCATTGCCTACCAGGCCTGGACCTACTGGGTGTTCCGCCGCCGCGTCAGCGCCGCCCACATCCCGGAGGCGCACAGCTTCCTTCCGGCCATCGCTGCCAAAGCCTTCACCACCAAGGGCTGAGCCGTGCGCCCAGGCTTCCCGTCCGGCCCTGTCACGCGCTCAGCCATCTACTGGCTCGGGTTCCTGGCGGCCCTGAAGGCCCTGTCCCTGGTCCTGATGGGGCAGGCGGTCGCGTCCATGCTCGCGGGCCTCACCGCCGCCGGCCCCGGCTGGCAGGACGGGATCGGATGGGGACTGGCCGGCGTCGTCCTGCGGTCCGTGACCGTCTGGGCCCAGGGCGTTGCCGCCCGCCGCGCCGCCCTGGGCGTCAAGGAGGAGCTGCGGAACGGACTGCTGGCACGTGCGCTGCGGAACGGGGCCCGCGCCACCGGCCCTGCGGACGGCGGCCTGGCAGTCTTGGCCACCCGGGGCCTGGATGCGCTGGACAGCTACTACACCCAGTTCCTGCCCGCACTGGTGAACTGCGCCGCCATTCCGCTGCTGCTCGGGGCGCGGATCCTGTTCGCCGACTGGGTCAGTGCCGTGGTGATCGTCCTGACCGTCCCGCTGGTCCCGCTCTTTATGGTCCTGATCGGCCGGTATACGGAGGACAACGTCCGGGCCGCCCAGGCCAGCCTGTCCCGGCTCTCCGCCCACATGCTGGAGCTGGCGAAAGGCCTTCCGGTGCTGGTGGGACTGGGACGCGCCACGGCCCAGCGCAAAGCCCTTGAGGAGATTTCCGAAGAATACCGTTCCCGGACCATGGGGACACTGCGCACCGCTTTCCTCTCCGCACTGGCCCTGGAGCTCATCGCCACCATCTCGGTGGCGGTGGTGGCCGTCTTCATCGGCGTGCGGCTCGTACACGGCGACATGCCGCTGGAGGCCGGACTCCTGGCCTTGATCCTCGCGCCGGACTGCTACCTCCCGCTCCGTGAGCTGGGCACCGCCCACCACGCCAGCGACGACGGCCGCGCTGCGCTCGCCGAAACAACCGCGGTCACCGCCGCGCCCGAGCCCCGACCCTTGCCGGCCGGCAACGCTCAGCCCCGGGCCGTGGAGTCCGACGGCGGCACGCCGGCTGCCGCGGCAGCCGGCGGGGGAGTGACCGTCACCGGCCTCGAAGTGACCTATGCGGGCAGGTCCGCACCCGCCGTCGGGCCCCTCACCTTCACAGCCCCACAGGGCAGGATCACCGCCCTGGATGGCCCCAGCGGCACGGGCAAAAGCACCGTGCTGGGAGTCCTGGCCGGGACGATCGGCGACGGCGCGGGAACCAGTGTCACCGGCCGGCTGGAGGGGTTCAGCCGGGACAGCATCGCGTGGGTTCCGCAGCATCCGGTGATGGTGCAGCCGACGGTCCTCGACGAAGTCCTGCTGTACCTGGCCGGCGGGGCCGGACCGGCCGGCCAAGCCGGGGCGCCGGAACCCGATGCAGCGGCGGCCCGTGAGTGCCTGGCCGCGGCTGCCGCCGGCCACCTGGCGTCCAAACACCCGGCCGAACTGAGCCCGGGGGAGCTGCGCCGCGTGGCACTGGCCCGCGGGCTGGCGCGCATCAGGTCCGGCGCCACGGTGCTCCTGCTCGACGAACCCACCGCGCACCTGGACGGCGCCTCGGCGGCCCGGGTGGAGGATGCCATCCTGGCGCTGCGGGGCCGGGTCACGGTGATCCTGGTGGCCCATGACGCACGGACGCGTGCCCTGGCGGACCACGTGGTTCCCGTCTCGGCACGGGGCTTGACGGATCCGTCCTTCCCGGCTTCCGGCGCACCGGCAACCCGCCCGGCCCGGGAACGCGCGGAAGCTGTCCTGCCGGCGCCCGGCATGGACGCGGAGGCCAACGTCGCCCCGGCCGGCGCAGTGCCGTCGGCCGAGGTCCGCGCCGGCGGGGACAGGACTCCCGCGACGGGTCTGCTCCTGGCCCGTCTCCTCGCGCCGGTCGCCGGCCGGTTCACCGGCGCCGCCGTGGTGGGAACGTTGGCGGCACTGTTCGCCGTCGGCCTGTCCGGGGTGTCCGGCTGGCTGATTATCCGCGCCAGCGAGCAGCCGCCCATCCTGTACCTGCTCACCGCCATCGTGGGCGTGCGGTTCTTCGGCATCGGTCGCGCCGTCCTGCGCTACTGGGAACGCCTGCTGGTGCACGACGCCGTGTTCGCCGCGCTCACCCGGCTCCGCGGACGCCTGTGGGAGTCACTGAGCCGCCGGGCGCTGTCCCTCCGCCGGCTCCTGCAGGGCGGCAACGTCCTCGGCTCGGTGATCAACGACGTCGACACCGTCCGGGACCTGCTCCCGCGCGTGGTCCTGCCGCCCCTGACCGCCGCCGCGGTGGCCGCGTCGGCGCTCACTGCGACAGGCCTGCTGGTGACGGCCGCGCTTCCCGCCGTGGCAGCTGCCGCCGCGGCCAGCCTGCTCCTGGCCCCTGCAGCGGCCCTGTGGGCAGACCGGAAGTCCGCAACGGCCGAACAGAGCCTGCGCGACGGCGTGCTCCGGCGCACGGCCGCGGCGCTGGACGCCAGGGCCGAGCTCCACGCCAACGGGGTGGCCGCCACAGTCCTCGCCGGCCTTGCCGCGGAGGACCGCGCAGCCACCCGGGCGTCCCAGCGGTCCGCCTGGGCCGAGGGCCTGGGGCAGGCGGTCACCACCGCAGCCTGCGGGGTGGCTGCACTGGCTGCCGCCGTCATGGGCGCGCCGCAGGTGCTGGACGGATCGCTGGCGCCCGCCACGCTGGCCGTGGTCGTCCTGCTGCAGCTGGCGCTGGTGGAACCCTACGCAGCCATGATGACGGCGGTCCGCCAGTTCCCGGCATTCCGCACGGTCCTGCGCCGGATCGGCCGGTCCGGCGCCCTCGCCGGCACCCCGGCGGCAGCCACTGCCACTGCCCCCGCCGCCGACGGCACAGCAGCCGACTGCGTCGTTCGCGTTGCCGCCCGTGCCGGCGCAGTCCCGGGGCTGGAGCTTGATGGTGTGGCGGCAGCCTGGCCCGGCGGGGATCCCGTGTTCACGGGGCTGGGCGCGGTGGCCGCGCCCGGACGCTGGCTGGCTGTCACCGGGCAGTCCGGGGCCGGGAAGTCCACCCTGCTGGCCGTGCTGCTTGGCTTCCTTCCACCGTCCGCCGGCCAGGTCCGTGTCACCGGGCGGGCCGCCTGGTGCCCGCAGGAGGCGCACCTGTTCGACTCCACGGTGCGCGGGAACCTGCTGCTGGGCCGCGCCACGGCGGATGACCCGGACGCAGCTGACGGCGACATGGCAGCCGCCCTTGCCGCCGTCGGCCTCAGCGGGCTCGTCTCCCGCCTGCCGGCAGGACTGGACACCCGGATCGGGCCGGGAGGGTCGTTCCTCAGCGGCGGGGAACGGCAGCGGCTGGCAGTTGCCCGGACGCTGATGACCGGGGCCGAGGTCATCCTCCTGGACGAACCGACGGCCCACCTCGACGCCGAAGCCGGACGCGCCATGCTGGCAGACCTGCGCTACGGCCTGGCGGACCGCACGGTGGTCCTGGTGACCCACAACCTGGCCGACATCCACCCGGAGGACGACGTGCTTGAACTTTCCCCGCGGCGGGTACAGGATGCGGAGCAGCTCGCCGGCATGGTGCCGGCACCGTGACGGCGCTACGCCGGGTAGGGCGGGCCGAACCAGGTGGTCAGCGCCTCTGCGAGGCCCGGCTGCGTGGGGCCGCCCGCCCAGGCAACGTAGCCGTCGGGCCGGATCAGGACCGCTGAGGGCGCAGCGACCGCCCCGAGCGCCGGTAGCTCCCACGCACCAGCGTAGGAGGCGTCGACCAACTGGACCCGGTCCGGCCGCGGAACGGCATCGAAGCAGCCAGGCTCACCGAGGTTGAGCAGCACCGGCCGGGCGCTGTGCAGCAAGGTGAAGACCCGCAGCTGGCCGTCGGCGGTGACGAGGTCGAGATCGGGCATGCGGCGTCCATTCAGCGGGTGTCCTTCGCCGAGGTCGTAGTGGATGTCCAAGCCGGACATCATCGCGGCGTAGCGCTTGCGCGGCTCGTCCATGCCGAGCAGCTCGGCCACGGTGTCCCGCAGGGCTTCCGTGCGCTCGTCCGGGCGGCGCAGCGCGACCTGCGCCATGGAATTGCGCAGAACGCGGGCAGCGACCGGATGCCGCTCTGCATGGTAGCTGTCCAGCAGGCTGTCCGGGGAAGTCCCCTTGACCACCTGGGCCAGCTTCCAGCCCAGGTTCACCGCATCCTGCACGCCGGTGTTGAGCCCCTGCCCGCCATCCGGGGCATGCACATGTGCGGCGTCGCCGGCCAGCAGGACCCGCCTGTCCCGGTAGGCAGCGGCCTGCCGGGTCATATCGGTGAACCTGGAGATCCAGGTGGGGCTGTGTATCCCGTAGTCGGTCCCGTAGACGGCGATGAGGCCCTCACTGAGGTCGCGCAGCGTGGGCTCTCCCGTGCCGACCTGCGGTTCGGTCAGCATGACCCCAACCGTCCCCCCGGGCTTGTAGACGACTTCGCCGTCCTTGATCTCGTACTCCTCCTTGCCGAGGGCGTGCGTGCCCGAGGGCGTGCGGCGGATGCCCAGTTCCGGTTCCTCGGCCATCTCCACCTGGGCGAGCAGGCTGCTGGTGGTCGGATCCCAGCCGGGGAACCCGATGCCGGCTGCTTTCCTGACCAGGCTGCGCCCGCCGTCGCAGCCGATGAGATACTCCGCCCGCAGCGACAGGCCGTCGGACAGCCGGATGTCGACGCCGGTGGTGTCCTGCACGAAACCGGTCACCTCGCGTGCCCGATAGAACCTCACCGGCAGCTCAGCGACCCAGCCGGCCAGGATCCGTTCGATGTGTTTTTGCCACAGCCCGAGCACGTAGTTGTGCCGGGTGGGAAAGTCGCTGAGGTCCAGGCGTGCCGGTCCGAAACCCGCGGCCCGGACCACCTGCCCCTCGGCGAGGAACCGGTCGGCGATTCCGCGCTGGTCAAGAACCTCCAGGGTCCGTGAGTGCAGGCCGCCTGCCCGCGAGCCGGGGAGGTCCTGGTTGGGGCGCCGCTCGACAACGGCGACGTCGGCTCCTGCCAGCGCCAATTCGGCCGCGAGCATCAGCCCCGTGGGACCTCCTCCGGCGATCACCACTTCGTGCTCAGTATGTGTCGGTTTCAACCCAGTCATGTCCTGCTCCCGTTCCCTGCTTTCCGGCGTCCGGCGATTATCCGCCCGGCACGGGGGCTTGCCGCAAGCCCCCGTGCCGGGCGTAGATTGGAAATATAAGGATGAACTGGCGCCTGCGTTAACCTGTTTGCATGAACCAGGACCTCACAGTGGACTTCCCGGGGCTTCAGTGGAGGCCTGCGACGGCAGCCGACGTACAGGCCTGGGCGGCGCTGATCGCGCGGACCGCCGCCGTGGAAAATCCCGTCTGGTACGAGCGCGAGGCTGACCTGCAGCAGCATGTGGAATCCCGGAAAAACCCGCCCGCGGAAAACACCATCTTCGGCCTGGACAACGACGGCGTTCCCCGGGCCTACGCGCGGATCTCCAGGAATCCGGGATCCGGGAAAGCCCATGGGTTCGGCTGCGTGGACCCTGGCTGGCAGCGCCGCGGCGTGGGCAGGGCGCTGATGTGCTGGCTGGAGGAACGCACACGGCGACGGTTCGCGGAAGACCCTGCCGACGGCGGCACGCAACGGGCGCCGTTGTTGAGGATCGGCACCGAGCAGCAGCACCGCCACCAGGCCAGGCTGCTGGAGTCGGCCGGGTTCACGGTGGTGCGCTACTTCAATGAGATGCACCGGCCCCTGGACCGGCCGGTGCCGGCCAACCTCCTCTCCGGCGGCCTGGAACTGGCCGGCATGGGGCCGGACTTGCATGAGGCAGTGCGCGTTGCGCACAACCAAGCTTTCCGCGACCACTGGGGCAGCGAACCGCGGGACGAGGAGTACTGGCATTTCACGGTGAACCATCCGCTGGCCCGCCCGGACCTGAGCACGGTGGTCCTGGACAGCGCCACAAGGGAAGTGGCCGGCTATCAGCTGGCCAGCCACGACCCCGACATCGCTGTCCAGCGCGGCATCCGCGAGGGCTATACCGAACTGCTCGGCGTGCGCCGCGAGTACCGCGGCAGGGGGATCGCCCAGGCCCTGCTTGCCGATGCCATGCGCCGCTTCACCGACGCGGGCATGGATGTGGCCTCACTGGACGTCGATTCGGAAAACCCCACGGGCGCGCTGGCCCTCTACACCAAAATGGGGTATCAGGCGGTCAACACCAGCATGGCGTGGGACAAGGAGCTCTGAGCCCGCTCAGCCGTCGACGTCGTGGAGGTGGTGGACGACGTCGTGCAGGAAGTACTGCGCCAGGGTCAGGACTGTGAACTCAGAGCCGTTGCTGCGCAGGCCCTTCCGGCCCCACTCGGCCTGCCTCACACCGGCGAATGACTCCGCAACCTGCTGGCCTTCGGCCGTCAGCTCGGCGCTGACCACCGCCGGGTCAGCGCCGGCGTAGTCCTTCTCAATGGCGGTGAGGTCCTGGTCCCAGTTCTCGAACCGGGCGTCGTCATCGTCGAGCATCAGGTTCAGGCGCTGGTCAAACAGGCTGAACACGTCGCGGACGTGGCAGGCATATTCCAGCGCAGACCACGTTTCGTCGTCTGGCCGCTCGGCCGCGTCGGGGCGGCGGAGGACGGCCCGCCACCGCGGCAGCATGTTCTCAACGGTCCGTCCCACGGTGGCCGGCGTGGCCGTCGACGCGTCAAAGGAACACTCCGGGCAGGGCCGGGTCAGGACCCAGGTCCAGTCTTTTTCATCAGGAACGATAGGCATGGCAGCAGTCTAGGACGGATCCGGCCAGGCCATGGCAGGACCCACCACATCGACGGGCTGGGACAGCGGGATGCCGGACCCGTCACGCCTGCCGTGCTCCTGCGGCAGGGAACGCGCCACCCCGGCGGCCGAGGCTGCCTTCGCCGGACCGTGTCCGGCCCAGCCCAGGAGCAGCGTGTCTTCGCCCTTGAGGAACCGGTGCGCCCGGACGCCGGCGGTGGCGCGGCCCTTGGCAGGGTATTCGGCGAAGGCCGTCACCTTGGCCGCTCCCGGTGCGGTCCCGGGCAGCGCCCCGTTGGTCCCGGCGATGGTGACCACCACGGCGTCGTCGTCCCCGGGCGCCACTGCGCCGAAGAACACCACCTGGTCATCGGAAGCCAGCTTGATGCCGGCCATGCCGCCGGCCGTCCTGCCCTGCGGCCTGACAGCCCCCGCAGCGAAACGGAGCAACTGGGCCTGGCGGGTCAGGAACACGAGGTCGGACTCTTCGGACCCGGCAGGGGCCACACCCACCACCTCGTCCTTGTCCTTGAGGGCGATGATCTCCCAGTCCTCGCGGTTCAGGGGGTAGTCGGGCTGGACGCGCTTCACCACGCCCTGGGCGGTGCCGATGGCCAGGACCTGGTCCAGCGGCGCAAACGCCACCAGCGTTTCGCCCTTGAGCAGTGTGATGAATTCCTTGGCCTGGACGCCGCCGGCGAGGTTTGGCAGACCGGACATCGGGGGCAGGACCGGCATGTCCATGACCTGCAGCCGCAGCATGCGGCCCTGCGACGTCACGGCGGCAATCTCGCCGCGGGCCGAGGTCTTGACAACTGATAAAAAGACGTCGTGCTTGGACCGCGGGCCGGACTCAGCCAGGGGCTCCTGGTTGGACGTGCGGGCGATCTGCCCGGACGCCGTCAGGATCGCCCAGCAGGGGTCATCGGCGATTTCCAGCGCCAGCGGCGCGGCCTTGCCTTTGCCGTTGGGTGCGGCGAGGGCAGCGGCCACTGTGGGGGAGACGGCTTCGGACTCGAGCAGCACCGTGCGGCGCGGGGTGCCATACTTCTCCGCGATTTCACCCAGTTCACTGGAGACCAGTTCCCGGAGCCGTTCCTCGGAACCGAGTATGGCTTCCAGCTCGGCGATCTCGCGGCGCAGCTCGTCCTGTTCCTTTTCCAGCTCAATCCGGGAGAACTTGGTCAGCTGGCGCAGGCGCAGTTCCAGGATGTAGTTCGCCTGGATCTCGGTGAGGTCGTAGATGGACATCAGCCGTACACGGGCGGCCGCGGCCTCGTCGGAGGAACGGATGATCTGGATGACCTCGTCGATGTCCACGATGGCCACCAGCAGGCCCTCCACCAGGTGCAGGCGGTCCTTCTTCTTGCCGAGGCGGAAGGCGGTGCGGCGGCGGACGACGTCGATGCGGTGGCCCACATACACGGTGAGCAGCGCCACGAGCCCCAGGGTCTGCGGCTGGCCGTCCACCAGGGTCACGTTGTTGATGCCGAAGGAGTCTTCCATCGGGGAGTAGCGGTACAGCTGCTGCAGCACGGCGTTGGGGTTGAACCCGTTCTTCAGCTCGATGACCAGGCGCAGCCCGTGCTTGCGGTCGGTCAGGTCAACGATGTCGCTGATGCCGGTCAGTTTCTTGCCGTTGACGGCGTCCTTGATCTTCTCGATCACCTTTTCCGGCCCCACCATGTAGGGCAGTTCGGTGACCACCAGGCCGGTGCGGCGGGCCGACAGCTGTTCGATCTCCACCTTGGCGCGGGTCTTGAAGGAGCCGCGGCCGGTGGCGTAGGCGTCGCGGATGCCGTCCAGGCCCACGATCCGGCCGCCGGTGGGCAGGTCCGGGCCGGGGACAAAACGCATCAGGTCATCCAGCGTGGCGTCCGGGTGCGCGATCAGGTGCCGCGCGGCGGAGATGACCTCCACCAGGTTGTGCGGGGCCATGTTCGTGGCCATGCCCACCGCGATGCCGGTGGCGCCGTTGACCAGCAGGTTGGGGAACGCCGCCGGAAGGACGTCCGGCTGGGTCAGCTGGTTGTCGTAGTTGGGGACGAAGTCCACCACGTCTTCGTCGAGGTGGTCCGTGAGGGTCAGCGCCGCCGCCGCGAGCCGGGCCTCCGTGTACCGAGGGGCCGCCGGGCCGTCGTCGAGCGAGCCGAAGTTGCCGTGCCCGTCGATCAGGGGGAGCCGCAGCGAAAAGTCCTGGGCCATGCGCACCATGGCGTCGTAGATGGCCGTATCGCCATGGGGGTGCAGCTTGCCCATGACCTCGCCCACCACGCGGGCGCTCTTGACGTGGCCGCGGTCCGGCCGGAGGCCCATCTCGCTCATCATGTACAGGATCCGCCGCTGCACCGGCTTGAGGCCGTCACGGGCGTCAGGCAGGGCCCGGGAGTAGATCACCGAATAGGCGTACTCCAGGAAGGAGCCTTCCATCTCGGACGTGACATCGATATCCACGATGTTCTCGGTGAAGGGGCTGGAATCCACTGCGGGGGCTGGACTTTGGCGGCGGGCCATGGGGCTGGTAAATCCTTCTGGGGGTACTGGATCTGGCACTGATTGGCCGCACCGGGGTGTGCGGCGGGAGTTTTTGGCTAGGCTAAGCCTATGGTGGATCAGCCCGGGGACGGCGTATATCCGGAATATTGGGAAGCCGATGTCGTCCTGCGGGACGGCGGAACCGCCCATCTGAGGCCCATCCACCCCGCCGATGCCGACGCCGTGCAGGCCTTCCACACCGGCCAGTCCCAGGACTCCATCTACATGCGGTTCTTCGCCTTCAAGGCCAGGCTCTCCAGCAAGGAGCTCAAGCGCTTCACGGAGGTGGACTACAAGGACCGGGTGGCGTTCGTGATCACCATCGGCGGCGAGATCATCGGGATCGGCCGCTACGACCGGCTCGATGATCCCACCGAGGCCGAGGTCGCCTTCAACATCGCGGACGCGCACCAGGGCAGGGGCATCGGCTCCATCCTGCTGGAGCATCTCGCCGCAGCCGCCCAGGAAAACGGGATCCGCCGGTTCAGCGCCGAGGTGCTGCCGGAGAACCGGAAAATGCTGATGGTCTTCTCCGACGCCGGATATGACGTCAAACGCCATTTCGACGACGGCGTGGTCAGCCTCGAATTCAACATCGGCCCCACGGACAAATCCCGAGCGGTGATGGAGTCCCGCGAGCACCGCGCCGAGGCGAGGAGCGTCCGGGACCTGCTGGCGCCGTCGTCCATTGCCGTGATCGGGGCCAGCCGCAAATGGGGGACGGTAGGCCACCAGCTGCTGGAGCACATCATCGAAGGCGGCTTCGCGGGGCCTGTCTACGCCATCAATCCCGAAGCGCTGGAGCTCGCCGGCATGCTGTCCTTCGGCAGGCTGTCCGAGGTTCCCGGCCCGGTGCAGCTCGCGGTCATCGCGGTCCCGTATGAGGAAGTCCCCGCCGTGGTGGACGACTGCGCCGCCGCCGGCGTCAAGGGGGTGGTGGTCGCCTCCGCAGGCTTCGCTGACGACGGCGAACGCGGCCTCGCCCGCCAGCGCGACCTGGTCCGCAAGGCACGGGCCAACGGGATGCGCGTGATCGGCCCCGCCTCGCTGGGCGTCGTCAACACCCACCCGGACGTATCGCTGAACGCCTCCATGGCGCCCACCCTGCCGCGGCGGGGCGGCCTAGGCCTGTTCAGCCAGTCAGCCGCCATCGGGGTGTCCCTCTACGCCGCGTCCAGCAGGCGCCGGATGGGAGTCTCCACCTTCCTGTCGGCGGGCAACAGGGCGGACGTCTCCGGAAACGACATGATGCAGTTCTGGGAGGACGACGCCGACACCGCCGCGGTCGCCCTGTACCTGGAGTCGATCGGCAACCCCCGCAAGTTCTCCCGCCTCGCGCGGCGGCTGGCGCGCACCAAACCGGTGATCGTGGCCAAGTCCGAGTCCATGGGCCTGCGCCTGCCGCCCGGGCATGCCGTCCGCACCACCCAGGCGCCCGCCGGTGCCCTGGATGCCATGATGCGCCAGTCAGGGGTCATCAGGGTGGAAACCATCGAACAGCTCATGGACGTGGCCCAGATCGTGGCCGGGCAGCCGCTGCCGGCAGGCCCGGAACTGGCCATCCTCAGCAACTCGCAGGCCCTGGCCAAAGTCGTGGCGGACAGTGCCCTGGCCCAGGGCCTGGGCGTGGGTTCGCTGGTCACCGGCCTGGACCTCGACGCCGGCATGTCGCTCGCACTGCCGGCCCTCCGGCGCAGCCTCCAGGACACCCTGGCGTCCGAGCACGTCCACGCCGTCGTAGCGGCCCTGCTCCCGGCGCGCGGCCTCACCGTGGAAAGCATCGCCGGAGTCCTGGCCGAATGTGCCGCGGAAGCAGGCAAACCCGTGGTGGCTGCCTTCACCGGCATCCTTGACCCGTCCATCTATGTGGAAGGGATGGTGGGTGAGGCACCTGCCGTCCCGTGCTTTTCCAACCCCGGGGCGGCCGTGGCGGCGCTCGCAGCCGTGGTCCGGTACGCCGAATGGGTTGCGCGGGACCACGGCCACTTTGTGGAACCCGTCGGATGCGACCCCGACGGCGCCCGCGCCAGACTGGAGCTCTTGCTCGCGGACGTCCACGGCGAGCAGCTCAAACAGCTCGACCAGGACGCGGCAGCTTCGCTCCTGCAGTATTACGGGATCAGCGTCCTGCCGTCCCTCGGTTTCGAAACCGAAGACCAGGCCGTCGACGCGGCCCAGGCGCTGGGATGGCCCGTCGCCCTCAAAACCACCGACCCGGCACTCCGGCACCGTTTGGACTTGGGCGGCGTGCGCCTGGGCATCGAGGACGCCGAATCGCTGCGCCACAACATCGTGCAGATGCGGCGCTCCCTGGCATCGTACGGCCCGGCGTCGCTTGAGGTGCAGTCCATGGCCCCGGTGGGGCAGGCCTGCACGTTCCGGGCCATCGAAGACCCGCTGCTGGGCCCCGTCGTCTCGTTCGGCCTGGCCGGAGACGCCGTCAACCTGCTGGACGACTGGGCCCACCGTACGCCGCCCCTGTCCGCAGCCGATGTCAAGGACTTCATCCGGAGCCCGCGGGCCGCCCGCAAGCTCTTCGGCTACCAGGGCCTGCCCGCCGTGGATGTGGCTGCACTGGAGGAACTCGCCGGCCGGCTCGCCTGGATGAAGGACAACCACCCCGAGATTGCGCTGGTCGATTTCAACCCCGTGCTCTGCGGCACGCAGGGAGTTGCCATCCTCGCCGCGGACGTTCGAATCGGGAACGCGGCCCAGCGGACGGACAGCGCCCGCCGGGCCATGCTGGGGTAGCCGCAGTTAGCAAGTCCCCGGCCGATCTGTGAAAATGGGGGAATGAGCTCACAGCCTCCCACGTCGACGCCTCAAACGCCCGGCAATGACAACCAGGCCACCCGCCCCCACAGCTCACACAGCCACAGCGCCCAAGGCCAGAGCCTTGACGGTGCCCTGCAAAAGGCAGGCTTCTACCCCCGGCTGGTGGCCGACGTCGTCGACGACGCCCTGGACGGCCGCGACTGCGTCGCACACCTGGTCCACCTTGAGACGCACTTTGACCGGGCAGAGGTGCGGCGCCACATCACGGTCCTGGTGCTCACCTCGGACATGCTGGTGATCACACACGTGGACGACCAGCAGCTGGATGAAGCCGGCGAGCAGATCGTGGCCCAGATCTCCACCGAGTCCGTTCCCGTGGCGCAGATCCGGTCGGTGGTCCTCAGCTACATGTACGCCCAGCCGCAGAACTACAAGCCCTCTGACCCCGTGCGCGAACTGACCCTGGCCATCGCCTGGTCCGGCGGCCAGCGGCTGGACATGGGCCCGGCCAGCTGCGGGGACCCGCAGTGTGAAGCTGACCACGGCTACAGCGGCACCATCGCCCAGGAGGACATCGTGCTGCGGATCAGCGCGGAAGCTGACGGGCTCCAGGCCGTCCAGGACGCCAAGCTCTTCGCCCGTGCCTTGCGGGCCGTCAACACAGGATCCACCTCGCCGGTCCTGCACGGCGCACAGTCCATGCAGCCCCGCCCGCGTGCCGGCGTCTTCGGAAACCGCCTCAGCCGCGGACACCAGCAGCGCTGATGCCGGACCACGGAAAAACCGCAGTCCCTTCATCTGTGGCCGAAGCGTCTCCGGCCGAACGGGCCGGCACGGCCACCCTGCCGCACCCGCCCGCCTTCGGCCAGCGTTCCATCTCGGACGTACTCACCAGCGCCGCCGCAAGCCTGGGCGTCGACGGGTTCACGAACACCCTGGGCCTGCCGCCATCGTCACGGGTCTGCGTGGTCCTGGCGGACGGACTCGGCCGGAACCTGCTGAAGCAGAAGTCCGCGCACACACCGTTCCTGCGGTCCGTCATGAACAAGGGGCAGGGCAACATTCCGGTCTGGCTGGACTCCACCTTCCCGTCCACCACTGCTGCGGCCCTCGCCAGCTTCGGGACCGGGCTGGCCCCGGGCCAGCACGGAATGGTGGGCTACGACGTCCTGGACCCGGACCAGGACAAAGTGGTCAACATGCTCGGCAACTGGGACGCCGGCGTTGACCCGCTCACGTGGCAGCCGTTCCCCACAGTTTTTGAACGGGCCGCCGCCTCGGTCGACGTGACCACCGTGAGCCTGCCGCAGTTCGGCAACTCGCCCATGACCCAGGCGGCCCTCCGTGGCGGCCGCTTCATCTCGGGCACCACCTCGCATGCCCGCACGGGCGCCGCCGCCGAAGCCATGGCTGCGGCCGGGCCGTCGCTGATGTACTTCTACGTGAACGAACTGGACAAGGCCGGCCACCGGTACGGCTGCCAGTCGGAGCAGTGGGAACACCAGCTGGAGGAGCTGGACGCCACCGTCAAGCGCCTCAACGCCTCCCTCCCGGCCGGAACCACGGTGCTGCTCACTGCGGACCACGGCATGCTTGACGTGCCGCCGGCGCAGCGGATCGACTACGCGGCGGATCCCGCCCTCATCGCCGGCGTGCGGCACACCGCGGGCGAGCCCCGCATGGTGCACCTCTACCTCGAGGAAACCGTCGACGACGCCGGACGGGACAAGCTGCTGGATGCCTGGCGGAACCGCTTCGGCGACAGGATCTGGGCGTTCACCCGTGACGACGCGGTGGCCGGCGGCCTGTTCGGAGACTTGCGTCCCGCCGTCGGACCCCGGATCGGCGACGTGATGATCGCGGCGCGGGACGCCCTGGCGCTTTACGACAAACGACGGGTGCGCCCGGCCGCCATGGAGGTAGTGGGCCAGCACGGCTCGCTGACCAAAGCCGAACGGGAAGTTCCGCTGCTGTGTTTCACCGCGGAAGGCCGAAAGGCCGGACGTGGCTGAGCTGGTGTTTTTCTCCGGGACCATGGACTGCGGCAAGTCCACGCTGGCCCTGCAGATGGACTACAACCACCGTGCCCGCGGGCGCGGCGGGATCAGGTTCAGCCGGAACGACCGGGCCGGCGGCTCGCGGATTTCCAGCCGGCTTGGGCTGGAGACCGACGCCCTGGAGGTCACGGACGGTACTGACTTCTGGGATGAAGTGGTGGACAGGCGCACCCGCGGCCAGCGCGTGGACTACCTGATCTGTGACGAAGCGCAGTTCTATTCACCCCTCCAGGTGGAACAGCTGGCGCGGCTCGTGGACGAGATCGACGTCGACGTTTTTGCGTTCGGGATCACCGCGGACTTCCGCACGAGGCTCTTTCCGGGATCCCAGCGGCTGATCGAACTCGCCGACCGGGTCCAGGTCCTGCAGGTGGAGGCGCTGTGCTGGTGCGGGCGGCGGGCCACCCACAACGCGCGAACCGTGGACGGTGTGATGGTCATGGAAGGCGCCCAGGTGGTGGTGGGCGACGTGGACATGGCCAGCGATCCCGCGGCGGCCTCCACGGAAGGCCAGCTTCCGGTGGTGGGTTACGAAACCCTTTGCCGCCGTCACTACATGCGGCGGGTCACCGCGCACGGTGCCCACATCATGGCCCAGGAGGACCAGCTGTTGCCGTTCGAGACGGACGCCTGCCTGTGGCGAGGTTCAGGCGGAACAGCAGGCTAGTCGCCCCTGGTCCCGAACACGATCTCGTCCCACGTGGGAATGCTGGAGCGCTTCGGCTTGGAAGGCTGCCGTTCGGGCACGTCAGCATCACGGTCAGCACGGGCGGCCGGAGCGGAATCCTCATTCGGGCGCCGCAGGTTCCGGCCCCCGAGCAGCTCCTCAAGGCCAAAACTGGCACCTGTGTGCTCCTTCGGCGGGACGGCAGCGGGAGCGCCCTGTCCGGCCGGGCGGGGCGGGGACGCCACAATGGTGACTTCCCGTGTTTCGGTGCTCACGCCGTCGTGCAGCTTCAGGACGTCATCGTCGTCGTCCTTGTGCAAAGGGAGAAGACTCAGCCGCGACATCATGGACGGCCTGGCGTCACGCCTGCGGGTGAGGGGATCAGCCTGGGCCGCCGGGGCGTCGGGCTCGGAACCGGCGGGAGCCGGCTCCTGCTGCTCCGGCTCGGGCTGGACCTCGGAAGGCCTCGGATGGGCTGCCGGTACGCCGTGCGTGAGAAGCAGCGCGAGGGCGTCATCGGCGTCCTCGTCCACACCCAGCCGCTGGCCGCGGCGTGAACGGAGCATGTCCAGCAGTCCGTCGGCGTCCTTGCCGGCCGGCTGGAGGGCATGCGGTCCGGTGTGCGGGCCGGAAGAGTGGCGGGCTGCCGCTTCGGCATCGGTCTCAAAATCAAAAGGCCGGTCCGAGACGGCGGTCAGCCGCCGTGCGGGAACAAGGCCGTCCAGGGGTTCGAGCTCGCTGAGCTGCTGCGCCCAGCGGTTGGCATTCTGCAGGGACTTTCGGGCAGGGCTGAAGGTCCACAGTGCCGGCGGTTCCTCACCGATGCCTGCCGTGCCGTCCTTCTTCGCTTCGAAGCGGGCAGCCACAGTCCAGCTGCCATCCGGACGCCGCCAGGAGTCCCACTCGACGGAGGACGGTTCGATGCCGTGGGCCCGCAGCCGGTGCGAGACCATGTCGTCGAGCGACGCCGGGTTGTCGCCGAAAGCGGAACGGTACGCGTCGTGACCGGGCGAAGGGGACGCCACCTCGATTTTCCGGGCCTGCTGGGCCACATACTCACGTTCAGCGAGCACGGGCCCCTCGTAGCGTTCGACCTTGGCAAGGGGCAGCCCGGAAAGGTCTGCGACCTCCGCGGCGGTGGCACCGCTGCGGATCCTCGCCTGGATATCCCGCGGGGACATGGCAACGGGGGGCACGCCGAACGCGGCCTTCGCCGAAGACCGGCTGGCTGCCCGCAGCGCTTCATCGATCGGCAGCTGGAACATCTCGCCGCCGGCACCGCTCAACAGGAGATGCTCCCCGTCGTCGTGTACGCCTACAAGCCGTAGATCCTGCATACAAATCCTCCACCCTGGCATTACTATCAATCGAAACTCTGCCACCCGGCAGTCCCTTTTTGGGTTAGGAGATAGGGCGCGCCGCGATATTCCGGGAGTTTCCGGGCCTTTGCCGGGGAGCGCGGCGGCGGACGCTGCCGTTTTGGAGACACCACCGCCGGGACCTTTCCCGGGCTCTGGCTTTTACCGCCGGCTTGCGGAAAGATGTGCCCCACGCAGGGCACAAACGCACAGCGTCCGGCGTTATGAAGGTGACGCACCCGGCCACCGGAAATGGAGCGAGGTTTAGAGGAAATGGCCACCGATTATGATGCGCCGCGGAAGTCCGAAGAAGACCTCAACGAGGATTCCATTGAGGAACTGAAGACCCGGCGTTCGGACAAGCCCACCGCGGTGGTGGAGGAGGACGAGAGTGATCTAGCGGCCGGCTACGAACTCCCCGGCGCGGACCTTTCAGGCGAAGAGCTCCTGGTCCACGTGGTCCCCGCGCAGGCCGACGAGTTCACCTGCTCCTCATGTTTCCTGGTCCGCCACCGGTCCCAGATCGCCAGGGAAAAAGACGGCCGCTTCTACTGCAAGGAGTGCGAAGGCTGACCGGGATTACGGCTCCTGGACAGCGGCCCGCTATTTGGCGGACAGGGCGGCAGTGAGTTCCTCGGGGCGGCGCGTGGATGTCAGCCAGTACGGGGTCCGGTCCGAGGGGTCGGTGATGTCGATCCTGACCACGGGGTCGATCCAGCCCCGGATGCAGAGGTAGGCCAGTCCGTTGAGCCTGGTGCCGCGCTCAGCTGTCGCTTCCTTGGTGCGGAAAGCCTGGACACTGCCGACGAACCGGCGCTCGATCGTTGCCCGTCCCACCGTGAGGGCGTCATTTGTGACCGTGATGGTGGGGGTGGAGAGCACCAGGAGGACGGCCATGATGGTGAACAGCACCGCTGCCGCCGTGTAGCCGGCCGCCGCGCTGATCGGGGCAAACACCAGGATGCCCGCACCTGCGATCCCGGCCACAATGATCCACACCCACGGCGTTGGCCAGAGTTTCTCCCGGAAAACCACCGAAGGAGTGGCGGAGGGGCTGTTGGGAACCGGTACGGCGGAGCTTGATTCGGGCATGCCCCCAGCTTTCCATCTTTGGGGGCCTATTTCATCTTGGCCCGGAACCGCCGAAGCTAGGCCGAACATGCGCGCGGGCGTTAGAGTGAGTGACTGTGACTGACGAACTTGCCACGGTAGAAACCGCTTCCGAACCCCAGGCCCACGCAGCGCTCGGCGCCCCCACCCTGCAGGTACAGCTGAAAATGCTCGACCCCGGCCTGGAAGCTCCGTCCTACGCCCACCCCGGCGACGCCGGCGCGGACCTGCGCGCTCGCGTTGATGTGGTCCTGCAGCCGGGGGAGCGGAAGCTGGTTCCCACCGGGGTTTCCATTTCCCTGCCGGACGGCTACGTGGCACTGATCCACCCCCGCTCCGGCCTGGCCACGAAGCACGGGCTGACGATCGTAAACGCGCCTGGCACCGTTGACGCTGGCTACCGCGGCGAAATCTCCGTGACCCTCCTGAACACGGACAACCGGCAGGACATTGAACTGCGGCGCGGCGATAGAATTGCACAAATGGTCATCCAGCGGGTGGAGTACGCACAGTTCGTCCCCGTCGATGAACTGGACGGGTCCGTGCGGGGCGCCGGCGGGTTCGGCTCCACCGGCGGATTTACGCCTCCCACTGCCTGACCCACTGCCCAAGCAGGACCGGGTTCGCGCCACGGCCAGTGCAGGTGGCGGCCGTCCGGCATTGACGATTTATGGCGGGACCCAGGCTTACGGCGGGACCGCCGGCCGCGCACATTCACAACTAAGGAGACGACCCATGGTTTTTGGGCTCGGCAGGAAAGCCAAGAAGGAACAAGCAGACGAACCGGACGCCCCGGTGTCACCGGCGGAGGCCGCGGAGGAGTCATTGGACGCTACCGGCCGCAGCGCAACCGGACCTTTTGATGTCTCCGAAATCACCAGCCGTGACGGCTACGTGGATCTTGGCGCCCTCCTGATCTCACCCAGCGAGGGACTGCAGCTCCGGCTCGAGGTGGAAGAAGCAACCCAGCGTGTGGTGGCCGTGACCATGGACCTGAACGGCTCCAGCCTGCAGCTCCAGGCGTTCGCCGCCCCGAAGTCCGAGGGTCTTTGGGACGAGATCCGGGAACAGATCGGCCAGTCCGTGGGCAGCCAGGGCGGACAGGTTGAAGAAGTCCAGGGCCAGTTCGGCACCGAACTGGTGGCCAAGCTTCCCGCCGGTGCGCCGGATGGCAGCCAGGGCTACCGGGTGGCCCGCTTCGTTGGGGTCGACGGTCCGCGCTGGTTCCTGCGCGGCGTCCTGGGCGGAGCCGCAGCCATGGACCGGGACGCCGCCGGCCCCCTGGAAACGCTTTTCCGCAAGATTGTGGTGATCCGCGGCGACAGCCCCATGCCGCCGCGTGACCTGCTCCAGCTGCGCCTGCCCAAGGACGCCAGCATGACGCCGCCGCCCGGTGCCCCTGCTCTGCAGGAACCCGAACGCGGCCCGGAGATCACACAGATTGGCTGATTCCCGTCAGGGTGCCATGTCCCCGCACGGGGGAGCCGGCGTGCCCGTCAGCGAGCTCCCGGACAAGGGCCGGGTGGCCTGCCACGGTTACATCGAGTCGGTCACGTACGTGCCGGCCGACCAGACGGCCGCGTTCACGGCCATTGTCACCGACTCGGAAGGTCCGCGGCCGGGCTCCAGGACCGCGACCGGCCGGCTCCGCGTCATCTGGCTGGGCCGGCGCCGCGTTCCGGGAATCGACGCCGGCACCGAAGTCCGGCTTGAAGGCATGCTGACGCACAGCCAGGGCCTGCCCACGATGTTCAACCCACGCTACGAAATACTGTCCCGCCAGGAGAACGAATGACCGCGCCGCAGCAGCCCGAGAAGCCTTCCGAGCCGTCCCAGGAGCAGCCGACGATGGCCGGGCTCGCCGAAGGGTACGCGGCCAAGGCCGGCCTGCACCGCACGCACGACGGCCGGATCGATGTCCTGCGCAGTGCCGGCGGTGTCCAGGGCATTGCCGAGAGCATCCTCCCCGGACTGGTTTTCCTCATTGCCTTCACCATCACCCGCGACCTGACCCCTTCACTGGTGGCAGCTTTGGCGTCCGCAGCTGTGTTCACCGTAGTGCGGCTCGTGCAGCGACGGCCCCTGACGCAGGCCCTGGCCGGCGTGGTGGGTGTGGGAATCTCTGCCTGGCTGGCCAATACAACAGGCAAGGCAGAAGACTTCTACCTTCCCGGATTCTTCACCAACGCGGCCTACATCCTGGCCATGGTGGTATCCATCTTCGTCAAGTGGCCCATTGCCGGCCTGCTGTTCGGCTTCATCCGGAACGAGGGCCTTGACTGGCGCAAGGACCCTGCCCGTGTGAAGGCCTATCAGCTGGGGACCTGGATCATTATCGCTGTCCTCATGCTGCGGCTTGTGGTGCAGGTTCCGCTGTATCTGCTGGGCGAAGACGGACTCGCGGCGCTGGCCACCACCCGGCTCATCATGGGTGCGCCGTTGTACATCCTGGGCATCTGGATTGCCTGGCTCCTCACGCGGCCGGTTCCGGCCGACGACGGCACTCAGCCGTCGAAGCCGTCGTCCTCCGGGGCCTGAGCTTCCACCGGCTGGACGCCCTCGGGCGCGTGTTCTCCGTCGGAGGCCTCGGCTGATTCGGGGGAGAGCAGGGCGCGCAGTTCGTCTTCAGCCGCGATGGTGGTAACAAAGAACAGTTCGTCGCCGCCGTCGATCACGTCATCCCGGCTGGGCGTGATGGGGGCATGGTCCCGCAGGATGGCCACGAGCGTGGAGTCTTCAGGCCAGTGGATCTCGCCCACGGTGAGGCCGATGGCGTGCGAATCGTGCGGGACGGTGAACTCCACGATCGATGACACCCCGGTCTGAAGGGTGAGCAGCCGGACAAGGTCACCGATCTCCACCGCTTCCTCCACGAGGGCGGTCATCAGCTGGGGGGTGTTGACGGCGACGTCCACTCCCCAGGAGTCGTTGAACATCCAGTCGTTTTTCGGATTGTTGACCCGGCCCACGGTGCGGCCCACACCGAACTCGGTCTTGGCCAGGAGCGACACGACCAGGTTGACCTTGTCGTCGCCTGTGGCTGAAACGACGACGTCGGCGTCCTCCATCTTTGCGCCCTGCAGGGTACTGAGCTCGCAGGCGTCGCCCACGAGCCAGTGCGCGCCGCGGAGTCCGCTGCGTCCGATGACCTCTGGTTTGAGGTCGATGAGCAGGATTTCGTGCTTGTGCGCCAGCAGCTCCCTGGCGATCGACGAGCCGACACTGCCGGCGCCCACGATGACAACTTTCACTACAACTCCTTGGCGGGTGCTTTGGCCAGAATGTGGGCGACCTGCGGGCTGCGGTCCACCAGCAGCATGGCGTGGACGGTATCCCCGTCCTGGTAGGCCATGCCCGGCTCCGGGAGGATGCCTTCGCCGAACCGGGTGAGGTACGCGACACGGACGTCGGCAGCCTTCTCGATCTCGGTGATCCGGTGCCCGATCCAGCCGGCGTCGAGGTCCAGTTCCGCCAGGACCAGCCGGCCGGAGGGTTCCCGGAAATCCCCGGCCAGGTGCTGTTCGGGAAGGATGCGCCGCAGGACCTGGTCCGCGCTCCAGCGCACCGCCGCGACGGTGGGAATGCCGAGCCGCTGGTAGATCTCCGCGCGGCCGGGATCATAGATCCTGGCCACGACGTGCGGGACGTGGAACGTCTCACGGGCAACGCGGGTGGCCAGGATGTTGGAGTTGTCGCCGCTGGAGACCGCCGCGAAGGCGTACGCTTCGGCGACTCCGGCCTGCTTCAGCGTGTCCCGGTCAAACCCGACGCCGGTGACCTTCCGGCCGGTGAAGCCCTGGCGGAGACGGCGGAAGGCGCGGTCGTCCTGGTCGATAATGGCCACAGAGTGGCCGGCGTCCTCGAGCGTGTGCGCCAGCGTTGCTCCCACCCGGCCGCATCCCATGATCACGAAGTGCGCCACCCGTATCTCCTCAACTTTCCTGGCCCATTACTGCTGCTAGAACTCTACCGGCCCCGCGCGGCGATCCTTTCAGCTGCGCGTCAGGCGTTGCCGGCGCCGGCGGCCACAGGCTCCGGGGCGCCGGCCGGCTCCGGAAGCGGGTGCAGGTGGCCGATGCCGTTGGCAGTGACCTGGAGGACACGGGCGGTGGGGATGTCGTAGAACAGGCCGGTGAGCTGGACCGTGCCTGCCTGCAGTGCGCCAGCCACCGAGGGATGGCCCTGCAGCCGCTCCAGCTGGACGGCCACGTTGACCATGGCCAACTGGTCCACAGGGCTGAACCCCGCCGCCGCGGCCGCGCCCTTTACCGGGTGGCCGTTGTGGAAGGCCGCCAGGCTGGCGCGGGACTGTTCCAGCCACACATCGATTGGCCCCTGCCCGCTGTCCCCGCTGTCCCCTCCGTCCAGCAGCGCCGTCATCGCTCCGCAGCCGCTGTGGCCGCACACCACCAGGGACTCGACGGCGAGTTTGGCAACGGCAAACTCCAGCGCCGCATCAGTGGCGGCATCGGTTCCAGGCCTGCCCACCACGTTGCCCACGTTGCGGACGGTGAACAGGTCTCCGGGGCCGCTGCTGGTGATCAGGTTCGGCACCAGGCGTGAGTCCGCGCAGGTCAGGAACAGCGTGGACGGGTCCTGGTAGGTGGCCAGCTCGCCGACGTGCGGCCTGAGCAGGTCAGCCGTGCGGCGGTGGTAGTTTTCGACGCCGGCCATGACCGGCTGCAGGGACGGAACGTCCGGGCTCTCCGCGGCGGGGGAGGACGTTGTCTGCTGCTGCCAGCTGCGCCACGGGGCGAATCCGCCGCGGAGGGCGGACCGGGCGTCACCGCGGCAGGGCGGTGCGGCGTGGGCATCCTCCAGGCTGGCGGTGCCGTGTTCCTCCACCGTGACGGTACCGCCGGTGGCCACATGGCGGGTCTGCCAGGCGTCCAGCGCGTCATGGACCGGGTGGTCCAGGTAGTCGACGTCCAGTTCAAGGGTCACGCTGGTACGGGCGGGGACAGTGGCGAGTACGGCGCTGAGCCGGGGCAGCGACAGGAAGCTGCAGGAGCCGTCGATCACCACGCGCCAGCCGCCCCCGGTTCCCGGATCCGGGGCTGCGGTCACAGTTGCCCGCGCGATCCGCCACAGCACCAGCACAATGGCCAGGAGCAGTCCGGTCAGCACGCCCACGAGCAGGTTGGCGAACACCACGATGGACAGCGTCACCACGTAGACGAGCAGGTCACCGGTCCGCCGCGCCGTGCTGATGTCCGCGGGGCGCACCAGCCGCGCGCCGACGATGATCAGCAGTCCGGCCAGGACGGACTCGGGGATCAGCTGGATCAGTCCGGCCAGCAGGAGTGAAAAGACCAGCACCCAGACCCCGTGCAGGACGGCGGAGGAACGGGTCCGTGCCCCCGCTTCCAGGTTGGTGGCGCTGCGGACAATGACACCCGTTACGGGCATGCCGCCGAGGAGTCCGGACGTCACGTTGGCGGCGCCCTGGCCCAGGAGTTCCCGGTTGAAGTTAGTCCGTGGGCCGTGGTGCATCTTGTCCACGGCCACTGCCGAGAGCAGGGATTCCACGCTTGCGATCAGGGCGATGGTGACGGCGCCGATGACCGCGGCGTTCCAGTTGCCGGCGGGCAACTGAGGCAGGCCCAGGGAATCGGTCAGGGATCCGTTGAACGTGATCCGGTCGACGCCGAACGGAAGGGAGAGTGCCGTGGCGGCGATGACTGCCACCAGCGGACCGGGAACGCGGCGAACCGGCTCAGGCAGGCGCTTCCAGAGGAGCAATGTTCCGATGACCGTGATGCCAAGCGCTGCAGCCGCGATCTCGATGGCAGCCAGGCTGGCGGGGATCGCGGCGATGTTGCCGATCGCCGAACTGGCGGAACCCGCACCGACGAGCACATGGAACTGCTGGAGGACAATGGTGATGCCGATGCCCGCCAGCATCGCGTGGACCACAACCGGCGCGATGGCCAGGGCGACCCGGCCAAACCGGGCGAGGCCCAGGACGGCCTGCAGCACCCCGGCCGCGGCGGTGATGGCGCACGTGGCCGGCCAGCCGAACTGGTCAACGAGCCCTGCCACAATCACCGTCAGGCCTGCGGCGGGCCCGCTCACCTGGAGCGGCGAGCCGCCCAGGCTGCCGGCCACGATGCCGCCTACCGCCGCGGCAATCAGGCCGGCCATGATGGGCGCTCCCGAGGCTGCCGCGATGCCCAGCGAGAGCGGCACCGCCACGAGGAAAACCACCAGCGACGCCGGCAGGTCGTACCGGAGCACGTCGGCCAGCCGGCGGGCGGGCCCGCCGGGCCCAGGGACACCGGGCGGTGGTCCTCCGTCCTTGGTGAGCGGGTGGGAAGTTTCCGTCGCAACAGGTGCTGTTCTCATGTCAGTCCTTCGTTTGTCCGGCAGTGGTGGCCACGCTATTGACCGGCCAACGGCGCGTGCAAGGAACTGCGCAGTGAGAAACAACACCCTGTTTTCCGGCCCATGCCGGCGTCACACGGAGGATTCGGGTGCCGTGCAAACAGTGCCGCGGGGGCCGGTTTCCTGCCGTGCCGCGGTGCACACTCCGGTGCCCGGTATTCAAGTCAAGTTCCCTGCTTGGTGCCGTTTTTACGTCCACGGACCGGCCAAACCCAGTGGCCAGCGCCGCTGCCGGAGCATCGTGGTCTAGTCCGGTGACACCCTGTTGCGGTGTGACTGGACCGCTGCCCCGATGTGTGGGTGCCTGCCGAAGGCGGGCACCCGATCGGGTCTGACGGCAGTGTCGTAAGGTTGCTCTAGTGCTCAACAGAAGTGGGGCGTCGTGAGTAGTCTCAAGGAACAATTGTGCTGACAATGCTGAACGCCATAAAACGGGTGCTGGTGGGCCGGCCCTTCAGGAACGACAGGCTCGCCCACACCCTGCTTCCCAAACGGATCGCACTTCCGGTGTTCGCCTCCGATGCCCTGTCCTCCGTTGCGTACGCTCCGGATGAAATCCTGCTGACCCTTGCCCTGGCCGGCGTGAGCGCTGTGGCGTTTTCGCCGTGGGTGGGCCTCGCCGTAATGGTGGTGCTGCTGACGGTGGTGGCCTCCTACCGCCAGAACGTGCACGCCTACCCGTCCGGCGGCGGCGACTATGAGATCGCCAATGAGAACCTCGGCAAGTTCGCCGGACTCACTGTGGCGTCGGCCCTGCTGGTGGACTACGTCCTGACCGTAGCGGTCTCGATGTCTTCGGCCGCCACGTACCTCACCACGGCCGTGCCTTCCCTGCACGGGCAACAGGCGCTCATCGCCACCATCGGCGTCGTGATCCTCGCCCTGGTGAACCTCCGCGGCATCAAGGAAGCCGGCAGTGTCTTCGCCGTCCCCACCTACATCTTTATGGCCTCCATCCTGGGCATGACGGCGGTGGGGATCTTCCAGGCCGCCACCGGCCAGCTGCGTGAGGCCCCGTCCGCGGATTTCACGATCGTCCCCGCCCCCGGTTTTGATGAAGGGCTCGTGGGCCTGGCCGGCGCTTTCCTGCTGCTGCGCGCCTTCTCGTCCGGCGCCGCGGCCCTCACCGGTGTTGAAGCGATCAGCAACGGAGTGCCCAACTTCAAGGTGCCCAAAAGCAAAAACGCCGCCACCACGCTGCTGCTGCTCGGCGTCATCGGGGCGTCGATGCTCGCCGGCATCATGTACCTTGCCAACGCCACGAAGGTCCACATCGTCCTGGACCCCGCTACGGAATTCCTCGTGGACGGCCTGCCGCTGCCGGAAGGCTACATCCAAAGTCCGGCCATCAGCCAGATCGCCCAGACCATCTTCGGTCCCGGGTCCATCCCGTTCTTTATCGTCGTGGCCGCGACAGGCGTGATCCTGGTGTTTGCCTCCAACACCGCGTTCAACGGCTTTCCCGTCCTCGGCTCCATCCTGGCCCAGGACGGCTACCTTCCCCGCCAGCTGCGGACCAGGGGAGACCGGCTGGCGTTCAGCAACGGCGTCCTGGCCCTTGCCGCCGGTGCGCTGGTGCTGATCATCGCCTTCAACGCCGATGTCACCAAGCTGATCCAGCTCTACATCGTGGGCGTCTTTATCTCGTTCACCCTCAGCCAGCTGGGCATGGTCAGGCACTGGGGGAGGCACCTCAAGCTCGCCAAGGACAAGACGGTCCGGCTGCGGATGGCCAAGTCACGCACCATCAACACCATCGGCTTCGGCATGACTGCCCTGGTGCTGGTAATCGTCCTGATCACCAAGTTTGAGCAGGGCGCCTGGATCGCGCTGCTGGCCATGTTTGTCCTGTTCCTGATCATGTGGAGCATCCGCGCACACTACGACAACGTGGCCAAGGAGCTGGCCGTGGATGAGGACTCCTCGCCGCGTGCCCTGCCCACCCGGGTCCACGCCGTCCTTCTGGTCTCCCACGTACGCAAACCGGTGCTCCGGGCCCTTGCCTACGCGCGGGCGTCGCGGCCGTCCCGGCTGGACGCCATCACCGTGGACATCAACGCCGAGGAAACCGCCCACACGGTGGCTGACTGGCAAAAGCTGGACATTCCCGTGCCGCTGACAGTGCTGGCAAGCCCCTACCGGGAAACCATCACGCCCATCATGGAGTACGTCAAGAACATGCGGCGCGATTCCCCGCGCGACCTCATCGTGGTCTACATCCCCGAATATGTGGTGGGCAAATGGTGGGAGCAGCTGGTCCACAACCAGACAGCGCTGCGCATCAAGACCCGGCTGCACTTCGAACCTGGCGTGATGGTGGCCAGCGTTCCGTGGCAGCTGAAATCATCCGAAGAAGCAAAGAACCTGCAGGATATCCAATGAGCTCCCAGACCCAGTCCCACCCCCAGCCCGCTTCCGCCAAGGACGTTAAGGAGCTGGTGCTCGACGTCGGTCCGGTGGCCCACGGCGGCCACTGCGTGGCACGGCACGAAGGCAGGGTGATCTTCGTCCGGCACGCGATCCCCGGCGAAAAAGTCCGGGTCCGGCTGACCGACGCCGGCGAATCAGCCAAATTCTGGCGCGCCGACGTGGTCGACGTCCTCGAAGCATCACCGGACCGCGTGGAGCACTTCTGGCACGCCGCCGACTCCCGACGGTCCTGGGGCCACGGCCACCCGCCGGTGGGAGGCGCCGAGTTCGGCCACATCTCCCTGGACCGCCAGCGCAGCCTGAAGGCAGCGGTGCTGGCCGAACAGCTGCAGCGGCTCGCCGGCGTCGGGCAGCTTCCCGGCGGGGACATCACCGTTGAGGCTGTGGCCGGCAGCGGCCCTGATGCTGACACCACGTACGACGCCGGCACCGGCCTCGGGTGGCGGACGCGGGCAAGTTTCTCGGTCACCCCGGGCGGAAAACTGGGCATGCACGCCCACCGTTCGGACCACATCATCCCCTTGCGGGAGATGCCGCTCGCCTCGGACGGCATTAACCGGCTGCGCCTGTGGGACATTGACCTGCAGGGGATCGACCGCGTGGAAGTGGCGGCCCCGGCCAACGGCTCCCGCCCCCTGGTGCTGCTGGCCCCGGCTCCCGGCACGAAGCCCAAGCGGCTCAGCGCCATCGCCGCACAGGTTCCCGACGACGTCTCGGTCGCCACGTTCGATCCGCTCACCGATGAGGTACAGCAACTGCGCGGACGCACCTGGGTACAGGAGTCCGCGGGGGGACACGACTACCGGGTTTCGGGCGCCGGCTTCTGGCAGATCCACCGCGACGCGCCCGAAGCCCTTGTGGGGGCTGTCACAGGTTTTCTGCACAACGGCGGCTTCCTCTCGCCAGGTTCCGTGGTGGCCGACCTCTACGCCGGCGCCGGGCTCTTCACCGCGCCGTTGGCCGACGCCGTGGGCGAAACCGGCTCTGTCCTGTCGGTGGAAGGCGCCCCGGGCACCAGCAAGGACGCCCGCAAGAACCTGCACGGAGCGCCGCAGGTTGAGGTCATCCAGGGGCGGGTTGAGCGTATCCTCCGCCAGAAACCGCGCAATTTTGATGCCCTGGTGCTGGACCCGCCCCGCGCGGGTGCCGGCAAGGCAGTGGTGGGCCAGTTGATCGCCGCCGGTCCGCGGGCCATTGCGTATGTGTCGTGCGACCCGGCGTCATTCGCACGTGACGTGGGTTACTTCCAGCAGGGAGGCTGGTCCCTGGCGGGCCTGCGGGCCCTTGACCTCTACCCCCACACCCATCACCTGGAGACGGTGGCTTTGCTGACGCCAGGCCGCTGACAGGGAAACTAATTGGACTACTATGGCCCTTAGTAGTCCCACGTCGCGCTCCGTATTCACGGGTGACCCCATGCAATTTTGAGGGCCTGCACTAATTAGGCCTGCCTAACTAGCAAGCGGTCAACCGCGCGACAAAGATGAAACTGTTGCGAGAGGAGTCCTGCGATGAGCACTGTGGACAGCTTCGGTTCAAAAGGCAAACTTAATGTAGCCGGAACCGAATACGAAATTTTCCGGTTGAACTCCGTTGAAGGTGCAGAAAACCTTCCGTTCAGCCTCAAGGTATTGCTTGAAAACCTGTTGAGGACCGAGGACGGCGCGAACATCACTGCCGATCACGTCCGCGCCTTGGCAGGCTGGGATCCTGATGCCCAGCCAGATACAGAAATCCAGTTCACGCCTGCCCGCGTGATCATGCAGGACTTCACCGGTGTACCCTGCGTGGTTGACCTGGCGACGATGCGTGAAGCGGTCAAGGAACTCGGTGGCGACCCCAAGCGGGTCAACCCCCTGGCTCCTGCGGAAATGGTCATTGACCACTCCGTGCAGATCGACGCTTTCGGCAACTCCGGCGCACTGGAGCGCAACATGGAGATCGAATACCAGCGGAACGGCGAGCGTTACCAGTTCCTCCGCTGGGGCCAGACGGCCTTCGACGACTTCAAGGTTGTTCCCCCGGGAACCGGCATTGTGCACCAGGTCAACATTGAATACCTGGCCCGCACGGTCATGACCCGCGAAGTTGACGGCGCACTGCGTGCCTACCCTGACACCTGCGTTGGCACCGACTCGCACACCACCATGGTCAACGGCCTGGGTGTCCTGGGCTGGGGCGTTGGCGGCATCGAAGCCGAGGCTGCCATGCTGGGCCAGCCCGTCTCGATGCTCATCCCGCGCGTCGTTGGCTTCAAGCTGACCGGGTCCATCCCGGCCGGCGCCACCGCCACCGACGTGGTGCTGACCATCACCGAGCAGCTCCGCAAGCACGGTGTTGTGGGCAAGTTCGTGGAATTCTACGGCGAAGGCGTTGCCGCGGTGCCGCTGGCCAACCGCGCCACCATCGGCAACATGAGCCCGGAATTCGGTTCCACGGCCGCAATGTTCCCGATCGACGACGTCACATTGGACTACCTGCGCCTCACCGGCCGCTCGGACGAAAATGTGGCACTCGTGGAGTCCTACGCCAAGGAACAGGGCCTCTGGCACGATCCTTCCCGCGAAATCAAGTTCTCCGAGTACCTTGAGCTGGACCTGTCCACGGTTGTTCCCTCCATCTCCGGCCCCAAGCGTCCCCAGGACCGCATTGAGCTCACGGATGCCAAGGAACAGTTCCGCAAGGACATCCACAACTACGTGGCCATCGAAGACGGCAGCGTTGACGAGTCCCTGGACGAATCGTTCCCGGCCTCGGACGCCCCGTCCTTCACGCACGCCGACTCGCACACCACCGAGACCAGCCGTGTTGTGTCCGCAGCGAACGGCGCCCACGGGCGTCCGTCCAACCCGGTCCACATCAAGACCGAAGACGGACGCGAGTTCGAGCTGGACCACGGCGCAGTTTCGATCGCGTCGATCACGTCCTGCACCAACACGTCCAACCCGTCCGTCATGCTTGCCGCCGCACTGCTGGCGCGCAACGCCGTCGACAAGGGCCTGACGTCCAAGCCGTGGGTCAAGACCTCCGTTGCCCCCGGTTCCAAGGTTGTCACCGACTACTACGAAAAGTCCGGCCTGACGCCGTACCTGGAGAAGCTTGGCTTCTACATCGTGGGCTACGGCTGCGCCACCTGCATCGGCAACTCCGGCCCGCTGGACGCCGAAATCTCCGAGGCCATCCAGGCCAACGACCTTTCCGTCACCGCGGTGCTTTCCGGTAACCGCAACTTCGAAGGCCGGATCAACCCGGACGTCAAGATGAACTACCTGGCCTCCCCGCCGCTGGTCATCGCCTACGCCCTGGCCGGTTCCATGGACTTCGACTTCGACACCGACTCCCTGGGCAAGGACGAGGCCGGCAACGATGTCTTCCTGAAGGACATCTGGCCCAACCCGGTCGAGGTCCAGCAGGTCATCGATTCCTCGATCGACAAGGACATGTTCGCCCGCGGCTACGAGGGCGTCTTCGACGGCGACGACCGCTGGAAGGCACTCGACACCCCCGCCGGCGACACGTTCGCCTGGGATCCCAACTCCACGTACGTCCGGAAGCCCCCGTACTTCGAGGGCATGAAGGCACAGCCGGAACCCGTCCAGGACATCTCCGGCGCACGCGTGCTGCTGAAGCTGGGCGACTCGGTCACTACCGACCACATCTCCCCGGCAGGTTCCTTCAAGTCGGACACCCCGGCCGGACAGTACCTCCTGGCCAACGGTGTGGAGCGCAAGGACTTCAACTCCTACGGCTCACGCCGTGGCAACCACGAAGTCATGATCCGCGGCACGTTCGCGAACATCCGCATCAAGAACCAGATCCTCGACGGCGTGGAGGGTGGCTTCACCCGCGACTTCACCCAGGCTGACGGCCCGCAGGCCTACGTCTACGACGCCGCGCAGAACTACCAGGCAGCCGGCACACCGCTGGTGGTCCTGGCAGGCAAGGAATACGGTTCCGGATCCTCGCGTGACTGGGCAGCGAAGGGCACGGCGCTCCTGGGCGTCAAGGCCGTCGTCGCCGAGAGCTACGAGCGCATCCACCGCTCCAACCTGATCGGCATGGGCGTCCTGCCCCTGCAGTACCCGGCTGGAGAATCCGCGGCCACCCTTGGCCTGACCGGCACGGAAACCTTCTCGGTTGAGGGCGTCACCGCCCTGAACGAAGGCACCACGCCCAAGACCCTGAAGGTCACGGCAACCGCTGAAGACGGCACCGCCAAGTCCTTCGATGCCGTCCTGCGCATCGATACCCCGGGCGAAGCGGACTACTACCGCAACGGCGGCATCCTGCAGTACGTCCTGCGCCAAATCTCCGCCAACTAGCGGTTTTCTGCCCCAGGCAAGCACTCCCCAAAGCCCCGGCCGGTCACCGACCAGCCGGGGCTTCGGCTTTTGATTTGAACAGACGCGTTAGAGTTAACAGGCACGTCTACCACCTGAAGGAGGGGTCATTTGGGACTCTTGGACGCCATCCGGAATCCGCAGGACCTGAACGGGTTGTCCGAAAAGCAGCTGCCGGAACTGGCTGCTGAGATCAGGAGCTTCCTGATCACGAACGTCTCCCAGACAGGCGGACACCTCGGCCCCAACCTTGGGGTGGTTGAACTGACCCTTGCCGTGCACCGCATTTTCGACTCGCCCCGCGACAGCATCGTCTTCGACACCGGCCACCAGTCGTACGTGCACAAGCTCCTCACCGGACGCCAGGACTTCAGCACCCTCCGCCAGCAGGGCGGCCTCTCCGGCTACCCGTCCCGCGCCGAATCCGAGCACGACATCGTGGAAAGCTCCCACGCGTCCTCGTCCCTTTCCTGGGCGGACGGCATCTCCCGCGCCCGGAAGCTCACCGGGGAAGGCGACCGCTACACCGTCGCCGTCGTCGGCGACGGCGCCCTCACCGGCGGCATGGCCTGGGAAGCCATCAACAACATCGCCGCCGACAAGCGCCGGCGCGTGGTGATTGTGGTCAATGACAACGGCCGCTCCTACGCTCCCACCGTGGGCGGCTTCGCCGACTACCTCGCCTCGCTGCGTCCCACCATCGACTCCTTCCGCGCCGCCCCCGCCTACGAGGGCACCCTGGACTGGTGGAAGAAGAAGCTCCAGAACGGCGGCCCCGTGGGGCAGTTCACCTACAAGAGCCTGCACGCCATGAAGAAGGGCATCAAGGACTGGTGGGCCCCGCAGGGCATGTTCGAAGACCTTGGCATGAAATACATCGGCCCGGTGGACGGCCACAACCTCCAGGCCATGGAGCACGCCCTGTCCACCGCCAGGAACTACGCCGGCCCCGTCATCGTGCACGCCATGACCGAAAAGGGCCACGGCTACGCCCCCGCCCGCGCCCACGAAGCCGACCAGTTCCACGCCGTAGGCATCATCGACCCGGAAACGGGCGAACCGACGGGCGCTGCCGGCGCCCAGTCCTGGACGTCAGTCTTCGCCGATGAGATCGCGGACATTTCCGATGAACGGGCCGACATCGTTGGCATCACCGGCGCCATGCTCATCCCCGTGGGCCTGCACAAATTCGCCGCAAGGCACCCGGACCGCGTCATCGACGTCGGGATTGCGGAGCAGCACGCCCTGACCTCCGCAGCCGGCATGGCCTTCGGCGGCCTCCACCCCGTCGTCGCCGTCTACGCCACGTTCCTGAACCGCGCGTTCGACCAGCTCCTGATGGACGTTGCCCTGCACAAGGCCGGCGTCACCATCGTCCTGGACCGCGCCGGCGTCACCGGCCCGGACGGCGCCAGCCACCACGGTATGTGGGACATGTCCATGGTGCAGATCGTGCCGGGGCTGCACCTTGCCGCGCCGAGGGACGCGTCCAGGCTGCGGGAGGAACTCCGCGAGGCCGTTGCCATTAACGACGCCCCCACCGTGGTCCGCTTCTCCAAAGGCACGGTAGGCGCCGAGGTTGAAGCCATCGAACGGCTGGGCGACGGTGTGGACGTGCTGGCCCGCCGGCCGGCCGGGTCCACCGAAAACGACGTCCTGATCGTCAGCGTCGGAGCCATGTCCGAACTGGCCCTGGACGTTTCCAACCGCCTTGGCGCGCAGGGAATCAGCACCACCGTGGTGGACCCGCGCTGGGTCCTGCCGGTGCGCCGCTCCATCATTGCCCTGGCCTCCCACCACCGCCTGGTCATCTGCATCGAGGACGGTGTCCGCGCCGGCGGTGTCGGATCCCGGATCCGGCAGGAAATGCGCGCCGCCGGCGTGGACACCGCCCTGAACGAGGTTGGCCTGCCGGTCGAGTTCCTCGACCACGGCACCCGGAGCCAGGTCATGGAACGCGTCGGCCTGACCGCGCAGCAGATAACGCACGACGTCGTCGCCCAGGTTCTGGGCACAAAGGTCCCCTTTGCGCGTCCCCTCCCGGGCCAGGAACACCCCACCACCGGCAGCCTTCCGATTCTGTGAGGGAAGAAGACGCACTGAAATACCCGGGGGCCGTGGGCGAATCCGGCCCGGCGATGCACACCAGCACCACCCGGGTTCCGGGCCAGCTGCAGCCCGGCCAGCTCGTGGTGGCCCGGAACCGCAAATGGAACGGCAAGGCCCACTGGGTGGTCCCGGGACGCTACCTGGGTGAAGACCGGCACGGCTGGTGGATTTTCCAGGGGACCAACGAGTTCTGTTCCCGGCCCGGCGCCGCGTTCTACACCCAGTCAGACGCCGTGCTGCTGGTGCCGCGCTCCGGGGACTGGGTTGCCACGTTCTATGACGACGCCCACCCCAGCGGTGTCCGCGTGTACGTGGACCTGGCCGTTGCCCATGAGTGGACGGATATCCGGCCTGCCGTCACCGAGTTCCATGTGATCGACATGGACCTGGACGTTATCCGCATGGCCGGCCGAGGCGTCTTTATCGACGACCAGGACGAGTTCGCCGACCACCGTGTCGCCATGAATTACCCGGACCGGCTGGTTGAGGACATCCAGGCCGCCGCGGACGAGCTTTATCAGGCCGTCAAGGCACAGCACGCACCGTTCGACGGAACAGACGTCGACTGGTTCACGAAGGGACGGTCATGAGCGGAATCATCAGGGTCTACAAACGGGACGACGAGGGAGTGCTGCATTTCCGCGAAGGCTGGTTCGACGAGGACTACAGCCAGTTCGTGATGAACTACGGTGTTGTGGGGCACCAGAGCAAGACCGAGGAGACCGACGTCGCCGATGCCGCCGCGGTGGAGGGCCTCATGGATGCGTTCGCTGTCCAGTGCACGGAGGACGGTTATGCGGAGATCCCCGACGAGGAGCAGTTCTGGGTGGTGGCCCAGTTCGCCCTCAAGACCAAGGACGGCACCGAGCGGGACCGTTACCTTGAGGAAAAGGCCAAGGACGCCCTCATCAGCCACCTCGCGTGGCGGGGGCTGGGCACGGTGGAGCGCTCGGAGTTCAGCGACTACAAGCTGAACATCTTCTGCTTGTGCCCCGAGGTGAACAAGGCCGTCAACGCGATCAAGGTCTGCAGCCGCGGCGAGGATCTGGACTTCACCAAGCTCAGCATCGGTGCCGCCTCCTTCACCGAACCGGACAGCTTCAAGCTCAAGTACTCGGCGAAGCCGGCCAACAGCTTCAGCCTCTAGACGGGAAATCCATGACTGAATACCGACGCCTCGGAAACTCCGGCCTTACCGTCTCCGTTGTGGGACTGGGCTGCAACAACCTGGGCCGGGCGCATACGGCCACGGAGTCCCAGGAGGCCACCGACGCCGTCGTCCATGCCGCCCTCGACGCCGGCGTGACACTGTTCGACGTGGCCGACACCTACGGGCGCGAGCCCGGCCTGAGCGAAACCATGCTGGGCAAGGCCCTGGCCGGCCGGCGGGATGAAGCCGTGGTGGCCACCAAGTTCGGGATGGACATGCGCGGCGCCAACGGCCGGGACTTTGGCGCCCGGGGCTCGCGCAGCTACATCATCCGGGCCGCGGAGGCATCGCTGCGGCGGCTGGGCACCGACTGGATCGACCTTTACCAGTTCCATACTCCGGACCCGCTGACACCGATCGACGAAACGCTGTCCGCACTGGACGACCTGGTCAGCAGCGGAAAAGTCCGGTACATCGGGCATTCCAACCGTGCGGGCTGGCAGATCGCCGAGGCTGAGTTCGTGGCACGCGCCGCCGGCGGCACACGGTTCATTTCCACGCAGAACCACTACAACCTGCTGGACCGGCGCGCGGAGCAGGAGGTCACGCCCGCAGCCGAAGCGTACGGCCTTGGCGTCCTGCCGTACTTCCCGCTGGCCAACGGGCTGCTCACCGGAAAATACTCGCCGGACACGGCGCCCGAGGGGACGCGCCTCAGCCACACCCGTACCCACCTGGTGCGCGACGCCGACTGGGGCCAGCTCAAGCGGTTCAGTGCTTTCGCCGACCAGCGCGGCCTGTCCGAGATCCAGGTGGCGTTCTCCTGGCTCGCCGCCCAGCCGTCGGTGAGCAGCGTGATCGCCGGGGCCACCAGGCCCGAACAGATCCGGCAGAACGCAGAGGCCGTGGCGTGGGTGCCGACGCCTGAGGAGCTTGCCGAGCTGGATGACATTTTCCCCAAAGTCCCCAAAGTCGCACTCTTCTAGGGGACTGCACCGATGACCAGGCTCCTGCTGGACGTGGATACCGGGATCGACGACGCCCTGGCGCTGGCTTATCTGTCGTCGTTGCCGGACGTGGAGTTCGTGGCCGTGACGGCATCCCCGGGAAACGTGGATGCGCACCAGGTGGCGCGAAACACCCTCGCCATGCTGGAGCTGTGCGGACGCACCGGGGTCGAGGTCGCCGTCGGTGCGGAGGTTCCACTGTCCATCCCGCTGGTGACCACGCCCGAAACCCACGGACCCCAGGGCATTGGCCACGCCGTCCTGCCGGCCCCGACCGGGACGGTCTCGGAGCGGCACGCCGCCGACGTCTGGGTGGAGGCGGCACGGGCCCACCCGGGGGAGCTGACGGCACTGATCACGGCGCCGCTGACCAACTTTGCCCTGGCCATCCGGCGCGAACCGCGGCTCCCCGAACTGCTGGCCAAGGTGGTGATCATGGGCGGCAGCTTCTACCACCAGGGCAACACCACGCCCACCGCCGAATGGAATACGCACGTGGATCCGCAGGCTGCCAAGGAAGTTTATGCGGCCTACCGCGGCTTGCCGGTGACCCGGCTGCCCATTGTCTGTTCACTGGACACCACTGAGCGGATCGAGCTGCGGCCGGAGCATGTGCTGCGGCTCGCGGAGGCGGCCGGCTGCAGTGAGCGGGAGCTGGTCCTGCCGAAGCAGCCTGAAGGGCTTCGAAGCACGGCCGACAGTCCGCTGGTGCGGCACCTGTCTGATGCCCTGCGCTTCTACTTCGAGTTTCACCGCCTCTACGGCCAGGGCTACGTGGCGCACGTCCACGATTACTTCGCCGCCGGGGTGGCCGCCGGGACGCTCGATTACGCAACCCGCCTGGCCACCGTGGACGTCGAGGTTGACTCGCCCCTGCTGATGGGGACCACCGTGGCCGATTACCGGAACCTGTGGAATCACCCGCCCAACGCCCGGATCGTCTCGGACAACAAGCCTGAACAGGCCTTCGGGGAACTCATCCGGTCCGTCGGCGGCCTCGCGGCGCGGCTGCGCTGAACGCCGGCCCGGCACTCACCCGCCAGCCCTACAGCGGGGCGTCGCCAGGCAGGTCCACGTCCAGGGCCAGCAGGGCGTTCTCCACCACCTCGGTCAATGCCGGGTGGATCCAGTAGGGACCGCGCGCCAGTGTATGGACCGGCACGTCCGTGGCCATCGCCTGGACCAGCGGCTGGATGAGGATGGAGGCTTCGTGGCCCATGATGTGCGCGCCGAGCAGGCGCCCGGTGGACTTTTCCGCCACGACCTTGACCACGCCTTCCTCGTCCTCCATGGCCCAGCCATAGGCCGTTGAGCCGTAGTCCTGGACCGCCGTGACAATCTTCGTCCCCGGAGCGGCCTGCGCCTTGGCGTCCTCCTCGGTCAGGCCCACCGAGGCCACCTGCGGATTGGAGAATACGGCAAACGGCACGGCTGTGTAGTCGATGGACCGGGGCCGGTCCGGGTGTTCGAGGTTGTGCGCCACCACCCGGGCTTCCCGGTTGGCGACGTGCTTGAGCTGGTAGCTGTTCGCGATGTCGCCCAGGGCGTACACCCCTTCCACAGGCTTGCCGCCGGAGAGGACCCTGAGGTTGCCGTCCACGGAGAGCGTGCCGTCCTCATCCAGGTCAAACCCGGCAGCGTCCACGCCCAGCCGGTCGGTGTTCGGCACCCGCCCCGTGGCCATCAGGACGACGTCAGCGGCCACACGCAGCGGCTTGCCGCCGTCGTCCGAGAACACCACGGTGACCGAGCCGTCACCGTTGTCCTCCACGGAAAGGAGCGCATAGCCCAACTCCAGCCGCCAGCGGCTGGCGGCAGCCTCCGCGAAGCGCCCTGCGATCTCCCTGTCGTTGCCGCGGAGCAGCCGACGGGAACGGTTTACCTGGGTGACGGCGGCGCCGAAGCCATGGAACACTGCGGCGAACTCCGCCGCGATATAACCGCCGCCGACGATCACCACCCTCTCCGGCAGGCCGTCAATGCGCATGACCGAGTCGGACGTGTGCACCTGCGGCAGGCCGATCCCCGGAACGTCGGGGAGCACGGCGCGTGAGCCGGCGGCCACCACCACCCGGTCCGCGGTGAGCTCCACGCCTGTGTCTGTGACGAGCGTCCGGGGACGCGTGAACCGTACGTGTTCCTGGTATAGGTCCACGTTGTCCAGTTCATCGGCCCGGTACCGCCGGCCGGACTCGGAAATCGAGTCGATCCGGCCAAAGATCCTGTCCCGCACGCCATTCCAGTGCACTTTGTCCAGGCTCAGGTCCACACCGAGGCGGCCTGCTTCCCGGGGCATGGCGGCCAGTCCGGCCGGATAAACGAACATCTTGGTGGGGATGCACCCGACGTTCAGGCAGGTGCCGCCGAACACCCCGCCGTCGATCATTGCCACCTTCTTGCCGTCCCAGAACGGGGTGATCAGCGAATTGCCGGATCCGGAGCCGATGATGGCCAGGTCGTAGTGGGGCATGCATCCGTCTTTCGTGAGGTCGGCAGTGGCGCGGCGGGCGTTGGCGACCCGTCCCGTGAGTCTATGGCAGGCGCGGTTCCAAGCCGGAACAGCGGCTACGAGGGACAGCTGCCCGGTAGACTGGTCGCCGGACCGGCCGGGCACTCCTGCCGGCTGCCGCCGAGGTGACATAGGCGGCGTTCCGCACCGCGCGGGCCCGCCGGGCCAGCTACGAACCTTCGAAGGAACGCCATGTCATCGCCCTCCCTCACGCTGGAATCCCCGACGCCGGCGGCCGCCCGGAAGCGCCGCCTGCTGGAAATCCTCGGCGCCTTGGCCATCGCCGGCACGTACATCTACCTCGTCCTCAACCAGCCCGCCGACATCACCGGCGGGCCGGGCAGCGCGTCGGCCCTGATTGCACTCTCCGGGTTCCTGGCGGGCGCCGTCCTGCTGATTGTGGCCGTCCTTCCCACCCTGCCCGTCTCCACGCTGGTCCTGATTCCCGTGGCCCTGGTGCTCAACATCGTGCTCGGCCAGTTCGTCGGCAGCACGCTGGTGCCCTTCTACCTGGACGCGATCGGCACCGTGCTGATCGCCGTCCTTGCCGGACCGGCTGCGGGGGCCGCCACAGGCGCGCTCAGCAGCATCGTCTGGTCCTTCTTCAACCCGACCGTCCTGCCCTTCGCCGCCGGCGCCGCCCTGATCGGCTGCCTGGCCGGCCTCGCCGCGCGGTACGGCCTGTTCCGCCGGTTCTACCTGGCCCCGGTGGCGGGCTTCCTGACCGGCATCATCGGCGGCGTGGTCTCCGCCCCCATTGCCGCGTTTGTCTTCGGCGGCACGTCCGGCCTGGCAACCGGCGCCATCGTGAGCGCCTTCCGCTCCATGGGGGACACCCTGCTGGCCGCCATCACCAAGCAGGCGCTGATCTCCGACCCCATGGACAAAGCCATCGTCTTCACCCTGGTGGCCGTCCTGGTCTATGCCCTGCCGCGCCGCACCCGCCAGCAGTTCCCCTTTGTCGGGCGCCACCGTGTGCTGGCCGGGTCAGACCAGTCCAAGGGCCTGGCCGCCGGCCACTCCGCGGTCCAGTCCACCGGCCAGGATTCCTGACCCGCCCCTGATGCGCCTCCATCCCCTCACCTCGCTGGCGGCTGCCGGCAGCACGGCAGTCATGACGACGGCGGCCGCGAGCCTGCCGCTGTCGCTCGCGGTGATCGCCGGTGCGGCATGCCTGTCGGTCGCCGGGGGAGCGGGACGCCGGATGGCTCCGGCAGCGGCCGGGATATTGGTTCCCCTGGTCCTCTCGCTGTTCATCCTGCATGGACTCTTCTTTCCCGAAGGCACCTCCGTCCTGGCGCAATGGGGCCCGGCCCGGGTCACTGCTGAAGGGCTGCGCTTCGCCCTGGAGCGGGCTGCCCAGCTCTCAGCAGCAGTGCTGGTGCTGCTGTTGTGTTCGTTCACCATCAGCGTCCCGGACCTGGTGGCTGCCCTGTCCGCCCGCGGCGTCCACTTCCGGTTCGCCTTTGTGCTCGCCTCCACCCTGACCCTGCTGCCGGCCATCAGCACACGCCTGGCGCGGATCCGGCAGGCACAGGAAGCCCGCGGCCTGGTGATCACCGGCGGCGCCTTCCGGCGGCTGGCCGCGTTCCGATGGCAGGCCATTCCGCTGGTCCTGTCCCTGGTGGAGGAGGCAGGTACCCGCGCGGCAGCCCTGGAGGCCCGCGGCTTCGGAAGCGCCGGACCCCGGACCAGTTACCGGGAGGTTCCGGATCCGCCGTTGCAGCGCCGGCTGCGCCTGGTCCTCCTGCTCGCGGCCGCCGCGGCAATCGCTGTCCGCCTGTGGCAGCCGACGGCGGGTGCTTGAGGATGGCGGAACGGACCATCCCCGCGCTGGCCGCCGGGATTGACATGTTCACCTACCCCGGCGACGCGGCGCCTGTCCTTGACGGCGTAGACCTGTCCCTGGCTGCGGGCACGCTGACAGCAGTGCTGGGCGGTTCCGGCAGCGGCAAATCAACCCTGGGACGCCTGCTCGCCGGCTGGCTGCTTCCCGGCACCGGCGGGACGCTGACCGGGTTCCTTGAGCTGGGCGGCACCAGGCTGCGGTTCACCGGCGAGGCCACCGATCCGCGCATCAACCCCGGCAGCTGGGGCCGCAGTGTGGGTTTTGTGCCACAGGACGCCGCCGCTGCGCTGTCCACCGTCCGGGCAACTGTGGCAGAAGAACTGGCGTTTGGGCTGGAAAACGCCGGAGTGGACCGGGCCGCAATGGCCGTAGCTGTCCGGCGTACCGCGTCACGGACCGGCCTGGCCCACCTGCTGGACAGGGATCCCGCAACGCTCTCCGGCGGGCAGCTGCGACGACTGGCCATCGGATGCGCCGTCATTTCCGGCCCCGCAGTGCTGGTCATGGACGAACCGTTTGCTTCCCTTGACCGGTCGGGGGCGGAGAACCTCGCGGACCTGGTGCGGAACCTCGTCAAGGACGGCACCGCCGTCGTGATCCTGAGCCAGCGGGCCGATGAGCTGCTGCTCGACGCCGATGCCTGGCTGCTGCTCACCGGCGGCACCGTGGCGCTGGCAGGCACGCCGGCGGAGGTCTCCGCTGCCGGGGTGCTGGAGGCGGCCGGCGTGGTTTGCGCGCCGACGGCCGCCGGCTCCGGCATCGTGCCGCCGGAGTGCGTTGCACGGGTCCCTCGCCAGCCCGCCCTGGAACTGAGGCACGTCTCGTTTGCTTACGGCCGCAGCCGGCGGCGGGCATGGGCACCAGCCACGCCGGAAGCCGCCGCTGCACCCGTCCTGGACGGCCTCAGCCTGTCCGTCGCGGCCGGCGAGATCGTGGCCGTCACCGGCGCCAACGGCGCCGGAAAGTCCACGCTGCTGCGGCACCTCAACGGCCTGCTCCAGCCCACGGCAGGCAGCGTCCTGGTCAACGGGCGGAACATCGGCGGGCAACCCGTGGGGCGTGTGTCCGGCGAGGTCGGGCTCCTGTTCCAGCAGCCCCGGGACCAGCTGTTTGAGCGGACCGTGGACCGGGAAGTCCGCTTCGGCCTGGACCGGCACCACCGGCGACGGCTCACGTCGGCACGCGGCCGCGCCACGGCCAATCACCCTGGCGCGGCAGCGGACCAGGCAGTACGGCAGGCCCTGGACGCCGTCGGCCTGGAGCATCTTGCAGGCCGGCACCCGGCGGAACTTCCGGCGTCGCAGCAGCGCCTGCTGGCCCTGGCCACCGTCCTGGCCCGCCGCCCGGCTGTCCTCGCCCTGGACGAGCCCACGGTTGCCTTGGACGGACATGGACTGGCGGCGCTGGACCGGGTGGTGCGGGAGGCCGCCGCGGAGGGCACCGCCGTCGTGCTGGTCACGCACGACCTCCACTACGCCCGGTCCATCGCGCACAGGCTCGTGCACCTGGACTCCGGCCGGCTGCTGGCCGCCGGCTGATTCCGCCAGCGGCTGGTTTCCCGGCCGCCGGCGGATTCCCTAACTGTTGACCGGTTCCTGGCCGGATGGGTTCGGGCTGGCCACCGATGTGCCGGACGCGATGCCCGGCGCGAGGAAGCGCTTGCCGTTGACCCGCTCGGAGGCGCCCACGCGGTCCAGGTACGGCGTGATGCCGCCCAGGAACATCGGCCAGCCCGCGCCGAGGATCATGCACAGGTCGATGTCTTCGGGACCCGCCACCACGCCTTCGGCCAGCATCAGGCCGATCTCCTGGGCCAAGGCATCCTGGACGCGGCGCAGGACCTCGTCGCCGGTGGACGGCGACGTTCCGAAGGACATCAGCGACAGCGTGGAGTCCGGGATCTCCTGCGATCCGTCCTGTGCCGGCGCCCAGAGTGACTTCACGCCGTTGTCGATCAGCTTCTTCAGGTTGGCGGACACCGCAAAGCGGTCGCCGAATGCGGCGTTCAGGGACTCCTGGACGTGTTGTGCCACCGGCAGTCCCACCATGGCGCCCAGCGTGAACGGGGTCATCGGCAGGCCCATGGGCCGCAGGGCGTTGTCGGCAACGTCGGCGGGGGTGCCTTCATCGAAGGCTGCGGTGACTTCACCCATCAGCCGCAGCAGTATCCTGTTCACCACAAACGCGGGCGCATCCTTGACCAGGACGGCCGTTTTCTTCAGCCCCCGGGCGAGCTCAAAAGCGGTGGCCAGGACGTCGTCGTCGGTCCTGGGCGCGCGCACGATTTCCAGCAGCGGCATCACAGCCACAGGGTTGAAGAAATGGAAGCCGACCAGCCGCTCCGGGTGTTCGAGGTCAGCGGCCATGGCGGTGACGGACAGCGACGACGTATTGGTGGCCAGGATGCAGTCCGGCGAAACGATCGCCTCCACCTCGGCGAACACCTGCTTCTTGACGTTCAGCTCTTCGAAGACGGCCTCGATGACAAAGTCGGCGTCAGCGAAGGCTTCCTTGGAAACCGATCCCGTCACCAAAGCCTTCGTCCGGTTGGCGGCGTCCTGGCTGATCCGCTTCTTCCCCAGGAGCTTGTCCACCTCGGCATGGACGTAGCCCACGCCCTTGTCCACGCGGGCCTGGTCGATGTCGGTCATCACCACGGGGACCTTGAGCTGGCGGGCGAACAGGAGGGCGAGTTGGCTGGCCATGAGTCCCGCACCCACAACGCCGATCTTCGTGACCGGGCGGGCCAGTTTACGGTCCGGGGCGCCGGCCGGGCGCTTGGAGCGTTTCTGGACCAGGTCCAGGAACGCGTACACCGTAGCCCGGAATTCGTCGGTCTGCATTAGCCCGGCGAGCGTTTCGCATTCAAGCTCTGCGGACTCCGCCTGCGTGATGGTGCGGTTGGCCTCGAGGATGTCCAGGACCCTGGCCGGGGCCGGGGACGCGTTGGAAGTCTTGGCTTCCACCATCATCCTGCCGGCCGCGACGGCGGCGGCCCACCTCCCGGCGACGCCGGGATCGGCGGGGTCGACGGCGTGGGGCCGCTCCGGGATGACGTCGCCGGTGATGACTTTGGCCGCCCACGAGAGGGACTCCTCCAGGAAGTCCGCGGGTTCGAACAGGGCGTCGGCGATGCCGAGCCGGAATGCCTCGGGTCCGTTGAGGGTCTTGTTGTTGCTGAGCGGGTTCTCGATCATGACCTTGACCGCGGCCTCCGGTCCGATCAGGCGCGGGAGGATGTACACGCCGCCCCAGCCGGGGACCAGCCCGAGTGCAGCTTCCGGCAGGGCCAGTGCGCCGGCGCCCGTGGACACGGTGCGGTAGGTGGACTGCAGGGCGATCTCCAGGCCGCCGCCGAGGGCAACGCCGTTGATGAACGCGAAGCTGGGAACGCCCAGGTTGGCCAGGGTGGCGTAGACGTCGTGCCCGAGCTGGGCCATCCACAGGCCATGTTCGCGTTTCTCCAGCGACTTCACGGCGGAAAGGTCCGCCCCGGCGACGAGGAAGTACGGTTTGCCGGTCACGCCCACGCCCACGATTTCGCCGCGGGCGGCACGTTCCTTCAGCCCTTCCAGGACGGTGCCCAGTTCCACCAGGGTGTTGGGGCCCAGGGTGGTGGGTTTGGAGTGGTCCAGGCCGTTGTCCAGCGTGATCAGTGCGAGAGTTCCGGGGCTGGACGTGCCGGGCGGCGCCGGAAGCACGATGTCCCGGACGTAGGAGTGCGTCACGGTTTCGTGCGGGAAGAGTTCGGCAAACGTGGTGAAATCGGCGGCGCTCATGCTGCGGCTCCTTCGGTGGCGGCGTCGGCTTGCTGGCGGGCGGTGGCACCGGTGGCGCCGCTGTAGTCGGCGTGGTTCGGGTTTTCCCAGATGACCGTGGCGCCCATGCCCAGGCCGATGCACATGGTGGTGATGCCGTACCGGACGGAGTGATCCTCCTGGAACTGCCGTGCGAGCTGGTTCATCAGCCGGACGCCGGAAGACGCCAGGGGGTGGCCCACCGCGATCGCGCCGCCGTACCGGTTGACCCGGGGATCGTCGTCGGAAATCCCGAAGTGGTCCAGGAAGCTCAGGACCTGCACGGCAAAGGCCTCGTTGATTTCGAAGAGTCCGATGTCGTCGATGCTGAGTCCGGCGTTCTTCAGGGCCTTTTCTGTGGCCGGCACCGGGCCGATTCCCATCACTTCGGGTTCGACGCCGGCATAGGCGTAGCTGACCAGTCGCATTTTGACGGGAAGGCCGAGCTCGGCGGCCGCGTCTGAGGAAGCAAGGAGGGCGGCGGTGGCGCCGTCGTTCAGGCCGGCGGCGTTTCCTGCCGTAACCCGGCCGTGGGCCCGGAACGGTGTGCGGAGGGCGGCCAGGTCCTCGAGCGTGGTGCCGGGCCGTGGCGGCTCGTCAACGCTGTTCAAGGTCCAGCCTTCGCCCGGTTTGAGCGTGGCCACGGGTACCAGGTCGGGCTGGATCTGGCCGTTGCCGTACGCGGCGGCCAGCTTGTCCTGCGAGGCGACGGCGTACGCGTCCGTGCGGTCCTTGGTGATGGCCGGGAAGCGGTCGTGCAGGTTCTCGGCTGTGTTGCCCATGTTGAGTGCCGCGGGATCCACCAGGCGTTCGGACATAAAGCGCGGGTTGGGGTCGGCGCCGGAGCCCATCGGGTGGTTGCCCATGTGTTCCACGCCGCCGGCAATCACGACGTCGTAGGCGCCGAAGCCGATGCCGCTGGCCGTGGTGGTCACAGCGGTCATGGCGCCGGCGCACATGCGGTCGATGGCGAATCCCGGGACCGAGCGGGGGAGGCCGGCCAGGAGCGCCGCGGTACGCCCCAGGGTCAGGCCCTGGTCCCCGGTCTGGGTGGTGGCGGCGACGGCCACCTCGTCCACGCGTTCGGCAGGCAGCGACGGATTGCGGCGAAGGAGCTCGCGGATGCATTTGACCATCAGGTCGTCGGCGCGGGTTCCGGCGTAGATGCCTTTCTCGCCGGCCCGGCCGAAGGGTGTGCGGACGCCGTCGACAAAAACGACGTCGCGGACAGTGCGCGGATTTCCGCTGCTTCCGTGGTGGCTCACGTATAACTCCTCATCGAGACGTTGGCGCCGGTCAGAGGCCAAGGGGCAGCACTGTACCGGACGGCAGTGCACCCTATGTTACTCGCCAGTAACTTAGTGTGCAAGGCTCGGCGGGGAGGCGTTTACTGGGCGGCCGGGGCTGCTTTCGGTTCCTTGGCCGGCAAGGGTCGGGGGTCCAGGAACGCCGCCGTGATGAGCGGAGCCACCAGTCCAACCTGCCATTCCCGGGCACCAAGGGAGCGGAGTTCCCCGGCAATCGTTTCTTCGCTGATCTCCGCCGGCGGGCGCCATGCGATGCGGCGCAGGTAGTCGGGCGTCAGCAGGTTCTCCAGCGGAAGGTTGGTTTCCTCTGCCTTCTCCTGCAGGAGCGGCCGTGCCGTGGCGAGCCGTGCGGCCGCCTCGGGGTCCCGGTCGGCCCACACCCGGGGCGGGGGCGGGGCGTTGGTGGGCAGGTGCAGCGGGGGCAGGTCCGTCAGGTCGCGGGCAGCCGCGATGCAGCGGAGCCAGCGCGGCGCCTCGCGCTGGGCCGCCCTGCCGTGGAAACCCTTGGTGCCGAGCAGCTGGGGGACGGTGGAAGGCATGGCTTTCGCGGCTGATACGAGGGCGGAATCCGGGATGAGCCGGCCTGGTGCCACGTCCCGCTTCTGGGCCAGTGAATCGCGCTCCAGCCACAGCTCGCGGACTGCGGCGAGCTGGCGGCGGTCGCGGATCTGGTGCAGGCCGGACGTCTTGCGCCACGGGTCAACCCGGGGCGGGGCCACGCCGGCCTCGAGGATGGCTGCGAATTCCTGCTCCGCGTATTCGAGCTTGCCGTCCGCCTCCAGCAGTTCGATGAGTTCCTCGCGCAGTTCGGTGAGGACTTCCACGTCCAGGGCCGCGTAGCGCAGCCAGGGTTCCGGCAGGGGGCGGGTGGACCAGTCGGCGGCGGAATGTTCCTTGGCCAGGCCGAATCCCAGCAGCTGCTCTATCACTGCGGCAAGCCCGACGCGGGGAAGTCCTGCCAGCCGTGCAGCCAGTTCCGTGTCAAAAAGCCTGTCCGGCCACATGCCCAGTTCCGACAGGCATGGCAGGTCCTGGCTGGCCGCGTGCAGGATCCATTCCACGCCCTGAAGGGCGTCGTTGATGATGTCCAGGTTTTCGAAGGGCTCCGGATCGATCAGCCAGGTGCCGGAGCCTTCGCGCCGGATCTGGACCAGGAAGGCGCGCTGGCCGTACCGGAAGCCGGAGGCGCGCTCGGCGTCCACGCCTGCGGGCCCGGTGCCGGCGGCGATCGCAGCGGCGCAGCGCTCCAGCCCGGACTGTGTTTCGATCACGAGGGGTACGCCGTCGCGCGGTGCGTCAAGGTCGATGACCACGGGGATGGGGCTGTCAAAGCCGTCCACCGTGATGTGGGGAGGGGTGTCAGCAGCCGGAGCGCCGGCTGTGGTGTTATCCGGAATGTGAGGGGTCATGGTGCCTTCAGTTTACCGACAAGGGGGTTCAGGAATTCCGGGCTAGTTCCGGCGCCGGTTCGGCAGCGACGATACCCCGTCCGGCAGTGGCGGCAGGCCGGCGAACGTGCAGACCATGTCCGACCACGCTTCCAGGTGCGCCGTGACGTCGGACGACGCCGGGGTCCAGGACGCGCGCAGTTCGATGTCGATCGACCCGGGCCTGTCTGCGAGGGTTCCGAAGCTCTCGGACAGGACCCTGGTGGCGGTGCCGCCTGCCGCGCGGTAGGGAGCCTTGTGGTTTTCGAGCGCCTCCACCAGCCAGGTCCAGGCGACTGTCCCCAGCATTTCGTCGTTGCCCATTTCCGGTTCCAGCTGTGCCCGGATGTAGGTCACGATCCGGAACTCGCCGTCCCAGACGGCCGAGCCGTCGGGATCGTGCAGCAGGATGAACCGGCCGGTGGCCAGCTCGGTGTCCTCGTCGTCTTCGGTGCCGGACGCCGCGGCGAGGGCCATTGCGGCAGGTCCATGGACGGGGGTGGTAGCGCCCGCGGAGCCGGAGGCCATGACTTCCGCGCCGAGCGCCACGGCAAAGGGCGCCAGGCGTGCCGGTGCCGGAATCTCAGCAAGCCGCAGTTCGCTGCGGCATTGTGCTTTCCTAAGGGTTCCCAAGGCGTGGAGAAACTCCGGGGGAACCTGGGCGAGTGCGTTCACCATCGCAGATTACGCAACTGCGGGGGAGAGACTGTGCAGGCTCGCCGTCCGCCGCCCCATGCTACGTGGCGGTTTTACCGGCGTTGTAGGCGGCCAGCTCGCTGCGGATCGCGGCCACGAACTCATCAACGTCCTCCTCGCTTGTGTCGAAAGAGCACATCCACCGGACTTCCCGGGCCGCTTCGTTCCAGTCGTAGAACCGGAAGGATTCCCGGAGTTTGTCCGCCACGCCTTCGGGCAGGACGGCGAACACACCGTTGGATTCGGTGTTCTGGGTGGGCTGGACACCCTCGATCGTGTCAACCGCCGCGCGCAGGCGGGCCGCCATGGCGTTGGCGTGCGAGGCCGATCGGAGCCAGAGGCCATCCTCCAGCAGGGCGATGAACTGTGCGGACATAAACCGCATCTTCGACGCCAGCTGCATGTTCATCTTGCGCAGGTAGACCAGGCCGTGGGCGGCCTCGGGGTTCAGGGCCACCACCACCTCGCCGAACAGCAGCCCGTTCTTGGTGCCGCCGAAGGAGAGGATGTCCACGCCGGCGTCGCGGGTGAACGCCCGCAGCGGCACCTGCAGGTGGGCCGCGGCGTTGGCCAGCCGGGCGCCGTCCATGTGGAGCTTCATGCCCCGTGCATGGGCGTGGTCGGCGATAGCCCGTACCTCAGCCGGCGTGTAGCACGTGCCCAGTTCGGTGGTCTGGGTAATGGAGACGGCCAGCGGCTGGGCGCGGTGCTCGTCGCCCCAGCCCCAGGCCTCGCGGTCGATAAGTTCCGGTGTCAGTTTTCCGTCCGGGGTGGGGACGTGCAGGAGCTTGATCCCGCCGATCCGTTCCGGCGCGCCGTTCTCATCCATGTTGATGTGGGCCGTGGAGGCGCAGATGACGGCGCCCCAGCGGGGGAGCAGCGACTGGAGGGACAGGACGTTGGCGCCCGTTCCGTTGAACACCGGGAAGCTTTCGATGCCGGCCCCGAAGTGGTCCTCCAGGAGTTCGTGCAGCCGCGCCGTATAGTCGTCCTCGCCGTAGGAGACCTGGTGGCCGTCGTTCGCTGCCGCGAGGGCGGCCAGGACCTCGGGGTGGACCCCCGAGTAGTTGTCCGACGCGAACCCGCGGACGGACGGGTCATGGAGGCGGCCGGCGGTGTGCGTGCCGGATTCGGCTGTGGTTGTCATCGCTTTGTTCACGCTTTCAGTCTAGGGAGGTCAGGTGGCCAGCAGCAGCCTGCGGCCGTTCAGCTCAGAAGCCGGCCGGCTGAACAGGCCAACGACGGCGGCAGCCAGGTCTTCGACGTCGGTGGCGCCGGGAAACTTCCGCTCCGGATGCGCCCTGCGCAGGTCCGCGTCTACCAGTGCCTTGACTACAAGTACGACGGCGGCACTCCCGGGGGCAGCGCTGGAGCCTTCAGTGCCGGCCGCGGTGTGGCTGAAGCCTTCCGCCAGGGCCATGGTCCAGGTTTCGGCGGCGGCTTTCGCGGCCACGTAGCTGGCCGTGGCGGCAGTGGGCCTGTCTACTGCGGTGGAGGAGACCATGGCAAACCTGCCGGTTCCGGAGGCGGCGAGGTCGTCGTAGAAGACCCGGGACACGTTCCGGAGCGTCGTGATGGCGCCGCGCTCCAGGAAGTCCCAGTCGGCGTCGTCCTGGTCAGCGATGCCCTTCGCGCCGCGCCAGCCGCCCACCAGGTGGATGACGGCGTCCATCCGCCCGGCGGTGCCGGCCAGGGTCCCGCGGAGGGATCGCACAGCGGCGAGGTCCGCGAGGTCGCACACGAGCGGTGTGACGCCGTCGCCCGCCTTCCTCGCCGCATCCTCGATGCGGACCCGGTCCGAGCCGACGGTGAAAACCCGGTGCCCGGCGCGCCGGAGCGCACCTGCCACGGCGACGCCGGAGGCGCCGCTGCCGCCGGTGACCAGCACATTCAGGGCCGCGGCCCCATCCTGGGCGCCGGCCGCAGGCACTGTTTCGGCTTCGTTCACAGGGCGGAACTGCCGGTGATGCCGGCGGTGGATTCAATGACCGGTCGCATCTTCTTCTCCAATGCCTCGTAGAACATGGACAGCGGGAATTCGTCGTCCAGCACCTGGTCCGTCAGGCCGCGCGGGGGGCCGGAGAGCGCAAGGGCGTCCGGGCCCTTCGCCCAGACCGAAGCAGGGTTGGGGGTGACCGTGCCGGAGATCAGCTGGTAGGCGGCGAGCCAGTGCGCCGTTTTGGGCCGGTCGATGGAGCGCCAGTAGAGCTCATCGATCCGGGCACCGAGGGCGATCACCGCTTCCGTCACCCGGTCCCAGTCGATGCTGAGCCTGCTGTCCGTCCAGTGGAGCACGTGCGCCTGGTGCAGCCAGGCGAACAGCAGCTGGCCGCCCAGGCCGTCGTAGTTACGGACCCGGTTGCCCGTGATGGCGAAGCGGAAGATCCGGTCGAAGATGATGGCGTACTGGACCAGCTTCGCGTGGCGGCGGGCAACAGGACCGGCGTCGTTGTCCTTTTCAATCCGCACCGATTCGCGGAAGGCCGTGAGATCGCAGCGGAGCTCTTCCAGCGAGTAGAGGAAGAACGGCATGCGCTGCTTGATCATGAACGGGTCAAAGGGCAGGTCGCCGCGCATGTGCGTCCGGTCGTGGATCAGGTCCCACATCACGAACGTCGCCTCTGCCAGTTCCTGGTCCTCGAGCAGCTCCGCGGCACCAGCAGGCAGCTCGAGGGACGTGATGTCCGCGGCGGCACGCAGGACGCGGCGGAACCGGGCCGCCTCCCGGTCCGCGAAGATGGCGCCCCAGGTGAAGGTGGGAGTCGCGCGGACGGCCACGGTCTCCGGGAACAGCACGGCAGAGTTGGTGTTGTAGCCGGCCGTGAAGTCCAGGAAGCGGATCGGCACAAAAAGCCGGTTGGAGTAATCCCCGGCCTCCAGGGCGGCGATGAATTCAGGCCAGATGACGTCGATCAGCACGGCCTCCACCAGCCGGCTGCTGCTGCCGTTCTGGGTGTACATGGGGAAGACCACCAGGTGCTGGAGGCCGTCCTCGCGCTGTTCCTGCGGCTGGAAAGCAAGCAGCGAAGCCAGGAAATCCGGTACGCCGAAGCCGGCCTTGGCCCAGGCCCGGAAATCGTCCGTGACTGCCTCGAGGTAGGCGGCGTCGTGGGGGAACCGGGGAGCCAGTTCGTCAATGGACTCAATGATCGCGGCAACATGGCCCGCGGCGGCCGGATGCGCGTCCTGGTCGGGGACGGAGCCGTCCTGGACCTGGAGCAACTGGAGTGACGTGGCGGCAGCCTTGAGCCGGAGCCAGCCTGGATTGTCGGCGGAAATCCTGGCGGGGGCAATGATCACAGTTTCGGTCATCTGAGGCTGCCTTTCTGGTTGCTTGGGCGTCTACGGCGAGCGTAGCAAGCAACCAGATTCCCTAACTCAAAATATGGCTGAGCATAAGAAACTCTCAAGCTCAAGTACCGCAACAACACGTCCAGGTCCAGCGTGGGCGGTGGCTGGCCCGGCGCTTACGGCAATCAGGACCCGGCCTTGTCCTGCTCCTGCTCTTCCCCGCGGGGGACGAGCTTCAGCGAGACGGAGTTGATGCAGAAGCGCTGGTCAGTCGGCGTTCCGTACCCCTCGCCCTCGAACACATGGCCCAGGTGCGAATCGCAGGTGGCGCAGCGCACCTCGACCCGCTCCATGCCCAGCGTCCGGTCGTGGATGTAGCGGACCGTACCCTCCGCCAGCGGGGCCCAGAAGGACGGCCAGCCGCAGTGCGAATCGAATTTCTCGTTGCTGGTGAAAAGCTCGGCGCCGCAGGCCCGGCACTGATACACGCCGGCCGTGTGGGTGTCCCAGTACTCGCCGGTGAAGGGCCGTTCGGTTCCGGCCTGGCGCAGCACGTGGTACTCCTCGGGGGTCAGTTCCTGCCGCCACTCGGCGTCCGACTTTCCGGTGCTGCCGGCAGGGTGGTCCGCGGGCAACAAGTCCTGGGTGGAATCCGTGGCCTTGTTGCCAAATATCTTGTTTCCGAAGATGCTCATGGCCTGTTCAACGCTCAGGAGTCACCGATAAATCCCGAGCCCGCATAAAGGTGCAGGACGGGAATGCCGAGCTGGTCCTGTGCCTTGCTGGCCCAGTCGGTGTGGAACGTGTCCGACACGGCGTGCGGGCGGGTAACCACCACAGCCTGCGTCACCCCAAGTTCCTTGACCTTGGCCACCAGACCCTTGACGGCTCCGCCGTCCACCACCTCGCCGGTCACGCCGGCACCCAGCCCTTCGAGGGCGGCCAGTGACACGGCCAGCGTCTCGGCCGCTTCCGCGCGTTCCGATGCCGGATCCGGCGCGCGGCTGGTCAGTTCCCGGAAAGCCTTGGAAATTTCCAGCAGCGACAGATGCTCCAGGAAGTCCACCACCAGGTGGCGTTCCGTGTTGGCCGGCACCAGCACCACAAGGCGCGAGTCCGACCCGTTCACCAGCCGTTCTATGTTGACGCGGTCGTCCGCGCCCAGGGGTTCTTCGGTCAGGATGACGATGGGATCGCTCATGCCAACAGCCTAGTCCTGCGCCCCTGCCGCTGCATCCATTTGCCCCGGTGCGGCCCGCCGTGCGCTGCCCGGCGGCTGGGCGGCGGCTGGGTGGCCGAATATGGCCGGCGGGCCATTGGCAGTAAGAATGGACCCATGGCTTCTTCTACACGGACCCCTGCCCCAACGGCCGCCCCGGTCCCTGCTGCCGACGGCGGGATGTCGCTGCGGGCCAAGTGGGCGATCGGCGGTGTCATCGGCGGCGGGGCCCTGGCCGGCCTTCTTGCCACCGGCTCCTCAGCCCTGGCCCTGTACTTTGCGCGGCGGGTGATCACCCCCTCACCGCGGAGGGTGTCGGACCAGGAAGTGCTGGCCGTGATCCGCGAAGGCGAGGGCCAGCAGGTCATCCTCGCGGCCACACCGGACACCACCGTGGACGGTGTGTACGGGCTCTTTTTCGACGGCGGCAAGGGTCACGCCCGCATCGGCCGCATCGTCTCCTACTCACCCGCGGAGCGCACAGTCCTCCGCGAAGTCGAGGCGGTCTACAGCGGCGACCTTAACACCGCCCACCGCGGCTGGTGGAGCGGCGCCATCCATCCTGACCCTGCCGCCGTCGGCCTCCCTGCCGAGGACGTCCTGATTGAGGTCGACGGCGGGCAGGCGCCGGCGTGGCTTATCCGGGCCGGTGGCAGTTCACGGACCTGGGCGGTGATGGTCCACGGCCGGGGCGCCACCCGCCAGGAGGCCCTGCGGGCCGTCGGCCCGGCGCTGGAACTCGGACTGACCAGCCTGCTGGTGTCGTACCGCAACGACGGCCTGGCGCCGTCGGCCGACGACGGACGCTACGGCCTGGGGTCCACTGAATGGCGTGACATCGAGGCTGCCATCGAATACGCGCTGGCCAACGGAGCCGAGGAGATTGTCCTCTTCGGCTGGTCCATGGGCGGCGCCATCTGCCTCCAGACGGCCGATCTCTCCAGATACCGGCACCTGATCCGGGCAATGGTCCTGGACGCTCCGGTCATCAACTGGGTCAACGTCCTGGCCCACCACGCAGAGATCAACAGGATCCCGTCCCTGGTGGGACGCTACGGCCAGCTGATGCTGGGCCACCCGCTGGGACGCCGGCTGACCGGCCTGTCGGCGCCGGTGGACCTGAAGGCCATGGACTGGGTGGCCCGGGCAGTTGAACTGCGCACGCCCACCCTGATTGTGCACAGCGTGGACGACGAATACGTGCCGTATGGGCCGTCTGCGCTGCTGGCTGAGCGGAACCCGGAAATGGTCACGTTCGAGACGTTCAACCACGCCCGGCACACGAAGGAATGGAACGTGGATCCCGAACGCTGGGAGCGCCTGGTCAAAGCATGGCTCCGGCAGCAGTTGGCGCCGAGGGTCAACCCCGGCCAGAACGGATCTGCCGGGTAGGCCACAGGACTTCCTAGGCTTTGACGGTACCGATCGGGGCCGTGACGGCGGACGTGAGGCGGATGAGATCCGCGGGCGCCAGTTCGATGTCCAGCCCGCGCCGCCCGCCCGAAACCAGCATGGTCTCCAGGGTCTCGGCGCTGCCGTCAATCACCGTGGGTGAGGGCTGCCGCTGGCCCAGCGGCGAGATTCCGCCGAGCACATAGCCCGTGCGTCGTTCGGCCGCCTTGGGATCCGCCATGGCCGCCTTCTTCGCATCCAGGGCAGCTGCGAAGGCCTTCAGGTCCAGGTTGCCGCTGACCGGAACCACGCCTACTGCCAGCCGGCCTTCCACCTCCACCATCAGCGTCTTGAACACCCGGGCTGGTTCTATGCCGAGGGCTTCGGCGGCTTGCGTTCCGTAGCTTGCCGCGGACGGATCGTGGGTATACGGGTGCAGCACAAAGGGAACGCCGGCCGCGGTCAGTACCGCGGTGGCCGGCGTTCCCTGGGAAGTGCTTTTGCGCCCCATCTTTTGGGTGCTGCCTAGCTGTGCAGCCGGGACGAGGCGGCGACCTTGCGCTTGATGCGGCCGAGCATGGCGGTCATGCCGCGCATCCGCAGCGGCGTGATGGCCCGGGTGAGGCCCAGCAGTTCAGGCATGTCATCGGGAACCGCGAGGATTTCCGCTGCGCTGAGCCCGTCGAGTCCCTCATGGAGCACCCCGGCGAAACCCCGCGTGGTGGGGGCTTCGGGCGGCGCCTTGAAGTAGAGCCGGATGGCGCCGGCCGAACCGGCGTCGTGCTTTTCCGTCTCAATGGTCAGGAACAGCGGCGACTGGCATTCCACCACCTGCTCCAGGAGCTCGGGGTGGTTTTTCAGGCGGTCCGGCAACTCCGGCAGTTCGCGCGAGAACTCGAGCAGCAGCTGCAGCCGTTCGGGCTCCGTGAGCGCCTGGAAGTCGTCGACGATTTCCGCCAGTGAGGCGGGCAAGGCATGAGTAGTCATCTACTCCAGCTTACGCCGGGACGGAGCCGCGCTCAGCACCCTTGACGATGGGGACGCGCACGGCGTTGCCCCACTCGGTCCAGGAGCCGTCGTAGTTGCGGACGGTGTCAAAGCCCAGCAGGTACTTGAGGGCGAACCAGGTGTGGCTGGAACGCTCGCCGATCCGGCAGTACGCCACCACGTCATCGCCTGCGGTCAGGCCTGCCTCGCCGAGGTACAGGGCTTCGAGCTCCTCGCGGCTGCGGTAGGTCCCGTCCGCCGCGGCAGCGCGTGCCCACGGAATGGACGCCGCCGTGGGGATGTGGCCGCCACGGAGCGCGCCTTCCTCCGGGTAGGCGGGCATGTGGGTGCGCTGTCCCGTGTATTCCTCGGGGGAACGAACGTCGATCAGCGGCTTGCCGAAGTGTGCCAGCACGTCCTCTTTGAAGGCGCGGATGGGAGAGTCGTTGCGTTCCACCACCGGGTAGTCACCCGCGGCCGGGGCAGTGGTCTCTGTGGTCAGGTCCCTGCCTTCGGCGATCCACTTGTCGCGGCCGCCGTCGAGCAGCCTGACGTCTTCGTGGCCAAACAGGGTAAAGACCCAGAGGGCGTAGGCAGCCCACCAGTTGGACTTGTCGCCGTAGATGACCACGGTGCTGTCGCGGGAGATGCCCTTGGCTGCGGCCAGGGCGGCGAAAGCCTCACCGTCCACGTAGTCGCGGGTCACCTCGTCGTTAAGGTCGGTGTGCCAGTCGATCTTGACTGATCCGGGGATGTGGCCGGTCTCGTAGAGCAGGACGTCCTCGTCGGACTCCACTACCACCAGCTTTCCATCGGCCACGGCGCCGCTTTCGAGGGCGGCGGCGAGCCATTCGGTGGAAACCAGGCGCTCGGGACGGGCGTAGGCGGCGAACTTTTCGTTCTGTTCAACTGGGTAGGACAAGGTGATGGCCTTTCATTGAAACGTACGGCGGACCTGCAGGAGGATGCTGGGAACCTGCTTCAACACTAGCCACGGCGGGCAGTGAAGTCCGCTGTTGCGTTAACAGAGGGAAATATGGCCTTCGTCACGTCCGTTGCAGGCCGGTGCTTTGGCGGGGAAGCCGTGCCGCATTGCCGGTATCCTTTCTGGGGACAACCCACCAGCAGAACGGACCACCTTGGTACAGATCGAACAGCTTGCCGCCCGCACTCCGGCAGTTTCGGTGGATGAGCTCCTCAAGGGCTTTTTTCCTTCACCGCGGTTTGGCCAGGTCTCCTTCGCCAGCTACCGCCCGGACCCCAAGCAGCCCAGCCAGGCCCACGCCGTCCGGGAACTGGAGGGCTTTGCGCACGGAGTGGGCGCCGGGAATGGTGGCGGGCTGTTCAAGAAGCTGTTTGCCAAGAAGGACACCTCCCGCGCCGGCATCTACCTTGACGGCGGATTCGGCGTGGGCAAGACCCACCTCCTGGCATCGCTGTGGCACGCAGCCCCGGGGCCGAAGGCTTTCGGCACGTTCGTGGAGTACACCAACCTGGTGGGGGCCCTCTCCTTCCGCAAAACGGTGGAGGCGCTGAGCCACTACAAGCTGGTCTGCATCGATGAGTTTGAGCTCGATGATCCGGGCGACACCGTGCTGATGTCCCGGCTGATGCGTGAACTGGCCGACGCCGGCGTGAAACTGGCCGCGACGTCCAACACCCTTCCGGGTTCACTGGGTGACGGCCGGTTTGCCGCCGTCGACTTCCAGCGTGAAATCCAGGTCCTCGCAGACCAGTTTGAGGTCATCAGGATCGACGGCGAGGACTTCCGCCACCGCGGCCTGCCCACGCCGCCGTCGCCGCTGAAGAACAGCGAGCTCGCGGCCCAGATGAAGGCCGAGTTCGACGGCAAGACCGTGGCGCAGGACGAATTCAGCACGCTGATCAACCACCTCGCCGGTGTGCACCCGAGCCGCTACCGGCAGCTGATCGACGGCATCGACGGCGTGGTGTGGCGCAACGTTGAAACCATCACCGAACAGGCAGTGGCCCTGCGTTTTGTGGTGCTGGCCGACCGGCTGTATGACAAAGACGTGCCCATCCTGGCCAGCGGGGTCCCGTTCGACCAACTGTTCACCGACGAGATGATGCACGGCGGCTACACCAAGAAGTACTACCGCGCCGTGTCCCGACTGACAGCCCTTGCCCGCGAGGGCCAGAACCACGAGCCGTCCTAAACGCAGGGCCGCCCGGTTCCTGGCCTCCCCGGCCTAAAGATTGGGGCAGGCCCTTTCGTGTCGACTCCGTCGCCACGTAGGGACCCTGCTGCCCCACTCTAGGGGCACTTCGACACGGACATGCCGCCGCGGTGGCCAGCTTCCCGGGTTTCGCCGCCCAAAGTGCCCCACGACGGCGGGACTCACCATCAGTCCTGCGTCCTGCGGTCCTTGAGAACCCAGCGCACCAGCAGGCCGGCTGCCAGCGCCCAGAAGGCGGCGCCGATGCCCGCAATGCTGAGACCCGAGGCAGCAACCAGGAATGTCACGGATGCAGCAATCCGTTCCTCCGCCACCGCCAGCGCGGACGACACCGAAGCTGCCAGGGTGCCGATCAGCGCCAGCCCGGCAACTGCCTCCAGAAGGCCCGGGGGAGCGGCGCTGACCAGCGTCACCAGTGCTGCTGAAAACAGTGCGAGCACCAGGTAGGCCAGGCCCGAGGTGAAGGCCGCGATCCAGCGGCGGCTCCTGTCCGCGCCCGCTTCGGAGCCGGCGGCGAGGGCAGCACTGAGGGCCGCCAGGTTCATGGCGTGGCCGCCGAAAGGTGCGCTGAGCATCGTGCCGGCGCCGGTCACCAGCATGGAGGGTGCCCACGGCGTGGTGTAGCCAAACGACTTCAGCACCGCCACACCGGGAATGTTCTGCGACGCCATGGTCACGATGAACAGCGGCAGGGCGATCCCGGCGATGGCCTGGACGCTGAATGCAGGAGCCGTCCACGTGAGAGCGGGAAGGTATCCACCCTCCAGCTTCCCTGCGCCACCCGTGGCCAGATGGATGGCTATGACGGCCAGGGCCACCGCAAGCGAGGCGGGTACGGACCAGCGGGGTGCGAACTTGATCATCAGGAGCCAGCAGATGATGACCGGAGCCGCCTGTTGGGGGCTGGTTCCCAGCGCGGTGAACGGCGCCAGGCACAGCGACAGCAGCACGCCGGCCAGCATGGCCTGCGCCAGCGAGGCGGGAATACGCGCCAGCAGCCTGCCGAGCGCCGGAATCAGCCCGGTGAGGCCGATCAGCACCCCTGTCACCAGGAAGGCTCCGACGGCGGCCGGCCAGCCGCCGTCGACCGTTCCGGCTCCCGCCAGCAGTGCCGCTCCCGGCGTGGACCACGCGAGTGTCACCGGAACCCTGGAGCGCCAGGAAAGCCAGAGGACCCCGACACCGAAAACGAGGGTGAGGGCCAGCAGGCCCGATGCCGCCTGGGCAGGCGTGGCGCCCACGGCCCGGAGTCCGGCCAGGACCACCGCGAAGGATGACGTAAAGCCCACCAAAGCCGTCATAATGCCCGCGCCGACCGGCTGCGACAGGTGGCGGGACCGGTTGGCGGTGCCGGCGGGGACGGTTGGTGAGGGATGTGGCATATCTGGCAGGTTACCGGCTGCGGCCGGGTTGCCTGTAAGCGGCGTTAAACGCCAAAGGCGCGGGTGCCGCCTCCCGGCGGGACCCGCGCCCCCTTGACGTGCTAGGGCAAAGCCCTGGCCAAATCCTTTTTACGGAGCCCTGTCGACCGGCGGAACCTGCTCGGCGGCAGGTGCAGCACCGGGGGTTCCGTTCTTGTCAACGAGCTTGGAAGCGCCGTCCTGGATCTTGTCCACGTGACCTGCGTACTTGCCGCCGGTCTTTGTGTCGACAAAATCGCCGGCCTTGGTGATGCCGTCCTTGATGGCCTGCTCGTTGCCATGGATAAGACCTTTAGCCTTGCCCTTAAGATCGTCAATCAGTCCCACGAGCACCTCCCTTCAATCGCGGAGCCAGGTCGCTCCTCCGCAACCGATCCTAGCCCTGTCTCCTGGAGGTGCCAAGGTGCTGTGACAAAACCTGTCAAACGGCGAAATGTGGCGGGGCAATAAAAAAGCAGCTCCGGTGGGAGCTGCTGCTAGTGGGCGATACTGGGATCGAACCAGTGACCTCTTCCGTGTCAGGGAAGCGCGCTACCGCTGCGCCAATCGCCCGGAACCGGAAGACCGGTTTATTGGGATGTGTTCTTGTAAAGAAGAGAGCGGACGACGAGATTCGAACTCGCGACATCCACCTTGGCAAGGTGGTGCTCTACCAGCTGAGCTACGTCCGCGTATGAAGTGCGCCGGCCGGGGCCAGACGAACTGCATGAAGCAAGTTTCCTTGCTTGGTGGGCGATACTGGGATCGAACCAGTGACCTCTTCCGTGTCAGGGAAGCGCGCTACCGCTGCGCCAATCGCCCATTGCCATCCGGGATTAACCGGAAACCATGGTTTTCACCGAGGTGGGTACGGGATTCGAACCCGTGTATACGGCTTTGCAGGCCGCTGCCTCGCCTCTCGGCCAACCCACCGTGTAAGCGCCGGTTCGTAAGAGCCATTGCCGTGACAGTGTCCTGCGAGCGGACGACGAGATTCGAACTCGCGACATCCACCTTGGCAAGGTGGTGCTCTACCAGCTGAGCTACGTCCGCATTTATTGGCGTGATTCCCTGCCGTTTGGGCATTTCCTCGCGTTCCAACGAGTAAGAACTCTATAGGAGGTTCAGGGATTCTCCAAATCGGGGGTGCCCGGCGCTGCCCGGATGCCCCTGGATCCCCGGAATCTAGGGAAATTTTCGAATTACAGGCCTGTAATTCACGTGGTGCGCCGTTTGAGTTGGCGCCCGATTTCGGATTCGGCCCATGGTGGGCTAGCATTCAAATGCATCGGGGCGATTGGCGCAGTGGTAGCGCGCTTCGTTCACACCGAAGAGGTCACTGGTTCGAACCCAGTATCGCCCACCGATAACCGGTCCGTTTCCGCTCCTAAGGAGCGGAAACGGACCTTTTTTATGCCCGGGTTCCTGCGCCGGCCATTCTGTCAGCCCCTTGTGAAAGAGTCTTTGTATGACTGATCCGCTTCTTGCCCACGCCACCGAATACGGCCGCATGTACGCGCGCTCCACGTCTGAGCCGTTCACTGTCCCGTCCATCACCACGGTGATCGGCCAGCAGCCGCACGGACTGGACGGCTGGTTTGGCTACATGGGTGCCAGCAGCCTGGCAAAGGATCCGCTGCTGGCGGACTGCCTCGGCAGCCCGGCCAAGATCCGCCAGGCGGTCAACCGGGCGGCGAAGGCCGCCGAAACGTACCGCGATGAAGCCGCCAAACGCGGAGACCGCGTCCACAACTACTGCGAGCAGGTGGCGCTCCGTGCCCTGGGCCGTCCGCATGCCATGAAGGAAACCCGGGAGGCGCTGGCCGCCAACGGGGAGGAAGCCTTTGCCGTGCGGTTCGACGAGTGGTGGGAGCTGTACCGGGTGGAACCCATCGCCCCGGAAATCACGGTCTGGAACAAATCAGTCGGTTACGCGGGCACGCTGGACCTGGTGGCGAAGATCAACGGCAGGATCTGCGTCATCGACTACAAAACCAAGGGCACCACCCGGGACGGCACCGTCAAGCCGCTCGATGACAAAGTGGTCATGCAGCTGGTGGCCGGGATGAAGGCCGAGGAAAGCCTGGTGGACCCGGTGGCCGGGGCATGGGAGCCCTGGAAATACGGTGAGAACCCCGTCCTCCTGGCAGTGGCCATTGGCGAAACGGAAGTGCGCCCGGTCCGTGCCAACCCGGACGTCCTGAAGCACCACTGGTGGAAGTTCTGCGCGCTGCGCCGCGTCTGGGAGCTTTCCGCCGACACCATCAGCGCCGGCACGGCCCTCATCCCTGTCCCGCCGCCCCTGCCGGCACGGACTGCCTAGCCTCCTGCGCACCGCCTAAACTGGATTGGTTCCCCATCCGCCAACCGTAAGGAAAGACAAGTACATGGCCATTCTGAATATCCGCATCATCGGCGACCCTGTGCTGCGCACAGTGGCCGATCCCGTGACGGAGTTCGGGCCTGAGCTGGCCAAGCTGGTGGCGGACATGACCGAGACCATGGAAGACGTCGAGGGCGCCGGCCTGGCCGCGCCGCAGATCGGCGTCAGCCAGCGCGTCTTTACCTACCGCGTTGGCGGCGTGGACGGCCACATCGTTAATCCGGTCCTGGAAAACAGCGACGACTACCAGCCGGACCACGTGGAAGGCTGCCTGTCCATCCCCGGGCTGGGGTTCCCCGTCCGGCGCTTCCGGGCCACCAAGGTCACCGGCGTTGACCTCCACGGCAATCCCGTCACCGTCGAGGGCGAAGGCATGCTGGCGCGCTGCTTCCAGCACGAGACCGACCACCTGGACGGCATCCTCTACACCGACCGGCTGGAGGGCGAGGACCGGAAAAAGGCCCTGCGCTCCATCCGCAACGCCAACTACGACGCCATCACGGAGCAGACGACGGCGAAGCGGGCCAAGACCGTCGGATCCAGTTTCGGCGGGGCCAGCTTCGGTGCCGCGGCTCCGGGTGCTTCTGAATGAGGGTACTGTTCGCCGGCACCCCCGCGGTCGCGGTGCCCTCGCTGGACGCCCTGGTGCAGGCGGGCTTCGACGTCGTTGCAGTCCTGACCCGCCCGGACGCGCCGGTGGGACGCAAACGCGTGCTCACGCCGTCGCCCGTTGCACAGCGTGCCGCCGAACTGGGCATTGACGTTATCCGCGCCGCCAAGGTGGACGCGGATGTCACGGCAAGGATCGCGGCCGTCAGCCCGGACGTCGCGGCCATTGTTGCCTACGGCGGTCTGATCCCCCCGGCAGCCCTGGACATTCCGCGGCACGGCTGGATCAACCTGCACTTCTCGCTGCTGCCTGCTTGGCGCGGCGCCGCCCCCGTGCAGCGTGCGGTGATCGCGGGCGACGACGTCACGGGTGCGGTGACCTTCCAGCTGGAAGCCGGCCTGGATACCGGGCCCGTGTTCGGAACCCTTACCGAGAGCGTCGGCCCCGAGGACACCGCCGGGCGGCTGCTCGAGCGGCTCTCCCACAGCGGTGCCGTGCTCCTGGCCCAGACCCTCTCCGCCGTCGACACCGGCAAAGCTGCCGCGCAACCGCAGCAGGGAGACGTTACCCTGGCCCCCAAACTGACCCTCGACGACGGCCGCCTCGACTGGCACCAGCCCGCCCTGGCCATCGGGCGGCGCGCCCGCGGGGTCACCCCCGAGCCCGGCGCCTGGACAACCCTCGACGGACAGCGGGTCAAGCTGGAACCCGTCCGGCTGCGGCCGGACGCCACGGACGTCGCCCCCGGCGCGCTGGTGCTTGACGGCAAGAGCGTCCTGGTGGGCACCGGCTCCCATGCGGTGGAGCTGACGCGGATCCAGCCCGCCGGCAAAAAGATGATGGCCGCGGCCGATTGGGCCCGCGGCATGGCTTCCCTTGAAAGCGTGGTGTTCGAATGAGCATGTCCGGCGGAAACACAGGCGGCACCGGCCGCGGCGGCAACGCCGGCGGCGACGGCCAGCGCAGCAGCGGCTCACAGCGCGGCAGAGGCGGCGGCGGACAGCGGGACAACAGCCAGCGCAACGCGCAGGGCCGGGAACGCAACCGCCCGGCGCAGCGGAGCTTCACCGAAAACGCTCCGGCGCAGCGGACCCGCCGGGCCGATCCCGCCAGGCTGGTGGCCTTCGAAGTCCTCCGCGCCGTCGCTGCGGAGGACGCCTACGCCAACCTGGTGCTGCCGTCCCGGATCCGCCACCACGGGCTGGACAAACGCGACGCCGGATTCGCCACGGAACTGAGCTACGGCGCCCTCCGCGGCCAGGGCACGTACGACGCCGTCCTGGCCCGCTGCGTTGACCGGCCGCTGGACCAGCTGGATCCGGCCATCCTCGATGCCCTCCGGATCGGGACACACCAGCTGCTGGCCATGCGAGTACCGGCCCACGCCGCCCTGGACCAGACCGTTGGCCTGGCCCGTGCCGTGATCGGCGCCGGCCCGTCCGCGCTGATCAACGCGGTGCTCCGGAAGGTCACGGCGCACACGCTCGAGGAATGGCTGGACCTGCTGGTCGCCGGCGAAACCGACGAGACCAAGGTCTCCTCCATCAGGTACGCGCACCCCGAATGGATCGTCCGGGCCATGCGCCAGTCGCTCGTGGCCCACGGCCGGTCCGCCGCCGAAATCAACGATCTCCTGGAAGCCGACAACGCGGCCCCGGTGGTCAACCTGGTGGCCCTGCCTGGACTGGGAAGCCTCGACGAAGCCCTCGAAAACGGAGCCACCCCGGGGGAACTGGTGGAAGGCTCGGCCCTCTCCAGCGGCGGCGACCTCGGCCGGCTGGCATCCGTGCGTGAGGGCAGCACCCGCGTCCAGGACGTCGGCTCACAGCTCGTGGCCCGCGCGCTGGCAGCCGTGGACCTGGACCCCGGCGCCGGACCGGAAACCTGGCTGGACCTCTGCGCCGGACCCGGCGGCAAGGCCGCCCTTCTCGGTGCCCTGGCCAATGCCCGGGGTGCCACCCTCCTGGCGAACGAACCGGCCCCGCACCGGGCGAAACTCGTCAGCCAGGCCTTGTCAGCCGTCCCCAGGGACGCCTGGCGCGTCCGCACCGGCGACGGCCGGGAGGTCGGCACCGAGCAGCCCGAATCCTTTGACCGCGTCCTGGTGGATGTCCCCTGCAGCGGACTCGGCGCGCTTCGCCGCCGTCCGGAGTCCCGCTGGCGCCGCACGCCCAAGGACCTCGCAGACCTTGGGCCGCTGCAGCGTGACCTGCTCAAGTCGGCCCTCGCAGCAGTCCGCCCCGGCGGTGTGGTGGCGTACGTGACGTGCTCGCCGCACCCCGCCGAAACCACCGCCGTCGTCACCGATGCCCTGCGGAAGCGCGACGACCTCGAACTGCTGGATGCCGGCGCGGTCCTGGACAGCGTCAGCCTCACCGGCAACCTCGGCGCCGGGCACGGGCTGACCGCCCAGCTCTGGCCCCACGTCCACAGCACGGACGCCATGTTCCTCGCCCTGATCCGTAAAAAGGCCTGACCAGTGAAAGGGTCACCCATGACGCAATGCTGCATCAACCCGAGCATCCTCTCCGCCGACTTCGTCAACCTCGAAGCCGAGCTGCACCGCATCAGCAATGCCGACGCCGTGCACGTGGACGTGATGGACAACCACTTCGTTCCCAACCTCACCCTCGGCCTGCCGGTGGTCCAGCGGATCCAGGCCGTCAGCCCGGTGCCGCTGGATGCCCACCTGATGATCGCCGACGCCGACCGCTGGGCACCCGGGTTCGCGGACGCCGGCCTCGCGTCTGTCACGTTCCACGCCGAGGCATCGATTGCCCCCATCAAGCTGGCGCGCGAACTCCGGGCCCGGGGTTCGAAGGCAGGCATGGCACTGCGGCCAAGTACGCCGGTGGAACCCTACCTGGACATGCTGGCCGAACTGGACATGCTGCTCATCATGACGGTAGAGCCCGGATTCGGCGGCCAGGCGTTCCTGGACCTCACGCTCCCGAAGATCCGCCGGGCCAGGGCAGCGATCGACGGTTCCGGGATCGGTGTGGCCATCCAGGTTGACGGCGGCATCACCGAGGAAACCATCACCCGGGCAGCCGAAGCAGGAGCCAACGTCTTCGTCGCCGGCTCCGCGGTGTACGGCGCGGAGGACCCGGCGGCGGCCATCGAACGGCTGCGTAAAGCAGGCAGTCAAACGTTACGCGCGGGGTCGCCGGAATAGTCAGGCCACCTTCATGGTTGTGGCAGAATAGCAACACACAATACGTGCTCCGGGGTCGGTGTAAGTCCGAACCGGCGGTGACAGTCCGCGACCCGCGAGCCGGCGCTATCCCCATCCAGGGAAGGAACCGGCGGACGGTTGAACCGGTGAAATTCCGGTACCGACAGTTAAAGTCTGGATGAGAGAAGCACGTACAGCTGTATCTGCGGCGTCTTTTGATGCCGCAGCCTTCTGCTGTCGTATACCCCCGGAGCCATCGCGGTTCTAGAGGGAAGGAACGACAACACACATGAACCCCTTGCGATGGCTCTTCGACGCCCTGACTCCTCACGGCGTGGAATCCGGCCAAGCCTGCCCGGCGGTCCTGCCATGACCGCGCCCACACGGCTGCAGGCCCCGGCGCCCAACGAACAAAGAGTGACCGCCTTCAGCCCGGCGGAAACATCCGCCATGGATGCAGCACTGGAAGCAGCCCTGCGCGGGCCGCGCGGCGCGAACCCCCTGGTGGGCGCCGTCGTCGTTGATTCCGCAGGCAAGCATCTGGTGACCGGCTACCACCGTGGCGCCGGGACCGCACACGCCGAGGCCGACGCGATCGCCCAGGCGGCTGCGGCCGGCCTGGACCTGCGCGGCGCCACCATGCTGGTGACGCTCGAACCGTGCAACCACGTCGGCCGGACCGGGCCGTGCGCCCAGGCCATCATCGAAGCCGGCATCACGGATGTCATCTACGCCGTGGACGATCCCCACGACCCGGCAGCAGGCGGCGCGGCCACGCTCCGCGCAGCCGGCGTCAGGGTCCGCAGCGGCCTCGCCGCGGGGGAGGCCCTTGAGCTGAACCGCCAGTGGTTCCAGGGTGTTGCGGCGAAACGGCCGTTCGTGACGCTGCACATCGCGCAGACGCTCGACAGCCGCATCGCCGCCGAGGACGGGACCAGCCAGTGGATCTCCTGCCCGGAATCACTGGCCGACAACCACGGTCTCCGCGGCAGGATCGACGCCATCCTGGTGGGCACCCAGACCGTACTCGTCGACAACCCGCGGCTCACCGCCCGCGACGCGTCAGGTGCCGTGTCCGGCAGGCAGCCCCTCCGGGCCGTGATGGGCCTGCGGGACATTCCGGCGGACGCCGCTGTTTGGGGCGACGACGGCCGGGTCCTCCACCTGCCCACCCGTGAACCGCACGAAGCCCTCTCGCAGCTGTACGCGGCGGGAATCCGCCACGTCATGGTGGAGGGCGGCTCCCGGATCCTCAGTGCCTTCCTGGCGGCCGGCCTCGTTGACGAGCTGATCGTGTACCTGGCCCCCACGCTGCTGGGATCCGGGACGCCTGCACTGAACGGGCTCGGGATCACCACGTTGGCGGACGCCCAGCAATGGGACTGGGACCAGTCCGACGGCGGCGCTGTCAGGACCCTCGGCCGGGACCTCCGGCTGCACCTCCGTCCCCAACACACTCCAACTTTGGAACCACAACCGCACTCTGAACCACACGCGCGCCTGGGCGGCGCCGAACCAGCCTTGGGAGGCCACTGATGTTTACCGGAATAATTGCCGAACAGGGACAGGTCCTGTCCGTGGAACGGGACGGCGACACCAGCGCCACCGTCAGGCTGCACGCCCCCGCCAGCACCGAGGGCCTCGCACTGGGCGGCTCCATCGCCGTGAACGGCGTGTGCCTGACCGCCACGCAGATTGACGGCAAGGATTTCAGCGTCGACGTGATGGGCGAAACCCTGGTCCGCAGCACCATCGGCGAACTCGCCGCCGGCGACTCCGTCAACCTTGAGCGGTGCGTCCAGGCCGGCGGCCGCCTCGACGGCCACGTTGTCCAGGGCCACGTCGACGGCGTCGGGCAGCTCGTGGAGCGCGAGGCGCTCGGAAACTGGGAACGGTTGCGGTTCGCTGTCCCAGGCAACCTCGCCCGGTACATCGCCGAAAAGGGTTCCATCGCCATTGACGGTGTTTCGCTTACCGTCACCGCCGTCAGCCCGGCCCCGGAACCGGAGCCCTGGTTCGAAGTGGGACTGATCCCCACCACCCTCGCCGAAACCGGACTGGGTGCCAAAACCACCGGCAGCAAGGTCAACCTTGAGGTGGACGTCCTCGCCAAGTACACCGAACGGCTGCTGGCCTTCAGCACCGGCGCAGCCACAGGAGGAACCCGATGAACGGCACCGCCCACCTCGAGCCGGCAACGGACGCCGCCCTGGGACTTGACCCGGTGGAGGACGCCATCCGCGCCATGGCCGCCGGCAGGCCCGTCCTGGTGGTGGACAATGAGGACCGAGAAAACGAAGGCGACATCATCTTCGCCGCCCAGCATGCCACTCCGGCGCTGATGGGCTGGACCATCCGGTACAGCTCCGGCGTCATCTGCGTCCCGCTGTCCGGGGAACGCGCCGATGACCTGGCGCTGCCGCCGATGGTCGCGGTGAACCAGGATTCCAAGGGCACCGCCTACACGGTGTCCTGCGACGCGGCAGTGGGCGTCAGCACCGGCATCTCGGCCACGGACCGGGCCCTGACAGCACGCATCCTGGCCGACCCCGCCGCGGGTCCGGCATCGGTGACCCGGCCCGGGCATATTTTTCCGCTGCGGGCCGTTAACGGGGGAGTGCGGGAACGCCCCGGCCACACTGAAGCGGCCGTGGACCTGTGCCGGCTGGCCGGCCTGGAGCCGGTGGGCGTGATCGCGGAAGTTGTGTACGACGACGGTGAAATGATGCGGTTGGACGGGCTCCGTGCCTTCGCTGCCGAACATGGTTGCCCCCTGATCTCGATCGAAGATCTGGTGGCCTACCTTGAGGCAGCGGGCACACCCGCCCACAGTGGTACCCGGGCAGGAAACCCGGGCGGAGAAGAGGAGAAACGATGACGGCTTCCGGGGTTACGGGCAACACCCACCACAGCAGCCAGCACGCGCAGGCGGGCAACGGAAAGGTCCACCATCCGGTCAGCGGCGGGCCAATCGTGCAGCTGCCGACGGCGTTCGGCGACTTCATCGCCCAGGCCTGGACCGATCTCGTCACCGGCGCCGAGCATCTCTCGGTCAGTTCCCCCAACCCGCCCCAGGACGGCAAGGCTCCCTTGGTCCGGCTCCACTCGGAGTGCCTCACCGGTGACATCTTTGGGTCCTACCGCTGCGACTGCGGCGAACAGCTGGCCTATGCCCTGGAAATGATTCACGCGTATGGCGGCACACTGCTGTACCTGCGGGGGCAGGAAGGCCGCGGGATCGGGCTGGCCAACAAGATCAAGGCCTACGCCCTCCAGGAGGCCGGTTTCGACACCGTGGAAGCCAATGAGCAGTTGGGCTTGCCGGTGGATGCACGTTCCTACAGCGCGGCCGCGCAGGTCCTGGCGGAGATGGGCCTGCACGAGGTCCGGCTGCTGAGCAACAACCCGGACAAGCAGAACAGGCTCGCCAAGGCGGGCGTGAAGGTGGTGGAGATGGTCCCCACCGAGGTGCCCTCACGCGACCAGAACATCCGCTACCTGCAGACCAAAAAGGACCGCATGGAGCACCGGCTGACGCTGGATACCCATGTGGTGGCGGTGCCCGGCTCCGCGCCCGAAACTTTCCAGCACGAACAAGACTGAAGAACGGAATCAACATACCCATGAGTGGCCACGGCGCACCCGATATCGACCTCACGACCCTCAACCCGGCGGAAACGTCGCAGCTCAGGCTGGCCATCGTGGCCGCCAGCTGGCACACCCAGATCATGGACGGACTGCTGGACGGTGCGCTCCGCGCCGCCAAGGACGCCGGAATCGGCGAACCCACCGTCCTGCGCGTCCCCGGAGCCTTTGAGCTGCCGGTCGCCGCAGCACGGCTGGCACCGCACTTTGACGCCGTTGTCGCCCTCGGCGTGGTGATCCGCGGCGGCACGCCGCACTTCGAATACGTCTGCGAGGCGGCGACGTCGGGCCTCACCAACGTCAGCGTCGCCACCGGCGTGCCGGTGGGCTTCGGCGTCCTGACCTGCGACACCGAGCAGCAGGGCCTTGACCGCGCGGGACTGCCCGGATCCAGCGAGGACAAGGGCCACGAGGCCGTCACCGCTGCGCTGGCCACCGCCGTGGTGCTCAAGCAGTACGCGTAGCACGCTGACGGGCGCGGTGTGTCTTCACTCACATCGCGCCCGTCATGCAACGGCCCGACAGGCGCCCTCCGGCCCGCAGCAAGTAGGCTGTAGGGCGTGAAGAATTTCGAGACGCTGTTCGCTGAACTGAGTGAAAAGGCAGCCACCCGCCCGGCAGGCTCCCGCACCGTCGCTGAATTGGAGTCCGGAGTCCACGGCATCGGCAAGAAAGTCGTGGAAGAAGCGGCCGAAGTATGGATGGCTGCTGAGTACGAATCCGATGAAGCCGCGGCCGAGGAAATCTCCCAGCTGCTGTACCACCTGCAGGTTCTGATGCTCGCCAAAGGCCTGACCCTGGAAGACGTCTACAAGCATCTGTAGCCACTGCGGCAGCGGCTGGCATCACCAGTCCTGTCCCCGCGTGGCCCGTTTGCCTGACCAACAGACCTCCCAACCTAGAAAGACCCCCCATGCTGCGAGTAGCCGTCCCCAATAAAGGCTCCCTGTCCGAAGCCGCCTCCGCCATGCTGTCCGAAGCCGGCTACCGCCAGCGCCGCGACACCCGCGAACTGGTCATGGTGGACCCGGACAACGACATTGAATTCTTCTTCCTGCGCCCCCGCGACATCGCCGTCTACGTCGGGCAGGGAACGCTCGACGTCGGCATCACCGGCCGCGACCTCCTGCTGGACGCCGAGGTGGAGGCTGAGGAACTGATGCCTCTGGGGTTCGCCGCCTCCACGTTCCGTTTCGCGGGCCCGGTAGGGGACTTCGCCGGCGTCGAGCAGCTCGAGGGCAAGCGCCTCGCCACCAGCTACGACGGCCTGCTCCGCGGCTACCTTGCCGGGCTCGGTATCAAAGCCAAGGTGGTCCGCCTCGACGGTGCCGTTGAGTCCTCCGTGCGCCTGGGCGTCGCGGACGCCATTGCCGACGTCGTCGAAACCGGCAACACCCTCAAGGCCGCCGGGATGGAGATCTTCGGCGAACCGATCCTCAAGTCCGAGGCCGTGCTGATCAAGCGCACCGAAGAAGGCGGCGCCGCGAACGGCACCGCCAAGGAAATCGAAGTCCTCATCCGCCGCCTCCAGGGCGTCCTGGTGGCCCGCCAGTACGTCCTGATGGACTACGACATCCGCAAGGAACTGGTGGAGCAGGCCGCAGCGCTGACCCCCGGCCTGGAATCACCCACGGTCTCGCCGCTGCGCGATTCGGACTGGGTGGCCGTCCGCTCCATGGTGCCCAAGAAGGAAACCAACCGGATCATGGACGAGCTCTACGACCTCGGCGCCCGCGCCATCCTCGTGAGCAGCATCCACGCCTGCCGCATCTGAGCCTCCCGCCGGGTTCCACGGCACAGCAGAATCAACAGAGAATTCCAGGAGTACCCATGGCTGTAGCTGTACGAGTCATCCCGTGCCTCGACGTCGACGCCGGTCGTGTCGTCAAGGGCGTCAACTTTGAAGGACTACGCGACGCCGGGGACCCGGTGGAGCTGGCGCACCGCTACGACAACGCCGGCGCCGACGAACTGACTTTCCTGGATGTCACCGCGTCCTCCGGCAACCGCGAAACCACGTTCGACGTGGTCCGCCGCACCGCCGAGGAAGTCTTCATCCCGCTGACCGTTGGCGGCGGGGTACGCGGTGTGGCGGAGGTGGACAAGCTCCTGCGCTTCGGCGCCGACAAGGCCTCCATCAACACGGCCGCGGTGGCCCGCCCTGACGTCATCGACGAAATCACGCGCCACTTCGGATCGCAGGTGCTGGTTCTCTCGGTGGATGCCCGCCGCACACGCCCCGGGTCCCAGCCCACGGCGTCGGGCTTCGAAGTGACAACGCACGGCGGCCGTACGGGCACGGGCATCGACGCCATCGCCTGGGCGAAGGAGGCCGCGGACCGCGGGGTGGGCGAAATCCTGCTGAACTCCATCGACGCCGACGGCACCAAGGACGGCTTCGACCTGGAGCTGATCCGCCTGGTCCGCGCAGCGGTGCGGGTTCCGATCATCGCCTCAGGCGGTGCGGGGGAGCCGGCGCACTTTGCCCCGGCCGTCGCCGCCGGAGCGGACGCCGTGCTGGCCGCCTCGATCTTCCACTGGGGCCCGGACGACATGATGTCCCAGGTCAAGCAGGCCATCCGGGACGCAGGCTTCGAAGTCCGCTGATCCTCATTCGTTGACCGGGCAGGTCGTCGGTGATCGAGCCTGTCGTCGGTGATCGAGCCTGTCGAGATCTGGTTTCGACGGACTCAACCACCGGAGTGAGCTACAGGCCCACTTCGGCTGACTGGAGGAGCGCGACGGCGTCGGGCTGGCCTTCGAAGGTGACCAGGGCGTGGCGTGTGCGGCCGTGGGCGTGCATCAGGAGTTCGCCGGGCTCGCCGACGATCGCCACCGATACGGGGGCGCGCTTGGCCACGTGCCGCGGGCCGGAGGGCCGGACCAGGACGATGCCCAGGTCCACGCCCCGGTAAAGGATGGCGGCACGCTTGATCAGCTCGTCCCAGAGTGCGTCCGAGTAGGCTTCGTCGAGCTGCCGGGGAGCCCAGCGGTCCACGGCACGGCGGATGTCCTCGGTGTGGACGAAGTACTCAATGAGGTTGGAGCTTTCGTCCAGGGCTTTGATGTTCATGGGGGACAGCGCCGGCGGACCTGCCCGGAAGGTGTTCACCAGCCGGGTGTAGTCATCGCCGGTCTTCAGCTTCGCGGCCAGCTTGGCGGTGGCTTTATCCGAGGCTTTGGAGAGGCTCTTGATGATGAGGCCCAGTCCCACGGCGGCCTTGCGTTCGCGCAGGTAAAGGTGCGCGGCAAGGTCCCTGGTGCGCCATCCTCTGCAGAGGGTGGGGGCATCAGGGCCGGCCGCCAGCAGGGTTTCGGCCAGGACTTCTCGGGACGGATCGACGAAATGCATCACTTGTGAAACTAGCACGACACCGGGGAAGTTGGGCAGCAGAACCGCCAGCCCGAACGTGCCGTTGTTCACACACCGGCCGGGTCCCTGCAGAGGCACTAGACTTGGTCTGATGTCTGAGCAGCCCGCCCCCGCCCCAGCCCCCGGATCGCCCCTGCCCGCACCCGCTGCGGCCGCCCCGGCAGCGACCCCCGAAGCCAGCCCGCTTCCCGCTGATCTCGCCGCCGCGCTCAAGCGGGACAGCGCCGGGCTGGTGGCCGCCGTCGTCCAGCAGTTCGACACCAACGAGGTGCTCATGCTCGGCTGGATGGACGACGAAGCGCTGCACCGCACCATGACCAGCGGCCGCGTCACGTTCTATTCCCGCTCCCGCCAGGAGTATTGGCGCAAGGGCGACACCTCCGGCCACGTCCAGTGGGTCAAGTCCGTGGCCATGGACTGCGACGGCGACGCCCTCCTGGTGCGCGTGGACCAGGTCGGCGCCGCATGCCACACGGGGACCCGCACCTGCTTCGACGGCAGGGGCCTTGAAGTCCAGACCGGCACCGCGGTCTGACCGCCGTCCCTGGCGTAACTTTCCGGGCGGGAGACCGGCCCGCGTCTAAAACATACTTTCGGCAGCATACAACTGACGCCCTCCACCGGCGTCGAAGAAGAACAGGCGGAGAAGCATAGCCATGCAGGACCTTGGAATCATCAGCCCGGGCCTCGAGGAGTTCCGCGAACTCGCAGGCAGCAGCCGTGTCATTCCCGTCCGCCTCAAGGTGCTGGCGGACGCGGAGACCCCGATCGGCCTCTACCGGAAGCTGGCCCAGGGCCAGCCCGGCACGTTCCTGATGGAGTCCGCGGCGGTGGGCGGGACCTGGTCCCGCTACTCGTTCATCGGTGCCAAGTCGCGCGCCACGCTCACCACCAAGGACGGCAACGCGCACTGGCTGGGACAGCCGCCCGTGGGTGTCCCCGTGGACGGCAATCCCGTGGACGCCATCCGGGACACCATCGAGGCCCTCCGCACGGACAGGTTTGACGGGCTGCCCCCGTTCACGTCCGGCCTGGTGGGCTTCCTGGGCTGGGAAACCGTCCGGCACTGGGAACGGCTGACCAGCCCGCCCGAAGACGACCTGCACCTGCCCGAGATGGCCCTTAACCTGGTCACGGACATGGCCGTGCACGACAACGTGGACGGCACTGTCCTGCTGATCGCCAACGCCATCAACTTCGACGGCAGCTCGGACCGCGTGGACGAGGCCTGGCACGATGCCGTGGCCCGGGTCAAAGCCCTGCTGACACAGATCAGCACGCCCGTGGCCCAGCCGGTTTCCGTCCTGGAGCCCGCCGCGCTGGACTTTGCCTCCAGCGTGCAGGAACGCTGGGACGAAACGGACTACCTTGCCGCCCTGGACCGAGGCAAGGAAGCCATCATCGACGGCGAAGTCTTCCAGGTGGTGATTTCCCGCCGCTTCGAGATGGAGTGCGGAGCGTCGCCCCTTGACGTGTACCGGGTGCTGCGCAACACGAACCCCAGCCCGTACATGTACATCTTCAGCCTCGAGGACGCGGACGGCCGGGAGTACTCCATCGTCGGATCCTCGCCCGAGGCACTGGTGACAGTGACCGGCGAGGAAGTCATCACCCACCCGATCGCCGGCTCACGCCCCCGCGGGAAGACGGTCGAGGGGGACAAGGCACTGGCCGAGGAACTCCTGGCCGACCAGAAGGAACGCGCGGAGCACCTCATGCTGGTGGACCTGTCCCGCAACGACCTCTCCAAGGTCTGCGTCGCGGGGACGGTGGACGTCACCCAGTTCATGGAAGTGGAGCGGTTCAGCCACATCATGCACCTGGTCTCCACCGTGGTGGGCAAACTGTCACCGCAGGCCAAGGCTTACGACGTCCTGAAGGCCACGTTCCCGGCAGGCACCCTGTCCGGGGCGCCCAAACCGCGGGCGCTGCGCCTGCTCGACGAACTGGAGCCCCACCGCCGCGGCATTTACGGCGGCGTGGTGGGCTACCTGGACTTCGCCGGTGACATGGACATGGCCATCGCCATCCGCTCGGCACTGCTCCGCGAAGGACGTGCCTACGTCCAGGCCGGCGGCGGCATCGTGGCGGACTCCGTCAACCCCACCGAAGCCCTGGAAACCGTGAACAAGGCTGCCGCCCCGCTGCGGGCCGTCCACACCGCCGGTTCCCTGCACAACATCTCGGCGGAGACCATTCCCGACGCCGGCACCACCACACAGGCGGGCGCCTGATGCCGGTTCCGGACGTCACGGCCGGCAACATGTCCAAAGCCGCGGGCACCCCGGCCTGGGCCCGCAAGTCTACGTTGGTCCTCCTGGTCGCGGTGCTGGCACTGGCCGTGTTCGGCACCACCACGCAGACCTGGATCTCGGTCACCCTGGACCCTGACCAGGTGGGCCAGGCCGGGAGTGCCCAGACGGCCCTGCAGGTGCAGGGGAGCAAGGCGGCCACCACGGTGACGGCGCTGGCCCTTGTCGCCCTCGCCGGCGGCCTGGCCGCGGCCATCGCCGGACGGATCGCGCGCTGGATCATCACGGCCATCATCATGCTGGCTTCCGCCGGCATCGTGGCCGCAGCAGCCACCGTGCTGGCTGACCCGCTGTCCGCCGCGCAGGGCTCCATCGCCGCCGCCACGGGCGTCACCGGAAGCAGCGCCGAAGTGAGCGTGACCGCGTTCCCCGCGATCGCCGTCGTCGTCGGTGTCCTGCTCGCCTTGGGCGCCCTGCTGATCATTCCGGCGGGCCGTTACTGGAAGTCCCGGACAAAGTACGACGCACGGACCTCGGGCAGTGCAGCGGCCGCGGGACCCGTTGACGAGATCGACAGCTGGGACAGGCTGTCACGCGGAGACGACCCCACCTGACCGTGCCAGGCCGCCGGGCCGGTCACATGCCCTCCCACGGGCAGCCGATAACCGGGTCCCGGCCAAAAAATGGCAGAATGTAAGCAGTATTGATCCTGAGGAGATTCACATGAGCAAAGCACCCGCGTCCGCGTCCAAGTCCGCCACGGAATCCGCTGTCCACCACGGCGTTGACCACAGCCAGGAACTCGGCCACGGCAACAGCCCGGCAGCCTGGACCTGCGTGATCGTGATGCTGGTCGGCGCGCTGGTCTGCTCCATCGCCTTTGTTATTGCCAACACCCCGATCTTCATCGCCGGTGCAGCCGTGATGGTCCTCGGCCTGATCCTGGGCTTCGTCATGCGCAAGGCAGGCTACGGCGTCGAAGGCAGCAAGCTGAAGAACTCCGGCCACTGATGGCGACTGTTCTCGATGACATCAATGCCGGTGTCAGGGAGGATATGGAGGCCAGGAAGCGCCTCGTTTCGCTTGCGGAACTGAAGGATCTGGCCGCTGCGGCTGCCCCGGCGCGTGACGCCTGGGCCGCCCTTGACGGCCCGGCGGCCCGGCGGGACCAGCTGAAGGTCATTGCCGAAATCAAGCGGCGGAGCCCCTCCAAGGGCGACCTCGCCACCATCGTGGACCCGGCCTCGCTCGCTGAGCAGTACGCCGACGGCGGTGCCGCCGTCATCAGCGTCCTCACCGAGCAGCGGCGCTTCAACGGCTCCCTCGCGGACCTGGATGCCGTCCGTGCCCGCGTGGACGTGCCGCTGCTGCGCAAGGACTTCACGCTTGACGAATACCAGATCTGGGAGGCCCGCGCCCACGGTGCGGACCTGATCCTGCTCATCGTCGCATCGCTGTCGGACGGCGAACTCCGGGATTTCAGCGCACTCAGCCGCGAACTTGGCATGAACGTGCTGGTGGAGACGCATACGGAAGAGGAAATCGAACGCGCGGTGGCGGCTGCGGCGCGCATCATCGGCGTGAACGTGCGCAACCTCAAGACGCTCGACGTCGACCGTTCCGTTTTCGCGTCCCTTGCCGGGATGATTCCCGCCGAAGCGCTGGTCATCGCCGAGTCCGGGGTGCGGGGCGTCGACGACGTCACGCACTACGCTGCCAGCGGCGCCAACGCCATCCTGGTGGGCGAGGCCCTGGTCAGCGACTCGACGCCGCGGGACCGGATCGCCGAATTTACCGCGGCAGGCGCCGCGGCCATCGCCGCACGCGCCTAGCCGCGCCGGCACCATCCCGTCACCGGTTGCCCAGGCAACCGCGGACGGGATGCCGCATGAACTCATTAGTGAAAAAGTGAACAGGATGGTGAGACTGATGGCCGAAGCGCCGACAGCCGGCTCTGACGAAGGCTCGGTGGATGCATTCCTGCAGGGCGGCTCCCTCAAGCACGCCCCGGGACCCTACTTCGGCTCCTACGGGGGACGGTGGATGCCCGAGTCACTGATCGCGGCCCTTGACGAGCTTGAGGACACATTCGAAAAGGCCAAAGCCGATCCCGATTTCATCGCGCAGATCGCCGAGCTGAACAAGAACTACTCGGGCCGGCCCTCCCTGCTGACCGAGGCCAAGCGCTTCGCCGAACACGCCGGGGGAGTGCGGATCTTCCTCAAGCGCGAAGACCTGAACCACACCGGATCGCACAAGATCAACAACGTCCTGGGCCAGGCCCTCCTGGCCAAGCGCATGGGCAAGACCCGTGTCATCGCCGAGACCGGCGCAGGCCAGCACGGCGTGGCCAGCGCCACGGCCGCAGCATTGCTGGGCCTGGAATGCGTTGTGTACATGGGCGCTGAAGACTGCCGCCGCCAGGCGCTGAACGTGGCCCGGATGGAACTCCTCGGCGCCACCGTGATCCCCGTAACCAACGGTTCACAGACCCTCAAGGACGCCATCAACGAGGCGCTCCGCGACTGGGTGGCCAACGTCGGCAACACCCACTACCTGCTGGGCACGGCCGCCGGCGCGCACCCGTTCCCGGCCATGGTCCGCTACTTCCACGAGGTCATCGGCGAGGAAGCCCGCGCCCAGATCATCGAGCAGGCGGGCCGTCTTCCTGACGCCGTCTGCGCGTGCATCGGCGGCGGCTCCAACGCCATCGGCATCTTCCACGGCTTCCTGGATGACCCCTCGGTGAAGATCTACGGCTTCGAGGCAGGCGGCGACGGCGTCGAAACCGGCCGGCACGCGGCCACCATCACGCTGGGGAAGCCCGGCGTGCTGCACGGCGCACGTTCCTACCTCATGCAGGACGACGACGGCCAGACGATCGAGTCCCACTCCATCTCCGCAGGCCTGGACTACCCGGGCGTCGGCCCGGAGCACTCCTACCTCGCCGACATTGGACGCGTCAGCTACGAGCCGATCACGGACAGCGAAGCCATGGAGGCGTTCCGGCTCCTGTGCCGCACCGAGGGCATCATTCCCGCCATCGAGTCCTCGCACGCCCTTGCCGGCGCCATCAAGGTGGGCCAGCGGCTGGCGGCAGAGGCCGGTGCCGCCGGGGCAGCAGAGAAGATCGTGATCGTGAACCTGTCCGGCCGCGGTGACAAGGACGTTGCCACCGCAGCAGAGTGGTTCGACCTGCTGGACAAGGATTCCGCAGAGGCCGCCATCGGCAAGGAAGGGGAGCAGCTGTGACCGGCGTTCAGAACATCAGCAGCACCAGCAAATCGGCAATCGCCATCGACAAGGCCCGCGCTGAGGGACGGTCGGCCCTGATCGGCTACCTGCCTGCCGGGTACCCCACCGTTGAGGACACCATCGCCGCGGGCATCGCCCTGGCGCGGAACGGCGCCGACCTGATCGAGATCGGCATCCCGTACTCGGACCCGGTCATGGACGGCCCGGTCATCCAGGCCGCCACCACCGAGGCGCTGGCCAACGGCTTCGCGGTCCGCCAGGTCTTCGACGTCGTTGCCGGCATCACCAGCCAGACCGACGCCGCCGTGCTGGTCATGACTTACTGGAACCCGGTGGTCCGGATGGGCGTGGACGAGTTCTCACGCCGCCTCGCCGAAGCCGGCGGGGCCGGCCTGATCACTCCCGACCTTATCCCCGACGAGGCCGCGGAATGGATGGAAGCGTCCGACAAGTACGGCCTGGACCGGGTGTTCCTGGTGGCGCCGTCGTCGTCCACGGAGCGCATGAAGCGCACGGTGGAGGCCAGCCGCGGCTTTGTGTACGCGGTCTCGATCATGGGCGTCACGGGCGCGCGGTCCTCCGTCAGCTCGGCTGCCGAGGGCGTCGTGGCTGCGGCCAAGGCGGCCGGCGCCGAACGCGTCTGCGTTGGCCTCGGGGTTTCGAACGCCGGGCAGGTGGCCGAGATTGCAGCCTATGCCGACGGCGTGATCGTGGGCACCGCCCTCGTGTCCGCCATCAGGGACGGCGGCGTGGACGCCGTCGCGAAGCTGACCAAAGACCTCAGCACCGGACTGACCAGGAAGTAGCCCCTATGCAGACCCTCCTCCACGCCGCGGCCATGGTGCCGGCGAGCATCCCGAGTCCGGACTGGTCCGGCTTCGACATCCCGCTGCCGTGGGGTTCGCTGCGCATCCATGCCTACGCCCTGTGCATCCTGGCGGGCATCATCGTGGGCCTGTGGCTCACGTCCGTCCGCTGGGCACGGCGTGGAGCGCCGGAGGGAAGCGTCTGGGACATCGTCATCTGGGCCATCCCGTTCGGCATCATCGGCGGACGCCTGTACCACGTGGTGTCCTCCCCGGATGCGTACTTCGGGCCCGGCTTCGACGGAACGGGGGACCTGTGGCTGATCCCGCAGATCCAGCGGGGCGGCCTGGGCATCTGGGGTGCCGTGGTGCTGGGTGTGGTTGGCGCCTGGATCGGCTGCCGCCGGTCGGGCGTGAAACTTACCGCCTTCCTTGACGCTGCCGCTCCCGGGCTGCTGCTGGCACAGGCCGTGGGCCGCTGGGGCAACTACTTCAACCAGGAACTCTTCGGCGGGCCCACCACCCTTCCGTGGGGCCTGCAGGTGGATGCGGATAACGCCAACTTCCCTGCCGGGTTGCCGGCGGACACGCTCTTCCACCCCACGTTCCTGTACGAGTCGCTGTGGAACATCGCCGGCGTGCTGATCCTGCTGGCCCTGGACCGGAGATTCCACTTCCGCCGCGGCCGCCTCTTCTGGGCCTACGCCATGTACTACACCCTGGGCCGGGTCTGGATCGAAGCCATGCGCATCGATGACGCGGAGCAGATCAACCTCTTCGGCATCACCGCACGGCTGAACGTCTGGACCAGCATCCTGGTATTCGTGGTGGCGCTGGTTGTCTTCATCCTCCTGGGAATGAAGGGCAAGCCGGACCCGGACAGTGTCTATCTGGGCGGCCGGGAACCCGCCGTCGAGGGGCCCGAAGACGGCGCCGAACCGGTCCGTGATACGGACTCTGTTGTCTCAGATAGTGAATCGCGTGATAATCTCCCTGATAACCAAAGCGGTTCCAGGCGCCCTTCCACCCCAACGGATGAGGAGCCGGAAACTTCGGCTGGCGGGCAGACCCTCACGGAATCGCCGGCAGCCGAAAGCTCCGGCGGCAAAGCCGCGGGGACCGCGCCGGAGGCTGGCAGTACCAAGTAGCCAGGCATTAAGCAGGGTCGCAGAGCCACCGCTCGCAGCGCCCAAACACCACAGCGTCGTGGCATCGGGCCAGCCCCGGACCAGCATAGAGCTGCTGGCCGGTCAAGCCCGGGTCGGGGGCCTGCGTAACTGTTAGTTCAGCAGGCCGTGCTGACCTACAATTTCCAGTAAGTAACACTTTGTTGTGCCCATCACAGAGGCGCTCTGAGTGGGGCCAACGGTGTCCCTTCCATACGCACGATCAGGAGGAAGGACGTCTCCCATGAGCCAAACTCTTCACACTCCCAGCTGGTCCGAACCGGACCAGCCTGAGGCTGCCATGTCGCCGTTCAAGCGCTTTGCGTCCCTGCCGGAGGCCCGCGGCCTGTACAACCCCGAGCAGGAGAAGGACGCCTGCGGCCTTGCGATCATCGCCACCCTCCGCGGTGAGCCCGGCTACGACATTGTCGACGCCGCCCTGACCGCCCTGCGCAACCTCGAGCACCGCGGTGCCGTGGGCGCCGACGAAGGCACCGGCGACGGCGCAGGCCTGCTCATGCAGATCCCCGACGAGTTCTTCCGTGCCGTCACCGAATTCGAACTTCCCGCGCCCGGCCAATACGTGGCCGGTACCGCCTTCCTGCCCGCCGAGCAGCGCGAAGCCGATGCCGCAAAGGCCGGCATCGAAGGCCTCGCCGCCGATGAAGGCCTGACCGTCCTGGGCTGGCGCGAGGTCCCCATCGTCGCTGACCTTGTCGGTGCCATGGCGCGCGCCTGCATGCCGTACTTCTCCCAGCCGTTCCTTGCCTCGGCCAGCGGCGAAGAGTTGGACCGCAACGAGCTGGATTCCCGCGCCTGGCGGATCCGCAAGCGTGCCCAGAACAAGTACGGTGTCTACTTCCCGTCGCTGTCCTCCCGGACCATCGTCTACAAGGGCATGCTCACCACCGCACAGCTCGAGCCGTTCTACCCGGACCTCTCGGACAAGCGCTTCAAGACCAAGCTGGCGATCGTCCACTCGCGCTTCTCCACCAACACGTTCCCGTCCTGGCCGCTGGCCCAGCCGTTCCGCACCATTGCCCACAACGGTGAGATCAACACCGTCAAGGGCAACCGGAACTGGATGCGCGCCCGCCAGTCCCAGCTGGCCAACCCGCTGCTGGGGGACTCGCCCGAAGAGCTGTACCCGATCTGTACTCCCGGCGCATCCGACTCCGCGTCCTTCGACGAGGTAGCCGAGCTGCTGTGGCTCTCCGGCCGCCCCATCACGCACTCGATCATGATGATGATCCCCGAGGCCTGGGAAAACCACGCCACCATGGATCCGGCACGGCGTGCGTTCTACGAGTACCACTCCCTGCTGATGGAACCGTGGGACGGTCCTGCTGCCGTGTCCTTCACCGACGGCAACCTCGTCGGCGCCACCCTGGACCGCAACGGCCTGCGCCCCGGACGCTACTGGATCACCGAGGACGGCCTCATCGTCTTCGCCTCCGAGGTAGGCGTGATCGACGTCGAGGCTTCCAAGATTGTCAAGAAGGGCCGCGTTTCCCCGGGCAAGATGTTCCTGGTGGACACCGACACCGGCCGCATCATCGACGACGAAGAGGTCAAGGCCGAGGTGGCCGCAGCCAACCCCTGGGCTGAGTGGGTCAAGGACAACCTGATCGACCTCAAGGATCTTCCCGAGCGCGAGCACGTGGTCCACACGGCAGCGTCGGTCAACATCCGCCAGCGGACCTTCGGATACACCACCGAAGAGCTGAAGATCCTGCTCGGCCCGATGGCCCGCACCGGCGCCGAGCCGCTGGGCGCCATGGGTTCGGACACCCCGGTGGCCGTGCTGTCCAAGCGCCCCCGCCTGCTGTTCGACTACTTTGTGCAGTCCTTCGCCCAGGTCACCAACCCGCCGCTGGACGCCATCCGCGAAGAGCTGGTCACGTCGCTGACGTGCGCCATCGGCCCGAACGGCAACCTCCTGGACACCAAGCAGGTCCGCCAGCCGCAGGTCATGCTGCCCTTCCCGGTGATCAACAACGACCAGCTCGCCAAGATCGCCAACATCGAAACGCCCGACGGCGACCGCATCGCCATGAAGGTCCGCGGCCTGTACCGCCCCGAGGGCGGCGAGAACGCGCTGCGTGCCCGGCTCACCGAGATCTGCGAACAGGTCTCCGGCGCGATCAACCGCGGCGTGCAGTATGTTGTGCTGTCCGACCGTGACTCGAACGCGCAGTGGGCCCCGATTCCTTCGCTGCTGCTGGTCAGCGCCGTGCACCACCACCTGCTGCGCAGCGCCAACCGCACCAAGACCGCCCTGGTGGTCGAGGCCGGCGACGTCCGCGAGACGCACCACGTGGCTGTCCTGATCGGCTACGGCGCGTCCGCCGTGAACCCGTACCTGGCCATGGAATCGGTGGAGCAGCTCATCACCGCAGGCGACGTTGTCGGGGTCACCCCGCAGGACGGCGTCTACAACCTCATCAAGGGCCTCGGCAAGGGTGTCCTGAAGATCATGTCCAAGATGGGCATCTCCACCGTCGCGTCGTACACCGGGGCGCAGACGTTCGAAGCACTGGGCCTCGGACAGGAACTGGTGGACGAATTCTTCGCCGGCACGCACTCGCAGCTGGGTGGCGTGGGCCTTGACGTCATCGCCGCGGAGGTTTCCGCGCGGCACCAGATGGCCTACCCCGAAGGCGGCATCGAGCAGCCGCACCGCCCGCTGCTGGGCGGCGGCGAGTACCAGTGGCGCCGCGACGGCGAGCCGCACCTGTTCAACCCTGAGACCGTCTTCCGGCTGCAGCACGCCACGCGTGAGCGCCGGTATGACATCTTCAAGTCCTACACACGCGGTGTCGATGACCAGTCCGAGAACCTGATGACCCTGCGCGGGCTTCTCAAGTTCAAGAACGACCGTCCCGCTGTTCCGCTCGAAGAGGTCGAGCCCGTCTCCAGCATCGTCAAGCGCTTCTCCACCGGCGCCATGAGCTACGGGTCGATCTCCAAGGAAGCCCACGAGACGCTCGCGATCGCCATGAACCAGCTGGGCGGCAAGTCCAACACCGGTGAAGGCGGCGAGGACGTTGACCGTCTGCTGGACCCGAAGCGCCGCTCTGCCGTCAAGCAGATCGCCTCGGGCCGGTTTGGCGTGACCAGCCTGTACCTGAGCAACGCGGACGATATCCAGATCAAGATGGCGCAGGGTGCCAAGCCCGGCGAAGGCGGCCAGCTGATGGCGCAGAAGGTCTACCCCTGGGTTGCCCGGACACGCCACTCGACCCCCGGCGTCGGACTCATCTCCCCGCCCCCGCACCACGACATCTACTCCATCGAGGACCTCGCGCAGCTCATCTACGATGCGAAGCGCGCCAACCCCTCGGCACGCGTGCACGTCAAGCTCGTCTCCGAAGTGGGGATCGGCACGGTTGCCGCCGGTGTCACCAAAGCCAAGGCCGACGTCGTACTCGTCTCAGGCCATGACGGCGGCACGGGTGCCTCCCCGCTGAACTCGCTGAAGCATGCCGGTGTGCCCTGGGAGCTGGGGCTCGCGGAGACCCAGCAGACCCTGATGCTCAACGGCCTGCGCGACCGCGTGGTGGTGCAGGTGGACGGCCAGCTCAAGACCGGCCGCGACGTTGTCATTGCTGCGCTGCTCGGTGGCGAAGAGTTTGGTTTCGCCACGGCACCGCTGGTGGTGGAAGGCTGCATCATGATGCGCGTCTGCCACCTGGATACCTGCCCCGTAGGTGTTGCCACGCAGAACCCCGAACTGCGGGCCCGCTTCACGGGCAAGCCCGAGTTCGTGGTCAACTTCTTCGAATTCCTGGCCGAGGAAGTCCGCGAGATCCTCGCGGAGCTCGGTTTCCGGAGCATCGAGGAAGCGATCGGCCACGCCGAGGTGCTGGACGCCCGTGAAGCGATCAACCACTGGAAGGCCGACGGCCTGGACCTGGACCCGATCCTGCACGGACTCGAGTTCGACGACGACGCGCCGCTGCGGAACTTGACCTCGCAGAACCATGAGCTGGACAAGCACTTCGACCAGCGCCTGATCACGATGGCCACCGAGGCGCTGACTGACCGCAGCCCGGTGAAGATCGCCGTGGACGTTATCAACACCGACCGCTCGGTGGGCACGATGCTGGGCCACGTGGTGACCAAGACGTTCAGCACCGACCTGCTGGCCACCGACACGATCGACATCACGCTGACCGGTACCGCGGGACAGTCGCTGGGCGCCTTCCTGCCCGCCGGCATCACGCTGCGCCTGTTCGGCGACTCGAACGACTACGTGGGCAAGGGCCTTTCCGGTGGACGGATCATCGTCCGGCCGGACCGCACCAACGTATTCAAGGCGGAAAGCAACGTGATCGCCGGCAACGTGATCGGCTACGGCGCCACCAGTGGTGAAATGTTCCTGCGCGGCCAGGTGGGCGAACGCTTCCTGGTCCGTAACTCCGGCGCCACCGCCGTTGTTGAAGGCATCGGTGACCACGGCTGCGAGTACATGACCGGCGGGCAGACGCTGATCATCGGCCGCACCGGACGGAACTTCGGCGCCGGCATGTCCGGCGGCACCGCCTACGTGCTGGACCTGCAGACCACCCGCGTGAACAAGGATGCCCTGCAGTCCGGCGAACTCCAGCTTCGCGAGCTTGACGCCGAGGACCGTGACATCGTCCACGGCCTGCTGGTCAAGCATGTCGAGGAGACGGAGTCGCTCCACGCCCAGCGGCTGCTTGAGAACTTCGACGACACCGCTGCCCGCATTACCAAAGTCTTGCCGCGCGACTACGCGGCAGTCCTGCAAACCCGTCTCGACGCCATCGAAGAGGGCCTTGACCCTGACGGCGAAGAAGTATGGTCTCGAATCCTGGAGGTGACCGGTGGCTGATCCACGCGGATTTCTGAAAGTACGCCAGCGTGAAACCCAGCCGCGCCGTCCCGTTCCGGTTCGCATCATGGACTGGAAGGAAGTCTATGAGGCCCAGGAAAAGGGTGTCCTGAAGGCACAGGCCGGCCGCTGCATGGACTGCGGCGTCCCGTTCTGCCACCAGGGCTGCCCGCTGGGCAACCTGATTCCGGAGTGGAACGACCTCACCTGGCGGGACAAGGGCGAAGAAGCGATTGAGCGGCTCCACGCCACCAACAACTTCCCCGAGTGGACCGGCCGGCTCTGCCCGGCGCCGTGCGAAGCGTCCTGCGTGCTGGGGATTAACCAGCCCGCGGTGACCATCAAACAGGTTGAAGTCTCCATCATCGACGAAGCGTTCGAAAACGGCTGGGTCAACCCGCTGCCCCCGACGCGCCTGACCGGAAAGACCGTTGCCGTCGTCGGCTCCGGACCTGCCGGCCTGGCCGTTGCCCAGCAGCTGACCCGCGTGGGACACACCGTCGCGGTCTACGAGCGTGACGACAAGATCGGCGGGCTCCTCCGGTACGGCATTCCCGACTTCAAGATGGAGAAGGAACAGGTGGACCGCCGCATCGAGCAGATGAAGGCCGAAGGCACCCGCTTCCGCACCGGCGTCGCCGTCGGCTCCGACGTGACGTGGGAGCAGCTTCGCCGCCGCTATGACGCCGTCGTGATTGCCACCGGCGCCACCGTCCCGCGGAACCTGCCCATCCCGGGCCGCGACCTTGAGGGCGTGCACTACGCCATGGACTACCTCGTACCGGCGAACCGCGTAGTGGCGGGAGAGACCGTCGAGAACCAGATCCACGCCAAGGGCAAGCATGTGGTGATCCTAGGCGGCGGCGACACCGGTGCTGACTGCCTCGGCACCGCGCACCGCCATGGCGCAGCGTCGGTGACCACCCTGGCCATCGGCAAGCAGCCGCCGTCGGAACGCGCCGGGCACCAGCCCTGGCCGACGTTCCCCACGCTGTTCGAGATGGCCAGCGCGCACGAGGAAGGCGGCGAACGCACGTACCTCGCTTCCACCGTGGAGTTTGTGGGCGAAAACGGCAAGCTCACCGGCGTGAAGGTTGCCGAAACTGAATTCGTCGACGGTAAGCGGCTCCCCAAGGCCGGTACCGAGCGGATCATCCCGGCGGACCTAGTGTTCCTGTCCCTGGGCTTCACCGGCGCCGAGCCGGCAGGAATCAGCGAGCAGGTCAGCGCTGAATTCGACGGTCGCGGAAACGTGTCCCGCGACGGTTACTACATGACCAACACCGAGGGCATCTTCGTGGCCGGAGACGCCGGCCGTGGGCAGTCGCTCATTGTGTGGGCCATCGCCGAAGGCCGGGCATGTGCCGCCGCCGTGGACAAGTTCCTTATGGGCAGCACCATCCTGCCTGCCCCGGTGGCTCCGACGGACCGGGCGATGGCGGTTCTCTGACGCCCGGGCAGTTCGCCGCGGGTTCACCTCCGCAACAACTTAATCAATGCAGCAAACTACTAGGGTAGGTATATGAGACGCGCAAAAATTGTGGCCACCTTCGGCCCGGCCATCGCCAGCTACGAGAACACCCTTGCGGTACTCGAGGCCGGCGTTGACGTTGCCCGGATGAACATGAGCCACGGCGATTACTCCGTGCATGACAACACCTATGAGAACGTCCGCAAGGCAGCGGCCGACCTGAGCAAGCCGGTGGCCATCATGGCCGACCTGCAGGGTCCGAAGATCCGCCTGGGCCGCTTTGTGGACGGCCCGCACGAACTGGTCGAGGGTGACATCTTCACGATCACCACCGAAGATGTTCCGGGCACCAAGGAAATCTGCTCCACGACGCTGAAGAGCCTCACCGAAGACGTCAACGTGGGCGATGCCCTGCTGATCGACGACGGCAAGGTGGCGCTGCGTGCCATCGAGGTTGACGACGTCAAGGTTGTCGCCACCGTGACCGTCGGCGGCATGGTGTCCAACAACAAGGGCATCAACCTGCCCGGAGTTGCCGTCAACGTTCCTGCGCTGAGCGAAAAGGACGAGGACGATCTGCGCTGGGCCATGCGCCGCGGTGTTGACCTGGTTGCTCTTTCGTTCGTCCGCGACGCGTCCGACATCGTCCGCGTGCACGAGATCATGGACGAAGAAGGCCGCCGCGTGCCGGTCATCGCCAAGATCGAAAAGCCGCAGGCAGTGGAGCAGCTCCACGAGATCATCGACGCGTTCGACGCGATCATGGTGGCCCGTGGCGACCTCGGCGTTGAGCTTCCCCTCGAGGAAGTGCCGATCGTTCAGAAGCGCGCCATCGAACTGGCACGCCGCTGGGCCAAGCCGGTCATCGTGGCCACCCAGGTCCTCGAATCCATGATCGACAACCCGCGCCCCACCCGCGCGGAGGCCTCTGACTGCGCCAATGCGGTTCTTGACGGTGCAGACGCCGTGATGCTCTCCGGCGAGACCAGCGTGGGCAAGTACCCGATCGAAACCGTCAAGGTCATGGCCCGGATCATCGAATCCACCGAGGTCCACGGCCTGGAGCGCGTCCCGCCGCTGGGGACCAAGCCCAAGACCCGTGGCGGCGCCATCACCCGCGCCGCCGTCGAAATCGCCGACCAGCTGGAAGCAAAGTACATCTGTACCTTCACCCAGTCCGGTGATTCCGCACGCCGCCTGTCCCGCCTGCGCCCCATCAAGCCGGTCTTCGCGTTCACCCCGGTGGAGCACGTGTGGAACCAGCTGGCGCTGACCTGGGGCATCCAGCCCGTGCTGGTCCCGATGGTGGGCCACACTGACGAGATGACCGCCCAGGTTGACCGCAGCCTTCTGGAAATGGAACTGGTGCAGGACGGCGACCTCGTGGTCATCGCTGCCGGTTCCCCTCCCGGAAAGGCCGGTTCCACGAACTCGCTGAAGGTCCACAAGGTGGGCGACCTCGCCGACACCACTGGTCTGGGCGAGGCATCCGGGAACAAGGAAAAGCTCGGCCCGTGGCCGGAAAAGAAGAAGAAGTCCTAGGCTTCCATAGCTAGAACAAAAGGGAGGGTCCCCGCCGGCTGGCGCGGGTCCTCCCTTTTGCGTTTTTCTACTGGTTAAGGAAGAGGACCCCTGCCGGTTGGCAGGGGTCCTTTTCTTGTGTCCGGGTGCTAGTTGACCTGGTTGATGATCGTCTCGGCGACCTCGCGCATGCTCAAGCGGCGGTCCATGGAGGTTTTCTGGATCCAGCGGAAGGCTTCGGGTTCGGTGAGGCCCATCTTGGTGGTCAGCAGGCTCTTGGCGCGCTCTACGAGCTTGCGGGTGGCGAACTGCTCCTGGAGGTCGGAAACCTCGCTTTCGAGGGCCTTGATTTCCTCGTGGCGGGACAGTGCGATCTCCAGTGCCGGGATGAGGTCCGCGGGGGTGAAGGGCTTGACCACGTAGGCCATGGCGCCGGCGTCGCGGGCCCGCTCCACGAGTTCCTTCTGGCTGAAGGCGGTCAGCAGCACCACGGGGGCGATGCGGGCCTTGACGATCTTCTCGGCGGCGGAGATGCCGTCCATGACGGGCATCTTCACGTCCATCAGGACGAGGTCAGGCTTGAGTTCCTCGGCGAGCTGCACGGCCTTCTCGCCGTTGTCTGCTTCACCGACAACCTCGTATCCTTCGCCGCGGAGGATTTCGATGATGTCGAGGCGGATGAGGGTTTCATCTTCAGCCACAATGACGCGGCGCGCCGGCTGGGACGTGGGGTTTGACTCCGTCTGTTCAGTCACGGGATCTCCTTGAAAAGGTACGGCGGGAACATCACTATCTTAGGTGCGCCCGCGGCTGTACTTTGATCTGCATGGTCGTTTGCGGCGTCAACGGCGCGATTCTGGAATTCAGCCTATCTGCATGTAGAGTAATTCCGCGTACGTGAAGCGATCGCGTTGCTCACAATCAGCTGTGGGCGTACCCTGTTGCTCCATGTATTCCGCGCCCGAGTGGCGGAATTGGCAGACGCGCCGCACTCAAAATGCGGTATCGAAAGGTGTGTGGGTTCGAGTCCCACCTCGGGCACAGTGTTTCCGCAGGTCAGGGGCCTGTTTCGTCTTTGGGTGTTGACAAAACCGCCCAAAGTGTTGACAGCGGCGTACCGTTTTTTGTGTGGCCAGCATTCGGAAACGCACCAAAAAGGACGGCACATCGTCCTACATGGTGTTGTGGCGGGACCCGAAGAGCCGCGAGCAGCAGGGCATAACCGTTGCCACGGAATATGAAGCTGAGACCCTAAAGCGCCTACTGGACGCTAATGGCCAGTCCTTCGAAGTCGCACAATCCGCCCTTCTGTCCAACGAGGCCCGCGTTCCCACCGTGGCGGAAGTCGTGCAGGAACACATCGACCTCTTGATCCGGCCGTCCAGTGGAACCACCAGGACGTATCAAGTGATGCTGAATCTGCACATACGGAACATCATTGGCCACATCCCCGTCGACAAACTCGACTATCGCCACCTCAACCACTGGGCCAAGGCGATGATGGCCAAGGGCAAAGCGCCTAAGACGATCCACAACGTTCACGGCCTCATCTCCGCTGCGATGAACACAGCAGAACAGCTTGGGTACATCACCCGCAATCCGTGTCGCGGCGTGCAGTTGCCGCGCATAGACAAGGCTGAAGATGAAGCCATGTTCCTTACTCATGCCGAATTCAACATGGTCCTTGAAGTGATGGGGGAGCGGTACAAGACGTTCACCAACTTCCTTGTCATGACGGGAACCAGGTTTGGCGAGGCAACAGCGCTGAAGGTGGCGGATGTCGACCTGCTCTCGAAGCCGCCTATTGTTCGCGTCAACAAGGCCTGGAAACGGGACGGACAGTCCAAGTACTACATCGGAACAACCAAGACCGGGGCGGGGAAGCGCACCATCGGCCTGAACCCTGCCCTGGTTGATCTGCTCGTTCCGCTTGTCGCCAGCCGGCCCAGTGATGACCTTCTGTTCACGACGCCGAAGGGGGAGCGGATAGTGCACAAGTTGTTCTGGCACCACTACTGGGTTCCAGCAGTCCAAGCTGCCCAATCGCACGGCTTGACGAAGTCACCACGAATTCACGACCTGCGTCATACACATGCCTCATGGTTGATCCAGGATGGCGTGCCCCTGTTCACCATTTCGCGGCGTCTAGGCCACGCTTCAACGCGGACTACAGAGCAGGTCTACGGCCACCTGATGCCAGAGGCACTGCAGGCCGGCGCGGATGCCACTGAGCGCTCGATCAGTGGATTTGCTCGCTGAGGGCTGCCGTTCAGGGCTGCACATAGCGTACGGGCGCCAACCTCCGCTTCGCCCTCGTTCCAATTTGGCGCTGTTGCGTCGAAGGGACTTCGTGCGCAGGGACCTCCCGCAACTTGGCGATTTCGACGATGTGCTCGGACGTGAAAATGATCTTTCCTTTGCCCCAACATGCGTGCGGGAACTTTCCGCTAGTGGCACCCTCGCGCAGCCAGGCCTCAGTGCAACGCATGAGGGCCGCGGCCTCTGCCGGTTCGAAGAACTCCAGATCCATTAGAACTCCAAAAGTGCGCTGCCATTTTGAAGTTCATGTACTGAATCACGGAATCTACATGATCGTTAGTGGCGGCCCCGGCGTCGCCCTATTCCCTTGAAGCAATGGAGCCGGCGGCATGCCCCCGCCTAGATAGACGATTCCGATTGCTTCCACTTCGCTGCGCACTTTTTCGGGACTGGCACGAAACCGCCCGGCAGGGACGCGGTCGATAAGTCCCACGGATGTCAACACGTTGAGGTGGCGCCGGGTGGTCGAGAGTGAGAGCCGGAGCTTCAAGCTCAACTCATGACACGTGGAAGGGCCTTCCAGAAGAAGGACTCGGAGGATCCGGGTTCGTGTTCTGTTCAGCAGGACAATAGACATGGAGGCCACAACCCGGCATATCGGCGAAATGAAGGTAGCTGTAGACGGGTCTACAGCAGCAGGGTACGCCTCCGACAAGTTCCTGAAAAGGACCAGACGCCCCCTAATTCTGAGGACGCCGCATCTTGAGGGAAAACTGAGCCCACAAGGTGCCGATCAGGAAAGATAAGTCCTAGGCTGTCCTCAGGGGAGAGGAGGGATGGGCAAATGGCAGCTGACGAGGTGAAACTCGGAGGTGATTCACCGTCACCACAGGCCGAACTTGCCCGCCGACTTAATCTCCTGCTCGACATCGCCGTTGCAGAACGGGGGAAGCCGGTCACCTTCCGCGAGGTCCAGGAGCAGCTTGCTTCCAAGGGCGTGAAGCTGTCACGGGCCCGCTGGTTCTATATGAAGGATGGGACTGGACGGCTGGTCAGCGATCCGGAACTCTTGACGGCGCTCTGCGAAATATTCAACGTGGATCCGTCGTACCTGCTTCCTGGCAGTGATGCGGCGTTGCCAGAGCGAATTGACTCCCAGCTCGAGTTCGTAAAATCCTTACGTGCAGCTCGTGTAAAGTCCTTCGCCGCACGGACTCTTGGGGATGTTTCTCCCGAAACGCTGCGTCTAATCTCTGAATACCTCAACAAGGACATCGATCTTCACCCGCGTGGCGAGCAGGCAGCTGCTACTGCTCCAGAAGATACCGAAGATGGGCATCCAGAAGCTCCTTGATCCGGGGTGCGTTCGCTGAGTAGCGGGGCGAGCGGCCGTGCCGACGTCCGGGCTCCACATCAACCGTAATGGCGCCGGCCTCCTCAAGTGCCAGGAGATGTTTTGCCACGCTGGGCTCCCCGGCGCTTACAGATAGCACAATGTCTCCGCGGGTTGCTGGGCCGTGGGCTGTCAGGTACCGGAGGATTTCGTTACGCGACCTATTGCCGAACGTCTCCACCGCTGCCTCGACATCAGGCGACCACGCGTCGTCGTGCGGTTTAGTAAGCCGTGGCATGGCACCATTCTTGTCGATCGTGAGGCAAAAAGTAAGAACAGGACTCTTGACGATACTTTAAGTATCTTTGACAATAGTTTCTATAGCCTTTCGTGGTCGTGATCGGCCCAGATGCCATCACGCGAAGGACGCCCCATTGGCGGCGTCGGAAGTAATGGAACTCTGTCAAAGCCGGTGAAGACCGTGAGTGCAGAACAATGGGCCATCGATGCCCAGCAGAATGAACCAATGTCACCAGTCGTGGACATCTCCTTGCAACGGGCGCCGTCGCCCGAGGCAGCAGCAGTTCCGGTGGATCAAATCATGGTGGCTGTTGAGAGCGTACGCGGTTACGTGGTTTCCCATCTCGCCCGGATCGGTCGGGCCAGCGACATCGAGGACGTGATGCAGGACGTCCGCGTGGCTGTTTGGGACGGCGTCATGCGGGGTCGCTACCGTAAGCTCCCGGGTGTCCCGTTCGGTGCTTGGGTGCAGGGCGTTTGTTCAAACGTATGTTCCGCCCACATCCGTCGTGAGTTGAGCCGCGCCACATCACCCCTGTTATTGGACCCCGTGACTGGCGAAGGTGCGGTTCTCCTAAACGGATGGGCCAGGCTGTCCTTCTATGGTGACCGCGCCACGGAGAGGTTCATTGACCAGGAATGGGCACGGATGGTGCTCGCTCTCGTGAGGGAGAACGTCTCGAATGAAGTGTGGGACTTGGCTGTCGACAGTCTCACTGCGCCTCGACGCTACGGTCCGCCGTCGCCAACCGATAGGCGTCGATGGCACGCTGCATCCGTTGTCCGCCAAACCGCGAAGACAATCACTGCAGCTTTGGAGGTGGCGTCCGCATCTACCCGTGAGGAGGATGTCGGCACCGCTGCGGCCAACTGCCTTCCTGCGCCGGTACTGCGTCGAATAGCCTCAGTTCTCGTCCAACCCGGCGTAAGCGGTCCGGACAGAACCCGGGCAATTGCTCGCCTTGCCGCTGAGTTCGGTGTTTCGGAAAGGTACATTGCCGTGCAGATTGGCCCCGTGAGACAGCTGTACCGGGCAGCATGGCGAGTGCTGTGGGGTCAGCTAAGGCCAGCGGACTAGGGCATGGTCTGACGGGTTCACCATGGGCTTCTTGAGGAGGTGTGGCATGTTCCTTTTGCCGAGCTCTGGCTGGCGCGGGCGGCTTGGGCTACGGCGGCCGTGGGTGGTGGTTATGGCTGTTATCGGTCTGGTATTGGTTGTCGTCGTCCTGCTCTTCCCGTCACAGCCGTCGGTGCAGTCATACAAGCCGGATACCACGACAGAGGCTTCCCGCCCGCCACTGCCTTCCCCTTCCGCGTCCGTCGCATCACCTCATGACGACGGAGCGGCCGATCCCGTGACGGCTCCGAAGGGTGCAGACTACCGTGGGCTGGCATTGTTTGCCGCCCAAGAGATCTACACCTGGGACACTCGCTCGTCATCGTACTCGGAGGTGTACTCGAGACTTCGCGGCCTGTGGACGCTCCTGCCGGACGGATCGAATCCACTAACTGTGCTGGTCCAAGAATTCGAAGCAACAGGTATCACTGCCGGGACATTCACAACTCTGGCAGGGCAGGAGGCCTATCGCATCGGCACGGCGGAGTCTGTCGCCTGCGACGGCGAGTTGGCCAAGGTGCGCGACTATCCGGCACCCTGGCTCGGACTTCACGTTTGTACGGTGAAGGTGAACGTAGTTGATCGGACAGCACGAGGCGAGAACGCCTACATAGCCCCGGTGAGTGTCATGGTGAATTGCCCACCAGCACCAACCGCCCCCGACGACCGCTGCGCCATGGTTGGCTTCTATGCCACGCCGAGCAGGATCGTTTACTAATGCCGGCCCCGGTTGTCCTGGCCGGATTGCTAAGACGAAGAACCCTCCTCCGTGCGATATTCGCGGCTGTCTCAACGGTGGTTCTCGTGTGCGGGATGGTTGTCTGTGCCGGCGTAGCGCTGATGGCTGCAGCGACACCGGGTACAGCTTCCGCCTGCGCTCCCAATGAACCGACAGCGGCATCATCGGATGACGACGCCGCCGGGTTGAGAATCAGCTTTGAGGGTCAGGTCCCAAGTTGGTTGACGAACGCACAGTTGGCAGTCGCAAGGACCTACATCTCCGTCGGCCAAGAGATGGGGGTGCCCAGGGCTGGACAGGTTATCGCGATCATGATGTCGCTGCAGGAATCCGGTCTGCGGGTCTTGGCCAACACAAACGTCCCCGGCTCGCTCTCGTTCCCGCATGAGGGCGTGGGCCGGGACCACGACTCCCTCGGTACGGCTCAACAGCGACCAGCAGCCGGCTGGGGGACCGTCCAGCAGTTGATGGACCCGACCTACAATGCGCGCGCCTTCTATGGTGGTCCTAATGGTCCCAATCGCGGCAGCCCTCGAGGCCTCCTTGATATCCCGGGTTGGACTTCAAGGGAAAAGGGACAAGCTGCTCAGGCAGTCCAGGTTTCCGCCTTCCCCGAGCTGTACGCACGGTGGGAGCAGGACGCTGAAGCCATAGTCCGCGCGCTCGCAGGTACTTCGCCGCCATCCAAATGCGTAGAAGGTGAGCTCACAACCGGACTGCCAACGTCGGCCGACGGCTTGAGTCAGATCCGCTTGGAGATCTTGCGATTCACACGGCAAGGTCTGGGCGGGGCTTATGTTTGGGGTGGGACAGCCTTCAAGGCGTGGGATTGCTCGGGTTATGTGCAGTGGATCTATCGCCAGGCCGGTATTGAGTTGCCACGCGTGGAGCAGTGGCGGGTCGGTACTCGAATCAACAATCCGCAGCCGGGTGACTTGGTGGTTCAAAACCCGCAAGGCCCGGACAACTGGGGCCATGTGGGGATCTATGCGGGGGAGGGGATGATGTACAGCGCGCTCAACCCTTCAGCAGGGACTTTGTTACATCCAGTTGATTGGAACCCCGGCGCCGCGTACTTTGACCTGCTGCTCTAACGCATCAGGTGCAGGGCAATGCCATGGAGCCCAGATGAGGTCAAAATCGGCCGCGGCTTCATTCTATGAGTGCCTCGACCATTTCCCCGGGCAGCTGCCTGGTGGTGCGGTATCCGGGGAGAGGCCAGTTTGCGATCGAACTCCTCCTTCCGGTCATGTTGGGCTGTCCTCAGTTTGTCGTTTGGTCATTCCGAGCGGATCGACGAGATGACATTAAGAGACTTTGTTCTGCGGTTCTTAGGATAAAATTCGCCTCTTTCATGCTTGAATCGAGGAAAGATTTGCCAGATCCAGACCGGGGGACCCGCTGAAGTGAAGCTCAAAGCGCTGCGTGTTAGAAATTTTCGTACTGTCGGCTCGATCGATCAGACCCTTTCAATTGGCGAGGGAGGGACAACACTAGTTGGCCCTAATAACACAGGAAAGACGAATCTTTTGCACGCGGTCGAGCTTTTCTTCACGGGGCCCGAGAACAAATTCGGGTTCAGTAAGGCCCGGGATCTTTCGTTCGTCGCTGGATCGGGTAAGACAAGCCTGGTAGCAACTTTCGCAGGTGTGGACGAGGACGAGCATCCGGACAGGACTGTATTCGCAGCCTATGATCGCCTCACAGAGTTCGTGGACGTCAGGCCTCGTGACAGTGCAGAGTTCACGCTTTCCCTTGTCATGTCTCCGAGCGACAATCCGGTGTACCAGTTCTTTCCCAATGCCAAGAAGACCGGGTCACCTGCGGAACAAACCGCGTTCAGCAGGCTGCAGACCAAGTTGGTTTCCGACCTCCTCGGGCTGTTTTCTGTTCAATACGTGCCCGCTGCAAAAACGATGGATCAACTGAACACCGAGCTTCTGATGCCCTTCATGGTGAAGAAGGTGGCAGGAACGATTTCCCCGTATGTATCTGAGATAGAGGATTCGCTCGAGACAGTGGCCGCAACCATCAACGCTGCTCTAACGGAGGCTGGACTTTCCCATTTTGTGGCATCGTTTGGTTTTCCAAATGATTCTCTCGAAGGGCTCCTAACTGGTTTTGACTTCGCCTTGGGGGACCCGACGCGAACATCAATCCAACATAAGGGTCAGGGTGTGCAGTCTGTTGCTCTCCTTGCCAGTTTAATTTGGATCTCCGAACAACTGAGGTCTCAGGGCTCCAGCCCCATTTGGCTCTTGGAGGAACCGGAATCTTACCTGCACCCTGAGCTTTCCCGCTCGGCTCTTGACCTCGTCGACCAGCTCAGAAAAGAGTCGACAGTCCTGATCACAACTCATGCCTTAGCGTTTGTCCCGCAGAATGTTCACAGGATTAGCGGTGTGTCTCTCGTGGATGGTACGACCAGAATCGAGGCATTCCCCAACTACCGGGAGGCGACCGAGAACTTGAGTCAGGCCTTAGGAGTGGCTTTCAGCGATTACTTCAATCTGAGTGAAATCAACGTTCTCGTCGAGGGCCAGTCTGATAAAGATTTGATTCCGTGGGCTATGAAGACCATTGACTTAGTAGGGGAGAAAAAATGTCCCCTATTATTTTCAGCTGCATTTCTGGACTTCGGGGGAGTTAAGCACCTGTCTGGATTCCTCCGGGCTAATTACGGCTTCATCCGACGTGAGCGAGTTGCAGTGCCTGTCTTTGACGGCGATGAGGCAGGTATCAAAGAACGGCGGGAGCTGCAACAGTACTTTGGTCAAAAGCAGACACCCTTCCAGTCCAATCAGGACTACCTGTCAGTGCGTGATCGGTTCGCGATAGAAGGGCTTTTCCCGGATAGCTGGGTCCAGGATCTGCATCAAGAGCACTCAACCTGGTTCGATATTTTCTCGGAGGACTCCCAAGGCATGCTGGAACCGTACAGGGTGAAATCGGCCCACAAAGCTGCGGTTATCAGCGCTCTTTGTAAACGTGCAGAATTGGACGCGAGCCAGTCGTGGGCTGGTCCTTGGGTTAACTTCCTGACGGCGCTAGAAGGTGCACTAAGGTTCCATCAGCGGCGCCTGGAGCGGCTTAGGGACGAAGGCGTCTCACTCGAAACGGCGAGCGTCGGCTAGAAACAGGGAATCCAGAAACGCAGGTGGCTTTAAGAACTTCACGTTCTCCTGTAGCCGTTTGGTCCGTACGTGCCAGGATTAGTGGCTCTTCACGGTTCGTGGTGAATTTTCTGCCGCGATGGATGTTCATGCCGTTGTTTTGGCGGCACTGCGCAACAGGATACGTGTTTTGTAGTTCCGTGCGTTGGTGAATCCCCGGACTGTTCTTTTTATGTGCTTGATCTCGGTGTCGTTAGCTTCCACTTTCGCCGTTGTCGCGCCGGTGAAAATGAGGACTTCAATCTCTTTCCACCACCGACAGACGGTTCGCCAGAGCCGGTTCGTTTCCGGCTGAGCAGCGTGTTCGACCAGGGCCTGCAGTCGGTCTTTCGCCATGGCCGCGTCGGCGAGGGATCCGGTGGACAGCAGTGTACGGAGCTGCTCTTTGACCAGCCAGGGCGGCCTGCAGCTTCCCGGTGGCGTCGTCTGTGGCGAAGACGCTGTCGAGCCTGTTCCGTGACCAGTCCGAGAGTGTATCTCCGGCTCGAAGGAGTAGTCGGCGGTTGGCCCAGACTGGGTCGATGGAGCGTCCCCGCGGCCGTGGACCTGTTGGCTGAGGCGTTTCCGGACTTCGGTGAGAATGTCCTTGCCGAGCTTGACCAGTTGAAACGCGTCGACCGAGACCGCCGTGCGTGGCAGCACATCCGCAGGGCCTTGCGGAAGGCCGCTGACGGGTCGATCGCGACGACCAGCACGCCAAGATGCCACTGCAGCGGCCCGGCGAACAGCCATTCTCCGACTCCTTCGCTGTCGCGGCCGTCCACGATTCCGAGGACCTGGCCGGTGTCCAGATCAACGATGGTGGTCATCCACGTTCGTAGCGTTTCCAGGCCTTCGTGGCTGGGTCGCGGAAGAACCGGACAGACCGGTAGCGATGTTCATCAATGCCGAGCATCCGGGGTGCCAGGGCATCAACATCAGGCAGCGTCAGCGCCGCGGAATCCAGAGCCCGCTGGACCACCCACCATGAGACACCGAACGAGGAAGCCGTCTCCGCGGCGGCCCGTCCGGATTCAATGACGGCGGCCACGAGGGCGTCGCGGAGCCGTCGGGTGGACCGAGCCCGGCGCGGAACCTGGGCTGTTTCCTCAGCGAATGTCCTGCGCGGGCAGAGGTATTCGTCGCAGAAGAATCTCCGCTTGGCCCAGATCACTTCGACCGGGCCGGCGACGGGGATGTCACGCAGACGTTGGGGCCGGCGTGAATGCACCCGGGTGCTGATACTCCGCAGGACGGGCAGCTTGCCTCGGCGGTGGCTTCGACGTTGATCCGGCGCTGCCCGAACGTGAGGAACTCAATGTCGGTGACGCGATAGTCGGGCAGGTTGAAGATGGCGGTGGCAGCATCGGGGCGCGGGGAAAGGCTCGATCAAGGCGCGTAGCTCACTGTAAACAGTCAGCAGTCCGTGCCTGAAGTTGCTAGGTCTGGATCCAAGGAAATAAATAGAACTTCGGGCTCCAAACTGTTGACAGTCTGCAATTAAGGGGGTTGCATTGCTCTTGAATGCGGACGAGATACGGATCACAGCCCGCATGAAGCAACAAGTCTAGGACCAGCCTCGCATCATGCTGGCATGTCGATCGGAAGGTCCTGGAAGGACTGCCCATTCAGCGGATCGATTCAGCTGAACCATTCGAAGGGAAGCACCATGAAGACCATCAACAAAGTTCAGACTGCCGCAGCCGGCATCGCTGTCGTATTGGCCTTGAGCGCCTGCGGAGGCTCTGCCACTGGCGCTCCGGCATCTGAGGAAGCCAAGTCAAAGACGGCGAACACCGCCGACATCTCAGAGGGCGTTCAGCCGGACCAGGCCGCGGTGACGCTATTGCCGCAGTCTTTCAAGGACAAGGGCGAACTCACGGTGGCGATGGACCTGCACTACCCGCCGACGACTTTCCTGGCTGATGACAACACCACCCCCATTGGTTTGAACCCGGACGTCGCCCGCCTGGTGGCGAAGAAGCTGGGCCTGAAGCTGAAGTTCGAGAACACCTCTTTCGACACGATCATTCCGGGCATTGACGGCGGCCGCTACGACTTCACCGTGACCACCATGGCCCCTACGGAAGAGAGGTTGAAGGTGCTAGATATGGTTACTTACCTCAACAGCGGGGTATCGGTGGCGGTCGCCCATGGCAACCCGCTGAACATCAGCAACGATGACATGTGCGGCAAGAACATTGCGGTCACGAAAGGCTCGAATGCCCAGCTGAAGCACCTGCCGAACGTCTCGAAGTGGACCTGCGAGGAAAAGGGCAAGCCGGCCATCAACGGCATTACGCTTCCCAACGTCCAGGATGCCCTGACGCAGCTGGCCTCGAAGCGTGTTGACGGCGTCTTCTACGACACCCCGTCCCTTGTCTGGGCCAACGAGCAGCAGCCGAACGTCTTCACGATTCTGACTCCGCAGGTGGATACCCGCACGGACCACATCAACGCCATGGGCCTCAAGAAGGGCTCCGCACTGACGCCGGCCCTGCAGAAGGCCGTGCAGGCGGTTCTCGACAGCCCGGAATACAAGAAGTCGCTCGACACTTGGGGCATGGGCGGCGCCGCCATCACCACGGCCAACCTCAAATAATAGGGGCTGCCAAGCAGCAAGTAACTCTCGAAAGTATAGAACTCGGCAGGAGTGAGATGAGGTTCCGTAAAAGCTAGCCCAACAGCAGGTGAGGCTACGTTACCCAGTACTACGTTCATGAAATCCATCCTCCGTGGGCTGATGCCCACAATCCTCCTCACGCTTGTCAGCCTGGCCCTGGGAACTCTTCTGAGGCTTGGGCTGGCGAACGTGAGGGGCTCCGGCATCTAACCGATCGTGCTGTAACCGTACCTGTCCATCGTGATTCTGAGTGGTGCGATGGACTTGCGCAGCGTGATCACGCAAGCAATGCCCTCGATCAATCCGGCGACCGGCAACCCATCGGAGGAACCTCCGTGGGCGTAAATTGAAGAGGATTACTCCCTGTCGGGCGCAGCATCTGAACCCTGCTTAGCCAGGTTGGTTCCCTTGGCCGTTTGGGGCTGACGAGGTCCAGGCCTTGGAGAGAGCGCATGCCGAGGGCTTCGTAGGCTGCGATTTCGCCTTCGGCGAAGGCCATTTTGAAGCCGGTGCCGGAGAACGATGTAGCGCAGTCCGTCCAGCTGCTTTCCTCAGCAGGCCAAGGATTGAACGCCAGTCGCTGGTGTAGAGGTCCAGGAAGACGTCCGATCGCACGATATTTGGGTACAGGGCGGGGAAGAGCGGGCTGTCGTGGTTGAGGGGTCAATGCCGTTTGATAACAAACCCACAGGTGTCACCAGCCCTTTTTGACTCGAAAGTACCGGCACGCTCCCTCGGCGAGACTATTTGAAGTAAGACATGTTTCCGAGACTCAGGGAACCCGTGCTTTCCCGCCCGCTCGACCGGCTCATCGGGCCCTCGAATCGGTGTCTTGAAGCTATTGTTTCGAGACTGCCGGTAATGCAGCCTGAAGCTCCTGTGGCGCGGAGTGCGCCGCGGCCTCCTTCTGCCGCTCCTGGGCTGCTGCTCCCGGCTGATGATCGTTCTTCTCGACATTGGTCGCGGCAACGTAGGGACGTTGCCGTGGTACACATACGGTAGGTCGTCTCACATGCAAAAGGGGAGGTTCCGACCTTAACGAGCCGGAACCTCCAAGAGAGGGAGCAATCGTGACTAACAGAACCTGAGCTGGGACCACCGCCCAATAGCAGCTCCAACTTTGGGCGTGCGGTTCTATTAGTGCTGGTCCACTTCCTGCTTTTTGCCTTTCGGCAAAGGAAAATATGGGTCTGGTCTAGCCGGCAGCGGCGAGGGCTTGCGAGACCCACACCTTGCGAAGTGTCGTGTGGACGGTCCAGGTTCCTTCCCAGCCTTCCGGGGTGACGAACAATGAGCCTGGGCCAACTTCGAAGCTCTGGCCGTCAGGCTCCGTGACCGTTGCCGTGCCGCTGAGGATCTGGCAGACCTCGTGGTATCCGGGGCGGTTGCTCGTGAACGTCCCGGGAGTCACTTCCCAGATTCCTGTTTTCATGCCATCCGCCTCCCAAGGGCGGAAGGACACCTCGGTCTGCCCCGGAGTCGTCGAAGTCGCTTTGGGGATGTGCGTTCCCAGGTTTTGTGTCGTGGCGTTCAACACCGTGGCCTTGACCATGTAATCACTCCAATTTTCTTGGGCAGCTCAGCTGCCCTGGCTGATGTGCCAGCCACCAATAGACTGGCACCGTCTCATCCCGCAGGTTGTCAAAATGACTGCGGAGGATGAGTACATTCTTGTGTTTGATCGCTCGGACGCTTTCACGGCACACCTTGCCCTTCGCTCGCTGCTTCCCTACGGACCACTATTCCTGGACGCAGAGTGCGGTGTGGTGAGTTGATCAGACGCAGGCTGTGTTAGCGAGAGGTTAGGATGTGCGTTTTTTTCGTGCTGCTTCCAACATTGGGACAGATTTCTTGAGGTGCCATTCGATTTCGGCGAGGTAGCCGGGTTCGTCGCCGGACTGGATGAATTCCTGGAGACGGCGGTGCTGTTCGAGGATGGTTTCCTTGCGTTCATGAATGTATTGGAATTGTCGGACGCACAGCAGGGTTTCGGCCGCGAGGGTTGAGAACATCCGGTCCAAGCGGGGGCTGAGGGTCGCGCGGACGATGGTTTGGTGGAACTTAACGTCCTCGGTTGCGACGTCCTGCCATCTGTCGTCCTTCAGCGCATCATGCATGCGCTGAAGGACCTTATTTAGCTCGGCGGCGAGCTTGGTTGTGTCTTGCTGGAGGACGAGCCTGCCCGCCTCTAATTCGATGGCGACGCGTGCCTTGTAGATGTCTTTGATGTCCTCAGGTCCGAGGTCGACAACGGAGGTGCCGTAGTTGCGTACGCTGACAAGAAGTCCCTCCTGCACGAGGCGTTGGACGGCTTCGCGGAGAGGCCCGCGGCTGATGCTGAGGTGGGCGGCGAGTTGGACTTCGTTGATGTTCGTCGACGGCCCGAATGTCCCGTCCAAAATCCGCTCCCGCAGATACTCCGCGATGAGGTCCGCGGTCACTTTTGACTGGAACTTAACTGCGCCTTTCATGAGGCTCATGCGCGTTCCCCTTTCTTCACTTCAGCATGCCATTGAGTGTTCCGACGCCGGCCACAGCCCACTTGAGTTGGAATAGCGCTTCCCCTGCACCCTTGCTCTGCTGACTTGGTCACTTGATGGCTAGCTTGGAGCTAACACTAGGGCGGAAAACTGCAAACAGTCAACAATCACCATACCACTTGTGGAGATGCCCGTACTCGCGCCTACCTCAGCGGCACTGAGCACTCCCTGCGGGCTCCCTAGCCGTCACTCAAATGGTCCGAACCATGATTAGGTGAAAACGATTCTCAATAAAAACACTTAAAAGTGTTGACAGTTCACAATTTTAGTACGTACGGTTGGGACATCCACACGGCAGCTGGCCGGGCCATGCCGGGCACTGCCGCCCCTTGATCTTTGGAGAATCATGACAATCGATACCAATCCGAAATTCGTTTCGTTCGATATGAACGGGACGCTGATCCACTTCCCCATCGGCGAGACGATCCAGCGGGTACTTGGGGACCGGCTCCCGCCGGAGCTCGCCGACGATTTCAGGCGGGCCGGCAGCTCGTATCGGATCGACGAGTGCACGGGCGAGTACAAGCCGTTCCACCAGATCATCGCGGACTCGATGAGGCGGACCTGCGCGAGGTTCGGCGTTGAGTACCGGGAGGCTGACGCCCGGGCTGTCTACGAAGAGATCCCTAGCTGGGGCCCCTACCCGGGTGTCACTGAGGCGCTGAACCGCCTGGCGGAGGCAGTTCCGCTGGTCATCATCACAAACAGCGACACCGCCCATGCGATGCGCCTCTCGGCGAACCTCCAGGCCCCGTTCGAAGTGGTGATCACCGCTGAGCAGATGGGCGTCTACAAGCCGCGGCTACGTGCGTTTGAGTACATGTTCGACAAGCTCGGTGCGACGCCGGATGAGATCGTGCACGTCTCCGCGAGCCCGATGTACGACCTCCGACCCGCGGCGGTCATGGGCATCAAGAACAAGGTGTATGTCGACCGCGGCTTCGAGCAGGACGAGCACTGGCTCGGCTACGAGCGGATCACCGACATCGCCGAACTCCCGGTCCTCTTCGGCCTGCCGCGCCCCGCAGCCTCCTAAGGGAGACTTGTACAGATGAGTCTGCCACTGCCTCAAACCGTAAAGGGCGCCTCGGCTGTGGAACGGCTCCGGGCCCTGGGCCTGGAGCTGCCCGTCCTCGCCGATAACGCGTACTACGTGGACCACCGGGCGGTGGACTCCAGCATCCATATCTCGGGCCAGCTGCCTTACAAGGACGGTGTGCTGCTGGGCACGGGCGTTGTTGGCCGGGACATTCAGCTGGAGACTGCGCAGGAGCTCGCGCGCCATTGCGCGCTGAACTGCCTCGCTGCCGCTGTGCAGGCGGTAGGCGATCTGGACCGCGTCCGGATCGTGCAGATGTTGGTCTTCGTGGCCAGTGGGCCGGACTTCGGCTTGCAGTCCCGGGTGGCCAACGCGGCCAGTGAGTTGCTCATCGAAGTGTTGGGTGAGAACGGGCGGCACGCCCGTACCGCTATCGGTGTGGCCGGGCTGCCGTTGAACACTCCGGTCGAAATCCAGATGATCTGCACGGCCGTTTAGTAACAGACAGGACGGCGGTAACGTCCGAGGGCGATGTTGTGCGGGGCCCGCTGATGCGGGTCCCGCACATTCAGCATCCGAGGAAGCCAGCACCGCGCTCCTCGATTCATAAACAGAATTACAAGGAGTACAGCGTGAACCGCATTCAATCAACATTCAAGGCTCTCCTCGAGCGGATCGACACCCCGGCACCGATCGTGCTGGCCGATGTGATGCAGGAGAACATCGACCGGATGCAGGCCTTCGCTACCCGGAACAACCTGGACGTCCGGCCGCACGTCAAGACGCACAAGTGCGTCGAAATCGGCCGGCGCCAGGTCAAGGCCGGGGCGGTCGGAATCACCGCGGGCAACGTGGGTGAGGCCGAGGTCTTCGCCGCGGCCGGGTTCGACGACATCTTCATCGCCTACCCGATCTGGGCTGCCGGAACGAAAGGGATGCGGATCCGGAAACTGGCCGAAACCACCCGGCTGCGGATCGGCGTCGACAACGTCGCGGCGATCAATGCCCTCGCCGACGCGATGGGCGACGAAGCCGGGCTGCTGCAGATCGTGATTGAGGTCGACTGCGGGGCCCGCCGTTCCGGGGCTCCTGCCGAGGCCGCAGGCGAATTGGCCCTCGCCGCGCGCAACCGAGGCCTGGTCCCGGCCGGCGTCTTCACCTATCCGGGCCACGGCAGCGCCGGACCGGACGCACGCAAGCGCGCCGCCATTGACCAGGATGCCGCGCTCGTCACGGCGGTCCGCAGCCTCAGCGCGGCCGGGATCACTGCAGAGGTGGTCAGTGCCGGCTCCACACCCACCGTGGAGTTCGCCACCAACAGCGTCATCACCGAGATCAGGCCCGGCGAATACGTGTTCAACGACCTGAACAACACCAGGCTCGGGGCCTGCACCCAGGATCAGATCGCGCTGTTCGTTGCCGGCACGGTGGTCAGTGACTGGGTCCCCGATCAGGTCATCCTCGATATCGGCACCAAAGCCCTCGGCCGTGAAGGCAACGCAGAGATCGGCTACGGTGCCATTGCCGGCACCAGCGCCGTCCTGTCCAGGCTCAACGAATACCACGGGTTCCTCCCACTTCCCGGCGGGGACTTCCGCCCCGGAGTCGGGACCGTGCTTCCGGTGGTGCCCAACCACGTCTGCCCCGTCGTCGTGAACTTCGAGGAGTACATCGTCACCGACAGCACCGGCGCAACGCTGGAACGGTGGCCTGTCGACGCCCGCGGATTCCTCAACTGACCGACACGGACCGATCGCCCCGGACGGGACGTCCGTCCCCAGCCTGCAACCCCAGCAACTTACCCACAATGGAGTGACCGATATGAGACTTGATAAGACCACGGCCCTGGTCACCGGGGCCAACAGCGGAATCGGGCAGGCAGTATGTTCCCACTTCCGCAACGAAGGTGCCCGGCTGCTGCTTACCGGCCGCAGGGAGCACCTCGACAGCGCCCAGCCCGATGACCTGTACGTCCCGGGAGACCTCAACGACGAGGCGTTCGTCGAAAGCCTGGCTAGGCAGGCGGCCGAGTCCTTCGGAACCGTGGACGTCGTCGTCCTCAACCACGGCCTGCAGGTCAGCGGCCCGCTGACGGAGATGGCTTATGTGGATGCGAAGAACGTGTTGCACAGCAACCTGCTTAGCTCCTTCCTGGTGATGAAGCACTTCGCGCCGCTGATGCCCGCTACGGGTGGCTCGTTCGTCCTCGTCAGCTCACGGCTGGGTATGGTCGGCAAGCCCGATGAAGTCCTGTACTCCGCGGCCAAGGGCGGCCTGATCATGCTCGCCAAAGGTGCCGCGATCGAATGGGCGTCCCGCAACATCCGCGTCAACGTTGTTGCACCGGGGCTGACCGCGACCCCGGTCATCGAAGCATCGTTCCAGCGCAGGGAAGACCCCGAGGCCTACCGCGCCCAGCGTGAGGGCCAGATCCCGCTCCAGCGCCTGGCCACCCCCGAAGAGATCGCCGATGCCATCCTCTTCATGGCGTCCCCGGAATCGTCCTACATCACCGGCGCGGTCCTGCCCGTCGACGGCGGATACACCGCCGCCTGAAACACCAACGTGTGGCGGTGCCACATCGGCTGCCGGCCAAGGCTCCCGCGTGATGGCCCCGCCGTCCTATTAGCCCAGCGGTTCCCAGACAAAGAAGGACACAATGACAGCCCTTGCGGCAACACCCCGAAATGGAGATCTCGGCTTCTGGATGGCCGGCCTCGCGGACAACAGGCAGAGCTACCCCCGGTTCACGGGACAGGACTCTGTGGACGTGGCAATCATCGGCGGCGGCTACACCGGCCTCTGGGCCGCCTACTTCGCCAAGAAACTCGAACCCTCACTCAAGGTCGCGGTGTTTGAGGCAGAACAGATTGGCTACGGCGCCTCCGGACGGAACGGCGGCTGGCTCTCAGCAATGCCCCCGGGAAACCGGGCCACCTTCGCCCGCGCATCCGGCGGAGGGATCGACGCCAGCATTGCACTGCAGCAGGAGTTTGTCGCCGGCGTCGATTCCGTCCTCGATATTCTCCGGGCCGAAGGCATTGACGCGGATCAGAACAAGGGCGGCGCGCTGGTGGCTGCCCACACCAGAGCGGGGCTGGGCCGGCTGGTAGCCAGGCGTGACACCGACTGGAAGTACGGGCTGACCGAAGACGATGTCCACCTGCTGGACCGGGACGAGTTCCAGAGCAAGATCAACATCTCCACCGTCCACGGCGGACTCTTCTACAAGCATTGCGCGCGGATGAATCCGGCCAAACTTGTCTACGGTCTCGCTGGGACCCTGACCTCCATGGGGGTGAGCATCTACGAAGGCAGCCGGGTAGGCAGCGTCGAGGACAAGACCCTTACTGTGAACAACGGGCGGGTGACCGCGGTCAAAACATTCATCTGCACCGAGGGGTATTCCGGACAGCTGCTTGGCAGCAGGACCCTGATACCGATCAATTCCTCGATGATCGTGACCAAGCCGCTGTCCGAAGAAGCGTGGCAGCAGATCGGCTGGAACGGGCTGCAGTGCCTCAGCGACTCCGCTCACACCTTTATCTACGCCCAACGCACAGCGGACGGTCGTATCACTATGGGCGGTCGGGGCATGCCCTACCGCTTTGGCTCCGGCACAGGAGGCGCCGGTTCAACACCCCAGTCCACCATTGACCTGATCTCCACAAAGCTCCGCTCCTTCTTCCCCGGCATCCCCTTCGAAGTGGACCACGCCTGGTCCGGAGTCCTGGGCGTCACCCGTGACTGGAACGGCGGCGTGCACTGGGACCAGGCATCCGGGACCGGATCATCCACCGGCTATGCAGGACACGGCGTCACCGCAGCCTACGTCGGCGGCCGAACCCTCGCGGAACTGGCCTTCGAGACGGAAACCGAACGGACGACGCTCCCCTGGGTCGGCTACCGCGCACGGAAGTGGGAACCCGAACCCCTCCGCTGGCTCGGTGTCCACGGCATGTACCGGCTCTTCGGCATCGCCGACCAATGGGAAGAACGCAGGGACTCCACCAAGACCTCACTCCTGGCCAAATTCGGCAGCAGACTCGCCGGACTCCACGAATAACCCACTCAACCTTTCACCCGAACCCTCCGAACGGAAAAGCATGAAAACCAGAAACACGATCCAGACGGCAGCCGCGGGGCTCATGATGGAGCGCGGTGACGCCAGGTGGATCCTGGCCAATCCCAAGGAAGCCAAGACCCAGGCGCTCCCGGAAAAAGTGCTGTAGGCCATGGACGGAAAACTCGCAGTCGTAGGCCTGGGCAGCATCGGAAGCATGGCGTTGTGGCAGGCATCGCACCTGACCGACTCCGTCACCGGATTCGAGGCGCAGTCACCTGCTCACGGCAGAAGCGCCGTGGGCGGCGACACCAGGCTCTTTCGGATGATCTACCTCGGCAACCCCGCCCTCTACCCCATCCTGGAACGCTCACGGGATCTCTGGGCAGAACTCGAAGCAGAAACCGGACAGGACATCCTCACACGCTGCGGCGGCCTGTCCATCGGCACCGCCGACGGCCCCTACATACGCAGCCTCCTGGAAACCACCCGAACCAATGGGGCTGCCCACGAAATCCTCAGCTACGAAGAGATGGCCGAACGCTACCCGCAGCACAACCTTCGACCGGATGACGGCGCCATCTACGATCCGAACGCCGGGGTCCTGCGCACCGACAGAGCCGTCACTGCCGCCGTCGCCGCGGCCCAGGCCAACGGCGCAACCGTCCACACCAACACCCCGATCGACAGCATCACCGAAACCGGCGACGGAGTTGTCATCACCTCCGGAGACACCTCCTGGACTTTCGAGAACGTCATCGTTTCCTCCGGTGGCTGGTCCCAACGCCTTATGCCTGCGTATCTTAAGGCGCACACGGAAACACGCAGAGTTTTCCTGTCGTGGTTCGTTGCCCGCGACGGAGCCCAGTTCACCCCGGAAAAGTTCCCCACGTTTAACCGGATGTACGAGGGCCGCTCTATGTATGGGGCACCCTCCGTCGACGGGGTCACAGTCAAAGCCACCCTTGACGGGCGGGGCACAGTAACACCGGACCCCGACGGTTTCCCCAGGGAGCTTTCAACAGCCGAAATCGCCGAGACTTTCGAAACGGTCTCGGAATTCATCCCCGGCCTCATCCCGACGATCGTCCGCTCGGACGCATTCCCGGACCTCTACACGAGCGATCGGAACCCGCTGCTGGGTTGGTTCGGTGAGTCACGCAGGATTTACGGCGCCACAGGCTTTTCCGGAGGCGGATTCAAGAATGCCACCGGGTACGGCCAGATCGCCGCACACGAAGCGCTCGGCAAACAGTCACTCAAAGGCCTGGAATTCGTACGCCCGGAGCGTTTTAAGACGAGCTAGAACACACCGTCAGCCTAAGAACTACGAAGTGTTCGTCTTGGAAGTTGAAACGCAATGCCCTAACAACCGACATCGACAAGAGAGGCGGCATGATGGACGGCAAGTTCAAGTGGCAGGAACAGCGGACAACGACGCCGGACGGCGTGTATCGCTTGCTGCGTACAGCCATCCTGGGCGGAAGTGTGCCCCCTGGGAAACAGCTGCGCGAGACGCACATTGCTGCCGATCTCGGAATCAGCAGGTCCCCGCTACGTGAGGCGCTGACCAGGCTTGAGGAGGAGGGTCTGGTTGTGAAGATCCCCTTCCGGGGATCATTCGTTGTGGAGGTAAGTGCCCGCAACGTCGCCGAGATCGCAGCAATCCGGTTACTCGTGGAACCTTACGCTGCTGAACTCTCGGCGCCAACGTTGCGTGGTCCTGAGCGGCTTCGGCTGAAGCAAACCATCGAGGAACTTTACCGGGCCACGGACACGCACGATATCCCGGCCAGCGTTGATGCCCATCTTCGCTTCCACCGGCTCTTCTATGAATTCTCGGGGAACGTGGCCCTGCAAAGTCTTTGGAACGGTTGGGAGAACAAGCTGCGTCTCTACTTAGCGGCCGACCATCCTACATACAGCAACCTGCATGAAATCGCCGTTGAGCACGAGAGACTGGCTGCGTTTGCTTTGGAAGGTGACTTCGATGGCTTCCGTCAAGAGATGGCAAGCCAGTTCCACAATGCGCTCCGGGCCACTACTAACGAAACATAGTGCACGCCCGAGCACTATCCAGACCTAGCGCCTGACCAAAGTCTTCATGGTGCAGCCATTTTCCCTCGTAAGGGTAGTCGAATCGAGTAACGGCGAGCAGTTCATCTGCCGCGAGATGGGCATCCACCGCGGGAAGGCCGGCGGTTCGGGCAACTCGCAGCGCCCATTCTTCAGCGACGAGAAGATTCGGAATCAACTCCATCGCCTTCTGTCGCTTGAAAATGGGCTCCGAAAGAGATTCGAGCGGCGCCCTAAGGCCTGTAGCCAGCCCTTAGGGAATATCTTGATCGCGCCGCCAAGGTGCGGACCCAGGATCGACAAGAAACCTAAGGTGCCAGAGGGGAAAGATTGTTCGCGTCAGCCAGTTCACGACGATTCTCTACCAGCGGCAGTAAGGGGTCAAAGTAGCTGAATACTTCCGGCCCCTCCATGTTGTTCCCTGTGACAGACAGGGACGGCGTGAGCACAAGCGATGACGACCGTACTCTTCCAGTACGAGTGGATCCTACTGGAAGGACAGCTTCTTGGACGCGTCGGTGGAGCGTTCTCACAAAAGACAACATCGCTCTGCTTCAGAATCGTCTCATCTTCGCACAGTGGGATCGGAACGCTACGATCCGCGAATCAACAGACCCTATAGTCCCACGGATGCCTTCAGCCTCCCATCTTGGAAATTACCGTATCCGGGTATGAGGACATCCTCCTGGCCCTGTCTACGCTTGAGGAGTGACTTCCCCTTAGCCCCCTGCGAAGGGTCAGGAACCAGGTGACCGAGTTCGTTCTGACTAGTGCTCCGAAAGACAAGACCTACGTTATGTCGATAGATGAGGCTTTCAAGAGCGACGAAGTGGACGTTGTGATTGGCATCGGTGTTCACGACAAGCTGACGACGACGGGCCAAGGGATAGTGGGTCGAGATCGATACGATGTGCTCCGGGACATCATCAATCCAACTCCCTACCGACGTTGAGTCGATGAAGTTGGTCGTCTCCCACGTCTTACCCAAGAATCTCCCCGCAAGGACAAACACGCCGATCTACAAGTACCTTAGGCTGCCGGGGTACCCGAAGACAGATGGGACTTTGGCGTCCATGAAGTTCCAACAAGGGCTCAGCTACGCGTACCTCAAGGCATGAAATTCTTCGAAGCTACGCAGGTAAAAGAGCGGAGTAATTCTCGGGCCTGGGTTGGTAGGACTACGGACTTTTCAGCCTTCCTGCAAGGAAACTACTGGCACGACGTGGCACGTGTCCTGCCCTTCACGAACAGATCCAAGATTGACATGGACGTACTTCACGCTGCTCTGACGAAGGAGATAGGAGCCCAGGCCACGTGATGTACACGGCGATCGCCAGGGTCATTTGCATCTACGACCTCCTGCTTAATCAAAGGAAGTGCGCACATACGTGCGTGAACTCACCAGGTCAGGCCCTTAGTGTGATCCGCACCACCCCTGTTGCTAATTATCTCTGGGGCCAACCCCAGCCTGGTGCTGGGCACTCTCTGTTCTTGGCCCCGAGTCTGGGCCAGCGCAGTTTGTCCCCCGGTGAGCCGCGAAGCCAGTGTCCTGCGGGCCGCCCTTAGGGGTTTTACATTGCGCTCCGCGTTGCTGACGGACGGACGGGACTTAATTTTTTCTTAGCCCCAACCGTCACCGGGTGATTACCGTCCGAAGCCGCACCGGTTCACCTTCGGCTTCCCGTTGTCCGTATTGCAGGCTTTTGGGCAGATCAGCGTCCGGCTACGCACTGATGTCCTAGACACCGGAAATGCAAAACGTGCCCGAAGCCTTATAAGTAGCGAAGTCAGGAGTCAGGGCGACTGATTGCTACCTGTGCTAATCGTGGCCATTTGTGGACAGATACTAGGTCATGTCGTTCCACCCCCGCCTATCCCATGAAGTCGTGAGCTCAAACTGCTCATCCCAACGGAAGACGATGGACGGAGCGCGCCATGTTTTTGGCAGCAGTCGACCCTGGTATTACCCCAAACGCTAATTTTCCCTTTCTTGAATCCCTGAAGCAGATCGGCGGGGGCATCCTCGTCGGTGCATTTGTCGTGATCGCCATTGTGGCCATCATCGGTGCGGCGATGTTGCTGGCCGGCAAGCTGAGTCAGTCATCCCGGCTCGCATCCGGAGGTGGCGTGATTCTGTTGTGGACGGGACCGGTGGCCGCGATTCTCGGGGGTATCAACGGCTACATCCTGTGGTCCCAAACCGCTTTTCCGCTCGGCTTTTAAGGGCCGCCAGCCATGCCTGTCGAGTGCGATCTCAATGGCTGGTGGCCGCCCGGTTGCGGACTCGTCTCGCAAGCGAACGACGGTGCCACCGGTGCAGTCACTTCCCTCTTTGCAAACATCCTCCAGAACGTCGCTTCCTGGCTGTGGGCATTCATCACCGGAGCGTTTAGCGCCTCAGACGTGGATGACTCGCAGTGGCTGGCGGTGGACGGCATTACCAACTGGTGGGTGATCGTCATGATGACGCCGCTCGTCGTCGTCATGATCCTCCAACTGCTGTCGGGACTGATTAGCCAGCAACCGCGAAGAATAGGTAGGGCCCTGTTGGGTGGGGCCCTGGCAGTTCCCCTCGTAGCGGGCGCCGTTTACCTGGTCCGGCAGCTGACCAAGGTCAGCGACTCCGCTTCGGCTGCCCTCCTCGAGTCGATGGGCTCCGACCCTTATCTCGTCTTCATGCGGCTTTTCGGTTTTGAACGCGCGGCGGAAGGATCGGGCAGGGAATGGAACATCGTTTCCTTGTCGCCGGGAACCACAGGGGGAGCCGTGGGCGGTGTGGTCGTCACGGCCATGGCGGTCATCGTTGTGTGGATACTGGCCTTCATCCTCATGTGTTCCATGATTTTTCGGTCCTTTGCGCTGATTGTGCTGGCCGCCGTCGCGCCCGTTGCCTTGATGCTCGTGCCTTGGGACAGAACAAAGACGTGGGCGCGGCGATGGAGTGAAGTCGTCGTTGCGCTGCTGCTCGCGAAACCTCTGGCGGCCACAGTGCTGGCTGTTGCCGTCAAGCTCTTCGCCGACTCAAAGTCGTTCGCCGGATTGGCTGCCGGAACAGTAGGTATGGCGCTCGCTTGCGGGGCTCCCCTCATGGCATTGCGGTTGGTGAGTTTCGCAGGCGGCGAGTTGGCTGCCGCCGCTCAATCGGCCGGAGGCGGTCACGTGCTCTCCAGGACAAGCAGCATCGCAGCCCGGCAGATGAGCCGACAGATTGGCGGCCGATTCACTTTGGCGGGGATGCTGTCTCGGTCGTCGATGACCCGGCCCATCCGTTCGAGTCGACCCGAGTTTCCCACCCGAGCCCTCCCTGCGGTTGTACCCGCGCCGTCGTCCCCGGGATCACCCGGAGGTGGAAGACGGATGCTCGGCGCCGGCCGCGCTGGCCCCGCCAACGGCACGCCCGAGCTACACGGAACAACGAATCTCGGTGGAGGTCATCGTGACCGCCCGCCGTCGACGCGACCTGCGGCCGGTCCGTCGGAGGGCGTCGACTCATCCACCGACAGGGCCCACACACGGCCAGCCCGGCCATCCCCAGACGCCAGCAGTTCTTCAGCTACGCGCCTGATGAAGGCACCGCCGATAATGCGTCCAAAGCCACCCACCGATCCTCGCCAAGGGGGCGATCCATATGTCCGATGAGGCAAGGACACTCGAAGCAGTTAAGTTTCCCCGCCACGAACGTCGTGGCTTGTTCATGGGCCTGAAGTGGTACCAGCTGCTCCTTCTTGCCAGCGGTGTGCTGGTCGCCAGCGTCGCTTCCGCCGTCGGCGGACCGGCCGCGTTGTTTAGTTCAGGTCCTATGTGGCTTGCTCTGATGCTTGTTGGGCTTCTGCAGTACTCGCGGATTCCTTACCCGGTGTGGGCGACCCACATCTTCCTCTTCCTCTATAGAACCGCCCTGAAGCAGACACGTTTTCTAGTGAGGCCGGAGGCTCCGCCGCTGGCGGGACGGCTTGCCCTGCCCGGGGGCCTGGGGAATCTCGAGGTCCGGCAGGCGCTGCAGGGAGAGTCCTTCATCGTGGACGCCCAGGGCAGGGAAGCGGTGGCGGTCCTCCGGTGCAGCACCAGGTCCTTTGCCCTGCTGGACAGCGATGACAAGGCGTGGGCTGTTCAGGCCTGGTCGAGAGTGCAAGCCGGGCTGGCCCAGCGGCAGAGCATCGCCCGAATCGCAGTCCAGGATTACACGGTTCCCTATCCGTCAACCGCGCTGCGGGACTTTTACGAGAAGAGTGTGCCAAACCGTGCCGGTAGCGGAGCTGCACATACCTGGGGTGAGCGCGCTTATGAGGACCTAGTCGCCGCGGCGGGATCAACCACGAGGCACGACCTGTTGGTCGCCCTGGTCATCGACACAGCCAAAGCACGACGGCGGATCCGGGAGTCCGGAGGCGGACTGGTTGGCCTGGAGCGGGTCATCCGGCTCGAGGTCGAAGCCATGACAACAGGACTGTCGACGCACAATGTGAAGGTCGAAGAATGGTTGCCGGAGCCAGAACTTCTAGGCGTTGTTCGTGGTGCGTTCGATCCCGATGCAGTCGTCCGGGCGGCGGGTAGGGCTTCCAACCCGGTGCCGCTTACGGGTGGACCCATGGCCGTCGAAGAACATTGGGCCTATCTGCGCACGGACTCTGCCTTCCACCAAACGTTCTGGGTCTCCGAGTGGCCACGACAGAAGGTTTTTCCTGGATTCATTCATCCATTGGTCTATGTAGGCGATTTCCGCCATTCAGTGACCCAAGTGATCCGCGCTGTGCCGACTGCGGAAGCGCTGCGCGACATCCGTTCCGCCCAAGAGGCCCACGAAACGCGGAGGCGGATCAATACACGCTTTGACAGGCCACTGACCCGTGAACAGAAGGCAGAGGAAGACGAAGTTGCCCAGCGTGAGGAAGAGATTGTCGCCGGTCATGGGGATGTGCGGCCTGCGGCTTTTGTCACCATCACGGCAGCCTCGCTGGATGACCTGGCCAGGCAGAGACAGGAACTCGAGTCGGCAGCGGCGGGTGCATTCGTTGAGCTGCGGCTGCTCGCCGGGCAGCAGTGGGCCGCCTTCGTTGCCGGGGCCCTTCCCTTCGGAAGGGGATTGCGATGACCGGGAAGCCGGAAGCGGTCCAGTACTTGCCGTCGAGTGAAAGCCGGCACGAGCGGCGTGAGCGACGTCGGGCTGAGGCCGCCCGCCAGGACCGCCAGGGTAACAATGCGGCGCTGAGGCTGGCGGAATTCGCAGAGACGAGACTGGGGAAACCAGGTTTGTCCGGTGAATGGGGGAGCCGGGAACCGAATTCGCTCCGCGGACCGCATCGGCTGAGGCCTGCGCCGCACCGCGCTTCCACGATGACATTCGCGGCGGCCTACCCGTTCATCACTGAATCCGGCCTGGGGCATGAAGGGACGTACATCGGCACGGACGTCTTCGGCTCCGGCGCATTCTCCTATGACCCTTGGATCTTGTACGACAAGGGCATCATCAGCGGCCCGTCCATCGTTGTCATCGGCACGGTGGGGACGGGAAAGTCGATGTGCGGGAAATCGTTGGTGACCCGGTCGATCACTCTTGGGCGGAAGGCCGCCGTCGCCTCTGATCCCAAGGGGGAGTGGGTTGCAGTGGCTAACGCTGTTGGAGGGAAGGTTATCTCCGTTGGTCCAGGGCGGGCAGCCCGGGTCAACCCGCTCGACGCCGGACCTCGGCCGAGTGCTCTGACGGAGGCCCAGTGGCAGGCGGTGGTGCGGCAACGCCGGCGTTACCTGTTGGTCGCGCTGGTCTCGCTCATGCGTCAAGGAACCCCTCTGCGTCCCGTTGAACATACGGCGCTGGACATGGCCCTCATGGAGACAATGGCGCAGAACTCAAATCCGACCTTACCCATGGTCCTGGACCACCTTCTGAATCCGTCCAAGGAGATGATTGCCCTCGTCGGAGCCGACGGCGGCACCGCGGTGAGTCACTCGCTCCGGCGCACGGTCTCGGGAGACTTGGAGGGTATGTTCGACGCGCCTTCCACCGTGGCGTTCGACGCGGATGCCCCGATCATGGTCATGGACACGTCTGCGTTGATTGGAGCCTCTGAGCAGGCGTTATCGCTGGCCGCGGCGTGCGGTGCCACCTGGCTGGAAGCTGCCATCACAAACCCCGACGGCGGCAAACGGCTTGTGGTCTACGACGAAGGTTGGCGGATGCTCGCCGATCCGTACATGCTGGCGAAGATGAGCGAGCAGTGGCGGCTCGCGCGCACTTATGGGATCGCCAATCTGCTGATCATGCACAAGGTCGCCGATCTGAATGAGATCGGGGACAGCTCCAGCGGGCACCGGCAAAAGGCCCTCGGACTGCTGACGGAGCCTGACACGCGGATCATCTACCGGCAGAAGCACGATGCCATGCGCCTGACCAAAGAAGCGCTCGGGCTTACCGAAGCGGAGTGCGAGCACGTGGAGAATCTTCCGAAGGGCGTAGGGCTTTGGAAAGTGGGTAACCGGTCATTCATCGTCGCGAACCGGGTGACCACCGATGAGCTGGAGGTCTTCGGCACCGACGACCGGATGATCTGAGGGCCAGAGCATGAACGCGCGCGGGGGCAACAACAGCCCGCTGGTGACAGCCGGGCTTGTGACGATCGCCGTCTATGTTTGCCTTTGTTATCTGGTCCAAGCAGTGGCGAGCTCTGTAGTCAGTTGGCGCTGCGGTGCCGAGCCGCCGTCGCCCTTTAGTCCCGCAGCCGCCGTCGGACTTCTTGCGGGTCGAATCGATTGGATTGTCCGCCCGGTTGACGGCTGCGGTGTCACGACCGCGGACGTTTGGCTGTTGGCAGCGCCGGTTCTGGTCATCATGGGTGCGCTCGCGGTTGGCTCCATTGTGGTTTGGCGACGATGGAAACAGTCGGGCGCGTGGTTGCGCCTGGACATCTTGAACCGTGACGGCATCGCCCGCCGTGCCGAGATTCTTCACGATTTCGGTGCTCGGGCCGTCAGGAAACGGGGGAAGTTCACCAGACCTGGGCTGGCCAAACCCAGCATCCAAGACGTGTCGTGGACGCTGGGAACGTCCCGGGGAGTCACGATTCACGTCTCCACGGAAGAATCCATGGTCATCCAAGGCGCCCCCCGCTCTGGCAAGGGCCTGTACGTGATCATCAACGCTATCCTCGATGCGCCCGGTGCAGTGGTGACAACGTCTACGCGTGCCGACAACCTCGTGGTCACCATGCAGGCGCGCGCTGTTGGCGGCAGGCCAGTGACGGTGTTCGATCCGCAGGGAATGTCGGGGCTGCCTTCCACTCTGCGCTGGTCACCCGTGCGCGGATGCGATGACCCGGACATCGCCACTCGCCGTGCCCTTGTCATCACAGCCGACACCGAGATGAGGGGAGAGAACGCAGCTTGGCAAAAGCGCTCGCTGATCGTTCTTCAATGTCTCCTGCACGCCGCGGCGCTCAGCGGTGACGGCGTGCGCGCCTTCAGACGCTGGTCTTCTAGTCCCGTGCTGGCCCGGGAGGCTCTGGAAGTGCTTGGCAATCCAAGGGCCGCGCTCGGGTGGCAGGCAGACCTCATGGGAATCATTGAGGACGATCCTCGGAACACGTCCAACTCGTGGATCGGTGTATCGGCGGCCGTAGCGCCGCTGTCCTCGCCCAAGGTCTTGGCCGCTCTCGACCCGAAGGACGCCACCGAGGAGTTCGATCCCAAGGCGTTCATCCGCGAGCGCGGCACCCTCTACCTGATTGGCACCCGGGCAGGAGCCGCTGCGGCGGGCCCATACCTCTCCGCGCTGATCGATGACATCGACAATGCTGCCCGGGAAATGGCTTTCGTGGCGCCCGGAGGACGCCTCGATCCGCCTTTGTCACTCATCCTCGACGAGATTGCCAATTTGGCACCCTGGCCAGGCCTTCCGGTGGCCTTGTCAGACGGTGGCGGTATCGGCATCTCCACACTGGTGGTTCTCCAGTCACTTTCCCAAGCCCGTACAGGCTGGTCGATCGACGAAGCCGCCACTATCTGGGACTCGGCCATCATCAAGGTGATTTTTGGCGGCGGCTCGGACGAACGGGACCTCCGCTCCCTTGCCGGGCTCCTGGGGGAGCGCAGCCTGATCCTGAACACCCGCTCCTGGTCCAACCAGGGACGGCAGGACGGTGAGCAGATCCGGGAAAGCCCTGTAATCCGCCTGGATGAGATCCGTCGACTGCCGACCGGGACGGCGCTCATGCTAGCCAGGCGTACCAGGCCGATCCTCCTGGACCTCCGTGAATGGCACAAGCGCAAGGATGCTGCCGAGCTGGGGCGTTCCAAAGCGGAACTTGAACGGGTGCTGGCTGAGGGCCATCGGCTGCGTCAGCAGCGAATCGAGGAGGCGGACGATGAGCACTTATGAGGATGGGGACCGCTTTGAAATCCCGTCTATCGGAGCGGACGATGAGGACTTGACCGCGCAGCTCTTCCGCTCTGCATTTCGCCCGCCGGGAGGAGCCGTCGGTACTACCTACAGATGGCGGGACTTGGAGCCCCATCAGGCTGAGGGTGTCTGGCAATCCTTGGCTGCATGGGTCAGGTGGTTGGTCGCCACCTATAAGCTCACGACGTCGGTCGTCCCCGAATGCTGGTGGCGGCACTCCGAGATCGTGGCTGAGCTCTATGCCCTCCAGAGAGCGGAACTCGCCTCCTACACCCCGGACGACTCGGGCTTTGGGCCGCTTGCCTTCCATGAGAGGCTGCCTCACGCCGTCGAGCGTTTGAGGACGCACTGCCGGGCTGCCGGGTGCGTGGGTCTCCAGGCACATAAAGAACCCACCCCTCGCCTGTTGACGACTGAGGAGTCGGAGTTCGTTGAGTGGCAGCGGAGCCACCATCAACTTGAGGCGGACTTCTGACGTCATGCGGTTCCCCGCGGCTTCGACATGAATAGGTAACTGTTTCTAGCGGATCCGAGAACTGTGGAGGGTTGCTGTCGTGGCACCGACGTCTGAGTTCTTGGGTGATTCTCTGCCCTTTGGTTCTGTGCCCCGCCTGGACGGGCTCAGCAAGAAGCGGACGACACCCGAAGAGCGTATTGCCGTACTGACGCAGGGACTTCACGCCATACTCGAAACGGCTGTTGAGTCCCCGGAGCAGTGGCAGGTCCTGCTTGATGCGTCCGCCACCCTGTGGCGATACTCGGGCGGCAACGTCGCTTTACTGATGATTCAGATGGCTCAGTGTGGAACCCAGGAGCCGAGTCTTGTGGCCGGTTATAGGGAGTGGGAACGTCACGGCCGCGCGGTACTGAAGGGTGAGCACGCCTTGTGGGTCATCGCCCCTCGAACGGCTCGGGTACAGGAAGTCACGATGCCCGATGGCACCCGGCAGCGCTTTCCGATCAGTGAGGCTGTGCCTACGGACGCTCTCAGTGACGAGAAGAAGTCCGTGGTGACCGGTTGGCGCGGCCAGGCGGTCTTTGATGTGTCACAAACGAGGGGCAGGCCGCTGCTGGTGCCCCGCGGAGAAACCCAGTCGGAGGCTACTAGCCAGAAGCTGTGGGACTCGTTGTCCCTGGTCGCCCGAAAGTATGGTTTCGAGCTGGAGGAATCTGGTGCTCAGCACGGGCTCGCAAGCGGCTTTACGGATTTCGCACACCGCCGGATCGAGGTGGGGACGTGGATGAACATCGAAGAGCGGGTTGCGGTCCTTGCACACGAGCTGGGGCATGTCATGCTTCACGGTCCCGATGACAAGACCGGAAGGCTCTACGGCAGCAGCTCGGAGCATCGTGGTCTTGCAGAAGTCGAGGCCGAATCCGTCGCCTACACGGTTCTGAAGGCCCACGGCATTGACCGGGGAAGGCAGTCGGGGCTGTACCTCTGGGCATGGGCCGAATCGGTCATCCAGACTCAACGCGCCGCCTTCGAACAGGACATGTACAGCATGCACCCGACTTCACGCGTGGATGTGGCCAAGTCGGTTCTGGGCCGGGTGACTGCGGCGACGAAGGGGATCCTGGAAATCACTCAGCCGCCGGGGTTCGGAGGCAAGTTGGCGAGCACGGAACGCGATCCAAAGATCACGCCGACGGCGGGCTTTGCTGGCCCCGAGCCTTTAATCAGGACCGTTGACGGGCCAGAGATGGCTGGACCGTAACGCCGAAGGTGTTCGATGTCGAGCGGGAGGGCCCCGCTTGCAGTGGAAAGGAAAGAACAAAATGGGAACCAAGATTCCAATTAGCATCACCGGCAACCTCGTCGCCGATCCGGAGCTAACCATCAGCGAAAGCGGTGTGGCCCATGCCAAGCTGCGTGTCGCTGTGAACCAACGAATCCAGGGGACAGACGGTACATGGCGTGACGGTGAACCCGTCTTCCACAACGTTTCCGCCTTCCGCGCGCTCGCAGAAAACGTGGCCAACTCACTAAAGAAGGGGGATCCCGTTCATGTGGCTGGCGAGCTTGAATTCCGGGCCTACGACAAAGACGGCGAGCGGCGCGAGTCCCGACGCATCATCGCCGAGACCATTGGTCCGGACCTTCGATTCGGGATTACCGTCTACCAGCGCTCCGCACACCCATCGCCTCGTCCGGACGCCGAAGCCCACGCGGACCCTCAACCATCCGTCACCGGGTTGTCTTCGGCGCCGCCCTACAACGTTTCGACCAAGAGCCCGGTGGTGGTGCCCCCTTTTGGCCCGGCGACGGGGAATGAGATGAGTTGGTGAACATTCTCCGATGTCCCTTCGTCGGCTGACGGTGTTGCGGCTGCTGAGGCTCGGTCAGGATCTACAGCGAGTTCGACACAAGGTGGCCGGATCCAGTGCCGGAGTTGGACGGTTTTCGTCGGTTCTAAGGCGCCTTCAGTGGCGCAGATGGCCCGAAATGCGGTTTCAGCCCTTTGGATGCCCCGCACGCGTTACCGCTGGCCGCAAAACGACAGGCGCTGATCTTCTTGGCGAATGCTCCGGCTCGTTAGATTCGGTGCTGACTTGGCGGCTACCTTCGAACAAGACTCTGAAGAAGCCATTCCATCAGGGACTCACCTTGAATCATTTTTGTCAGCGTCGTCGGACAACGATAGGCACAGTAACGCGGGCTATTTGGGGACCGGAACCTGTCAGCTTCTGGGCCCAAAGGGAACCGGGTCAGAGGTTGCCTGCGGCAGCCAGGTTCGACAGGCGCCCATCTTCAGCGTGCTGCTCACGGTTTTGATTTAGCAGGGTCAGATTTGAGTCTGAGACTCTTTCCTGGGAGTGTATGAACCGCCTTGTGGACTCTATTCTGACGGGTTTTGAGTAGAAGCCGAACGGCAGGTTGGGGTGTACTTCAAGCGAACGTTGAAGGCTGTGCGCTGCACAAAGTCAAGCGGGACTTCGTCGGACGGCTGGAAACCCCGTGAGCCAACGACCGGAGCGTTGTCCGGGTTGTATCGGCGCTGTCGGTTGACCACCCGCACGATGGAGCCTGAGGATCAGGGCCGACGTGTGAGGTTTCCGGTAGGTCAGCTGATGAGTTCCCGGGTTAGCCCGAAGGGAACCGTCTCGGACAATGACGCGCTGTAGTGGCCCGCCCGATGCCGTGTGACTAGGATTCCGTGTGTCCCCGAGAGAGCGGCCAATTGCTGGAGGCGCCGGACGGCGTCCTCGAGATGGTCCTCCAGTTCAAGACGGTTGTTGACTAGAATTTCAATGGGTTCCGTTGTGGGTACCATTATATCCTTCCTTTGTCGGCCCGGTACGAGGTGTTTGTTCCTCGACGGACGTATGGGTTTGGTCATTGTGGTCTGATTGCCTGGCCCGTGGTGAAGATCTGAACCCGCCCCGGTTGGGAGGTCAGAACGTGTGCTTGTCGTATCCAGAGTGTGGAACCTTTGGACTGGCGGCTGGTGCAAGCTTGATCGGTGCTGCTACGGCCGAGCGTGCGGGACACGGCTTTCATTTTCGACGCGGCCGTCGTGATCGAGCACGATCCCCACTTCAGCGCTACCAGCATCAACCGCTTTGGCGTCAACGGTTTAACCGCCCGATTGGTGCCAGGGCTGGCCTGCCGGATGGCGGCGGCGTATTGGATGGTTGCCCCTCAGGCGGACCGGGGTGATGCGAGGAGCCAAGAGGCGATCCGGTCTAATCCTGCGATCATGCCGGCGGTTCCAGGTTTATTCAGAAAGCCGTGACGGGTACCTGGCATGTACTCGTTTTCGATGGGCACGTTGTGGAGTGCCAGTTCGGAAGCGAACGCGTCGCCTGATGCGCGTAGGCTGTCGTACTCTGCGTTGAGGATAAGGGTGCTGGGGAAGTGTGAGAGGTCCGCCCCGCCGGGGAAGGCACGCGGATCCGTCATGGCGGCTAACGATCCAGCGTAGTTGCGGTTCATCCGTTCCACGGTTGCCGGTGTGAACTGCCAGAGGCCGCGGAAGGTTCTGAGCTTCTTTGTGAGTTCTGGACGCATACGGGGGAGCTGGGCGTGGACAGTGGGGTAGGCCAGGATAAGGGATGTTGGGCGTTCCCGTCCTTTGCTGAGGTCCCATGTGGCTGCGGCTGCCAGACACGCCCCCGCGCTGGCGCCACCGAGTGCAACGCGGGATGATTGCTGGCCGGAAGCTGACTCAGAGAGGGCCACGGCCTTGAACGCAGCAATGGCGTCGTCCAGTGGAACGGGGAATCGGACACCCGGTAGTACGCCGGGGCGGGGCTTACGGAATGGGCTCCATGGAGGCACTCGACGGTAGTCTACGGAGATGACGTGCACGCCACGGGCGGCCAGTCCGAGGCCAACTTCGTGGGCCTCGGACATGTTCAGGTCTCCATGAGAAAAAGAGCCACCGTGAAGCCACACGAGCACTGGTCCGCTGGTATTGGGAGTACCGTAAAGTCGGGCCGGGATCGGGCCGTTGGGGCCGGGAAACTCAGCGTCATTCGCCTTCTCGTAGGCTTGTTTTCTTGGGGCATCAGCGCCGGTCTCGGCTTGTGGTGTCATGGTTATGGGCCTTCTTTCGTGCGCTCCGGAGTGATCGTTCCGCTACCGGCACCAGGGGCCGTTGGGGTACAAGCTGGCCGAGGAAGCGGTTGGTTGTTGCCTGGTTGTGGTGGCCGATGGCATCTTCGTTTCTGGGCCGACCAGGGTCATGCCAACCATGAGAATCAACTATTTTCGCTCTCACTGACCGGTGGTGGATAGGGCAGCCATCTGCTCGGTGAGCTCGTGGGTGAGTTCGGGAGATGCGCCAGGGATGTAGCTCAGAAAAACAGCCAGGGTCATCCCGGCGGCTTCGGGGGCATCTGCATCGAGGGGGACTCGGGGGAGGTGTTTCTTGAATGTGTTTCTGACGCGGCGCCATGCTGCTGGGTCCCGAGCAAGGGAGGTGAGGGGGTGTCAAGGGTGAAGGTGGTGTGATCGGCAGCCACGCGTCCATAGCTCCACCGATATGTGCCCTCGGTCACGGTCTCCACGAGGTTCTCGGGATGTAGAGGGAGCTCCACGGTCGCGGAGGTGCCCGCGGGAATTGTGACGTCAACCGAGACTCGAGATCCATCGATTCTCCAGGAGACGGACACCTTGCCGTGGACGGTCTGATGGTCGAGCGTTGCAAACGTGAGGTTCCCGCCTGGCTTGGGGGCTATGCGCATCGTGCGGTACCCGGGCTCAATAGTGGTCAGGCCTCCGATCGTGCGGTGCATCCAGTCGACAACGGAGCCGAGAGCATAATGGTTCAGGGAGGTCATGCCCGAGGGGTTGATGGTGCCATCGGGCTGGATCGAATCCCACCGCTCCCAAATGGTCGTGGCGCCTTTGGTGATGGGGTAGAGGAAAGACGGGAATTCGGTTTCGAGACCCCAGATAGACTCCCTGATCCAACATCTTCGTATAGACCTGCATCGGCGGCAGGTCCACGAACTCCGGCGAGTTCAGCGCGGCCAGGATCCCGGCCCTCTCGGCGGCGCTGAGTTTGTTCTGCGGCGCCACCGCCATCTGGTCCCGCGGCAGGGCAGGCTTCCGGTTCGCGGTCGTCCTGGAAACGCCGGTCAATGACGCTGCCTTCCGCGCGGGAATCCTCAGTTCCAGCATCGACCGGTAGGTGGCCATCAGCGTTTCTTGGACCGGGGCCCGGCCGGCATATCCTCTGAGGCGCTCTCTAAGAACGCCTGTAGTTTTCCCATCAGTTCCAAGGCTGCCTCGGTGTTCTGCAACCGGCCCTCAGTCACCTCTAACTGGCGGCGCAAACGCGCGTTCTCGGCCTGCTCCGCCGAGAGTTTCCCGATCGATTCCCCAGCCTTCTTCCCGGCCAGGACACCGGCGTCACGCAGCCGCCGCCACTCGGTCATCTGCGAGGAATACAGTCCCTCCCGGCGCAGGAACGCGCCTCCTTCGTTGTTCTCGCACGCCTTCTCATACGCGGTCAAAAACTCGAGCTTCTGGACCGGGGTGAACGACCGGCGTGGCCGCGGCCCACCGGCCCGCGGACCGGAAGAACTACTACTACTACTACTACTACTACTACTACTCACAGCACTATCTTTGCGTACTGCACTCAAAACCGGACTGGACATGATTACTGGATTCCTGGCTCTCGCCCCACGCGATTAAACGGACTTGCTATGAGCCACTGGTACCGTTCTAGCCTGACACGTAGGGGGCCGGGCATCTAGTCTTATCTCCAGCACTGTCTGTGCCTCCGCATATTCTGAGGGCATGAGAGACGTTTGTGTGGGACCGACTTACGTGGCGTCGGAACAGTGAACCGTCCCGGGAATCATGCCGCCTGTTTGTTGCGCGTCTTCCACGCCCGGTAGGTTCGTTCGGCAACCTGCACGCCCTGCTCCCGCAGGACGGTACAGATCGACTCGACCACATAACCAACAGCGCGCATTTCGTCGATGAATCGACAGATCAGCGGCGGCGAGGTCGAGCTCCCTCGCGAAGAAAATCGAAGCCTGTTTCAGGATCTCGTTGGACTCCTTCAAATCCCGCACCTCAGCCCGGAGCCGCTTGATCTCCTCCAGCTCATCACTGCTCGGACCGGTCTTCTCACCGGCATCGACCTGGGCCTGGACAACCCAGTGGCGCAGCGATTCAGAACCTACCCCGGCTTCGGCGCCAAGGCCTGGCAGGCAGCATAAACAGACGGGTATTCGGACAACCGATCCAAGGTCATGCGCACTGCGCGGTCACGGACTTCGGGCGGGAACTGCTTGGGCATAATCACTATCTTTCTCACAGAAGATAGCGGCATCAAACCCGGGACGGTTCACTCGGCGCATGGCGTAGGAATCGTCCTCGTTGTTGGAGTCTTTGTCATCGAACTCGGCAGTCAGACCAGTAGGTCACCAGCCTTGATTTGAAGGAGGAGGGGTGGACCACGGCGTCGTGCGCCCTTCAGCGACGTCGCCTCCTTGCCGACCTGAGAACGTGGATTGGCGTCAGCCCGCGCGTACTTCGGGGGCCGGTCCCGTCGACTCCCTGACGATGAGTTCGACCGGCAGAACGTCGTCCGTGAACGCAGCATCTCCGTTCGAAATGAGCCTGCCTGCACGGCGGCCGAGCTCACGGTATGGCACCCGCACCGTGGTCAGGGCCGGCGTGAGGTCGGCCATGAAGGGCATGTCGTCATAGCCCACCAGAGAGACATCCTGGGGCACGTTTATCCCGTGGCGCCTGAACACGCGCAGGGCACGGACCGCGATTTCGTCCCGGGCGGCAACGACGGCGGTGAAATCCCGGCCTGCGGACACCAGTTCTTCCATCGCTGCCTGGCAGGTGTCGAGCTCGAAGGTCGAGTCGGGGACCAGCCCCGGGTCTACTTCCAGGCCTGCGGCCTCCAACGCCTGACGATACCCGCGGAGCCGGTCTTCGGCGGTGCTATGGTCAGCCTGTGCACCGAGGTACACGATACGCCGGTGGCCGAGTGCCAGGAGGTGTTCAGTGGCCATGCGCGTGCCGCCGGCATTGTCGTAGTGGACACTGGGGACGTTGGGCACGGACGACAGGGCAGGATGTCCGCAAAGCACCAAACGTGTACCTGCGGCAGACAGAAACGCCTGGTAACTCTGCAGACTCTCGCCATATCCGGACCCGGTGCGGCTTGCGCCCACGAGCAGGACCGCCCGGGCGCGCTGCTCGCGCATCTGCTGGAGTGCCTGCATCTCGCCTTCAGGATCCCCATGCGTGGTGATGATGGTCAGCAGATCCCCCGACTTTGAGACCTCCTCCTCAACCCCCTGGGCGACGTCGGCAAAGGTCGGACCCACCATGTGGCTTACCAGGAACCCAACTGCCCGGCTGCCCCGGCCCAGCATGGACTGGGCCAGCCCGTTGACCACGTAGTCCAGCTCCCGCATTGCTTCCAGGACCCGGTCGCGGGTCTCGGGCTGTACCGCGGGGTTCTGAGCAATGACGCGGGAAACGGTTGACGAGGAAACGCCGGCGTGCTGGGCGACGTCCTTCATGTTGACCATGCCGGCGCGGGCGGGACCGCGTGTGCGGGCATTCGCGCCGGAGCGGGGATCTCCCTGGGATGTCCTTGATTCCACGGTCGACTTCACTGTTTGATCCTAGCAATGGAGGTGCTCATGAGGTGCTCCGGGAGCCGTCCCGTCGTTTCGGCTCCCGGAGCACATTCCGGACTACTGCCTGCGAAGCACCACGGTTGTCCCGGGTGCGACTTTCAGTTCCTTGCTCTGCTGCACCATTTCGCCCGTGGCCAGATTCACCGAAACTCCGAAGCCGGCGCTCGGGGTAAAGGAATACGTCCTATCGGCCGAGCTGTTCATCGCAATGAGGAAGGGACCGTATTCGCATTGGTAGAAGGCCGCACGGCCCGCGAAGGGGCTTTCCTTGCCAACCGGCATGACGGGCACGTCCGACGGCGACGCGGCCAGCGGGAGCGGCTGGCCGGCGAAGACCTGCTGCAGGGCCGGTCCCGGAGGTGCGAAGCCGCCTCCCGGGATGCCGGGCATGTCCGCGTTGCCGAATTCCCAGTTGACCCAGTTGGGCTCGGTGTGGGTCCGGCCGTCGGGTACGAACTGGACGTTCTGCCATACCGTCCCGGAGCGCTCCACGCCATTGGAGCTGATGTGGTGCAGGCGTGCGAGCCTGTTGATGCCCCATCGGGCGCGCCAGTACAGCGAGGCGAAAAGAATTTCGTCGCCGTTCTTGAGCGCGAGTAGGCCGTTTTCCTCGTCGCTGAAGATGAAGTCCGGCTGGCCGGGCATCATGGGCAGGCGTACGCTGCTGGCCGGGGCCCCGCTCACATAGGCGTAGTCGTCCGCGGCGCTGAGGAAGTGAAGGTACGTGCGGGCCTGCAGGCCCATGTCGTAGCCCTCTTGGAGGATGTGGAAGAACTGGTTGTCCTCCAAGGACTGGCGGGCGTAGGCGGTCAGCTCCGGGTCCTTGAGGAGTGAAACCACCTTCAGCGGATGCCCGTCCCACTTGTTGCCTTCGTCGTATGCGACGCGGCCCGGGTACTCGGAGTCGCGCCAGCCGACGATTGCCTCATAGCGGGCGGACTTGTATCCGTCGCTGTCCACTGCGGGGTGCCTGAATATCATCCGCGCCTTGGCCATGGTGATGAGGTGCTGGCGCAGCTTTTGGTCGTCGATGCCGCCGATTCCGATAACCGCATCGAATATCAGTGAGATCCAGTCCTGAAGCTCGCCGTAGTTCCCCGCGTAGCCCAGCTCCTTGGAGATGCCCTTTCGGGAGACCTGGAAATAGGAACCGCCGAGCGGTTTCGTGGGCGTGCCATCCGCCTTTTCCGGGCCCAGCCAGGGGCTCAGGCCTACGGACTGGTAAATGTAGCCCCGGGCCCTGGTCTCGCCCCATGCATCCGCAGAACCGAGGAGGCTCAGCCCCCTGTCGGCGAGGTAGAGGCCGATTGCACAGATCATGGCCTGGTTGGTGTACTGGGGGAAGTTCTGCCGCCAGTACTCGCGGCTTTCCAGCAGCATTGTCGCCCACGCATTGCGGCGCAGTATGGGCGCCAAGGCGGAACCTGCAGGCGCTTGCAAGGTCAGGTCGTCGAACCATGCCGTGCCGGCCCCATCAAGCCGTACCTGAATTTCGACCTGAGTGGCGTTCGCCGGAGTCGCAAGGCTGGCCGACACAGGGTGCCAGTCGTTGGTTCCCGCGGCGGCGTAGTACTTGTGGTCCCCGCCGACGAGCTTGTTGGCCGCATCGAAGAACAGTACGTCAAGGTACGCACCGCCGGCCTTGACGCCGTCCGTCTTAACCCAGGTGGCATACGTGTAGGTGCCTGTGCCGACCGGAATCCTTGCGTTGGTTACCAGCCCCACCACACCGGTGGTGGGAACGGTGATCTTTCCTGCGGCGGTCCCGCTGCGGAAGACAGCAGTGTCGCGCGATGCCGTTCCGCTGCCGGCCCAGGTGGCCTGCCTCCATCCGCTGGGCATGGTCCCGCCCAGCTCAAAGCCCGGATTGCTGATGACCCCGGGAGAACCGGCAATAGGCTCGTCGAAGAGGGGTTTGATGTCCTTCTCGAGTTGGAGCAGCACCAGCCCCAAACGGCCAAGACCCATCCACTGCTGGTTCGAATCCCTGATGATTTTCGGGTCGGTGCGCGAGCGCCAGTAGATGGCATCCAGGCTGCTGGCGACCTGCCCCGGAACTGCCGGATTTCCATATGCTTTCGTGGCAGGCATCTTGAATGCGCGGCCCAGGAACTCCAGAAACCAGACGTCCAGCTGGGGTCCGGTGCGTGATGCCTCGGCGTTGGCCTGGGCGACGACCTTGGCCATGACCAGGTCGAGTACTTCCCGGCCGGGGGAGGGGCGCACGGGTGCGACAGGCAGCGTTCCCGTCACATCGCCGTCGTCAAGGCTGAAGTACGGATCGGAATGTGTGTAGAGCCGGTAGATGCCCCGGGTCGGCTTCTGCATCGACTTGTAGTACTGGGTGGCGGTCTGGGCGTAGCCGGCAATGGGTGCCATCGAGCGGATCTCGAGGGCCACCGATTCCTTCCCTGCCGTCACTTCCTCAGGAAGCGGAAGGGTGTGCAGATAGAACCGCCCGGGACTGCGCGCCTCGTCGCTGGCGATGTCGAGGGGATCAACGGCACCCAGGTGATAGTGGCCCACCTGTTTGCCGTCCACGAAGAGCTGAAGGCGGTTTCCCAGCAGGTCGTCGACGTCGGAGCCCCAAAGCTTCACCGTTACGTAAGTCGGGCCCTTGGGTTTGCAGGCGAGTGTTGCGCCAACCGTGCCGCCCCAGAATCCGTCCGCAGGGTTGAGCACGCGTGCGGGCTGGTTCAGCCCTCCGGTCACGATGTCCGAAAAGGTCGTAGTCAGGCCGTGGGCTGATTCGGAGGCGGCGTCGCCAAACACCACAGCGTCAAGCGGGCCCGCGTTGCTGGATCCGGTGGCCAGGTGAGGGCTCGGGGAAGCCTCGGCGGCCGGTGCCGACCAGAGCCAGCCAGCGGCAGCGGCACCTGCCGTTCCTGCCGCGAGTTTGAGCATGGATCGTCGGCGAATGTCTGCGAACATCGGTGTTCTCACTTTCAGAAAGGGGAGAGGGGACGGCCTTCGAGGAAACGCGGACGTGAGGGCAGTCACACGGACAGTACATGACGGCGAAGGGTCTGTGCAACTAGTTTCAGAAACTAGTTGCAGGCTATGGACGGGAGTCTTTTGCCCTGCTATCTTTCAGTGGGCCTTCAGCTGACAGCGACCCGCTCTCAGCCCCAAACCGGAAGGAAATCGGACGCTATGGGAAGACTAATGAGCGAACCCTGGGTCATTGGGACCATCATCGTTGTGGCGATGCTTCTCTTCGCCGCGCCGAAGATGCCATCGATGGCACGCAACCTTGGGCAGTCTATGCGGATATTCAAATCGGAAGTCCGCGAGTTGAAGAAGGATGAAACCCTGCAGGCCGGCGGGCCGACGGTGAATCTCACTGATAGTTCCCGGGCAGGCGAGGATGCTCCCCTGGTGGCGCACCAGAACGACGGCGGTTCCTGAGTTCGCTGTCGTCCCCGCCAGCCGGATGGTTGTTTCGATCAGCCTGCGGCGGCGGCTAGCTTCCGGCCAGCTGTTGCAGAACCTGGAAGGCGACGGCGACGACAAGGGCGTTGTAGAAGAAGCTGGTGATGCTGTGGACGAGGACTGTCCAACGCATCCGGCTGGTGTTGACGGTGACGTCGGAGGTCGCGAAAGACGTCCCGATGGTGAAGGAGAAGTAGAGGAAGTCCGCGAAACCGGGCGCCGGGTTGGCGGGGAAGGTCAGGCCCGGTTCGTCGCTGCGCCTCGCCAGGGACGTCTCGTAGATCTGCGCAAATCCGGTGTGCAGCAGATGCCACGAGATGATGATCGCCAGCGACGCTGCTAGGGCGAGGACAATGCCCTGACCTTGGGCGGTCTCGTTCAGGGCGCGGACCACCAGGACATGGATGGCAGAACTGATGCCTACCAAACTGGCCGCCAGTGGAAGCACCCAGGAGAGCGTGTCCAGTACTCCGGTCCGTCCGGAACCTTCATGGCCGGTGAGGGACCTTCGTCGGGTGTACAAGAATCCGATCAGAAGGTACATGGCGGCGATCGACTCCCATACGATGAGCGCTGGAAGGCTTCCGGTCAGAACGTAGGCAACGGAAACGACGATGATGACGGATTCGATGACTGTGGTGAGATACTCGGCCGGACGGTGGCGCGTGTCGAATGTTGGCAAAAGGGTCCTCTTTCCCTGGGTGATGTGCCTTCCGCCGGTGGCCGCACCGGGGTACCTGAGCCTGCCCCCCATCACCGAAAGGTACAGCGAGCTGATCAGCCGCATCGTGGCGGGACAGGATCTCAAGGTCCCGGAGGAGTCCATGGACGATTACCTCCAAGGGCTCAAGGTCGTCCCGGGCGGAACCACGGGACGCTAGAAGTCATCTCCGTTTCACTTCCGGTCGGCCAGTTCGAAAAGCGCACGGCCGGAGATGATGACGTCGGCTCCGGCCAGCAGGCCTTCGGCCGCCACGGCTGCGGTGACACCGCCGTCGATCCCCACCGGTGTGGTGCCCGCCAGGCGCACGACTTTTCGTAGCTGCGACCGGTCAGCTACGTTTTTGGTGCCGGATTCGATGAGCATCACCAGCGCGCCATCAGCCCGGCGAAGACCGGTAAGGTCATCCCCGATTGCGACTTCGGCCCAGATCGGTACCTCCTTGGTGCGCAGGTCTTCTAGGTCGTCGATGAGATCGTGCAGCAGTCTCGGCGCCAGGGCAAAAAACTCTGCATTGACGCTCCCCGCGGCCCGAATCGCAGTTTCCGAGGCGGACCGTGCCGGGCCGTTCATGTCTGTGGACGGGAGGATCAGGTGGACATCAAACCGTGCATCAGGGACGGCCTGGCGCATGAGCAGGAGTTGCTCGGGTGTGACGCCGGTATGGGTTCCGTCGGCGGCGACGATGAGGTCAACGTGTACACGGTGTCCATGGCCGGTAAGCAGTCGGGCTGCGTGGATCCGGTTGGCGGCAGGGACGGCGTAGACACTGCCGCTGATCGTGCCGGGCGCAAAGTTTCCAGCCCAACGGGCCAGACCCAGCCCCGAGGCGGCGGAATCGAGCGACTGGGATACGCGTGGGTTGGATTTGTCGGTCATTGTTTGCCGTCCAGTTGAGTTAGGTCCGCAGTCCGGCAATAGGCCGCGAAGGCCGCCTTCCGGTTCCCAGTTCGGGGCTCGGCAACGATTACTGCCGCGGGGGCCCAGTCATCACGGACATCGGCCACCTTCCGCTGCGAGGCGACAGCCGCGGCCTGCACGGCCGCGCCCCGGGCGGTGGCCTCATCCTCGGCGGAGACGAGCACCGACCGCCGCGTAATGTCGGAGAGGAGTTGCGTGTAAGCGGCGGAACGGGAGCCCCCGCCGACAGCGATGATCCGTCCGGTAACGTCCACTCCGACCCGCTCCAAACTTTGCTGGCCCCGGTAGAGGCCGAATACCACGCCTTCATAGGCAGCGCGGGCGATCTCTTCACGGGTGGTCGCCGTAGTGATGCCAGCCAGAATGCCCGAAGCGTCGGGCCTGTTGGGGGTCCGCTCGCCGTCAAGGAATGCCGCCAGTGAGGGTCCATCTGAGTCCGGCGCGTTCAGGGCGAGTTCGGTCATTTCCCCGCGGTTCGCGCCGAGGATCCGGGCGAAGGTGTCGGTGACCTTGGCGGCGTTCAGTGTCGAGACCAGCGGCATGTACCCGTTCGTCATGTCGGCGACCCCGTCAACTGCGCCTTCGAGGTCGTGGACGGCCTTGGGATGGACAGTCGAGACTACTCCGGACGTGCCGAAGGAGTAGACGACGTCCCCGTGCTGGACACCCAGGCCCAGTGCCGCAGCATGCTGGTCGCCACCCCCTGCACCGACCTGGATTCGCCCGGTCAAGCCCAGTTCCTCCAGTGCCTGGGGACTAACTTCCCCTGCGGCCTCATTCGGAGCGAGCACCGCTGGGAGCATGCTTTCCCAATCGCGATCTGCTATGTGGCCGAGAAATTCGGGAAGATAGCGGTTCTCCGCGGCGTCAAAGTAACCCGTGCCGGAGGCCTCGGAGCGGTCTGTCACGTACTGTCCCGTGAGCCGGAAGGTGAGGTAGTCGTGGGGCAAAAGGACGCGGCGCAGCTTTTGAAAATTGGCTGGCTCATGCTCGGCCAGCCAGGCCAGCTTTGAAATCGTGAAGGCCGCGGTGGGAAGCGAACCAACACTGCGGATGAATACTTCGTCGCCGATCAGTTCGCGTAACCTGATGAGCTCTGGTGTGGAGGTGGTGTCATTCCACAGCTTTGCAGGCCTGATAATCCGATCCGATTCATCAAGCGGTACCAGCCCATGGCACTGGCCGGCCACGGAAATGCTGACCACCTGACCGGACGACGCTGTGGCCGTCGTGAGGGCTTGCCGGAATGCGAGCGTGAATGCCGTCCACCACTGAGCCGGATCCTGTTCGCTTAGTGGGGGAAAGGTGGGTGTGTGCGGGGCGGTTCCGGTGGCTGCCAGGGCACCGGTTTCGAGGTCACGCAGTTGGACCTTGCACGACTGTGTTGAGGAGTCCACTCCGGCGACCAGCAGTCTTGTGCTCATGAGGGATCCTAGGATTCGACTTCGGGAGGAGGCTCAGTCTGCCGACCGATGAATCCCCTTGACGTGCTGGACATATTTGTTCCTTCCGGTGAGACGCAAGCACCTTCCGCGGTCTCACAACATTGACTGTAACCAAGCTCTCAACAAAGGTGCAATATCTATGCTCAAATGAGCATTCGGAGTATGCTTGAGGGACGAGTAAGTGAGAGGACAGGACAAAGATGACGGGACCGGAAGAACGCCTCAGGATGGCCTACGTGGCGCGTCGCTACTACCGCGACGATGCCACTCGGTCTGAGATCGCCGACGAAATTGGTGTCTCCAGGTTCAAGATCGCGAGAATGCTTGAGCGCGCGAAGGACCAGGGAATTATCAAGTTCGAGATCAGTGCGGGGGATCTCGTCGATCCCAGCCTCTCTGTGGACCTCCAGAAGCGATTTGGCCTCCGCCGCGCTTTGGTTGTGGGGGCCCCCGGCGATACCGACGACATCGCCCGCGAATACGTCGGAAAGGCCGCCGCCCAGCTCTTGACCGAGATTGTTGAAGAAGGCGACGTGGTGGGCTTCACCTCTGGCCGGACTGTATACGCGGTTGCGGGCTTCCTTGAGTCGCTTGCCCGTTGTGATGTCGTTGCTCTCGGCGGTGTGGCGGGCCAGGCCACCGAGCATGGTGTTGAGATCCTGCGCCGCGCCCAGCGCATCGCCGGCGGGCGTATGTGGCCTATCTTCGCCCCATTGGTTGTTCGGGATCCAGCAACCGCCCGCGCGCTCCTGCATGATCCGCTCATCCATGAGGCGACCTCCCAGTTTCAGCGGGTCACCAAGGGCGTAGTTGCGGTGGGCAGCTGGGACCCGCCCAACTCGCAGCTGTACGATGCGGCACGTGAACTGGGATTTGCCGATAAGCTCCTTGCCCAGGGTGTCGTGGGCGAAGTGGCCGCCACCCTCATCGCCGACGGTGGAAAAACAATTGACACCATAGATGATCGAACCATTGCCATTCGGGCAGAAACCCTCAGGAAGATCCCGGAAGTCATATGTGTCGGAGGCGGCGCCTCAAAAGCACGTGCTATGCGGGCCGCCATAGCAGCCGGGCTTATTGATTCTGTGGTCACCGACGCATCATTGGCGCGTGAACTGCTCACAATGAATTAAGGCCCTCCGATTGGCTTGAATCAGGTCCAGGGGTGGGGAGCGTATGGCGTCCAGAGCCAGCTGCGCTGCGTCGGCTCCCCACGTCTGAAAGAAGATTCCCCCCGCCCCGGTATCAGTCCACAAAAGCATGGAGCTCGCGCATGTCCTCCACCGTGAGACTGGATGCCTTGAGGATCGAGGCGTCGGAGGTGACCCCATCGATGAGCGATCCCGCAGGAGCGGAGCGACGGCTGCCGTGTCGGCATTATCTGCATTGAGGTGCATTGGGGCGTTCACGTGCGACCGCCTTCATTTCTGGGGAGGCTGGGACGCCCCAGGGCTTTTTCGGGATGCCGGACGAATAGTCTTGGGAACCTCGGCCTCGTGGGGCAGTGGGCACCGGTTTACCTCAACCGGTGCCCGCACCTGGCGCTTACGCCCGCAGTTCTGCGGGGTCGTCCCAGGCAAGCTCGCGCAGCTGTGCAGGGCTGACTGACTCTTTCGCGAAGACCGTGCCATCGCAGCTGCCCTTTCGGAAGACACAGATGGTGTTGGCCAGGCCTGTCAGTTCTTCCTCTTCACTGGATACCACGATGACAGCGACGTTCTTTTCGCGTGCGAGACGGCGAATGATGTTATGGATCTCCTGCTTTGCTCCGATGTCTACGCCCTTGGTGGGCTCGTCGAGCAGTAGCAGTCGTGGCGCCTGCAGGGTTGCCCTGGCGAACAGGGCCTTCTGTTGGTTGCCGCCAGAAAGAGCAGTGATCGGTGATGTGATCTCACCGCGGATCCTCATCTGCGAAAGCACCTCATCGGCGCTGCCGCGCAACTTTTTCCAGTTCAGCAACCCGGCCCGCATATGGCGTCCCAGGATGGGAAGCACAGCGTTGTCGACGGACGACAGTTGAGGGATGAATCCGTCGGATTTGCGTTCTTCCGAGACGAAGGCTACCCCGGCCTTGATGGCGTCTCCGGGACGTCGGGGAGTGTACTTCCCTCGTTCGAGGGACAATTCTCCTTCTGCCAAGGGTTCTGCACCATAGACAGTGCGCAGGAATCTGGAGCGACCTGAGCCGATCAGGCCGTAGATGCCGAGGATTTCCCCTTGATGGACTTTGAGGCTTACTCCGGACAGCCCGTTGCCGCGAACGTTTACAGCCTCGAGCACGGGGGCGCCGAACGTCTTCCGCAGCTCTTCCTCGTTGATTTCTTCTATGTCCCCTGGAAGGGGCCCGCCTCCGACGATCTCCTCCACGGGTACTTCATGATCGCCGATGATGGCATCGACGACGATCTGCCTGTCGACTTCGTTGACGTCGCCGTCCAGAACGATACGGCCGTTTGAGAGTCCAACGATCCGGTCGGCCACGGCAAATACCTCGTCGAGTTTGTGGTCGACCAGCAGCACGCCGACGCCCTTTTCCCGGGTCAGGCGCCGGATGATTGCAAGCAGGTCATGCACCTGCTGTTCTTCCAGTGCCGTTGTGGGCTCGTCCAAGAGCAGATATTTGGCCTCGTGGTGGATGGCGCGTGCGACTTCCAGCAGTTGGCGTTGGGCCACTGAAAGAGTCCCGACAGCGTCTGTGGCCCTGACCGGGATACCGTACTCGCGGCAAAGGTCGTCGGCGATGCGCTGCATCTCATTGCGGTTGAGGAGTGCTCCCGATTTCCGTTCCTGTCCCAGGAAAACATTCTCTGCAACGCTCAGCTGGTCAATCAGGCTCAGCTCCTGGTAGACGCAGGCGATGCCGGCATCTGTTGCGTCTTTCGGCGAGCTGAAGCCCGAGGCGTTCCCGTCAACGCTGATGGTTCCGCTGTCCGGAACTTCAGCCCCGGAGAGGGAGCGGAGCAGGGTGGATTTTCCTGCTCCGTTGTGGCCGATGAGGGCCACAACTTCGCCCGGGCGGACACGCAGGCTGACGTTGCTCAGCGCCCGCGTGGCGCCGTAGGTCTTGGAGATGTCGGTGACAACAAGTCCTGACACATCAGACATGGTTCATCTTCCTTCTTTTCGTGTTCGCCCGGGACCAGGTGTATTTAGCCGACTTCGCCGGGGCCCGGTGTCTGACCGCTGACAAAGACCTTCAGTGGCTGTAGGACCTGCTTTTCAACGTTCCCTCCGCCAATGAAGGTCTTCATGTTGTCTAGCGTGATCTTGGCGTATTCAGCCGGTTCCTGAGCGGCGCAGGCTGCGTAGTTGTCCTGAAGCGGGGTGTCGGCTGCGCAGAAGGCATAGACCTTGACCTTGTCCTTTTTGTTCTGCTGCGAAACGGCCTGCAGCGCACCGACTGCGTGAGGGCCGGCGTCGGCAAAAATAACGTTCAGGTCCGGGTTGCCCTGCAGGAGGTCGCCGGCGACCTGGAGACTGACGCTCGGGTCGATTTTTCCGTTGACCGTGGTACTGACCTTGGCATTCGGGTTGGCCTTGAGGGCGGTGGTGAAGCCTTCATCGCGCTGGTTGGTTGGGATTTGGTCGGGGTTGCCGATGATCCCGGCAACGATTTTGGCGTCCTTGCCGAGGTCTTTGAGCGCCTGCTCACCCATCTGCTTGCCGCCGGCCACCTGGTCTGCACCGACATACTGGACGTACGAGGCGTTTTGGGTCTTCAAGTCCTGGTCTGAGACGATCACGTTCACGGTGAACACGGGAATCTTTGCCGCATTCAGCTTGGCAACGCTGGCCGCACCAGGACCCGAGTTGACGGCGTTCAGCGCTACGGCGCAGACGCCCTGCTGGATGAAGGAATCGATCTGAGCCAGCTGGTTTGAATCGTTGTCGTTCGCGATGGCGACCTTGACATCGTAGCCAAGTTCCTTGCCGTGATCCTCGAAGCTCTTCTTCATGGAAACGTAGTAAGGGTTCACGGTGTTGGGTAACGCGACGCCGATGGTCGGCTTGTCACCCGTGCACGAGGCTGGTAGGCCCGCCGGTGAAGCGGAGCCGTCAGGCTTGGCTTCGGTAGATGCGTTCGAACAGCCTGCCATGCTCAGGGCCAGCAGCGCGATTGCTGCAAGGGGGGCGAGTTTGATCTTCATTGGTCATACCTTTCTAGAGCGATTATTAGGATTGTGAAAGAGGGGCGTTTGAGGTCTGGGAAGCCGCCGGACCGGGTCCGGTGGAGGTGTGTGATCCGGCCGTGGTCGATGTGTCTTTGCCTGGTGGTATCGGTGAGGGTTTGCGTGCCCGGCTCCGTCGGTAGGTGTCGAAGGAAACGCCCGCGAGGATGATGAGGCCGATAACCAAGGACTGCCAGTAGCTTTGGACATTGAGGACGTTCATTCCGTTGCTGACTACGGCGATGAGAACCGCGCCGATCATCGCGCCAAGGATGGTCCCGACTCCTCCAAAAAGGGAGATGCCTCCCACGACGGCTGCGGCGATTGAGTAGAAAAGCTCGTTGCCCGTTCCTGTAGCGGGGAATCCGACCATCAAGCGCGACGTGGCAATGATGCCGCCCATTCCCGCGCAGAAACCGCTGACGGCGTACACGAGGACGGTGGTGCGGGGGATATTGACACCTGCGAGGCGGGCTGCGGCTTTGTTCCCGCCCATAGCATAGATGTGCACCCCGGGGCGGGTCAGCCGGAGGTAACACCCTGCCACGACCGCCGTGATGACCAACAGGACAACAGGAAGCGGAATGCCGGCGATTTTGCCTTGCCCGATCCACGAAAATCCGACGTCGACTACCGAGACGGAGTTAGCGCCCGTGGCGATGAGTGGAATCGCCAGGGCGACACCCTGCGTTGAGAACGTGGCGATGAAGGCGGGGATCTTCAGGTAATGAACCAGGAGGCCATTTACGACTCCTAGTGTTGTTCCAACCGCGAGACCAAGAAGCGCAGCAACCGGCCACGGGAGTCCTGATTGCATCAGCAGTGCTGAAAGCACCCCGGTCATGGCCACATTGGCGCCGGTTGAGAGGTCAATTCCGCCGGTCAACAGGACGAAGGTCTGCCCCAGTGCAAGGAAGGCAATCACGGTGCCGTTCACCAGCAGCACCAGAGCGTTATCAATGGTACGGAATGTCGGGGACAGAAGGCTGAGCACGACGACCACTGCTATGAGGACGCCGAGTATCCCAAGTTCTTCCGGGATGCGTCGCTTGTTCATGGGAACCTCTCTGTTCTGAAGAATTAAGTAAAGCGATATGGCGCGAATGCGCTAGCGGGGGATTTGGTTGACTTGATTACGGGCTAGCTGTGCTGGCCCAGCGGCGCCATCGGTCCGATCTAGCGGACATAAATCTTGGGGAAGTCGTTGACGGCATCGAGGCGGTCGCGGACAGTGAACGCCAGTCAGTTCCTCAACTTTTCGTTGAGCGGCATTACAGGGATGTCCAGAGCTTCAACGGCTGGAGGGAGTGCCGGCACCTTGCCGACCGCACCGCCGGGGTGGATGTACTGGACTCTGTCCCAGGGGTACTGTCGGGCGCGCATTAGAACCACAGCTAAGGCGTCCAGCCATGCACTGTGCGCCAGGGTGCTGCCCATGGCGATGAGGCTGCCTGGGTCAGCAGGGGGGAATGGGCGGAACGTGACTGCTATGTCGGCGGATGCCGCCAAGGGCGATTCCGCGTTGGAGGTTAGCGCAACGACCTTTACCCCTTGAGTTGCCACCCTTAGAGCCAGCTCGTTAACTTCACCCGAGGATCCGCCCTTTGACAGCGCGATCATGACGTCGTCCGGCCTCAGCGAGCCCATCGACCCGTGCAGGCCGTTGGTCGGGTTAAGGAAGTAGGCCGGGGTTCCCGTAACTGACAGGAGATGGGCACTGCGGGCGGCTGTGAATCCGCTCGTTCCGGCTCCCGTGAGCACTACCATTCCGGTGGAATTGAGAACTAGCGATGCGACGCGGACGAACGTCTCGTCGATTTGATCAACGACGTCCCTTACCGCTCCTTCTTCGGCGGAGACAAAGGAACGTGCTGCGTCGATGACAGCGTCCACGCCACCATTCGTGCCGGTTGTGCTCATTTGTGTGGTCCACCTCTCAGTTTGAGCTTTCCTAAAGTATGGACCAAACGCTCAATATGTAAAAGGTGGGCGCTCAAATGAGCGAAATCAGGAGGGATCGTCCAATTTACTTTGGCGAAAGCGGGCTGGGAGAAGGCCTAGCTGGCCGATCTGAGGTCGCCGGAATGATCTTGGGTTCCGGTAATGGTGCCTTCTCGCACAAGGAGTGCGAGCCTGATGTCTTCTTGTCAAGGGCGCCCCGCTTCGGTGCACCACGATTCCCGACGCGATCGCTCTGGAGTCCTGCGCAGGGTGACAGTAAGGACCCTCCGTCCGGCTCCCCGTGGTGTTCAGTGGGGGAGTGCCGGGAGCCGGTTTGGATGGGTTATGCCCCGTAGGTGACGGTGATGATGGCCCGCGCCACGTTGTGTCCTGCCATCGAGAATCCGAGGTAGTGGTGAAAAGTTTAGCCGTCACCGCCTATAATCCGACGCACCACCGGCAGCGGCTTGTGGCACTGGGTAGTCGCCAACATCGCCCCGGACATCTCAAACCTGGCCAGCGGTGCCGGAAGCAAATCCGAGACCGCTGGCCTGGCGGAGCGATCCAGCTTAACGGCGACGTCGGCTTGGCAGATCGTAGCGGGAGGCGGTGGTCGTGTGCATGCAGGTTCCTTCGGTTCTGTGATTGGGGCTGGGGTTATCGGGAGATGGGCAGGTTCTGGATGGCTTCGTCCAGTTCGGGCAGGCGGAGGCTATCTCCGGGGTTGGTCGCGACGTGCGAGTAGCGGACCTGTCCGTCCTGGTCCAGTAGCATTCCGCCGGATTGCTGGATCAGCCCGAACACCTTCCGGAGTAGGCCGGCTTCCTCGTGGGCTGTTCCGCTGCGGCCGGTGACGACGTCGAATGGCACACGCTTTGCTGCCTTCCAGGCGGCCGCCTCTTCGGTCCCGGTGGGGAGGGCGACGACGACGTCGACGCCGACGGTGCGCAGGGCGTCCTGGCGCGCTGCAAGTTTGCGGACGGCGCTGTTGCATTGCTGGCAAGTGGGTGCCCGCATGAAGTAGACGAAGGTGGCACGTCCGGGCTCCAGTGCGAAGCCCTTGCCGTCGGTGTCGATGAGGTCCAACTGCAAGGCTTTGCCGATGTATGCGTTCATGCCGTTTTCTCCTATATACTCAAGTGGCCTGATAGACAGGTAACTTGAGTATAGCGTATGCCGGACATCGCGATAGTGTGGAAAGAATGAAAACGCCCCCAGAGCTGCCGATGGCGCTCCTCGCCAACAGGGTCTTCAAGGCGTGCGAAGCGGATTTCTTCGAAGCTCTTGGCGATGAGGGGTACACCGACATCCGAATGCGGCACACGGCGCTTTTCGAGGCGCTCGACGAGGATGGGACGCGCGGCAGCGTCCTGGCGGAACGGCTTGGCATGACACAGCAGGCCATGGCCCAACTGCTCGACGACACCCAAGCTGCCGGCTATATCACCCGGATTCCCGATCCAACTGACCGGCGGGCCCGCGTCGTCATGCTCACGGACCGCGGCCAAGCCGCCGTCGAGCTCTGCTACGCACTCCTGACGCGGATTGAGCGCGAGTACGCGCGCCTCCTCGACGACGGTGACGAGTATTCCTCCCTCAAGCGTGGACTCACGCGACTCCTCAACACCCTGGCCTCACGAACAGAAACAACAGCGCCGGCGAAGCCGGACACCTACTGACCGACCAGTGCCGCCCCGATCAATACTTCGGCGGCCGCGCGGGCTTGCCGGGCGGGCTCGGCGTTGCCTGAGATTGCGGCGGTGGTCTGCGCTCCCTCTGCCAGTATGGCCAGTTGCGGGGCCAAGGCAGGCGGCGCGCCCATCTCTGCGGTGAGAGTCGAAAGATACTTCTGGAAGTCCTCCTTGTGACTCCTGACGATTTCGGCAACCCGGGCAGACGTGCCTCCGAGCTCGCCAAAAGAGTTGATGAAGGCACATCCGCGGAAGTCTTCCTGGATGAACCACGCGGCAAGGAAGTCATAGACAGCCAGGAGCCGCTCACGGGGTTGTGTCTCGCGGGCCACCGCAGAGCTGATTCCCTCCGTCCACTTTCTGTGGCGGGCGAGCAGAACTTGCTCCACGATTGCATCCTTGGATGGAAACAGCCGGTAGAGCCGTTTCAGGGAGATCCCTGAGGCGGTGCGCAGTTCATCCATCCCTACGCCCTGGATCCCTTTGGCATAGAAGAGCCGGTCGGCCGCTTCGAGGGCTGATAGCCGCGAAGTCTCATCATCGGCCGGGCCGGAAGACGTTTTTATCCCCGGAGCAATCTGGTCTGGCACCACTGTGGCCCTGCTTCCCAAAAGGACTTGCGCGGATAACGATCGTTCTCTATAGTAATGCAAGTCACCAGAGAACGGTCGTTCTCTGCACTCGAAAGGATCATCCCATGGCTTTCATTACGGTCGGAACAGAAAACAGCACTGACATCGAGCTGTACTACGAGGACCACGGCGCGGGCCAGGCGGTAGTGCTCATCCACGGGTATCCCTTGGACGGCCATTCCTGGGAGAAGCAGAGCGCTGCCCTGCTCAACGCCGGGTACCGCGTCATCACTTATGACCGCCGGGGGTTCGGGCGCTCCAGCCAGCCCACCATCGGTTACGACTACGACACGTTTGCCGCCGACCTGAACGTGATCCTGGAAACCCTTGACCTCACGGACGCTGTTTTGGTCGGCTTCTCGATGGGAACCGGCGAAGTAGGCCGTTACCTTGGCACCTACGGATCGGACCGCGTTGCGAAGGCAGCCTTCCTGGCCTCCCTGGAACCGTTCCTGTTGCAGACCGATGACAACCCCGACGGCGTCCCACAGGAGGTTTTCGACGGAATTCTCGACGCCGTCACCACTGACCGCTACGCTTACTTCTCCGACTTCTACAAGAATTTCTTCAACACCGACGAAAACCTCGGAACCCGCCTGTCTAAAGAAGCCCTGCGTAACAGCTGGAATGTGGCTGCCGGCGCTTCGTGGTATGCCTCGAGCGCGGCCGTGCCCACCTGGACCACAGATTTCAGGGCCGACATCCCGAAGATCGATGTTCCTGCCCTCATCCTGCATGGAACCGCGGACAACATCCTGCCTATAGATGCCACCGGGCGCCCGTTTTACAAGGCGCTGCCAACGGCGGACTACGTAGAGATCGAGGGAGCTCCCCACGGGCTGCTCTGGACTCACGGCGAGGAAGTGAGCGAGGCACTGCTGGCCTTCCTCGCCAAGTAGTCCCTCCTACGAGAGTAGATCCGTTCCCAGCAGGTTCCCCAGCCGGCTGCCCAGCCGGGCATCGCCATTGATGCCCGGCTTCAGGTGGTCGCGGAAAGCTTAGTGTTGTGCGCGAAATGACAACCGATCCCGTTCCACACCTCCCTAGAGTCGTCTCCATCACTACTGAAGGGGATGGGTTGTTTGATTGGTAATACGGCGGATTTGGTGCTGGTAAATGGAACTATCGCTACGTTGGACAGCGCCCAACCAGTGGTTTCGAAGTTGGCTGTCAAGGACGGCAAGGTTCTGGCCCTGGACGAGGACGCAGAGCTGGCATGCGGGCCTCATACCCGCATCATTGACCTCCACGGCTCTTACGTGATGCCGGGCCTGCTTGACGTGCACAACCATCACATGGTTGCGGGACAGATGGAGCTGTTCGAACTCAACGTTCCCCCGGTCCTGAGCCTGGATGAGCTCCTTGCTGCGGTTGCGCGCTACGCTGCGGGGCTCGGACCGGACGAATGGCTGGTGGGCGGCAGCTGGGGCTCCGGGCTCCTGGCCGAAATCAACTCAACCGAGGCGCTCGCCCGGCTGGACGCAGCCACGCAAGGACGCCCGGCGCTGCTCAAAGACGACAGCAAACACAACCGCTGGGCGAACTCGGTGGCCCTGGAGCTCGCCGGTATTGGCAGGCAGACCCAGGATCCCCAAGGCGGCCAGATCCTCCGGGACGCCACAGGCAAGGCGACCGGGGTCCTGATCGAGGCCGCAGGGGTGCTCCTTGAGCAGACCCTGGCACGGCTCCGCCCGGAATCCGTACAGATGCTCGGGCAAGCGGTTGAACGTGGGATCGGCATCCTCCACTCGTGCGGCGTGACGGGCTTCCAGGACGCAGCTTCCTCCCTCCAGCAGATGCAGGCGCTGAAGGCGCTTGACGACGCCGGGCAGCTGAAGGCCTGGATTGTCACGTCGATGCCGGTGAACGACCCGATTCTCGGCACCCACCCGCTGGGGGAAGACATCATCGCCCACCGGGACGGGTTTCGAAGCGAACATCACCGCCCTGACTTCATCAAGATCTTCCTCGACGGCGTCCCGCCGGCAGGCACCGGAGCCTTCATCGAGCCGTACCTCCCCGGCGTCGGCTTCCCGGAATGCCATTGCGGCACCACAGCATTGCAGGCGGACGAGCTGGAGGGGTGGCTGCTGCGAACAGCGGATCGCGGCATCTCTGCGAAGATCCACTGCACCGGGGACGCCTCGGTGCGGCTAGTGCTGGACACCGTGGAGAAGGTCCGCGCCGCAGGCTACTCCGACGTGAAGTACCACATCGCGCATGGCCAGTTCGTCCAACCGGATGATATTCCGCGATTTACCGAGCTGGATGTCACCGCCGACATTTCTCCCTCGCTCTGGTTTCCGGGCGTCATCACCCAGGCAATAGCTGCCGTCCTGCCGGCCGAGAGGGCGTCCAGGATGCAGCCGAACCGGGCACTTCTCGATGCCGGTGCGCGGATCGCCGGCGGGTCTGACTGGCCGGTGAGCATCTCCCCGAACCCTTGGGAAGGCATCTACGGACTGGTGACCCGGATGGACCCCACCGGCATGTTCCCTGGGAGTCTTTGGCCCGAACAGGCCATCAGCCTGGACGAAGCCATTAGCGTCTACACCACCTGGTCCGCCGAGGCGATGGGCCTCGATGATGTCACCGGGGCACTGACGCCCGGCAAGTCCGCTGACTTCGTTGTGCTCAGCGCCAACCCCCACCAGATAGACGTGGACCAGGTCCGCCACATTACTGCCACTCAGACATGGTTTGCCGGCCAGAAGGTTTACGACGGCGATCCCATGCCCGGTGCCGATCCTGACGAACGCCTGGTTGCCGGACGGCTGGGAGCTTAAACGGCGTCGTTGGATGGTGCTCAACCCCGGGTTCCGACCCAAGAAGCAAGGCCGGAACCCGGGGTCGAATTGTGTTAGACGAGTCGGGTGGTGACGGTTACCGGGTTGGCGATGGTGTCCCGGATGGGCGAAGTCTCCTGGAGAGCCTTCACGAGTTCCTCGAGCTGCTCGCGAGGGGTGCCTGCGCTGTCGATCTCCACGTCGACGGTCACCTGGTTGGCTCCCTTGCGGACGGTCTTATCGATGCCCAGGAAGCCGCTGAGATCTGTCTCGAAGCCCAGCGTCAGGCGGACCTCGTTCAGGGTGATGTTTCGTGCCGCGGCGAGGAAGGCCAGGGTTGCCGTGTAGCAGCCGGCGAGGCTCTTGAGCAGGTATTCGGAGGGGCTGACGGCGGTGTCGGTTCCCAACAGGCCGAGGGGTTCGTCGCTGTGCAGCGTGAATTTCCCGAGACGTGATTCGTCCGGAACCCCGGCTTGGACCAGCGGGCCGGTCTGGGTCTTCGCCGTCAGGCCGCCGGTGGACTGGCTGAGCAGGGTGAAGGTCAGTTGGCCGAGTTCACGCTGGGCGGTCACGGCTGCGACGGTTGCTTCGACGGCGGTCTGGTCGACATTGGGCTGTGCGGTTGCGGTGTTCATTTGTATTCCTTTGTTGTTGATGGGGTGGTATGTGACTCGCCCGGCTTCGGCAGTGTTGAGGAGGCGCCAGTAAAGCTGTCACGTGTCTGTGCAATGCCCCTGATACGCTCCCTGCAGACGAACCATCCGACCCCCATGAGGGCGGCGGCCACCAGGGTAATTAGGAGCGTTGGTGGAGAGTCGACGAAAATCATGACCAAAACCGCCGCCAGGAAGATGACCGAGATGTATCCGGTGTAGGGTGCGCCGAACATCCTGAATGAGGGGCGCGTAAGCCAGCCTTTGTCCGCCCAGCGTTTGAGCTGGATCTGGCATAGAAGGATGGTGGCCCACGTGGTGATGATGCCGACGGCCGAGACGCTGAGGACGATTTCGAAGGCTTCGCCCGGGACCAGGTAGTTCAGCGGCACGCCGAGGAGGGATACGCCTGCGGTGATGGCGATGCCGCCGTATGGAACGCCGGCCTTGTTCATGCGGGAGGCGAACGTGGGAGCCGAGCCGTTGACGGCCATGGATCGCAGGATCCGGCCCGTGGAGTAAAGGCCCGCGTTCAGGGAGGACAGGGCTGCGGTCAGGACCACCAGGTTCATGATGACGTCCACACCCTGGATGCCGATGGAGCCGAAGAACGTCACGAACGGGCTGACACCCTTTTGGTATGACGTGTACGGAAGCAGCAGGGAAAGCAGCACGACCGAGCCGACGTAGAACACTGCAATGCGGAAGATGACGGAGTTGATGGCCTTGGGAATGATCTTTTCGGGGTTCTCGGTTTCGCCGGCGGCCGTACCCACCAGTTCAATCGAAGCGTAGGCGAATATGACGCCCTGCATCAGGACGATCATGGGGAGCAGGCCTGTGGGGAAGAAGCCGCCGTTGTCCAGGATGAGCTGGATGCCGACCGGGGACCCCGCAGGTGTTCCGAAAATGACGAAGTAGGTGCCGACGACGAGGAAGACAACCAGCGCCGCCACCTTGACAAAGGCGAACCAGAATTCCATTTCGCCGAAGACCTTGACCGAGATCAGGTTCAGTGCAAGCACTACCACGAGTGATATGAGGGCCCATGCCCACTGCGGAACCGTTCCGATCCATGCCACATAGTTGCCGAAGAAATTCATATACAGTGCCGCGGCGGTAGTGTCGGCCACCGTCGTCGTGGCCCAGACAAGCCAATAGAACCAACCGGATGCGAAAGCAGCTTTCTCGCCAAAGAACTCGCGAGCATAGGAAACGAACGAGCCGGACGTGGGCCGGTGGAGTACCAGCTCGCCAAGAGCGCGGAGAATGAGGAAGGCAAAGAATCCACAGATGGCGTAGGCAAGGATCAGCGAGGGACCCGCGGCCGCCAGGCGACCGCCGGCACCCAAGAACAAGCCCGTGCCGATCGCGCCGCCAATGGCAATCATCTGGATCTGTCGTGGCTTCAGGCTCTTGTGATAGCCAGCGTCTTCAGCATGGACGCGGCTGGATTGACGGGGGTTTACCCGCTCTGGCGGCAGGTCAAGGTCGGATAGCGGAGTAGACATGGGGGCCTTTCTTGGGGCGGCGGCGCTGATGTGTCGGACTGGGCAACGATGGTCCGAATTGGGCGTCTGTCCTGGACTTGACGGGTTTTCCTGCATCCGCTGCCGCGGTATCCAAGCACGGGGGAAGGCTGGGTAACAGCGAGAGCGGGATTGAATGCCCGGGCGCTGGAATGCCTCCAGGCTTTCACTTGTGAGTTGAGGATATGCTCCACATCACAGCTTAATCAACAGTTCGTTGCAAAAACCTTAAATGTTTAGTTGCAACCGTCCCGGCGAAGGCCCGTTTCCACGGACGTGGCTTCCATATCTACACTTTCTGTGTAATCATGGTCAGCGCGGCCTGAGGCCACGCCTGCAGCTTCCCCTGCTCTGTTCTCCGGCACCGATATTCGACTAGATGGAAGGCACAACCATGACTCAGCCAGTTACCGCGCCGCCTCTTTATGCCCGTGCCATGCGCGTGGGCGAGTTGCTGTTCATTTCGGGCCAGCTTCCCGTCAACGACGCCGGGCTTCTTTATCCGGGCCATGTAGGGACGGCAGTCACCATTGAAGAGGCAAGGGAAGCGGCAGCCCTGGCAGCCGGCAACTGCCTTGACGTCATCCGCGAGACCTTGGGTTCCCTGGATGATGTGAAGGGCGTTGCGCGGCTGGGCGGCTACGTCGCAGCCGGCGATGGATTCAACAACGCGCCAGCCGTCGTCGATGCAGCGTCCCAGGTAATCTTGGACGCACTGGGCGACCGGGGCCGGCACGCACGCCTGGCGTTGGGAGTGGCTTCCCTTCCGTTGGGGGCCTGTGTCGAAATTGAGTTGGCAGTCCAGTGCTGACGGCAAACGCGATGAATGCCGGCGATCCGCTCCCGGCCATTGACGTGCCCAACCCGTTGGAGGAGCTTAGCCTGGCGGAGCTTCGCCAGCGCACCAGCATGAAATGGCGTATGCACCCCGACGAAGTGCTGCCGCTATGGGTCGCCGAGATGGACGTCAGGCTCGCACGGCCCGTCGCCGATGCCCTTCATCGTGCCATCGACATTGGGGACACGGGTTATCCGATAGGAACTGCCTACGCCGAGGCGTTTGGGGCTTTCGCTGCAGGGAACTGGGGATGGAGCGGTCTGGATGTGAGCAGAACGGCGATCGTGCCGGACGTCATGATGGGCGTCGTGGAACTCCTGCGCCTGGTCACGAGTCCCGGCGACGCGGTCGTGGTTAACTCCCCGGTCTACGCACCGTTCTATGCCTTCGTCAGCCACGACGGCAGGCAGATTGTTGAGGCGCCTTTGGGCCAGGATCTGCGGATTGACCTGGACTCGCTCGAGGAAACCTTTGGCCGGATTCGACAGGAAGGACGCCGGGCCGCCTACCTGCTGAGCAACCCCCACAACCCCACTGGAACAGTTCACACGGTAGGCGAACTCAGCGCAGTTGCGGAGCTCGCAATCAAGTTCGGTGTACGGGTGGTTTCGGATGAGATACACGCCCCGCTTGTCCTGCCCGGAGCGCGGTTTATCCCCTACTTGAGCGTGCCCGGCTCTGAAAACGGGTTCGCTGTAATGTCTGCTTCCAAAGCGTGGAACCTGGCAGGCCTTAAAGCAGCCTTAGCTGTTGCCGGGCCCACTGCCGTCGCAGACCTCAACCGCATGCCCGAAGAGGTCAGCCACGGACCAAGCCACCTCGGCCTCATAGCCCACACCGCCGCGCTTGAGCATGGGCAAGAGTGGCTCAAAGCCCTGCTCCAAGGGCTGGATTCAAACCGGGCCCTGCTTGGCCGGTTGCTTGCGGAGCATTTGCCCGACGTAGGCTACCGGCAACCCGAAGGAACGTACCTGGCCTGGCTGGACTGCGGCCATCTTGGGGGCCAAACACCTGACAGTCGCCCCGGACTCGCCGTGGTGAGTGACCTGGCCGGCCCGGCCAGGCTCTTTTTGGACGAGGCCAGAGTGGCACTGAGCTCAGGCCATGTGTTCGGAAGCGGCGGTGCCGGGCATGTCCGGCTGAACTTCGCCACTTCCCAAGCAATCCTGACCGAGGCAGTTGAACGCATGGGACGGGTACGCCCAACTCATTGAGCTGAATGCTGGAACTAAGCCTGGACTACACTGTCTGGGCCTAGTCCTTTTCAAGCACTCTCTTCAGCCGTTCCGTTCACTTCGTTCAGGTAGTTATAGATCGTGAACCGGGTCACTCCTAACGCAGCGGCTGCTGTTTCGGCTGCCTGCTTAATCAGGAAAAAGCCACGCCGGTCAAGCTCCGCCACTACTTGTACCTTTTGTTCCTTACGCATTTCTCCAGGCGGAACCCCAACAGCGGATATGGCTGCATCGATGAGGCGTTCGCTCAGTTCTTCTACACTATGCGGGAAATACTCACTGGCGTTCGGGCGCTCCGACCCGGACTCCGGCCTCTTGGCTGCGGGTGAGGCCTGCGCCTGCGTGGGCACACCTTCATGCCCGAGGACGAAGCGGTCCATGGCCGAGCGCAGCGTGACCCAAGCCGAAACGTCGGTGTTCAGGCACAGTGCTGCGGCCGCTCGCCCGTCCCTGTCCGAATAGATAATGGTAGTGCTTTGGAGTATTCGGCCGTCTGGCAATTGGGATCGGTAACCGACCTCATGGCTCAAATCTCCGGCAGCCACTCTTTCGAGAAGTTTGTCAGTAGGCGGGTCACCAATCCGCCTGCCGGTAACAACCCCGGCAATGGCCCGCACCGTGTTCGGGATGCGCTGTAAGTCGTGTAGTACGACTTCTGTTGGTTGTGAAACGGCCGCCTGCAGGGGCTCCACCAGAGGCTCAAGGATGCGGTTGATTGACTCGGCGTCCAACCCCTGAAGTCCCTCCGTTGCTGGCACCGTTGCCCTCCTGGGTTCATTGCTCATGATTTGCCCTCGCTGTCAGCCATTGTTGAGATCCGGGGACCCGGGAACTACACAATTTTAACACTTCGTGTAAAAGGCGGAAGGCAACTCTCCCAAGACGCTCCTCGGTTGGCGTGCGTCAACAAAACCTTGCTAGGACCCATGGCATGAAGGTATCCGTCATCCTCAACTTTCCAAGGGCCATTTAGGGCCTCGGCACCACCTGCGCGGCGAGGATGGCAGCGGCTTGGAGTTCCTCCTTGGGGGCGCCGGAGGCTGCTTCAACACTCAGTCCGTAAATTGCCGCCATGACACACCGCGCCAGGGCGGCGCAGTCGGTCCCGGCTGGCAAGTCGCCGCCCGAGACGGATTTGTCGAACCGATTCAGGACGGTCCGCCTCATCTCCTCGCGGGCAGCCGCAAGGAGATCGACTATTTCATGGTGCGGCTGCCCGGACGACAGGCCGGCCTGAATTGTCATACAGCCGGCAGGCCGGCCCGGAGCTGTGAAGACTTCAACTCTCCCCGTCAACAGTTGTAACACTGCCTGGTAAGCAGTGGGCTCCGCCATTGCCACCTCCAGCTGAACCGTCCGCTCGCACATATAGCGGTCCAACGCTTTTTCGAACAGTTCACGCTTACTGCCAAAGGCCGCGTACAGGCTTGGCGGATTAATGCCGAGCGCCTGGGTGAGGTCCGCTATGGAAGTGCCCTCATAGCCTTGGCGCCAAAACAGCTCCATGGCTGTGTACAGGGCGGCGTCGCCATCGAAAGCGCGCTTACGGCCTCTGGTCATGTCAACCCTCCTCTACGGCGTTCGTGGCCGCGATTTGCTTTTTCTGTAGTCTTCGCTACAGTATATCTCATCAGTTCTTTAGTGACCACTACATAAAAGATTGGAATCTTCGTGGGCAAGTTGACTGGCAGGACAGCAGTGATTACGGGCGGCAGTAGCGGAATCGGACTCGCTACCGCCAAGAAGTTCATTGCTGAGGGTGCCTACGTGTACATCACTGGCCGCCGTGAAGAGGATCTTGCCAAGGCAAGCGCCGAGCTGGGGGGAGAGGTAGTTACCGTGCAGGGTGATATCGCAAACCTGGACGATCTCGACCGCCTGTGGGCACAGGTGAAGCGGGAGCGCGGTTCCGTAGACGTTATCGTCACCAACGCAGGCATTGCTGAAGCCGCAACCCTCCCTGAAGCTACTCCGGAGCACTTCGACAAGACGTTCGGCATCAATGCCCGCGGCACGTTCTTCACGGTTCAGAAGGCGCTGCCCCTGCTGAACAACGGAGGCGCTGTGGTCTTGGTTGCCGGGGTCGGTCACATGCTGGGGTGGGCGGACTTTACCGCGTACTCAGGAAGCAAGGCCGCCGTTCGGTCCTTCGCCCGCAGCTGGGCCGCGGAACTCATGGGCCGGAACGTCCGGGTCAATTCCGTCAGCCCCGGCCCGGTGGAGACGCCAATCCTCGACGGATTGTTTGCCGGAGCGACGGATGCCGACGCCGTGCGCGCCGGACTGGCGGGTTCCGTTCCGATGGGCCGTTTGGGAGCGGCTGAAGAGATCGCCGAGGCGATCACCTTCCTTGCCTCCGATGACGCGAGTTTCATTACCGGAACTGACATGGCTGTTGACGGCGGCACCACCCAGCTTTGAGAACCCCTGCGGGCTCCGGCCAATCCTCGGCTGTTGAATTCCTACCAACCGAAACAAGATAGATAAAAGAGGAAACCAATGTCTGTACGAGCGACGACAACGTCCACATTTCAGTCCGATGTCCTGCAGAACGGACTTCCTGTCCTGGTCGATTTCTGGGCTCCCTGGTGCCCGCCCTGCCGCGCCGTTGGTCCTGTTCTTGACCAGCTGGCACAAGAGCAGGAAGGAAAGATCGAAGTCATCAAGGTAAACGTCGACGAGAATCCCGAACTCGCCCGGAAGTACGCTGTCACGTCGATCCCTGCGTTCAGGGTTTTCAACAACGGCGACGTCGTGGGCTCCTTCCTTGGCGCCATGCCCAAGGACGCGTTCGAAACACGGCTGTCACCGTACCTCAGCTAGTTTCCATCAATTCAGTTCTGTCATTCTCACCCATTACGCAGCCCAAACGAAGGGAAATCCCATGACATACCATGAGCACACAGACCACCGTTACCTCCGCAACCTCCGTACCGGAGCGCCGGACGCGGTGAAGGCTTTCCTGGCATTCGACCAGGAAGCACTGAGCGGCGCCAACAAGGTTATTTCACGGAAGAACACCGAGCTCATGGCCGTTGCCGTGGCGCTCACGACCCAGTGTGCATACTGCATTGAAGCCCATGTAAAGGCCGCGAAGGCCGAAGGTGCGACCGCTGAGGAACTGTCCGAAACAGTCATGATCGCTTCGGCACTGCGAGCGGGCGGCAGCTTCGCCCACGGGTTCATGGCTATGAAGTTCTACGAAGGAGCACCGGACTCGGTGGCCGCAGGCCACACCCACGCCGCGGCCGGAGTTTCCTAGCCTTCCCGACAATCACCGGCCAGTCCCATGACGCCCTGGGGGCAAATTGGCCCCCAGGGCGCCCCTTCCTGCGCCCAACGGCTGTTTCCACAGCCATTCATTCTTCTTTGAAAGGCCCCTATTGATGTTGTTTTCCCCCTTGAACCTCGGCGAGCTTGAGCTTCCTAACCGGCTGGTCATGGCACCGTTGACCCGGACACGGTCCGGAGACGACGGTATTCCCGGCCCGCTGGTTGCTGAACACTACCGTCAGCGGGCTTCGCTGGGCCTCATTGTCAGTGAGGGCACCTACCCGGGCCTGGCGGGACGTTCCTACTCCGGCCAGCCGGGACTTGTCACAGAGGAACAAATTCTTGGCTGGAAAGGTGTCACGAGCGCCGTCCACGCCGAGGGCGGCAGGATCTTCGCCCAGATCATGCACGGTGGCCGGGTCTCGCACGAAGACATCACCGGCGGTCACCGCGTTGTGGCGCCGAGTGCCATCCCCATGGACGGGGAAGCCCGGACACCCACGGGAAAGAAGCCGTACCCGGTCCCGCATGCCCTCGAGCTCGAGGAGCTTCCGGCCGTAATCGAGGAGACCGTTACAGCGTCGCTGAACGCCATCGAAGCCGGTTTCGACGGCGTGGAACTGCACGCAGGCAACGGGTTCCTCCTGCACGAATTCCTTTCCCCCAACACCAACGTCCGCACGGACCGCTACGGTGGGGCGCCGGAAAACCATGCCCGCTTCGTCGTCGAAACCGCCAACGCGGTAGCAGCAGCGATCGGAGCTCACCGGGTCGGTATCCGGCTTTCCCCGGAGAACGAGCAGCACGACATAGCCGAGAGCGACACTTCCAAGGTCCGTGCAATCTACGAGGCCCTAGTGGACGGCATTGCCCCGCTGAACCTTGCTTACCTGAGCATGCTCCACCACGAACCCACATGTGCACTCGTCCAGGACCTGCGCGCGCGGTTCGGTGGCCCGTTTCTGGTCAACAGCGGCTTCGGTGTTGTCACCACCCGGGATGAGGCGATTGCCCTGGTCGCCGACGGCCACGCCGACGCCGTCGTCGTGGGCCGGCCCGCCATCGCAAACCCGGATCTTGCACGCCGATGGAAGGACAGCCTTCCGCTGAACGAATCGGACCCGTCCACGTTCTACGGCGAGGGCGCAAAAGGGGCCAAGGGCTACACCGACTACCCGTTCTACCAGGAGTCGCTGACGTAGCAGGAGTCCCTAATGCAGTAGCGCTACCAAAACAAACGAAAGGAACACCATGACTGAAACGAACACCCTGGCCAAAGAGCCCTTCGCTGACCTCGCGGCGATTGAAGCGACGGTGGCAGCCGTCACCGAAAAACGCGAGCTCGGCAAGGTCACTTTCCGCATGCTCAGCGAGTCAGCCGGAGGGCTGACGGCAAAGACCGTCACAGGCCCCCTCACCCAGGCAGGCACAGCTGACGAAACGCGCCGCGGCAGGTTCACGCTGCACAGCGACGAACCGGTCTCCCTCCTGGGTACCGATACCGCTGTCAGTCCTGCCGAGTACATCCTCAAGGGACTGGCTGCCTGCTACATTGCCACGCTTGCTTCCCTGGCTGCCGGCAAGAACATCCCGCTCAAGCACGTCGCGCTGACTCTGGACTTCGATGTCGATCTCAGCGGCTTCCTCGGAATTGATGACAGCGTCCGCAAAGGCGCCCAGCAGATCTCCGTGGACGTCCAGATCGACAGCCCCGGCACTTCACGCGAGGACCTGGAAGACCTGATCGTGTCGCTGGAGGCAACCTCGCCGATCCGCGACACGCTGGCCAACCCGGTCCCCGTTATCACCCGCCTCCGCTAACGCCAGGAGCTGGAATAGGAGCAAATTCTGGGCGGGTAGCTGCGCCAAACGCGGCTACCCGCCTCCATTTCTGCGCATGAAAAGATGGCAACTGTGCACTTTGAGCGACTGAACCGGCAGCAGGCCCTAATCGCCGTCGTACAGGTCCTTGGCCTCGCTGTCTGGTTCTCCGCGTCAGCAGTAGGCCCCACCCTGCAGCACGAATGGGGTATCAGTCCCGTGGCCGGCGTTTGGCTGACAGCGTCGGTACAAATTGGCTTCGTGATCGGCGCGGTCACGTCCTCATTGCTGAGCCTGGCCGACAGATTCCCGCCACAACTCCTGCTCGGCACTTGTGCCGCCGGGGCCGCCGTTGCCACCGGCATTCTGGCAGGCTTCGTGGACGCCTTGGCTCCTGCTATAGGACTGCGGTTCCTGACCGGTGCTTTTTTGGCCGGCGTCTATCCCGTTGGTATGAAGCTGATGGCTTCATGGTCGCCCCCTGCCCTGCGCGGAAAGGCTTTCGGGATCCTCATAGGAGCCCTGACGCTAGGATCCGCCGCACCCCATCTGATCAGCGGCCTGGGCGATCTTGCATGGCGAAACGTCATGGCTGCTGCAGCGGCCCTTGCCGCAGCGGGCGCCCTGACAGCCGTCCTGGCCATCCGGCCGGGTCCATTTGGCGGAACAGGCAGTGCCGAGCCGAACCCCCGCTACGCGCTGGCCATGTTCAAGGAGCAGCGTCTCCGGTTGGCCAACATCGGCTATTTCGGGCACATGTGGGAACTTTACGCCCTCTGGACCTGGCTCCCGATGTACCTGCTGGCAGGCCAGGCAGATGGCCCGGGTAAGACGTCCGACGCCGGACTAACAGTGTTCGTCGCAATGGGCGTGGGCGGGGTGGCCGGCGCCCTGTTAGGAGGGTGGGCTGCGGACCGCTGGGGGCGGCCCAGGTCCGCCGCCCTGGCCCTGGCCGTGAGCGGAGCGTGCTGTTACCTCTCACCCCTGATGTTTAGGGCCGAACGCGCACCCTTGCTTGTCTTTCTGGTCGTTTGGGGTGCCGCCGTGATCGCCGATTCCGGCGTCTTCTCAACATCTCTGAGTGAAAACGCAGATCCGCGGTACGTCGGAACTGCGCTGACGGCACAGACAGCCATAGGTTTCCTCCTAACTGTGGTGACCATCCAGTTTGTCCCACTGTTCGCCGCTGCCGTCGGGTGGCAGTACGCCTTCCTGCTGCTCCTTCCCGGTCCTGTGGTCGGCGTCCTGGCCATGCACCGCCTGGCCAGGCAGGAGCTGGACACGGCCCTTGTGGTGGATCCCATTCGATAGGCTGTTCGAAAGCCGCCAGATCCACGCAGGGCAGGAACCGCCCTGGTACAGGCGCGGCCGTAAGTAAGGACCCAGGGGACGGGCGCCGTCGTGTCCTTCAAGCTGGCTGGGGGCGCAATAACCGGGGAGCGCGATACCCCCGGTCTCGTCCGGCTGTCCGTGGGCATCGAGAACATCGACGACCTCCTCGCAGACCTGGGGCGGCTTCACGGCCGCTAACCAGGCAGGCCAGGAGGAACGGCCTAAAGCTAGACGGGGTCGGCCAGCCCTCCTTTGAACGCCAGAATTACCAGTTGTGACCGGTCGTTGGTGCCCGTCTTGGTCATGGCACGGTTGAGGTGGGTCTTGACCGTGAATGGGGAGATGAACAGTGCCGCCGCTATCTGGTCGTTGGTGAGCCCCGCTGCAACCTGTACCAGGACCGCGCGCTCCCGGGACGTCAGGGTGGCCAACACGTTTTCGGCGCTTTCATCCACTGGACGCTTTGACGAGCGCGCGACGTGAGAAACCAGCGATCCGGTAGCGGCTGGTGAGAGCAGGGCACCTCCTGCTGCTAGCTGCTCTATCGCCCCGATCAGCTCTGCCGGTCCCACGTCTTTTCCGAGGAATCCCTGGGCGCCGGCCTTGATGGCCCGGATGACGTTGTGGTCGTCTTCGAAGGTTGTGAGGACAAGAATCCTTACCCCGTCCAAGTCCCGGTCGGCCCGGATCCGGCGTACGGCCTCGACGCCGTCAATGCCGGGCATCCGAATGTCCATAAGCACCACGTCGGGTCTTGCCTCCGCGGCCACGGCCACCGCCTGGATGCCGTCAGCGGCTTCGCCCACAACCGTGAAATCGGGCCGGGTCTGCAGGATCCCTCGCAGGCCCACCCGGATCATCTTCTGGTCATCAACCACAACGATGCGGATCATAGCCTGGGCCCCAGCGGGAAGGACGCGTCAATGGTGAAGTACTTTCCGTCGGACGCAACCTTGAGGCGTCCGCCCGCGGATATGGCGCGCTCCTGCATGCCGACGATCCCGAATCCCTGCTGGCCGAATGGGCGGACTGTGCGGGCCGGGTCAGGAGCGGCGGTGGCATCATTCCGGATTCTGAGGTGAATGCCTGTACGCGTGGTCGTGAGGTCAAGCAGCACTGTCCCGTTTCCGTGTTTGTGCACGTTGGTCAGTCCTTCCTGGGTGATCCGGTAGAGGGCAAGGTCTAAAGCCGGCGGGAGGTTCTGGGGAAGAACACCGTCCTCGTGATAATCAACACGTAAGCCGAGTAAACGAAAGGCCTCGAGGAGGTGGGGGAGCTGGGCTGTCCTGGCCGCGGGGATGTCAGCCTCGGTTCCGGTTTGGCCTGATCTGAGGACGTGCAAAATAGCTTGCAGTTCGCGGAGCGCTTCGCTGCTGGCCGTCCTGATGCGGACCAAGGACTCCCTAGCCGTTCGCGGGTCGCTTACGGTGTTGGCTTCTGCCGAGCCTGCATGGACACTGATGGCAGCAATATGGTGGGCCATGACATCGTGCAGTTCCCTCGCGATCCTCATCCGTTCCTCGGCAATCCGCCGGGCAACCACAGCTTCACGGGTCCGTACGAGGCTGCTGGCCTGCTCCTCCAAAGCTTCAACGTATTGCCGCTGGAAGCGGACTGCCGAACCGATTCCGCCCGCCGCCGCAGTCCACGCCACCAGCGCCCATAACAACGGGTCAAAGACCAGCAGGTGCAACAATACGAGCGCCCCGCCTACGAGAACAATCCCCACAGCGGTGGTGGCGGCCACCGCGCGGGTTCGCGGTTTGAGCATGGCGAAGGAAGCGAGGCAGACTTCCAGCAGTATCCAGGCCGGAAGGTATTGCCCGGTCTGCAGTGGCAGGAACACGGTCAAGAGAGACGTCGCCACCAGCGCCAACACAGGAAAGCGGCGTCTCACCGCCACGGCGGCGAGGCCGCCCGTCAGCAGCACGAAGGAAGTGAAGCCGGAGGAGCCTTCCTGGCTGATCCGGTACGCCTCCGTCACCAGAACGGCCCCCGCCACGACGTCAAGGAAAAGCTGCCACAGGTCTGGGATGCTTCTGTGCCAGCTGATGATGCTGCCGGTTCTCAATGGCGGCTGGTGGTTTTGCTTTTCATGCGGCATCAAGGGTATCGCCCCAGCTGGCACCATCGCAGAGGTACTGCCGCCACGTCCTGAGCGCCTTGTGCGACCGTGCGCCAAGGACACCTGTCAGCCGCCCGCCCCGGCGGAACAGTGCCACGAATTTTCCTTCGCTGAGCGACCCCTCCGTGACAAGCATTTCATCGTGGTCCCGCAGCCAGCCGTAGCTCTGTAGTTTCAGGTCGTACTGGTCCGACCAGAAATACGGAACGGGAGTGTAGTCCTGGCTCGTTCCGGCAAGAATCTGTTCGGCCACATGAATTCCCTGATCCACGGCGTTGATGCGGTGTTCCAGCCTCATGCTGACGTCGTAACGGGTGTTGTGCCACCGGGCGACGTCACCTGCGGCGTAGATTCCCGGTGCCGCTGATAAGTCAGTGGTGCACGAAACGCCGTCTGCGACACTCAGGCCACTGGTGCGGAGCCAGCCGACGGCGGGAACTGATCCGATGGACATCACCACGACGTCGGCCAGGAGCACTTCGCCGCTTCTGAGGACCACGCCAGTGGCCCTTGCGTCCTCGTGGAGGACCGAAGCGACGGCTGCTTCCGGTCCGGCCTTGAGTGTCACTCCGTGACTCGCGTGGAGGCCACCGAGTTGCGCGCCGAGGTCAGGCCCAAGGATGCCTGCCAGTGGTGCGGCATTCCCAATGAGGGTGACGCGGGCACCGCGCAAAGCTGCGACGGCGGCAATTTCCGTCCCCAGAAAGCCTGCCCCAATGATGATCACCCGGCTCTCAGCGTGAAGTTCGTCTCTGAGTCCGTCGGCGTCGTCGAGGGTGCGCAGTGTGTGGACTCCCCGTAAGTGCCGGGTGTTAGGCAGCGTTTTGGGTGACACCCCTGTCGCCAGGATCAGGGTGTCGTAGCCGACCTCCGTACCGTCGGTGAGGACCACCCTGCTCGCGTCAATGTCGAGTCCACTTGCCGGTATGCCGAGACGGCTATCGACGTCGAGGTCTTCCAGATGCGCTGCCGGCCGGAGCATGACCTTTTCGGCGTCCCATTCACCCGTCAGGTACTGCTTGGACAGCGGGGGCCTGTCGTAGGGGCGGTGCGTCTCGGCCCCGATGATGGTGAGTTTGTTCGCATATCCTCCGCGTCGAAGGGCTTCGGCGGCGCTGAGGCCGGCCGCCGAGGCCCCGACGACAACGATCCGCTGCGGTTCGGCTCTCACAGATTCTCGGTGAGGCGGATGACCGCGGCTGGGCACCGGGCTGCCGCGTCCCTGACCTTTGGCAGCTGGGACGTGGAAGGCTGCCGGTCGAGCAGAACGACCACGCCGTCGTCGTCGTTCTGGTCAAAGACGTCAGGGGCGGCCAGGACGCAGACTCCTGCTGCCACGCATTTTGCGCTGTCGATGTCGATCCTCATGCCACTACCTCATCCCAGTCGATCATCAGTTCATGAATTCCGTATACGACCATGTCATTCTTGAAATGGATGTCTTCCGTGTCCGTCACGACCCGCAATCCCTTGACCCGGCGGAACAGCTCAGGCAGGGCGATCCGCAGCTCCAAGCGGGCAAGGTGCTGGCCGAGGCACTGATGGGGACCGTAGCCGAATCCGACATGGGCCGAGGACCTGGTGAGGTCCAGCGTGTTGGCGCCTTCGAGGAAGCGCGGGTCCCGGTTGGCGGATTCCAGAACGACGGCGACGTGCTCACCTCGCCGGATGAGCTGGTGGTTGATGGTTACGTCCGCCGTTGCCTTCCGGAGGACGCCGTTGTGGACAATGCTGAGGTACCGGATCAGCTCGTCCACGCCTGTCTCCATGACGGCAGGGTCCACTACCATCTTTTGGGCCTGGTCGGGATTCTGCAGCAGGGCGTAGGTGCCCAGCGTAATCATGTTCGCGGTGGTATCGTGTCCGGCCGCCAGCAACAGCATGGACAGGCCGGTCAGCTCTGCGAAATCCATGGGACGGCCGGCGGGCTCCTGGATGAGCCTGGTGATGAGGTCATCGCCCGGGTCTTCATACTTGGCGGCAACGAGCGCGGCGAAGAATCCGGCGTTTTCCGCTCCTGCGGCCTGCCGTTCCTCCAGCGACAGGCTGAGGTCCACCTGGGCGGCTGTCGCTTGTTCGAACGTCTCCCGGTCATGCTCCGGGACTCCAAGCAGCTCACTGATGACCAGGGCGGGAACAGGCAGTCCAAACTCGCGGTAGAGGTCGACCGGGCCTTGCTTCTGACCCAGGCGGTCGATGTGTTCCGTGACGAGTTGCCTGATGAACCGTTCGAGGCGCGCGATACGTTTGATCATGAATTCGCGGGCGAGGCGGAGCCTCAGCTTGGCGTGTTCGTCGCCGTCATAGCGCAGGAGGACTCCCGGAGGAGGAGTTCCGCCCAGGGCTTCCGGATCACCCATAAGGTGGGAAGAACTGGCGTCGATGCTACTGAAGTTGATGCTGTCGCCGAGAACTTTGCGTACGTCGTCGTACCCGCTGACGAGCCAAACGTCGAGACCGGCGGGCGTGCTGACCCGGGTCACCGGTTCTGACACCCTCAACTCGGCGTACTGGGGGTCAGGATCAAAGGGGCACCTGTCTTGCGGTAGCGCCCCGCGTGGGGGTGACACTGTCTGCGTGCTGGTTGGCTGCATCGTTGAAGTTCTTTCTGGGTCGGGTGCCGGGAAGGTCTGGTGTGCCGGGTAGTACCAGTCTTGTTCGGGCTCCGACCATGAACATCGTGTACCCGCGGTATCTCTGCCTACTGCACCTGCGGTATGCCGGTCTCTGAAAAGGAGACAGTGAGGATGTCCAGGCGACCCTTGCCCGTGAACCTGAAGTAGAGGTTGTTGGGCCCCTCCAGTTCGATAACTGTTGATTCCTGGCGCCATCGAGAGGAGGGCGAGACCGTGAGAGAGCCGGCAACACCGGTCTCAGTGGACACGTTGATGAGGCCAGAGCCGGTCCCTCGGGTTGTTACGGCGACTTGGGTCGGCCCGGCGAACGCGAAGGCTTTGAAACCGACGGTGGTTCCGCTGGTGACATCGCCGACAAAGCGGTCAGCAGCGTCATGGGTGACCTTGGGAAAACGCTTGGACCGTGCCTTCCCGTGCCGCATTCTGCCGTTGGTCAGCATGCTGCACGTGACCGCGGGGTACGTCTGGTCCGCCGGCAGGGGTGCGTTGTTCAGGCCGCTGCTGGAAACAGGGACCTGGTGGATAGTGCCGTCAGCTTCAATGCGGATAGGTTCAGCGCATGCTTGACGCCGGTAGATCGAGCCATGGGTGTTGCGGTGGTAGAAGACATACCACTGGTTGCCGATTCTTTCGATGCTTCCATGGTTCGTTCCGGTTTGATTGATGCGGTCGCGGGCCGTGCGCCCTTCGAGGCCGATATCGCCGTTAGAGACGATTACTCCGCGGTACACGAAGTCGCGGTCGGGGTTACGGCTGGTGGCGTAGCACAGCTCGTGCGAGTTGAAGGAGGAATAGACGAAGTAGTAGGTGTCATCGACCTTGCGGATTGAACTGCCTTCCCAGAACGCATGCCCTTCGAAACTGGTCCCGTTGGTTCGGGTGGGGATAATGCGCTGGGGTTCACTGCGGACAGTGAGCATGTCATCGTCCAAACGCACGGCGATGGCCCCTTGCACGCTGTCACCGTGCGCCTTTATCCCGGCTGGAGTCTTGTTGAACATTTTTGCCTGGACACGCCGGGTGAGCACACGTGTGAAGGCAGGCTGGTCTTCGAACGGATAGCACATCCCGTAGTAGAGGCGGATGACGCCGTTGTCGTTGATGACTGCGGGATCGAAAAGCACATACTCGTCGTAGGCGGAGCCGTCCGGATTCCGGACAAACCCGAGATATTCGTAGGTGCCGTCCGGCTCGTCAGCCACAGCGACACTGATCGGCCCGTGGTAACCACCGCGGCCCTTGTCCCCGGACATGCAGTAATAGAGGTAGAAGCGCTTATCGTTGCCCTGGACCACATCCGGCGCGTACATGTACCGCCGGCCCCGCTCGTACCCAGGGTCTTGGCTTGCCCTGTAGTTGACGCCGTTGGATGTCCACGTCGAGAGATCGCCGACCGGAGCCGAGTAGAAGACGTAGTCCAGCTCGCAGTAGGTGGTCCCCGTCTCAGAATCGCGCGACCCGAAAAGGTAGACCCGGTCTCCAAAGACGTGCGGTTCGCCGTCGGGAATGTACTCGTTCAGGGGAAGGAACGGATTGGTGGCCACGCCGTCCGTGCCGGCGTGCGGTGTGGTGGTCACTAACTGAGTCCTCTGGTCGTTTACCGATGGGCGCGCCTGGCCAGGTTGTTATCCGTCGTCATCCCTGCCCCGACGGTCACTTCCGTTGCTGTACCGTCGGCGGCTGACACATTGATGGTGATTGAGCCGGCCGCGGTGGGGCGGATGATGGCGAGGGCGCGTCCGTCATAGGTGCGGTGGGTTTCGTCGGTGAAATGCGTGTGTTCGTTGGTGGGGTTGGCCGTGCCGAAGGCCTGCAGCGTGCCCGGGCCGGACACCGATACGGTCAGGGGCTGGTCTGCTGAACTGAACAGCGAGCCGTCGTCATCCACGAGCGCGATGTCGATGAAGGCCAGGTCGGTATCGGCGGCACTGATTTGGGTACGGTCGGCGGTGGCCTTGACCCGGGTCCGGCCTTGGGCGGTGGCGAGCTGGTGCCGTGCAACTTCGTCGCCGTCGCTGTAGCTGACAGCGGTAAGGGTTCCGGGGTGGTATGTGGTCTCAAACACCGCCCGGTAGCGGTGGCCGGCACCTGCCGGGGCCCGCCCGATGGGTGTGTCGTTGAGGAGGAGTTCGACTTCGTCGGCGTCCGAGTACACCTCAACTGTGATTGGTTTGCCCTCGAATGTGGGCCAGGTCCAGCTGGCGATGGAGTCTGACCAGGCCCAGGGGCTGGAGGCGATTTCGCGATCGTGGTTTTCAGGCCGGCCGACGGCGATGTAGGGGGTGGGGCGCAGGCCGAAAACGATCTCGCGGTAGAAGGAAGCAGGGCGCCTGTGTCCGGTGATGTCGATGTCGCCCACGTGCGCGAGCAGCCACGGGTAGCGGGCCGTAACGCCGTCGTCGTCGGTGTCTGTGTATCGCGTTCGTCCGATGCCGACCTCACCAAGATAGTCCCAGCCTGTCCAAGTGAAATCGCCTATAACGTGTGTGTTGTCCGTGACGAGCGCCCAGAGCTTATCAATATGGGTGGCGAATGTCTCCGCGCCCACGATGACGCGGTGGGGGAACAGCTCACGATCAAGCTCATACCGGGCTTCGGTGTAGTTCATCCCGGCGATGTCCACGGTGGAGAAGGCTTCCTCCGTGCGGTTTGTGGCGAGTTCGGACGCGCCGATGTGGTTTCCGAGCTCGGCCATTTGGGACATCATCGTGTTGATGCCCATGCCCTCGTGGACCTCCGGGTTGCCCTGGGGATCCGCCATCATTTCGGCGATGAATTCCTTCATGACTGCGAGCTGCCCGTTGAGGGCGTGGGTGACGAAACGTGTGGGATCCAGTTCGCGGACGCGGTTGGCGAGCTTTCGCGCCCAACGGGCGCCATGGGGGGTCGCGACCTCGGGGATCTCGTTGCCGGTCGAGTATGCGAACACGCTGGCATGGTTGCGGTCCTTGCGGACCATCGCCTCAATGTCGCGTTCCCAGGAGGCCTCGAAGTCCAATACGTAGTCAAAGTCGTTCTTGCTTTGCGTCCAGGCATCAAATGCCTCGTCCATCACAAGCATGCCGTGTTTGTCGCAAGCATCCAGCATGGCCCGGCTGAGGGGGTTGTGGGAGCTGCGGATCGCGTTGAACCCGGCGTCCTTAAGGAGCTCCACACGGCGCTCTTCGGCGCGCCCTATGGTCGCTGCGCCGAGAAGGCCGTTGTCGTGGTGAACGCAGGCGCCCCGTAGTTTCACCTCCCGGCCGTTCAGCCGAAGACCCCGGATAGGATCAACGGCGAACTGGCGGATGCCGAACCGCACCTGGGTTTCGTCCACAATCTCTTGGTTTAGTCGCAATAAGACCTGCACCTGGTGGAGTGCCGGGTCATCCAGGCTCCATAGTGCCGGGTTTTCCACGACCAGGCGTCGCGTACTTACCGTGGTCTCACCACGTCCCAGCGTCACAGGCGCGCTGTCGCGTACAACCAGGGTCCCGTCCGGTGCAGTAATGAGTGTTTCAGCCTGGACCGTCGCGAGCCGGTCAGCAGCATTGGTGATCTCCGTGCGGACCGTTATGGTTGCAAAACCCTGGCTGATCTCCTCAGTCGTGACGGTCACTCCGTCCAGGGGGACATGGACGGTGCCGGCGACCATGAGATGAACCGGCCGGTGGATCCCTCCTCCTGAATACCAGCGGGAGTCGCGGTGCGCACGGGCCTCCACCCGAAGGGTGTTCTCTTCCCCAAGGACGAGAAAGTCGTTCAGAGGCACGGTGAACCCTGTGTAGCCAGACGCCCAGCTCCTGGCAAGGGCGCCGTTCACGTAAACCAGGGAGGACCGGTAAATCCCCTCGAATTCGAGGTAGATCCGCTTTCCGGCCCACTCCTGGGGGGCATCGAACGACTTGGAGTATTCCCACGTGCCGCCGTGGAAGTATCCTGTGGCTGCACCGCCTTCGGCGTCCGGGTCGCGGGGAGTCCCAATGATGGCGTCGTGCGGGAGCGTTACCGGCACGGGGGGCATGGCGGCGCCGGTCAGCTCGGCAAACTCGTTGGCCTTCGGACGGAAAGTCCAGCCGGCGTTGAAGGGGGAACGAATCATTCGTAGGTCTCCTGGGGATACGGAAAGTGGCTTGGCGCTGACCGCGTAGCAGTCAAGTGGTCTTACTGGCTGACTTCGGCGGGATCGTTGGCCCTCAGGCAGCCGAGGTTGATGCGTGGAGCCAGGAGGCGATGCGGTCAAGCCCTGCGTTCATGCCGGTGGTTCCTGGTTTGTTCAGAAAACCGTGCCGGGTGCCTGGCAGGTACTCGTTTTCGACGGGCACGTGATGGGCAGCCAGTTCGGAGGCGAATGCATCGCCTGACGCGCGAAGGCTGTCGAATTCTGCGTTGAGGATGAGGGCCTTGGGGAATGTGGACAGGTCTGCCCCGCCCGGGAACGCACGCGGGTCTGTCATGGCCCCGAGCGATCCGGCGTAGTTGCGGTTCATCCGTTCCACGGTCGCCGGAGTGAACTGCCAAAGGCCGCGGACGCCCCGGAGCTTCTTCTTGAGTTCCGGCTGCATTGGTGGCAGCTGTGCGTGGACAGTGGGGTAGGCCAGGACCAGGGAAGATGGCCGTTCCCGTCCTTTGCTGAGGCCCCACGTCGCGGCGGCCGCCAGGCACGCCCCTGCGCTGGCGCCACCAAGAGCTATCCGGGAACCCGGGCGGCCTGAATCGGATGCGGAAAGGGCAACGGCGTCGAACGCAGCGGTGACGTCATCCACGGGAACGGGGAACCGGACGCCGGGAAGTTTGCCGGGGCGGGGTTTGCGGAACGGGCTCCATGGAGGGACGCGCCGGTAGTCCACGGAGATGACGTGCACGCCTCGGGCGGCCAGCCCGAGGCCGACATCGTGGGCCTCGGGCATGTCAAGGTCTCCGTGGGAAAAGGAGCCACCGTGAAGCCACATGAGCACCGGGCCGGTAGAAGTCGGAGCACCGTACAGCCGGGCCGGGATTGGTCCGTTGGGGCCGGGAAAGTCAGTGTCCTTGACATTCTCGCGGACCTGCTTCGTTGGGGCATCCGCGCCGGACTCGGCTTGGGGTGTCATGCGTCATTGCCTTCTTTCCTGCGTTACGGGGTGATCGGTTCCGCTACCGGGGCCAGGGGAGTTGCGGGTACAAGCTGGGCCAGGAAGCGGTTGGTTGATGCCTGGTTGGGGTAATCGGTGGGGTTCCTGACGCATTCGGGGCACCAGTGGCCGGCCGTGAGGATGAGCCTGGGGCTGCCGTGGAAGTTATGCCCTGCCCCGCATTCCCAAGCCAACGGAGTTGAGGTGTCTCCTGCCGTCATGGAGGCAGAAACCAGTTTGCCGCCGCGGAACTCTGCTGCGTCTTCCATGTCGGCCAGTGTCCACTCGGAGTGGTCCTTTGTTTCGTCGTAGCCGTGGTCCAGGAACTGTGGTTCCCTGTCCGGCCGGGGCGGCCAGAAGGTGGCCCAGTCGCCGATGCTCTCCCACTGGGCACGCGAACCGAAGTAGGCGTTGATCTTGGCGGTGTCGTTGGTTTCGATCCAGGACATCGTGCCGCGCGGCTTCCTGGTCAGGGGCTTCATGACGAGGTGTTTGATCAGGGGCGCGGGGATCTTGCCTGCGAGCCGGACACCGGCGGGGGCTGCGGCGATGGCCCTGGCCAACGCTGCTTCGAAAGTGTCTTCCCGAAAGGGGACCAGTGTTTGCAGCACGTCGGAATCGGTGTACCAGAGGCCATGGAAGTTGCCGGTGGCGAACCAGTTCCGATCGTACCATTTTCGGACATCTTTGACCCCCATGGCTTGTCCCATCCGGGTTTGGACTTCCCAGTTGGTCAGGCGCCATGATTCCCCGCCGCCGATGTTGTAGATGCCGCCCCAGAATCCTTCGGGGACGCCGTCTTCGCAGATATTGGCCAGCAGGCGGGAAGCGTCTTCAACGGAAACCCATTCCATCACGCCCGCGAAGGGGGAATGGGTCATGATCGGATCCCGGATTTCCAGGATCCCTGGGTGGAATATCCCGGTCTGGCGCAGTGAGACGAAGTTCGTGAGGCCGGACTCGATCAGTTCGCGTTCGGCAATGACCTTGCTTTGGCCGTATTCGTCGTAGTGCGATACCTGCAGGGGATCTCCCACGCGTCCCCAGTGGTGAGGCGGGTTGCGGTCACCGCTTTGGGCGACTGTCCCTATGGTGACGAGACGGACGCCGTCGGGATCTGGCTGTTCCTTGACTGCCCGGATGATGTTCCTGGCTCCGCCGACATTGACCTTGTGCGTCAGTTCGGGGTGGTCGTCGGCGAAGGGTGAGACGACGGCCCCTGTGTGGAGGACGTAGTCGGCCCCCGTGACGCAGGAGAGCACGGTGGGGTAGTCCGTGACGTCGCCGTAGACGACTTTGAGGTTCTCCATGTCCTCGAACCGGCGGATGATTGCCGTGTCTTTGGGCGTCGGCAGGACCAGGGCGAGGACGTCGAACCGGTCGGCACGACGCGCGAACTCGCGAAGGATGTACTGTCCCCAGTTTCCCGTGGCGCCTGTGAGAAAAATCTGCTTCTTCATGCGAGTCTGCCTTACTGGAACGCTGGTTCTTTGCTGGCTTCGATGAGTTGCTCGAGGGATTCTTGCGGGATGTTGACGCCGGGGAACTTCGCAAACTGGTTCATCGGCATGGAGTACGCCATCTTGAGCCCGTCCTGCATCGCCTCAGCTGCCTCGCGCTGTTCCGCCGTCATGGAAGCCGACATGCCCTCGATGATGAGGGGGCCGACTACAGGATGGGTGAACCATTCCTCGACAGTGGAGGCCAGGGTGAGCGGGGAAGGACGCCCCGAATCCCCAGCGAGGTGGATGCCGTTTCGGGCGGCAATATCGTGCGAGGAACGGCCGAGTTCGACGGAGTATTCGCCGGGGGTGACGGCCCAGCGGTTGTCATTGATGTCGTAGTAAGCGAACGCGCGGCGGTCCATTTCGAAGCTCAGCGTCCGCGACTCACCTGGTTCGAGGGCGACCTTCTGGAATGCCCTGAGTTCCCGCACCGGTGTTCGCACCGGGCCAACGGGTGCTGCGACATAGATTTGGACGACGTCGGCTCCGGCGGTGTTCCCTGAATTGGTCACGGTGACCTGCACGGTCGCCTGGTCGGTACCGACGGCGGCCGCGGTGAGGTCTGAGTAGGAGAAGGTGGTGTAGCTGAGGCCGTGGCCGAACGCATAGCGGGCAGGAACGTCCGCAGTTTCGTGGTAGCGGTAGCCGACCAGGACGCCTTCGCCGTAGCGGACGTGTCCTGCCTCGCCGGGGAAGTTGATGAATGAGGCTGTGTCGTTGAGCCGGTAGGGGATGGATTCCGCGAGCCGGCCTGAGGGGTTGGTGCGGCCGGTGAGGACGTCCGCGAGTGCCCCGCCTCCCGCCTGGCCCAGGGCCCAGCCCTCAAGGATGGCCTCGACGTCGTCATGCCACGGTTCGAGCGTGACCACTCCGCCGTTGGAGAGCACGACGACGGTGCGGGGGCTGACGGCGGCGACGGCTTGGATGAGTGCCACGTGGTCCGCCGGCAGGTCCAGGTGCGTGCGGTCAAAACCTTCGGATTCCTCCTTTTCCTCCAGTCCGACGAAGACGACGCTGACGTCGGCCTGGCGGGCCAGGTCCACGGCGTCTTCCCGCAGGAGGGCCGTGGTGGATTCGGCGCTGGCTTCACCATAACCCGGGGCATAATGCACGCGGTCTGCGCCCAGGGCTGCGCGAAGTTCCTCGAGGGGAATGTCCACTCGGGTGGCGTTGACGTGGGAGCTTCCTCCGCCCTGATACCTCGGTTTCTCCGCGAATTCGCCCAAGACAGCCACGGTCATTCCCGAATCCAGTGGGAGGGTGTTGTTTTCGTTGCGCAGCAAGACGATCGAGGCTGCGGCTGCCCGACGGGCGATCGCATGATGTTCATCGGCGTCGAACCCCGATTGCCCTTCTTCGTCCAGACGGGTCCGCTGCTGTAGGGCAGCGATCCTCGCGGCGCTGGCGTCAACAAAGGCACTGTCCAGTGTGCCGTCCTCGACGGCGGCGATGACTTCCGCGACTGTGGCACCACCGGTGCCTGGCATTTCCAGGTCAAGGCCCGCCTCCAATGCCGCAATCCGGTTGGTTACGGCACCCCAGTCCGAGACGACAGCACCGCGAAAGCCCCATTCGTTGCGCAGGACGTCGGTGAGAAGCCACTTGTTTTCCGACGCGAATGTGCCGTTGATCCGGTTGTAGGAGCACATCACGGTGGCGGGGTCGCTTTCACGGACCACACGTTCGAACGCCGGGAAGTAGATCTCCCGGAGGGTTCGCTCGTCCACGTCGGAGCTGACGCGCATGCGGTCGGTTTCCTGGTTGTTGGCGGCGTAGTGCTTGACCGATGTACCGACGCCCTGCCTCTGGACGCCGCGTACCCACGCCGCACCCAAGACGCCGCTGACCAATGGGTCCTCGGAAAGGTACTCGAAGTTCCGCCCGCACAAAGGGGACCGCTTGATGTTGACCGCAGGACCGAGGAGGACATTAACGCCCAGGGAACGGGCCTCCTGGCCCAGCGCTTTGCCGACTTCTTCGGCAAGCTCCGGGTCCCAGCTTGACCCCAATGCGGTTCCTGGCGGGAAGCACGTGGCCGGCAAGCTGCCGTTGAGTCCCAGATTGTCAGAGTCGCCGTCCTGGCGGCGGACTCCGTGCGGCCCGTCGGTCAGCACCATCGAGGGGACACCGGGAACGGAAGGAGTGGACCAAAAATCCCTGCCGGACAGGAGTGCGGCCTTTTCCTCAAGGCTGAGATTCTCTAACATGCCTTCCGCGTCGTTCGGGTCTGTGTTCGCGGCCAGGGGGTTCAAGCGGATACCTCGTCCTTCGATGTCAAAATAGCTTCGATAGCTTCGGAGAAACCTGCGGGGCTCATCGGAATCATGCCGAGCATGTCCCTAATGCTGATGTTTTTCGCGTCAGCGTTGTCAGCGTCCAAGGGGACGCCGGGGAAGTAGGCCGCGAAAGTTTCGGCAAAGCGTTCCCACATGTCCCGGTCCTGGGCCAGAACGCCGAAGGTTGTGTCCAGGCTGTAGTCAGGGCGGTCATTGTGCCCTTGGGGGAGCTGGTAGCTCCAGTCGTGGGTCCCGGGTCCGACTTCTACCGTCAGGTCTTCCGCATGCAGCGGAAGGATGACCTCAGCGGTGGTTCCTTCGGGGACGGTAACGCTCACAGTGACCGTGCCGTCGTCTATCTGCCACGAGATGGCTGCCAAGCCATGGGGAGTCAGATGGCGGGCAGAGGCACTGGTAAGGTTCCCGCCGGGCTCCGGGGCGAAGCGGATTCTCCTGTATCCGGGCTCTGCGGGCGCGAGGCCTGCGACTGTGCGGTGCATCCAGTCCGCTACTGCGCCCAACGCGTAGTGGTTGAAGGAGGTCATACCACCGGGGTTTATGGTGCCGTCGGGGCGCATGGAGTCCCAGCGCTCCCAAATGGTCGTGGCGTCCATTGTTACGGGATATAGAAAAGAGGGGCACTCGGTGTTAAGCAGGAGCCTGTAGGCATCGTCCAGATGTCCGGTGCGGGTCAGCGCATCGCAAACTACGGGAGTGCCGACGAATCCGGTGGAGATGGTGTACTTGGCCTTGGCGACCAGTGCTGCCAGCATTTCTCCGGCCCGTTCCTTTTGGGTCTCTGTGAGGATGTCGAAGGTGATGGCCAGGGCATAGGCGGTGGCGGTGCCGTTCACGAGCCTTCCTGACGGGGCGACGTATTCGTCCAGGAACGCCTGTTTGACTTTCCTGGCCAGCTGCGAGAACCGGGTGTGGTCCTCGTGTTTGCCAAGAATGGCGGCCGCTTTTGCCATGACTTCGGTGACGCGGCAGAAGTACGCGGCTGCAACCAGGCGGGGTTCGGTTTTTCCCCCGGAGGGGTTTTCCGGCGGAGCGTCCGGGTCAAGCCAGTCGCCAAACTGAAAGCCGGAGTCCCATAGTCCGTTCGGGTTCAGGAGCCCTTCAACCTGGTCGGTGAAGTTCACCATCGAGGGGTAGGCGCCAGCGAGAATCTGCTGTTCACCGTAGGCCTGATAGAGGGTCCAGGGGACCAGGACCGCGGCGTCGGACCAGACCGCGGTGGTCATGGGGGCCGCATGTGTCTGGAAGTCGGGGATGACCATGGGCACATAGCCCTTGTGCTGTTGCTCCAGAGCAAGGTCGCGCAGCCAGGAACCCAAGACGCCCCGGACGTCGTACAAGTATGCCGCTGTTGGGCCGAAGACGTTGATGTCCCCGGTCCAGCCAAGGCGCTCGTCCCGTTGTGGACAATCGGTGGGGAGGCTGACGAAGTTGCCCTTCATGGACCAGACGGTATTGCTATGGAGCTGGTTCAGCAGGGGATTGGAGGATTCGAACCAGCCGGTACGGGCCATGTCTGTGTGGATGACCACGGCGGTGAGCTTCTCAGCCGTCAGTTCCCCGGGGTAGCCCTCGATTTCGGCGTAGCGGAACCCATGGAAGGTGAACCGTGGTTCCCAGGTTTCGGGATCGCCGCCGCGGAGGGTATAGATGTCCGTTGCTTCGGCTGTGCGCAGCGGGCGGGTCCCCAGCTCCCCATCCTCAAGAACCTCGGCGTGCCGGATGGTGACCGTTGTGCCGGCCTCGCCGTGGACGTCAAGGCGTACCCAGCCGACGAGGTTCTGCCCGAAGTCGGCAATTGTCTTCCCTGACGGGGTGGTGATGAGCCGTTGGACGGCGAGCTCCTCGATGCGCCGGACCGGTTCCTTTGTCGGTGCCTCAAGTGTGTCAAGGTTCCAGTCGATGACTTCTACAGCGGCCCACTCGGAGGCATCGAAACCAGGTGTGGCCCAGCCGTCCTTGTCCTGTCGGGCGTCGTAATGTTCGCCGTCATAGATGCTGTCAAAAAGGACCGGTCCGGGTGCGGTGAGGAACTCCTCATCGGTGGAGATGATCTCGATGTGGTCGCCATAGTCCAGCTCGAGCTGCATGAACAGTCCGGGCCGGTCGGCGAAGATGTTCTTGGTTGGCCCGGCCCCTTCCCAGCCGAGCCTGCCCCGCGCCCATCCTTCGCCGACCATTGCACCGAGGGTGTTGGCACCGTCCCTCAGCAGATCGGTGACGTCATACGTGCTGTAGTTCAGGCGGTGCCGGTAGGTGGTCCAACCGGGGGCGAGGACTTCATCACCCACGCGGTGTCCGTTGAGGTAGGCCTCGACGACTCCGAGTGCCGTGACGTGGAGCGTTGCGCGGACGACGTGGTCGGCGGTGAATTCGCGTCGGTAGAGCGGCGCCGGCTGTGGCTTTGCAGTTGTGTCAACGGTGGTCGCCGGCGCAATGAACCTGCCGGTCCAGGGAAGGGAGGGGGTCATGGGAGTCTTTCAGTGATGTCTAGCTAGCGGACGGACTTGATGCGGAGGACAACCAGGCCGCCGAGCAGGGTGATGGCCGCCGCAACCAGGTAGAGCAGGGTGTAGTTCTTCTCGGCCGCGGTGGCGCCGATGGTAAGGAACAGTGGGGCTACCAAGGGTCCTGCGGCTTGGGGGATTGAGGTGGCGAACCCGGTAATGCCCAGGAAGCGTCCGGCGTTGGTCTTTTTCTCGGGCAATACGTCCAGGAGGAGGGCCTGGTCGACGGCGGAGAAGCCGCCGATTCCGATGGAAGTCAGGATGGAGCCGGCCATGATGATGGGCAGATCGTGGGCGAAGGCCATGACCACGATGCCGGCTGCGAAGATGATCGCAGCTGCAAGAACGATGGGCTTTCTGCGGCGGATTTTGTCCGAGAGGAATCCGCCACCGATTGCACCGAAGGTGGTTGCGAGGATGCCGATGCCGCCGAGGGACGCGATGACACCGGCGATTTCCTGGAGCGAGACGCCGAGCCGGGAGGCCATGAAGAACGCGGTGAAGGTGGTGTTCAGAGTCAGGCCGAAGTAGAACAGGAAGCGGGCGAGCCAGTTCCAGCTGAAGTCCGGGTACTGCTTGGGATTGTAGAGGTACTTCGAGGCGATGAGCCGGATGCTGAGCTTGTCCTCGAAGACGAGGTCCTTGCTGGATCGTTCGCGTGCAAAGAGGACGAACAGTGCACAGAAAAGCACACCCGCGATGCCCGGGACGAGGAAAAGCAGCAGGTTATTTGTCATCAGCGACCCTGCGGAGACGACGCCGATGACCGGGCCGATTTGGGTGGCGAATCCAACCAGGCCCGAGACCTTGCCGCGCTGAGACTCGGGCAGACGGTCCGCCTGCGAGGCATTCAGGCCCGATAACGCCTGTCCCCAGCCTAACTGGGCAAGGATCCATCCCACCGTCAGCACAGCGATGTTGTCCGCTGAGGCCATCACAGTCAGGGAGAGTACCCCGAGCAGGGTTCCGCCGATGATAAAGGGACTGCGTCGACCCAGCCGGGTACGGGTCCTGTCACTCAAGGTGCCCAGTAAGGGGCCGGTGAGCATGACAACCAGTGCGCCGGCACCCAGGATGTAACCAAGGTTCTGTTCCTGGCCCGGGGTGATCTGACTGACCTTGACCGCCAGGGAGATGGCGATGGGGGTGATGAAGGCGATAAAGACGCCCAACTGGGCCAGGACTACCAGCCAGATGTACTTTGCCGACACCTTGGGCAGGTAAGCATCCTCTACGGGGTATTCATGAATAACCTCTTCATCCGTGCTGCCGAGCACTCCGGTAACCGGGGAACTGGCTGGGTGGGACACAGGTGGTGTTTCGGGAGAAATCATTGGGACTCCATTGTCGGTATCTAGTAGGTGGGGGAGATCACTAGTACGTTCTAGTTCCACTTCTAAAATGCTAGCAAGCCCGCACTCTGGTGGCAAGCATTTTTTGTAACGATTCAAGCTAGTACTTGAAGGGCCTAGGGTCCTTGCGGAATGGATGCTGCAACCACAGAGTGACCTTCCAGTCGAAGCGAGATCGCCCCGTCCTCAACGGCCAGGTGCCACTCGGCGTCCTGGATTGAAAGCACCGGTTCTCCATCGAACGCCAGGCTGTTCGCCTCGTCTGGGGATCCACTCAGGCTGCGAAGAAGGGCGGTCTTGGGCCCCTCCCCAACCTCAACCCGGATGTCGATCGGGGCAGGGTTGGTGTTCACCAGTTTGAGGTGCAGCATCTCCTCTGTTGCGGTTGATGACGCGAAAACGCCGTCGGGCAGTCCGCCTCTCACGGCTACGATCCGGTCTCCGATGCGTGTGCTGAACAACTGGTGGACAAGGTAGTTTGCCGTGGGCAGGACGGAGGTCGGGTTAAAGTCGATGAGGTTGTGCGCCCATTGTTCGTGTTCGACCATTTTGAGAAGAGGCGCCGGACAGGTCATTGAGACGATATCCGAGTTGCGCTCCACGCCAGTCAGGAAGGCGGCCTCCGCCAGGGCACTGCGCCACGTGTTCACTGGTTTGGTTACCGGAATGAGGCCGGCGGAAACGTGGGCGGCGTATTCTCCCGCGAAGACTCGGGCGCCTGTTCGTGGATAGTCGTCGTACCGAGTGGCAGCTTTGAGGAACCATTCTGGTTTGCGGTAGAAGTGTTCATCCACAAGGGTGTGTCCCGGGTCATCGTTGGCATGGGACCAAGCGCGCTCAAAGTCTTTGCCCTCTGCTCGGTAGCCGGCGGAAAGCACATATGTGATGCCGCCGCGCCGTGCCTCCATGGCCTCTTTGATCCGTGTGAACCGTTCAATGTATGCCGGTCCGAAGTTCTCGTTTCCGATACCGACGTAATTAAGAACGAACGGCTCGGGGTGGCCGGCCTCCGCACGGAGTGCGGCCCACTTACTCGTTGCGGGGTCCGCCGTCGCCCAGTCAATGAGGTCTACGGCGTCCGCGACTGCCTGTTCGAATTCAGCGTCATCGAGCGATGCGCATTCATTGGAGCGGAATTGGCATGCCATGCCAGCCCACACGACGGGAATTGGCTCCATCCCGAGGTCTTCACACAGCAGGAAGTACTCGTAGAAGCCGACCTGGTTGGATTGCGTGTAGTCACCATCTTCGCGGTGGGCACCCCACAGGTTGTAGTCCGTCCGGCGCTCACGCAAGGGTCCCACCGTCTTCTTCCAGTTGTATTGATTTCCGTCGCCGGCGCCTTCAACGATGCAACCGCCGGGGAAACGAAGAAATGTGGGGCGGAGTGCTGCAAGGGACTCCACGAGGTCCCGTCGAAGTAAGCCCTGGCTCCACCGGACATCGCCGGCCCCCCAATGGTCAGCGGGTACGAGGCTCACTTCGTCGATGTCCACGACGCCTTCACCGTCGAAGACAATGCGAAGTGACCCGAGGCCCGTCGCGAGAGGTACAAGCCCGAGTCGGATCTCCGTCCATCCGTTCCCTTGCAGGCTGAACCGCTTCGATGCGGCGACGCTGCGGGCGCTGTCCAGAAGCTGGACCTCAATCTCGCCCCGGAACTCCCGGTTGCGAAAAGACGAGCGAAAGAGAATTTCCTGCCCTCGTTTCAGGGCCATTCCGGGACGCTCGCCGGGATAGCCTGGGTTCTCCAGTTTCGCAGTACCAAAAGACGTGACGCGCCCGAAGTGCTGTCCCTGCGCGGGAGCATCATCCCGGGAGCTCGCCAGGCGTCCGTCTGAAATCACCCAGTGTCGGGTGCGGTCGATTTTGCGCCGCGGGCGTCGTTTGGTGAACAGGGCAATACGGTCGGAGTAGAGTCTCCGGTCGAGGTATACGCCGTCGAAGCTGTGGTTGTTTACCATGTTGGCGTTAAGGCCGCCGTCGCAAGCGAAATTTATGTCCTCGAGGAAAAGTCCGTACAGCGTTGGGCTGACCTGGGGACCCGGTTCGCCTGTGCGCACGGAGATAGTGGCCGCGTGCTGCTGTGGCGCCTTGCGAAAGGATTGAGTGATGCTCATTGTGAAGCCTTCTGTAGTCGTGCGGCGATGCACTTGGAAGGGCGTGGGGGACCAGCGTCCGCGAAGCCTCATTTGAAGATAAACTGTCACTAGTACGTTCTAGTGGCTGGGTAGGATGTTAGCAAGCGAAGATGGGAACGGCAAGGGCCGTCTGTAATGGTTCAAGGAGAGTGCGTGGAAAAGTTGGCCCGACGCCGAGTGACGGCGGCCGATGTAGCGCGGGAAGCAGGCGTTTCTCCGGCGACCGTTGGCTTCGTCCTGAACCGTACGAAAGGACAAACGATTTCCGAGGCGACTCGGCAGCGGGTCTTGGCGGCGTCACAGCGTCTGAACTATAAACCGCATCAGGCAGCGAGGACACTACGAAGCGGGCGGAACAAAGTAGTACTCTTGGTTCTCCCCGATTGGCCCGTAGAGCACAGCCTTCGCACCAATCTTGAGGTTCTAACACATGCCCTGGCCGCCCATGGATATGCCCTCATCACATATACTCCGCTGCCTCAGAGTACGGCGCCGCCCCTTTGGGCAATCCTGGATCCTGCGGTGGTCATAGGCTACAAACCTTTCTCGGTGCAGGATGTTGCAGACATGAAGTCTCTTGGTATACGCAACATCATTCCCCCTCCGGATCAGGAGGTGGTCGAGGCCTCGCCAGACTTTGTGCTGGGACCTAGGCTTCAGGGCGAATATCTCCTTGCGCTGGGACATACCCGCTTAGGTTTCGCCAAGCCCGCTGACCCCAGGCTTGAGGAGCTTGTTGAGGCTCGGCTTCAACTTTTGAACCAGGTCTGCACCGAAGCTGGGGTCGCCCCTGCCGTCGCGAAGCAGGTCGATTTTCAAGGCCCGTCAGGTCCGCTCGCTATTGCCCAGTGGCGGGCGGAAGGTGTGACCGCAGTGGCCGCTTACAACGACGAAACGGCCGCAGATGTCATTTCCGCAGCCGTACGGCACGGCCTGAGGGTTCCAGAAGACCTTTCAGTTGTTGGCCACGACGACTCGCCTCTGGCTGCCCGTTACTTGCCCTCGATTTCCAGCGTTGCAGTGGATAACGAGCAGCTTGGCCTTTACGCGGCAGGTCTTGCCCTGCACTACGCGGAAGAACAACCGCTGCCCGACCCACCCACCGGCGCTGCAGAGATTGTCCCGAGGGAATCTACGGCCCATATTGACGGGGGGCATGGTCACTGATTCGTCTCGGAAAGCAATCGGTGGGTTGCGTGTTCTGCCCGCACCACGTGTGCCCAGTATTTAATGCCGCGTCAGGCGTGGGGCTGGCCGGAACAGGTTTCAAGCTCCGATTCGCCGGTCTAATGATTTGAGTGCCCGAACGTGGCACCTGCGTCTATGCAGTAACCGCTGGCCCTGAGGACACTCAGCGCATCCGTCAGCGTGTCCTGTTGCAGGAACAGTAGATCACTGTCGAAGGTGGAAATCACAAATACCGGATGCCCTGCGGAGGCCACCGCGGACGTGATTCCAGCGACGACGCCTGTGAGCCCGAACGGAATCGGCCCATCGACATAGAGCGCGCGCCAGCCGGCCTCAATTCTTGCGCCTTCGGGTTCCGCTCCCGTTGCGCAGACCAATGATGTCTCGCGCTCGGTGACTGTGAGGGAAAAAATTCCGGTGGATGGCTGGCCAGGCTGGTTGCCTGCTGGCAATTTGCAGACGGAGTATTCTCCGTCCAGCAGGCGCAGTCCGATCGGAAGGGGGTCGCTGTTGGAAGGGTCTGGCGATGTGTTCATGGAAAGCTTCTCTTCATGAGCGCGGAAGGCGCGGAATGGCGCCGCTACTGTCGCAGGCTCATTGTCACACGGATCCACGAGCAGCACGTCTTTGGGGTGGCGGGGCGATGTGACATCAGTAGGCTGTTCCGTCCCAATGGGGCAGGGGAGGGAGCTTGTGACCAGCGGAGACTAAAGCCCTGCAAAGGAAAGTTTCGAATTGCACGCCTGTTGCCTCCTTGTAATACCTCCGGGAACACGCTTCGTTGCCTCATTGAAGAACCTCCGCGTGGTCTGGGTTCATGACCGGCTTCTTGGATGTGGTAGCAGTGGTTGCGGTGCCGGCTTCTGCCGGAGATGATCTCGAGTTCTGCGGTGAGCGCGTAGATCTGGCGAGAGAGTGACATCGCGTGGATCTTCTTGAACTGGGCGTTCATGTTAGTTTCTCTCCGTGGCGGGCTTTGGAGACGAGCTTTTGCTGGGGCAGCAGGTAGTTCGTGAAGATCCGGTCCAGTTCCCAGTTCCAGCTCGCGGGACGTGTCGTGGCGGCGGCTACACCTGGACCAAACACACCGCCAAACCGGTGCTGAACCGCGGGTCAGCCGAGTTCCGTGACCCCGAGGTTGTTACTGGGTCACGGTTGCCGTGGATGCCACAGACTTCCAAATTGTGCTCTACAAATCCGATGACGTCAGAAACTGGGGAGCCGCTGAGAACTTGCGGCTCGGCCAACGCCACCGGTGGCGTGTGGGAAATGCCCTGACCTCTTTCCCCTTCCCCTCGACGGGGATCCGGAGAACCTCCGATGGGTCCACACCGTCAACCTCAACCCTGGCGGCCCCAACGCTGGCTCCGCCGGGCAGTATTTCGTCGGAGACTTCGACGGAACCACCTTCACCTCAGCCAACACCGTGACCGAGGGCTCCAGGATCCAACCCGGCTGGGCGAGTACCAGTGGCTGGACTGGGGCTGGGACTACTACGCCGCCGTCTCCTTCAGCGATGCCCCCGATAACCGCCGCCTCATGATCGCCTGAATGAACAACTGGGAATACGCCAACCAGATCCCCACCGCCCTGGCTCAGCCCCATGACCCTGGCCCGCGAAATATCCCTCCACACCACGACGGAAGACCCCGCCTGATTCAAAAGGCCACTTGCGATTCTGACGCACTCCTGGGCGTAGGCCAACCCTTCACCCTTAACAGGACAGAACTGTCCGACTGCATGCGTGTCCTTGACGGGGCGGCCGGCGCGGTCCAGCGGATCGATCTGACCCTCACGCCCGGAAGCGCCGAGGAATTCGGGCTGATCGTCCGTGCCAACGGCGCCCACGGAACACGCATCGGCATCCGGCCGGCACAAGGCACGCTCCACGTCGACCGTCGAACATCCGGAAACACCAGCTTCCACGAATCCTTCCCCTCCATCGACACCGCCCCCGTCAGTGCGATCGAGGGTTCCTACCGGCTCACCATCTTCGTGGACCGCTGCTCCCTTGAAGTCTTCGCCGAGGAAGGCCGGGTCACCATGACGGAACTGATCTTTTCCCGCACCGACGAGCACCGACGCCGCCATCTACGCCCTCGGCGGCACAGCCACCGTCGAAAGCCTGGTCATCACCCAATACGCGTAACCCTGCAGCATGACCTTCACCACTGTGGCAGCAAAAAGCGAGGACACCGGTGTGTTTCCGGTGCCCCCGCTTTCTGGGGTGCGATCTACGGCTGCCGGTGTAGGAACTCCACTTCGGCGAGGTTTGTGTTGCCGCCGTGCTCGTCAAGCACGCGGACCTGTGCGTAGTCAGCCCGCTGCGAAAGCGGGAACGCGTACCAGTTCGCCGCGGACATGCCTGAAACTGTCAGGAATGTGGTCCACGTCGTACCGCCATCGTTGGAACCTTGGATCATGGCTCCGTTACCACGGCTGATATGGCTCGCGCGCGGATAGACCCGGACGATGTCCGTCGTGATCCGAGAGGCGTCGGTGGGCTTTACCGTGACCCAGCCTTTCGCCGTTGTCGTGTCGGTGTAAGTAGCAGTGTTTCCGTCGAACATGCGCCAGCCATTCGCTTGGGTTGTGCCCGTCCCTGGCCAAGCGGGAGTGGACGCATTCACCCACTCCTGACGGACAGGAACGCGCTGGATCGCGGTATTCCACAAGGCAAGGCGGCTGCCATCCGTCGTGTTGGTGAGGGTGGCCCCGACCTTACCTGAAAGTGTCCGGTAGTCCACTGTGAACTGGACGTCCCGTCCATATTCGACGTCGTTGGGCAGGACCGTGCTTGCCGTCCAGTTGATCCCGTCGGCGGAGGTGGCCGTCGCTGCCACTCCCTCGACGACGACGTTCAGGTTCGACAGCGGCTCAGTGGCCAATGCGCGGAGCGTGACCGTGTCCCCGTTCGTAGCGAGGCTCTTGTCCGCGTTGGACGTGGAGACCGAGAGCGAGGAGACCGCCATGGATGTCTCGTGCCGCTGGCCATGGATCCGGAACTCGCTGAAGGAAGAGATTCCGGGGTACGCCGGGTCTGTAGCAACACCGGGATTGTCCACCTGGACCTTCAGGTAGCGGAACGTCTGGCCTGCCACTTCGGCGCGCACGGGAATGGTCTCCATCGCGAAGCCGTTCGCCGTTGTGTTGGTGGTTTGCCTCTCGGTGAGCAGCGCCCAGGTCCGTCCGTCACGGGAGCCGTAGACGTTGGCTCCCTGGGAGCGGTTGGCGAAGTTGTACCGCGCCTGGAGACCGAACGCCTCCGCGGAAACCTCGAAGCCCTGACCGAAGTCGAGCGTGAAAGGCGAACGCAGGTCTCCCGTCGTGGTCTCGAAGTCCCCGTCCACGAGATTTCTCGGCTGGACACCGGACGGGTTGGTCGTGACAAGTCCGCGGTAATCGATCGAGTTGTCGTCTGCCAGCGTCGGTGTCAGGAGCCTAAGCTCTCTCACCGCCGACTGGAGGCGTACGAGCTGCTCAAGGTATCCGGCGTCGTCGGCCGTTTCCATAGCAGCACGGACCTCAGTCCTGACCTTTTCGAACGATGCAGAGGAGGGCGACTCGTAGGCCGTATTGGCATCGAAACCAGCCAGCGCGGCGTCGAAAGCGGCCTGCCGGTTGGCGGCGATGACCACAGTTACCGGACGCGTCGCGACAGACGTGCCGTCGTCTGCCGTTACCTGGAAAGTGTGTTTCCCAGTAGCGGAAGCCGCCGGAGTCCAGACGAATCCGCCGGTCCCGGCGTCAAGCTGGGCACCCGATGGCAGGCCCACGCCTGAGTATTGCAGCACCTCTCCTCCGGCATCCGTTGCCGCCAGCGAGCGGGACAGCTCAGCTCCCGAGAGCCCGATGAGGGGAGTTGCCGAGTCCTGCGGGAACTGAGGCACAGTCAGTTGGGTTTTGGCCTCGAGATTGACGAAGTCAAAGTCGGCCTGTACGTCATCTGTCCCGCTCACCGTGAAGTAGGCCAGGTTTTCCCCGCCCAGGCTCATCCGGGTCAGCTTCTCAGCGTCCACGTCGTAGGTGACGTAACGCCACTGCCCGTGCGTATCGGGAAGCGGTACAGAGAGCCGGTTTGCAGGGTCCTTCCCGATGGCGAGCTTTGCCGGGCCATTCGTCCGGAACTGGACACCCACCGGGCTGTAACCCGCGCGGCTGACGTACATGAGGGTTCGCACCGCGATGGTACGGCCCTTCCCGGTTGCATTGACCTGTACGTACGTGCGGCCGTCCTCGGTCTTGACGTTCAACTTCTTTCCGTCCGTAGCCGAACTCCGGGTCTCGAACTGGACTTTGGCGTCGGCAGCAACGGGCCGTGTCTGGCCGGCAACGTCGGAAGGGAGGGACAGCCAGAACTCGGGGCTGTAGTCCGGGTTGCTTTCCCAGGAGTTGTACGCTCCGACGCCCCAATAGAACTTGGGACCGTCTGCCTTGGCGTGCAGTTCGGCGACGTAAGGGGCTTCTTTTTCGACGTCCACGCCAAGTTCGTATTTGTAGACGTGGTACAGCTCGTCGATCGGGTTGTACATGCGCCCCCGGTAGGCCTCAGAGAGCCTGCCGGGTCCGCCAGTGGTGTCAATCCACGGTGTTTCGTACCCAAACATGTAACCCGTAAACGCGTTTGCGGCCTTGAGGAGGCGGTTACCGAGGAACTTGTAGGGTGAGACAGCATCCGCAGCCGTGGAGACAGTACCCGCCGTGGGATCCACCTTCGTCCCCTGGACTGTTAGGAAGCGGGCCAGTGCCCCGGTGGTGTTGATGCCGTCCCAGGCGTGGGCCTGGTCGCGGCCCATCTCCTGGTGCTGGACGAAGTCGTAGCCATAAGGGTTGCGGGGATCGTTTGCAGCGATGAGCGGGAATTGGGCAGCGATCGAGCCGTTCTGCTCAGGACGGGACGTCGATTTGTTGACTGTATACCACTCGACCGCCTCGGAGTAGCGGTCACGGTTGCCTGTGAAGATATATCCCGCAATCGAACCGACAAGAGGGTACGTGTGCTGGTTCAGGTAGCGCCAGTTCGTGTGAAGGAACGTTTCCGTCATGGGCACAATGAGGTTGGCACTGAGTTTGGCGGTGTCTTGATCCTTCCAGGTCAGGTCATAGGCCGTGTAGCCGGAAGGGACATTCGTGGACCGGAACATCTCTGCCGCGGCGACCATGCGGTAGAGCGGGACGCCGGAGTGGATGTGCGCATCGGGGTAGTACGCGTACTTGGCCGGGTCCATGTTGCTCCAGGTCCGGATGAGCCGCATGCCATTTTCGCGATAAACGGGGTCGCCGGTGATGACGTACAGCGTGGCTTGTGTGTACGCGCCGAAAGCGTCCCGGATGAGTTTGCTCTGGACACCCTGGGAGTTGAACGCGTTCGTGCCAGGCTGGTCGGGGACACTGCCAGCGTTTGAGGAGCGGAAGTCCCGCGCGGCGAACGGCGTCTCGGCCATGGCGTCGAAGTAGCTCTTCCACGGCTCGGTGCCGGCTTTGACCATGGCGCGGGCGTTGCGGAGGCTGTCCGCGCTCACGCCGATTCCCGGGTGGACGAACCCATTGGAGTCGACGCTCTCGGTTACGGTCACGTCCTGGCCGGTGTCCGCCGTCGCGGGAGGTGTGTTGCCCGGCAGGGGGAGGCCCCCGGCCGGTGCCACGAGGGCAACAGCCGCGGCGAGCCCGAGCATACGGGCCCATCGCCTCATCGTTGAAGCATGTTTCATCGGTCCTCCAGGATCGATCAGTGGTTGGTGTGTTCGGTGGTGCGCTTTTGTGGGGGCATAGATCGTGCGTTCAATTTGCCCGGCCGTTTTAGGTGTAGCTGCCCTGCGTGACAACGCGTCTGGGCGGCGTTGAGCCGGCATGGCATCCTAAAAGTGTGTCGCCGTCGGATCGGACAGTTTTGGGTCGCTGATTCCATGGGTGGGGAGTGCGGGCTGGCCGATTTTCGGCAAGCTTAGCTGGGATCCTAGGTTCAGGCAATCGTTATCCTGAAGATTCGCCTTCTTCAAGTCACTTGCTGGATTCGCAGGGCTTCACCCTTCGAACAGGGGCGAGCTGTTCCAGGGAATCCGGCCTATAAAGTTCCTCTGCGGGTGGTGTGGCAGTCCCCTTGACAGGCTGTGATCGAGGTCGCATTATTAGGGATAACGTTTTCCTACCCATTCGTTCCAGGTCTTCCAACGCCGGAAAGATGCCACGGCGGCTCTAGTCCAGTACCTGGCAGTCCTCCACTTCTATAGTCAAGGGAGCGTGCCATGCAAGAACGCATGACAGCCCAATTAGAGAATGCGGCGCGAAATGACGCGCCCACCCGTAAAACCCGTATCGCGCCTTCCCGCCAGAAGCGCAGCGGCGGGTCCGGTGTGCTGCTGTTGCTGGCCGCCCCGGGAATAGTGTGGTTCCTCGTCTTCGCCTACGCCCCGATGGCGGGACTGGTCGTCGCCTTCAAGAATTTTGATGTCAGCAAGGGCATTTTCAACAGCCCGTGGAGCGGTCTAGACAACTTCAAGTATTTCGTTGAGAGCGGGGATGCTCCGGCCATTGTCCTGAATACCCTCGTGCTGAACATCCTTTTCCTTGGGGCGACACTGGGCGCCGGGCTCGCGCTTGCAATTATGCTCAATGAAATTCGCGCCCGGGTCTTCAAAAAGTTCATGCAGTCTGCGATCTTTTTCCCATACTTCGTGTCGCCGATCGTCATCAGCATCATTCTGCAGGTTATTCTCGCCGGTGCAGGCGGGCACGGGGGAGCGGTTAATGACGCACTCGGCATTTTCAGTCTCCCCGAAGTCAGCTGGTACACCGAACCGGGTCCCTGGCCTTGGATCCTGACCATCGTCAAGGTGTGGCAGTTGGGCGGGTACATGTCCGTCATCTTCCTTGCGGCCATCACCGCCATTCCCGAGGATGTCTACGAAGCTGCAATGCTCGACGGCGCCACGCGGGCCAGGATGGCATTGTCCATTACTCTTCCGCTGTTGAAGCCGACGGCCGCCATCCTCATCGTGCTCGGTGTGGGAAGGATCTTCTACGGCGACTTCGGCACGATCTTCGCAATCATCGGCGACAACGGCACGCTGTTCTCCACCACAGACGTCATTGACACGTATGTCTTCCGCTCGTTGAGGACCATCGGTGACTTTGGCACCACGGCCGCGATTGGTCTGTTCCAGTCCGTCGTCGGATTCATCCTCGTCACAGCGGCCGTGCTTATTCAGCGCCGCTACTCGAAAGAAAGCAGCATCCTGTGAGCACCTCCTTAACCCCGGCAGTTGTCCCGGCCAAGGACTCGCCTGTGGCCAATGACAAGAACTCGCCCAAACGGCACCGGTGGGCCTTGGCCAGAGCGAAGATCCCTGCGCTGGACACTGGGCAGGGAGGCCGCAGGAAGTCCAGCAGGATTGAGCCCTTCACCGCTCTGAGCTATATCGGGGTGACCCTTTTCGGGTTGTTTGCCCTTATACCGCTGTGGATGATCGTCGCCGGGTCGTTGACGGCGGAGTCCACCTTGGCCCGCAGCGGGTACAGCTTCTTTCCCGAACCGCTTTCGGTGGACGCCTACGTGGCCATCTTCAGCGGGACGGCGGTGTTCCAGGGTTACGCGGCCACCCTGTTCATCACATTTGTGGGAACCGCACTGTCGCTGTGCGCCACGGCGTCCCTGTCCTGGGTCATCGCGCGGCGGATGCCGCGGATCAGCAGGCCGCTGACGATCTTCGCGTACCTGCCCATGCTCTTCTCAGGCGGTCTTGTTCCGATGTATCTGCTGGTAACACAGGTACTCCAGTTGCAGAACAGCTGGTTCGCCGTCATCCTTCCGCACATGATGGCCCCGTTCCTGGTGTTCATTGCTGTCAGCTTTTTCCGTCAGCTTCCAGAGGAAATCCTGGATTCTGCAAAGGTCGACGGCGCCGGCGAGCTTCGGGTGTTCTTTGAGATCGTCCTTCCATTGTCCAAACCGATCCTGGCTGTTATCGGGCTGTTTTACGCTGTGGCCTACTGGAACGAGTGGTTCACGGCCATGCTCTTCATCTCTGATCCGGAGAAGTACCCGCTGCAGCTCATGCTGCAGAACCTCATCGCGAACGTGACCAACGCGGCCATGCTTCCGGGCTCAGGTTCCGTGGCGCCGATATATCAGCTCCGGCTGGCCCTGACTGTGGTGACAATCGGCCCCATCCTGCTCGCCTACCCCTTCGCGCAGCGCTACTTCGTCAAGGGCCTCACGCTTGGCGCGACCAAGGGCTGAGGCCGTCCTACACTGACCCATCTCCCTTTCCATCTCTAGCCCCACAAAAACAGATGTCTGGCCGTGCGTGCCAGCGTACAAAGGAGTGCAACACATGATCCCCAACACAGCAGTCTCCCGCCGTGGTTTCCTCGGCCTTGCGGGCGGCCTCGGCGTCGCAGCAGCACTTGCCGGCTGCGGAACTGGTGGCGGCACCACCACGGGCGGAGCCGTCTCGGGTACGTCCGTCGCTGTGCTGCCCAGCACCGCACCTGCAACCTGGAATGCGGTGCTGGCAAAGGTAAACAGCAAACTTAAGAGCGAACTGGGCTTCGAGCTGGACGCGCAGTTCATCAACTGGTCCAACTACCAGCAGCAGTCGTTGCTGAAGTTCACCGCGGGCGAGAAATTCGATTCAGCGCTACAGGCGCTATGGCTGAACATGGCGCAGCTGCAGCAGAGCGGCTCCCTGGCCGATCTCACCAACGAGGTCGCCAAGTACAAGAACCTCAGCGCGACCCTGCCCAAGAAGCTGCTGGAGGCCAACAGCTGGGATGGCAAGCTGTGGGGCATTCCGCAGGTCAACAGCGCGGCCCGGGTCCAGCACTTTGTCATCCGCCAGGACATGGCTGACACCCTCGGCTTCTCCACCATCACCGACTTCGAACAACTCGAGCGCTTCTTCTACGCCGTGAAGCAGAAGAACGACGGCACCGTGGCCTACGGTGCAGCTTCCAACAGCGGCTACCTCCACGCACTGCCGGTTCCCACCGGAATGTTCAACGCCTCTTCATGGGAAAACCCTGACACCATCGCCCGGGCCTTCAGCGGCAAAGGCATGTTCTTCCTGCTCGCCAAAGACGCGGCAAAGACCGGATCCTCGGCGCCCAAGCCCTTCTGGGACGACGAGGGCGTAGTGGATACGCTGCACCGGATCCGCAAGTACTACAACGACGGAATCATCAACGCCGACGCGCTGAACACCGATGCTGCCACCCTGAAGAGCCAATGGACTGCCGGTAAGTACGCAGCCGGATGGGCCATGACCGATGGCACTTCCAGCAACACACTGAGCACCCTTCAAAAGGCAGTGCCCGCCGCAGCCCTGGCCAACATCATGCCGCTCAAGGGCGGCCTGTCAGCCAAACCGAACCAGACCTTCCAGGCAGACAACATGGTGGTGGTCAACTCCAAAGGCGGCAACCTGGACCGGACCCTGCAGCTGCAGGACTGGCTTTCCATCAAAGAGAACCACGATCTCATCTCCTACGGCATCGAGGGCACCGACTGGGAACCAGCCGAGGGCAACAAGTTCAAGCCCCTCAACGACTACGCCTTCCCCGGCTACGCACTGGCCTGGCGGCCCAGCCTCGAGCGGAAATCCCTCTCAATCAGCGCCACCGAAGAGAAGATCTTCGACTGGGCACAGGACTTCGACAACTTCACTGTTGATCCTTTCGCGTCCTTCATCCCCGACACCACCCCGGTGAAACAGCAGGTTGCGGCCATGTCCAATGTCATCACCCAGTTCGCCAACCCCCTCTTCTACGGCGTTGTCGACGTCGATGACCAGCTGGACAAGCTGAAGAAGGCCGCCGACGGCGCCGGCGTGGCGCAACTCCAGGAGGAAATGGACAAACAGGCCAACGCCCACCTCAAGAAGCAGGCCTGATTCAACCAGCGCAGGACAAGAATCTACAAGAGAGGATTGGGGTGCTGTCGTACCAGCTGACGCTTCCCGAGGCAACGGCCACCGCCGTCGTCGTCGCCGTCCATGGCCTGATGGAGTCAGCAGACTGCCTTGAGGCTGCATTTCCACACTGGCTTTCGCACGGATGGGCAGTCCTCGCAATCAATCTCCGGGGACACGGCAGCTCCCCCCGCTGGGCCGACGAAGACCTCCAGAAGCATCCCGGCGATGTCATGGTCCAGGACGTCCTTGAGCTCCTGCGGGCGCCAGACCTCGGGGGCTGGGCGCACCTCCCGGCGCTTTACTACGGGCATTCCGCAGGCGGCTCGGTGGCCGCAGCCGTAGCGGCCGCCGTGCTGGAACAGGAGCCTTCCGGATTTCATCCGGCAGGCGTCCTGCTCGAAGATCCATTCTGGCGGCTTCCAGTCACCCCCTTGCAGGACCGGAGCGTAGCCGAAGCCGCCTATGCGCATCTCAATGACGTCCAATCCCGTCCACTGGCGGAACGTGCCGACATCAGAAGACTGGAATGGCCCAACTGGAGCGAGGCGGAGATCCTGCACAGCTGCAAGGCACAAGCGGACTGCGACCCGCGCCTCGTGCTCAACGGCAATGTCATTCCAAGCATGCCGTGGCCGCACGTGGTCGCATCCCTGACGGCTTTTGCGGTCCCGGTCCTGATCATCACCGGGACCGTAAGAGCCGGAATCACACCGGGGCACCAGTGGATCGCCCGCTCTGCCGGCGCCAGGGTGGAAGTCTTCGACGGCGCGTCGCACTTCATCCGCCGAGATATGGAGGACAGGTTCATGCGAACCGCCATAGCCTTTTTTGCGAACGCCCTAGGGGAGAAGAGCCCACGGGCGGCAAAGCCCGTTGCTATGGCAGTCATGGCTCCGGCCAGCCTCTTCTCCAAGCTCATCTCGCCGGCGGCGATGAGCACACTGGCACGGTTCGCGGACCTCCGTGGCCCGGTCTTCGAGGATTTTTCGGCACCGGAAGCACAAGCGGTGCTCGCCGACGTCGAAGTCCTGATCACCGGCTGGGGATGCCCCATAATCGGTACCGACGTCCTCGCAGCGGCCCCGAAATTGCGCGCCATCATTCACGCCGGCGGGGCCATCTCGGGCAACCTGCCGCCGATCCCCGCAGGCCGGAACATCGTTGCTTCCAATGCAGGGGAGGCAAACGGCCGTCCTGTCGCGGAATATACGCTGGCCATGATTCTGCTGGCCAACAAGCAGGCTTTTGACAGCATGCGCCTGTACAAGCAGCGCCGCGCGGCGATAAACCGGGAACTGGAGTTTCCGGAGGCAGGGAACTACCGGAAGACGGTCGGCCTGGTGGGTGCCTCCCGCATCGGCCGCTACGTCGCCAGGCTGCTTCGGCCGTTCCAGCTTGACGTGCTGGTTTACGATCCATACCTGAGCGCCGCAGACGCGGATGCCCTGGGCGTGAAGCCGCTGCCCTTGGAAGCCCTGATGTCCAAGAGCGACGTCGTGTCCCTGCACGTACCTGTAACACCGGACACCATCGGACTTATCGGCGCCGCCGAACTGGCGCTGTTGAGGGACGGTGCCACCCTTATCAACACAGCCAGAGGCGAAATCCTGGAACAGTCGGCCCTCGAAGCCGAACTCGCCTCTGGCCGTATCAACGCAATCCTGGACGTGGCTGTGCCGGACGTTCTGCCCCCGGGACATCCCTTCTACGACCTGCCCAATGTCGTGCTGACACCCCACATTGCCGGGTCCATGGGAACAGAGCTCCTCCGGATGGGGGACCATGTCGTTGCCGAACTGGAACGGTACGCCACTGGCCAACCGTTCGCCTACCCCGAAGCGCTTTCCTAGTATGGAGAAATTAGTGACCCCCCTTATTGCCAATCCTGTGCTGCAGGGATTCGCGCCAGATCCGTCCCTGATCCGCGTGGGTGAATGGTTCTACCTGGCGAACAGCTCCTTCGAGTGGTACCCCATCGTGCCGATCCATAGGTCCCGCGACCTCGAAAACTGGGAGTTCGCCGGTTCATTCACCGGCCCCGAAGCGATGCCGGACCTGCGGGGACTGCAGGACTCGGCAGGAGTCTGGGCGCCATCCCTGAGCTGGTCTGAGGGCCACTTCTGGCTTGTCTTTACCGTAGTCCGCGGATTCGGCGGTCCCCACAAGGACATGGATACCTATATCTCCCGGTCGGTGGACGTGGCGGGACCTTGGTCTGCGCCCGCCCGCGTGACCACCACAGGCTTCGACCCGTCCATCTTCCACCACGACGGCCGCCACTGGCTGCTCAACATGGAATGGGACCACCGGCCCACCGGCCGTGGCGGTTTCGCCGGCATAAACGTTCAAGAGGTAAACGAAGATGGTACCGCCACGCTGGGCGAACCGAGAATCATCCACCGACGTGCGGAGCTCATCGAAGGCCCCAACCTTTACGCGTTCGACAACCGCTTCTACCTGATGCTGGCTGAGGGTGGAACGGGTCAGAACCACGGCATTGCAATGATGCGTTCCGACAGTCTTTTCGGCCCTTATGAGCCGGATCCGCATGGGCCCGTCCTCACATCGCGTGACGATCCAACCCAGGAACTGCAGAAAGCAGGGCATGGCGAGATCGCCGTCGCCCAGGACGGCACGCTGTTCCTGGCGCATCTGGCGAGCCGCTGGGCTGTAAAAGAGGGAAAGCAGTACTCCGTCCTCGGACGTGAAACCTGCATCCAGCGGTTGGTTTTTTCCGACGACGGCTGGTTACGGCTTGAACAGGGAGGGTGGCATCCGTCGCTGTCGGTTCAAGGTCCGGAAACCGCATCCGACGGCGGCCTTTCACTATCAGCCTCAGTCGGGTCGGATGGGGCTGATATTGCCGCAACGTTTGGCGGGTTCGCCCCTGACCAGGACGCCGCCGACGAAACCGGGCTGACCGTGGGCTGGCCCTGGAGCACCCTTCGGCATCCTGCCTCACCAGACTGGGCCAGCCTGTCCGAGCGGCCCGGATGGCTTCGCCTGCACGGCCGCTACAGCACGGACTCTGTGCTGGAACAGTCGCTAGTGGCCCGGCGGCTGACAAGCACCAGCCTGCGGGTGGGGGTCACTGTTGAGGCACGGCCGTCGAATTTCACCCACAGCGCCGGACTCATTTTTTACTACAACACCTCCAGCTACTTCTATCTCCGGACTACCATTCGCGAAGTCGGGGGAGAGCTGGTTGCCGGAGACGCTCCAACTGAGCAGATTCTCGAAGTGTTCGAGCGGGACCCCTTCAAAGGTCTGTGCTCTTTCGGAACGGTAGTAGTGGAACCTGGTGTTCCCCTCCGTCTGGAAGGCATCATCGACGGCGGCAGCCTGCAATTCCTTTGGTCGTACGCCGGGCAGCAGTTGCAGCCGATCGGGCCCGAACTCGATGCCCTCCAGTTGTCAGATGACCATGGCGACATTCTGCGTTTCACTGGTGCCCTAGTGGGGGTCGCAGCGCAGGACCTGCGGGACCGGAAATTTACGGCCGACTTCACGGACTTCGAGTTCAAGCCGGCCGACGGACACGGCAGGTCATGAGCGTGCCCCCTCAAGATGCCCGTCCCGCGACGCTAAAAGTGCCAGTTCTCGGCGACGTCGCCAGGGCCGCCGACGTTTCCGTGCCAACAGTCTCGCGTGTACTGACGGGCAGCAAGTTCGTTGCCCCCGAACTACGTGAGCGGGTGCTGAAAGCCGTCAGCGATCTGGGCTATCGCCCGAACGGCGCTGCCCGGGCCACGAGGTCCGGCAAGCGTTCCATGGTGGCGGTTCTCACCGGTGCGACGTCCAATTACGGATATTCCAAGACCATCGAAGGCATCGAGAGGGCTGCTCGCCAATCGGGCATGTCCGTCATTATCGCCGTGCTGGAATCAGATGCGGATGACGCGGTCAACGCCGCAATCGACCTTGTTCTATCCCAGCCAGTGGCGGGCGTTATTATCCTCGAGTTCGACCGCCCCGGCCTGGTGGCAGTCAAAGCATTCCCCAGATCCATTCCGTTGGTCATCGCAGGCGGCGGAACCCGTCGCCCTGCCGGGACAACGGGCGCCTTGCTGGACGAGCGGGGAGCCGGGAAGGACGCCACGAACTATCTTCTTTCCCTTGGTCATCGAACTGTTCATCACATTGCCGTTCCCACCATGGGCAAGCATTCAGGCCGGACGGAAGGCTGGAAGGCGGCCCTGGCAGCGGCGGGAGCACCGATTCCCCGCGTGCTGCATGCCACGTGGGAACCTGCCAGCGGCTACCGAATGGGGCAAGAGCTCGCTGCCCTCGGCGACGTCACCGCCGTCTTCTGCGGCAACGACGATGTGGCCATTGGGGTCATTTCGGCACTCGTGGACGGCGGCAAGCGGGTGCCGGAGGACGTGTCCGTAGTGGGCTTTGACGACCAGCCGCACGTGGCGATGTGGCGACCTGCCCTGACAACTGTCCGGCAGGACTTCCAGGACCTCGGAGCGCGGGCCTTCGGCCTTCTGGAAATCATTGTGGAAAGCGGTGGGACCCCTTCCCCTTCCACGGTCAAACCCGAACTCATCATCCGTGACTCCTCCACCGCCGTCGGATCGCCTGGGAACTGAAAGCTCTGATCCCCTTGCCCGCATATTCGCCGACGCCAACAGGAAGCCGCAGACCACAGGAGGGCTGTTCGTATGGATACCGTCACCTCTGAACGCGAACCAGGGCCAACGGGCGGACCCGCCCTCGATCCCACGTCATTTCGCGTGCGGGTCTCACGGGCAGACGAAGTCCTCCCTGGCCTGGACGCAGCCGTCCAGTCACTCATCCAGACCGCAATGCAGGAGTGTAGCTGCGGCATCCGTATCACCCGTCACGGCCCCGGAGACTACACCGTTGCCCTCGACCGATCCGTGAGGTTCGGTGAGACAGTGACAAGAATAGCCGGATAGCCTCCGGGACGTTAAGGCCCAGCAGCACGGAGGCGTCCCGACGCAAGACCAGCGGACACTCGCTAAACCCTCAGGATAACGTTATCCTTTATATAATCTATTTGTTTGTTTATTCATCGGGCAGCGTAGACGCGGCCCGCAGATTCCCCGGAAGGCACCATGACCCTCGCGCACATTAGTCCGGAGCTTGACGACAAGCCGCCTACGCCCGACGTGCCGCGGGGAGGGGACGTGCTCATTTGGGGAAATGATTGTTTGACACTGCATATTCTTCATGGCGAGCACCTTGCGCCCAGGTTGCTTGCCATTGAGCACGTCCACGCCCCTCTCGGCGACGTGGAAGAGCTACGCCGTTCCTGTTTGCCTATCGTGGAGATCGCCCTGGCTGGCGACGGACGCCATGGCACAGCGGGCAAGCGGCACGTCGACGGGGCCGCTGCACAGAGACTGAGGCTGGCGGAAGCGCTCGACTCTGAAGACAACGGCGTCAGCCATCTTTCCCTGCGTGCCGCGGATCCAGTAACCGGTCTTGAAGCCACTGTTCACTATGAGCTGGCCAAGGGATCCTCCGTACTTCGAAGCTGGACGGAGCTGCAGGCCCGCAGTTCACCCCTCAGCCTTGAATACGTGTCCACCTTCGCACTTTCCGGGCTGGGCCACCGCCGGGACTGGGAAGAAGAGATGGGCCTCTGGCAGGCCGCGAACCCGTGGTCAGGCGAATTCCGATGGCGTCGCGCCACCCTCGCCGAACGCGGCCTGTACAACGTGGGAATGGTGCAATATGACCAGGTCGGGTCCAAGAACCGGATCGCGGCCACCTCCACGGGCGCCTGGTCTACAGCAGAGCACCTGCCCATGGGTATCCTGGAGGACCTGACCACCGGAAGCATGCTCGCCTGGCAGCTGGAGCACAATGGAGCCTGGCACTACGAAATCGGAGACCGGTACGACGCCCTGTATCTCACGCTCTCCGGTCCCACAGCCGCTGAACACCAGTGGGCGTTGACACTGGAGCCCGGAGAGACATTTTCCACAGTTCCTGCCGGTTTGGCAGTGGTCCCCACAGGCGGAATCGACGCTGTCGCAGCCGAGCTGACAGCCTACCGCCGCCGCATTCGCAGGCCCCACCGCGACAATGTGGAGCTGCCGGTCATTTACAACGACTTCCTGAACGGCCTCATGTCGGATCCCACAACGGCTAAGGAGTTGCCGTTGATCGCAGCGGCGTCAGCGTTGGGCGCTGAGGTCTTCTGCATTGACGCCGGCTGGTACGACGACGAAAACGGCGGCTGGTGGGATTCAGTGGGGGAGTGGGAACCCTCCATCAGCCGGTTCCCTGACGGCGGTCTGGCCGACCTGATCGGAAGAATCCGCGACGCCGGCATGAAGCCTGGGCTGTGGCTTGAGCCCGAAGTTGTGGGGGCACGGAGCCGTATTGCCGAGATGCTTCCCGCAGAGGCATTCTTCGTTCGCAGCGGAAGACGGATCAAGGAGTGGGGGAGGTACCAGCTTGACTTACGCAACCCCGCAGCCAGGTCGCACCTCGACGGGGTAGTGGATCGGCTGATGGCGGACTTCGACCTGGCCTACCTCAAGCTGGACTACAACATCGACATCGGTGCAGGAACAGACCTCAATGGCGCCGCCGGGGCCGGTCTGCTGGATCACAACCGCGCCTTTCTCTCCTGGGTCTCCGCCGCCATGGATCGACACCCAGGCCTGACAGTTGAAGGTTGCGCCGCGGGAGGATCCCGCCTGGACGGCGCATCAGGCGCCGTTTTTCCGATCCAGTCACTGACCGACCAGCAGGACTTTGCCAAGGTACCGCCCATCTCTGCCGCAGCACCTCTCGCCATCACACCAGAACAATCTGGCGTCTGGGCATCCGTGGAGGGGGCCATGGGTCGTGAGCAGCTGGCCTTCTCCCTCGCGAGCGCCTTACTCTCACGCATCCACCTCGCCGGCCGCATCGACACACTCAGTCCTGAGCAGCTGGGTGTGGTCCGTGCCGGAGTCGAGGTCTACAAATCCCTGCGCGCCAGCATTTCTTCGTGCGTACCAACTTTCCCGCTAGGTTTGCCGGCGTGGCGGGACAACTGGGTTGCGCAGGGATCCCGGCTAGGGGATCGGACCCTTGCCATCGCGGTACACCGGCGTGGCGGCGGAGTGGAGCAGTCCATTGAACTGCCCGCGTGGCTCGGGGAGCACCCCACTGCGACAGTGGCCTACCCCGCCTGGGGTGCGGACGACGCCGTCGTTCTTTCTAACGCGCCGGGTCAGGCGGTCCTGAAGGTGACGCTAACGGAAGAAAACAGCGCAAGGCTGATCATCCTCCAAGCCTGACTCCGCCGGCGGGCAGGCTCCGAGAAAAGGGTAGAGGGCGGGTTCCTCAGAAAAAGCCCTCCCTTCGCTCGTCAGCCGGCTGCGGCAGTGGACCCGCGGATAATGAGGTCAGGTTTGACTGCGGACGTGCTGGCCGGCACGCCCGTTTCGACGATCGAAGAAAGTAGGGCGAAAGCCCTGGCGCCCAGATCCAGGAAATCCTGCCGGACGGTCGTCAGCGCAGGCCGCCACAGCGCAACGTGGGGTTGGTCGTCGAAGCCAACAACGGACACGTCCTCCGGGACGCGCTTGCCGCTGTCAAAGACCGCACGGATTACACCAATGGCAATATCGTCATTGCCGCAGAAAACGGCCGTAACGTCGTTCCGAGCCGCAAGTTCCAGCCCCAGGCGGTAGCCGCTGGCAGGCTCCCAAGTGCCATGCAGCACTGGCGGAATGGGGGCTCCGGCTGATGTCAGCGCTGCGCGCCAACCGTCGGTACGGCCGGAGTGCTTGCCCATGGTTGGGACGGAAACGTGGTGGACCGTCTTGTGGCCCAGCGACAGAAGATGGTTGGTGGCGTCCTTGCCGGCCCCGCGCTCATCGATGAGGGCTCCAGGCGCCTTTCCGGTGCGCCTCGTTCCCCCTCCGGCTACAACAAGGGGGATGGAACCAGGAAATGCTTTGACCGCGGCGAGGCCAGGCCGGTCAAACTCAAGGATGATGGCGCCGGCCACTGGCTGGGAGAGGACAAGGTCGATGGCCGAGTTCACTGCGTCGTCGTCGTCGGACTCAACCACGGCGATGATCACGGCCATGCCTGACGCGCGGGCGGCCTTCTCAATGCCTTCAATGGTCTTGGCATAGCCGTAGCCGGAGGTGCCTCCGGTCAGGACCGCGATCATGGAGCGTTTCCCGGAGCGAGTGACCCGGGCAGCTCCGTTAGGGCGGTAGCCAAGTTCGGCCACGGCCTTCATCACCCGCTCGCGGAGTTCGGGCGCGACGAATTTGCTGCTGGTCAGGACGCGGGACACCGTGGGTACGGACACCCCGGCGGCCTTGGCGACGTCACTTAGTACGGGCAATTTCTGCCTCAGGGGATTGGCCGGTTCCTTGGTCACCCCCACAGCGTAACCCCAATCCATTTCTGTCAGGCCCAGGTCTGGTCTGTGCAGGTAATCGATTTCATTCCCTGCCGCCGGTTCCGGGCCTCAACCGTCAGTGCTCGGGAATGGGCGTTGGAAACTCCGACCTGTATTCCGAGATGGTTTTCTCGGCGACTCGAAAAGATTCCAGGGCGGCGGGGGCGCCGCAGTAGATTAGTGCCTGGAGCAAAATCTCTTGAATCTCCTGCTCGGAGACACCGTTATTGAGGGCTCCGCGGACATGCCCAGCCAACTCCTGCGAACGGTTTAGCGCCACCAGCATGCCGATATTGAGCATGCTGCGAGTCTTCAGGCCCAGTCCTGGCCTGCCCCAGATTTCACCCCACGCGTATTCGGTGATGAGTTCCTGAACTGGACGAGTGAAATCGCTGGCCTGCCCCAGCGCCTGTACAACGTGCAGCTCACCCATGACTTTCCGCCGGATGTCCATTCCTAGCAGATAGCGATCTCGGTGCGTCTCAGGCTGGGGCAATTGACTTTCCCTTTCCTTCCTCTGAGGTGTTTTGATTCTCATGTTTCAAGTCCCGCATAATTTGCCGCCAATTCCCTTTTAAGGATCTTGCCGCTGGGTCCCTGCGGCAGGTCCTTCACCAGCTGAATGACTCTGGGGTATTTATACGCAGCCAGGCGGGCGCGTGCGTAGTCGGTAATTTCTTCAGCTGTGACTGAACTGGTTGCGGTGAGGACGATCGCAGCCGCTACTTCCTGGCCATGGTTGTTGTTGGGCACCCCGAATACTGCTGCGGTCACCACCTCAGGGTGCCCGTTGAGGATTTCTTCCACTTCGCGTGGATAGACGTTGTAACCGTTGCGGATGATCATTTCCTTTTTCCGGTCCAGGATCCGAAGGTAACCGTCGGCGTCTTTCGTGCCAAGATCTCCGGTCCTAAACCAGCCGTCCACGATGGCTTCGGCGGTGGCGTCTGGGTTATTCAGATAGCCCTTGAACAGGTTGTGCCCGCGGATGACGAGTTCTCCAAGTTCGCCATGGGGCACCATTTGGATGGAGTCGTTGATCTCTGGGCGTGCGATCTCGATGTCGACTCCCCAGATGGGGGTTCCGATAGTTCCGGGACGCGGGGTCTTGCCGACCTGGTTGAAGCTGGCCACGGGGGAGGTCTCGGTTAGGCCGTAGCCTTCGTAGATTTCAACTCCGAGGTTTTGCCGGAATTTGTCCATGACGGATACGGGCAGTGAGGCCCCGCCGGAGACGCAGTACCGGAGCGAAGCCAGGTGTTCCGGAATTTCCTTGGCTGCTTCGAGAAGTGCAATGTACATGGTAGGTACGCCAAAGAATATGTTGACCTTGTGGTGCCGTATGAGGTCCAAGGCGGCAGTGCCGGTGAACTTGGGACACAACACGATTGTTGCGCCGGCAGCGAGGCCGGTATTCAGCACGCACGTCTGTCCGAAGGTATGGAATAGGGGCAGGCCGCCGAAGACCACGTCTCCCGGGCGCATATCGAAGGTGTTGGTGAGCAGGACCAGGACCTGCTGGACGAGTGCGAAGTGTGTGCCCAAGGCCCCTTTGGGTTGCCCCGTGGTCCCGGAAGTATAAAGGATAGTGGCGGTGTCTTCGGGCCGTCGTGGCAGATAGGTGGCAACCGGGTGTGCCAGGGCTGCTTCAGACTCCAGCCGGGCTGGCCCACCATTGGCTTCCGGGGTGCCAACGGTTACCACGTCCACCCGGGCGGCGGCTGCTCCCTGGGCTCCCTCGCCCATTAACGCCCCGGCGCACACGAGCAGCTTGGCCCCACTGTCCTGGAGTACATAGTCAATCTCACGGGCTTTGAGCAGGGCGTGGACGGGGACAACGATCCCGCCCAGCGCCAACACCGCGTAATAGACTCGTGCGAAGTCGGCCACATTGGGGATTAGCACCGCCACCGGATCCCCCGGGCCGATGCCACGGCCCCGTAAAGCCCCGGCATAGGCACATGTCTGTTCCCAGAGCGCCCGGTAAGTGACGTGCTCGGCGCCGACTATCAGGGCCGTGGCGTCAGGAGTGCGGGCAGCTGACTCGGCCAGGATGGCCGCAACGGAGATGGTGCTGAAGTTATCTGCAGCGGCTGTCGCTGATGTCATCATGTTTCCTAGGAATGTTTTCACCGGAGGAGCCCGGGGGTGAATCAGTTGGTTTTCGGCGAAGCGCCAAAAGATGCAGCGGGTTGCCGGGCTGCGGTACGCCTGCACGCAGGCCACAGCCCGGCAACCCCGCTTCTTGTGGGACTATTCGCCGCCTGCGGGGTACAGGGCGTCACGCACATGTGCGGTATCGAGATACTCCCGGACTGAGCTGATTTTTCCATCCCTACATTCAAAGATGGTGCAGTACTGGTTGCGGTACGGCCTGCCGGCTGCACCCTGGCCAGTGCCGGTGTACTCAGCTACTACGGCTCCGCCGTTGGTGACCATGTTCCGCAGTTCGAATGCGAGGGAGCCCTGCTTGAACAGCCCTGCGGCGGCGGACAGGAACTCACCGAGGACGGCCGTCTTGCCTTCGTACAGCCCCGAGACGGGGAGGTCGCCGGCAAGCCACCATGTTGCGTCCTCCGCCAGGAGGTCGCTCAATGCGTGAATGTCTGTTCGTCCCATGGCGGCGAGGAAGCTCCGAACGAGTTCTTCGCTTGAGTTCTCGACTTTCGCTACGGCCGGGTTCACGCGTCGAGAGGAATGTGCGGCAGGAATTCGAGCCCGAACAGCCGGACCGATTCTTCGCAAAACGCCTCAACCGCCGCCGTGTCTGTGGGGTCCAGCTCAAGATTCTGGTTGTGTGCGAAGTATGCGGGAAGAACGGACCCGGGCGTGAGCACGATAATGGTCCGGCAGGGCACATCGCTGGTGACGTGATAACTGTGGGCATAGTCCTTGGGTCCCCAGACCAGTTCACCGGGATTCGTCACCATGGTGTGGCGCTTGCCCTCGTCATCCAGGACGGTCACGGTCAGTTGGCCTTCGACGATGTAGAAACCCTCGTCCTCGCCGTGATGGGTGTGGAACCATGGACGCTGCCCCACGGGGAAGGTGACTTCGGCGAACGTGAGCTGGCCGTCCGTCCGGTCCCCCATGGCGTGAAGCACAAGCTTTGCGCCGGGGATCTGCGGTGCCCCATCCCATTCGCTTCCACCCATCACCATTGTGGCGTTGGAGGGATCTGACACATATGCACCGCCCGGGGCTTCCAGGCGGGCCGGTGTACGATCTTCAATCGTTGACGTCATTGTCTTTCCTGACTTTCTTCTATCCACGATGCCGACGCTGGTTCCGCGTCGATAAGTCAAACTCTGCCCGCCGAACAGATCCACGTCGATGTCCCGCCAGTCCACAATATGAGTGCCGATATGGTCTCGTGGACCACATTCTCGTGAGTGCCTATGACCGCTGTTCCTGCCGCCAGTGGGGGAGGAACCGGCTAGGCTGGAACGGCGGTGACGAAGTTGCAGATCGTCCGTCAATCACGAGGACCGCAGGAGAGCGTGCGTTCCAACACCACTTCCGACAGGATCATTTGATGCGATGGTGGCAGCAGCTGCGAGCACAGGACATTCTGGTCCCCACAACTCAACCGAGGTCTGCACTATCGCTGGACGATGATGTGCGGTCGTTGCTGGGCGCCGGCGCACTCGACTGGGCCCATGCGCTCGCGACGGACCTTACGCGGGAGTACGTCGAGGTCTCGATTCCCGAGCTCGCGCGGTCGGTCGACTTCACTCGAGGCCTTGAGCTTAGTGCCGAAGCCAACATACTTGGGATCCTTCTCGTCCTGGGCTCGGAGGGTACCGAGGCCCAACCGCCCCCAGAGGCGCTGGACTTCGCTGACGAGGCCGTCATGCGGCAGGTTCCGCTCGCAGCCGTGCTGCGCGGCTATCGCCTGGGCGTGGAGCACTGGCTTCGGTGGTGTGCGCCGGCCATCGCCCGCCATGCCGATTCTGCCGATCAGGCGGCGGAGCTTCAACTCGCGGTGACGGCCGCCGTCAGGTACAGCGACCGTCTGTCCGAGATCATGATCGTTGAGTATGAGCGTGAACTACAGCGCCGCGCGACCTCTGGCGCCGCGCGTCGGGCAGCCCTCGTGGGTGCCGTACTCAGCGGTGATGTGGTGGACCTAGATGACACTTCGTACCAGCTGCATTACCCGTTGCGAGGCCAGCATATGGCGCTGAGCCTTCATATCCGGGCGGCCAGCTCGAAACAGGTCGAGGCCCTTGAGACTGAAGCGAGATCCTTCGCCGAGAGCGTCGGAGCAACGGCGCTTCTGACCATTGCAACCGGTTTGACCACGATGGATGCGTGGGTCACCGTTAACGAGGACAGTGAAAGGCCGAAGAGCCCGGCCCTCGAAAACGTAACGATCGGCGTCGGAACACCACTTACCGGCCTAGCAGGCTTCATCCAATCCCACGGAGAGGCACAAAGGGCCCTGGAAGTTCTGCACATGGCTGCTCCGGGTCGGCTGGAGCCCATCACCTATTACGACCAAGTACGCCTCGTATCCCTGATGGCTAAAGATATCCCGGCCGCCCGGGCCTTCGTCGCCTCCACCATGGGAAGCCTTGCGGGCACCGATGGACGTTCCCGCGAACTTCGCGAGACGCTTCTGGCGTTCTTCCAGGCGAACAAGAGCTATACAGCGGTGGCCCAGTCCACCCACCTGCACAAGAACACGGTCGTTCAACGCGTGACGAGGGCATGCGAGCTAGCTGGGCGGGACTTGACGAAACACATGGACGTGCACGTTGCACTCATGCTCGCCCATGTTCTCGGAGACCGCGTTTTGGTCCGACCCCTTAGCCAAGGTACGCCTTCTGCAGGGTCTCGGGACTTGTGAGCAGGACCTCGGCGCTGCCGGAATACGTAACGCGCCCGCCGGTGAACACCAGAGCATCCGTGGCAATCTGCAGGGCAAGATGAGCGAATTGTTCCACCAGCAGAACGCCCACGCCGGTGTCGGCGATCTGTTTCACAATGGGCATCAGCCGCAGGAAGACCACGGGCGCCAACCCCAGGGACATCTCGTCTATCAGCAGCAATTTTGGTTGTGCGGCGAAGGCGCGTGCCAGGACCACCATCTGTTGTTCCCCTCCGGAAAGCAGGCCCGTTGCCGAGGCGAGCCGCTTCTCCAGTTCAGGGAACAACGCCAGCGCGCCGTCGAAGTCCGCTTTGGTTCTCGCCGTGATTTCAAGGTTTTCGCGCACCGTCAGTGACGGGAAGACCGCCCTGCCCTGCTCCACATGCGCGATGCCCAGTTTGGCGCGTTTCCGTCGCGACATCGTGGTGATGTTCGTGCCGTCAACCATGATCTTGCCGGCGCTGGCTTGGACAACGCCGGACACGGATTCCAGCAGGCTGGTCTTACCCGCCCCGTTGGGGCCCACCAGGGCGGTGATGGTTCCTGGTCGGACCGTCAACGAAACCTGGGAAATAACCGGCCCGGCACCGCGGCTTATCGCTACGTCGTCAAGTGTCAGCGTTGTCATATCAGCTCCGTTTCGCCCATGTAGGCTTTGAGGACTTTCGGGTCGGAAAGAACCTTTTCCTGTTCACCGCTCGCCAGGACTTCGCCGAAATCCAGCACCGTAATGTACTGGCAGACGCTGCGCACCAGATCCAGATCGTGTTCGATGATCAGGATCGCGGTGCCGTAGCGCTGCGGAATCTGGCGCAGCCTTTGGCCGAAGGCGAGATGTTCTTCGTGGGAGAGGCCTGCTGCCGGTTCATCCAGAATCAGCAGCCGTGGACGGGCGGCGATGTTGGCAGCGACCTCGACAATCCTGCGAGTGCCGACGTCGACGTTGGAGATTCTGACTCCTGGCCCGGGACAACCGAAGGAGTGCAGGATGTCCATGATCTCTTGCCGGCTCGCGTTCCCCCGGGCGATGAAATTCATGTATTCATACACCGTCAGGCTGGGCGGCACACGGTCCTGCTGAAACGTGCGCCTGAGCCCTACGCGAGCCCGTTGGTGGGGCGCCAGATCGTTGAGCCGGTCATCCCCGAGCCAGACCTCGCCCGTATGCTGGGGCAAGAATCCGGATACTGCATCAACAAAGGTGGATTTTCCGGCGCCGTTTGGACCGATCAGGCCAACAATGGTCCCTTCTGGGAGGGTCATGTTCACGTTCTGAAGCGCCTTGATTCGCCCGAATTCGACGGTCAGGTTCTCGACCCTGAGCAAAACCTTTCCCTCGACGGCGGCACGGACAGGGGCTTCCGGTGTTTCCTCAGACAGATACGGCAGGAGGACCGTGGCCGGGCCGGACTTGCTCTGTTTGCGGCGGAGGAGGGCGTTGCGGATGTCCTGACCAAGAGTCGAATTGCTGGTCAGCGCCTGAATTCCCATTGCACCGAAGACGACCAAACCCCAGTCCTGAGGGATGCCCCAGCGCTTGAGCAGTTCCGGAATCAGCACCCAAAGAACGCCCCCGAACAAGGCCATTTCTAGCAGGTGCGCGCCAGCGACGATGGACAGCACGTAGAGGGCCAAAGACTGAAGGGTGGTGAATCCTGAGGGAAATGCTGTGGATACCTGGCCCGCCATGAGACCGCCAGCCACCCCGGCGATCGATGAACTGGCCGCGAAGGCGGTGAGCTTGGCGATACGGACGCTGCTGCCAGCGGACGCCGTGCCGCGTTCGGAGAAGGCGACCGACCGCCAACTGCTGCCCCAACGGCTCTTCTGAAGAAAGTAAACGGCCAGGGAGAGGGCGACCAAGACAATGAAGGTGAGGAAAAAGTAGGCCCTGTCCGTGTTGAACAGCTCGGGCCGGGGGATCTTGGTGCCGTTAACGGCTCCCGGGAACTGGGTCTTAACCAGGGTAAGGTCCGCCGCCGCTGCGAAACCGAGAGTGACTACCGCAAGGTTGACGCCTCGCAGGCGTAACGCCGGCAAGCCTATGACGGTTCCGGCGAGTCCCGAGACGACGCCGCCAGCCACCACCCAGAGCAGAAGGCCGCCCGGTGCCTGCACCACATTGAGCCAGGATACGATCCAGGCCCCCACCGCAGCGAAGGTGAGCTGGCAGAGGACAATCATGCCGGCTGTTCCGGTTACGATACCCAGGCCGATCAGCGAAATGGTGGCGACGATCGCCGTCGTCGCAAGATAGACGAGGTAGCCGGGCAGCAGCAGGCTGACCAGCCATCCGGCGAACAGCGCTGCAGCCCCAACAGCGAAAGCAATTACTGTCCGTGACGAAACGGCATTTCTAGCGAGCTGCATCCCACACCTCCCGGCGCTGGTTCCATAGAAGGAAGACGACAATTACGACGAGCGGGATCCAGTCCCGCAATAGGATCAGTTGGCTGAACTGGGCCGCGGCACCTTGTGCCATTCCCAGCAACAGCCCTCCGATCAGGGCGAGGTCCAGTCTCTTGAACCCGCCAAGTAAGGCCGCCGCAGAGGCAGAAATCACCAGCATCGAAAGAGACACGGCATCGCTGGTCTGGGTCGGGGCGACGATTGCAATGGCTATGCCGACGATGACGCCCGTAACGGCCCACACGCCGATGGCCAGCGGTTTGACCGGCACCCCCAGCAACTCGGCGGCAACAGGCCGGTCCGCGATGGCCCTGAGCTTGACGCCGATAGACGTTTTTCCCAGGACCAGTTTGGCCGCGACAGCAACGACCACGGCGAGTATCACCATGACGACGGTGACCTGGCTGATCACGACGCCCTCGAAGGTGAAGGCGGGGCCGGCGAAGAGGGCACGGAACGTCTTGGGCTTTGTGCCGAACAGAATGAAAGAAATGGAAATCACGAGCAGGAGAGCCGCCACGGTGACGGCGGAGCGGGCGCTTATAGACGCCTCTGGCAACCAGGTGGCGATAATCCAGCCCAGCCCCGCTGAAATCAGTGCGCCAGAGACTATCCCCAAGGCAACCGCGGGAATTTGGGGAAGGCCCATCCCTGCAAACGAGACGGCAAGGAAGGCGCCTAACATGCCGATGGCGGCTTGGGAGAAGTTGATGACCCGCACTAACTGGGCCATGAGCGTAAGGCAGACTGCGATGACGGCGTAAACGCCGCCAGCGGCAAGACCTGCGAATGCACCCTGAAGCATTGCTATGCCTCCTCAGGAAGTTCGAAGATGAATTTGAGCCTGGGTAAAAAGACGGCGGGCGGTGCAGCTGCACCGCCCGCCGAATCGGGCGCGAACTACTTGGCGATCACCCAGTCGTCGGCCGCGCTCTCCCAGGTTGAAGATCCGGGACGGATGGTGATCGGCCAACCCGCCGTGTTGGAGGAGTGGCTGTCACCACCACCGAAGAGGTAAGGGGTTCCTGTCATCGCGTTCTCGGACGGTTTCGTTTGGGCCTTGAACGCGGCGGCCACAGTCTCGTGTGTAATGTCCCCCTGGATGGATTTAAGCGTTTCCAGAAAATGGGTTGCAGCCAGGTAACCGCCCTGGCCGAAGGAAGTCAGCGGAATGTTGTTTTTTTCCATGAGGGCCTTCCAGTCTTCGTTCGCTGCGATCCCATCCACCGTGTAGGGGGCGAACTCCGCCGGCACATAGACACCTTTACCGACAAAACCTGCGGCTTGGGCGAACTGCTCTGAGTAGGCGGAAGTCAGGAAGAGGAAGGTCATGTCCTTCATACCCTGGGCCTCAGCAGCCTTCAACACGCCACTCGCATCAGGTTCGACGCCATTGGAAAATATGGCGTCGCATCCGGCTTCTTTGGCTTTGACCACGTACGGGGTGTAATCCGGGGCGCCGTAGGGGACGGTGTCGTCCAGCATGGCGAAGTCTTTACCTGTCGCCTTGGTCCACGAGTCAAAGGCCTTTTGATAGGCCGGTCGGGTGGATCCGGCGATTTCCAGAAGCCCGCAGATCTTCTTCAGCCCCAGTTCCTCACTGCCGTAGGTAAGTGTGAGCTGAGTGTCCAGGTAGGGTCCGGCGTTAACTGGTGAGATGTTCGGAGTAGTGAAGCAGTAGGGGTCCACCCCGGTGCCTTGGACAGAGACCAAGCCTTCCTGCTGGTAGTACTTGGAGTTGACCTCGCAGTCCAGGAGGCTGGCCGAACCAACCAACGCCACGGCGCCCTTGCCGACGGCGTCACGGGCGGCCCCCGTGGCCGCAGCAGGGTCGCTCTTGTCGTCGAGGACTTCGTACTGGATGGGCCTACCATTCAGGCCGCCGTCGGCGTTGAACTTATCAAAGACCGCCTTGGCCGCCTGGGACGCTTCCGCGAACGTGACCGGGCCGCTGAGTGCGTTGACCGAGGCCACAACAATCGGTTCGCCTGTTGCGGTTGAGCCTGTTGCGTTACCTCCGCAGGCCGTCAGTGCCATCAGGCAGACGGCGGTGATGGCTGTTGCTGCCAGTGTTGTCTTGCTCATGTGGAACTTTTCCCTCTCGCGTCACGGACGGACGTCGATGTCCGTTCGTCGTACTCGGGTTTCCCCGAGAGCTTTGATGGTGCTAACTTACGCATCGCCTTATTCCCGGGCGTTGTCGAAATAGGCACGCCACTTGTCAGATTGCGAAGGACTTAATTTGGAGTCGCTGGGAAGGGATGTAGAGTCCTGAACCAGTTGACATCCAGCTGCGGGATGACAGGTCAAGGGAGGATTGTGCAGGAGTTACGCTCCTGGGAGGCATCTTCAGCTTGACTTTCCCCGAAACAGGCTAAGATGTTAGCCGCATCACATGCATCAGATATTTGGCAAATTCTCATCGACCCCCAATGGGGAGGGTCAGGCGATGAAGAGAAGAGGGCAAAGTGGCACTCACACTATCATCCCGGCAAGACGTCGCGACCTCGGAAGCACCCGACTTCGATACTTGGCGCCAACTCGTCACTCAGTCGTTTGTCCCGTTGGACGTCACGTGTGACAGCAAGGACAACTTCCAAGGCAGGATGCGTTCGCGCTCCATGGGAGACGTGTCCGCAGTGGAAGTCTCAGCCGACGGCCATCACGTACTGCGCAAGCCATCCCTCATTCGTGAATCTGACGGCCACTTCTTCAAGTTGAGCATCATGCTCGCCGGCTCCGGACTTCTGGTCCAGGACAACAGGGAAGCCCTGCTGTTGCCAGGAGACATCGCTGTTTATGACACCCAGCGCCCTTACACGCTGACCTTCGACGATAAGTTCCGATGCCTGGTGCTGATGTTCCCGCCGCAGCTGATGGACCTGCCTGTCAGTTCAGTGGGTCAGCTCACAGCCGTCAGGATGGGCAGAGACGAGCGGCTGGGCCGCGTTATCAGCCCGTTCCTGGTGGAAATCGCGCGCAACCTCGATCAATTCTCTGATGCCACTGGAACGAGACTGGCGTACAACGCCGTGGACCTCGTCACCACCATGTTCTCGTCAGAGTTGGATCTGTCCAGAAGTCCAGCCAGCAACCCGCGAGCTGAGCTCATGCTGCGAATCCGGTCTTTCATCGAGGCCAACCTTGGTGATTCCGAACTGAATCTGGCATCGGTGGCTGCGGCTCATTTCATCTCCACCCGCTATCTGCACAACCTCTTTCATGAGGAGAACGAATCGGCGGCCAACTGGATCCGCAACAGGCGGCTTGAGCGCTGCCGGAGGGAGCTGAAGGACCCTGTACACTCCCATCGCTCTATCAGCTCCATCGCCGCAAAGTGGGGCTTTACCGACGCCGCCCACTTCAGCCGTCTGTTCCGCGCGGCATTTGGCGAGACACCCAGCAACTACCGCGAGCGCTAGGAACGGAGTCCAGTTCAGCCATCGCTTGCGCGCTTGTTAGCGCGCCCACCCGGCACAGCTGTTTCAGAATGTGCGCTCTTGTCCAATGGGTACTGCACTGGCATCCATGGCAATGCCGCGGATGCGAACCACAATTGAAGGGAGCCGCAACTGCTGTAGAACGCAATACCCGAAAGGTCAATGATGACGAACTCTCCCTTTGATTTCATCGTGGTCGGTGCCGGATCTGCCGGATCCGTCCTCGCCCGCCGACTTGTCGATGATGGCAAAAAGGTCGCCGTGCTTGAGGCCGGCGGTGATGACAGCAACCCGATGATCGCAGACCTCACCTCCCTTGCCGGGCTTTGGCATGGTCCCGAGGACTGGGACTACTTCACGACAGAGCAGGAGCACTGTTCCGGACGCAGGCTCCATCTGCCGCGCGGCAAGGTCCTCGGAGGATCCCATGCCCTTAACGCCGCGATCTGGGTGCGCGGGGCGAAGCAGGACTATGACAGCTGGGCGTACCTCGGCAACCCCGGCTGGTCATGGGATGAGGTCCTGCCGGTGTTCAAGGAGATCGAAAACTACGACGGCGGCTCCTCGGAGATTCGGGGCGGCTCAGGGCTGCTGGATGTGGTGAAGGGATTCCCCATCAACCCTGTGCAGGAGTCCATCGTCGAAGCCGCCCAGGAAATCGGCATCAAACTCAACGATGACTACAACAGCGGCGACGTCGAAGGCGTGTCCAAGATGCAGCTGAACATCCGCGGCGGCAAGCGATTCAACACCTGGCACGCCTACCTCAAACCCATAGTGGGTCATGAGAATCTCCACCTGATTACTCGGGCGCACGTCCGACGCCTGGTAATCGAGGCAGGGACCGTCACCGGCGTCGAGTATGAGAAGGACGGGACGCTCCACACGCTTGAGGCGACCGAGACCGTCTTGACGGCTGGCGCATTGAACTCTCCGGAGCTGCTATTGCGCTCGGGCGTGGGCCCGGTGGAGGAACTGAGGCTCGTGGGCGTGGAACCTGTCCACGACCTTCCCGGGGTGGGGAGGAATCTGCAGGATCATTTCCTTTCCCCTGTGATTTATGTGACCACTAAGAGGGGAGTTCCCTTCCCTGAAACCGGACCGGCCGAGACACATCTGTTCTGGAAGAGTGAACCGGACATGGCGGTACCGGACACCCAGCCCATCCACTTCTCCTTCCCGATGTACGATCCCGAATGGATGGAAGGTCCGGAAAACGGCTTCACGCTCATGGCAGGCCTGGTCCGGCCCGTGAGCAGGGGAGCCCTCAAACTCTCCGGCCCTGGCTTTGCGGACCCTCTACTGATCGACCTAGGAGCCTTGCGTGAGGAGCAGGACGTCAAAGCCCTTGTTGCATCAGTACGGCAGTGCCGTGAACTTGGCAGGGCACAAGCGTTGGCCCAATGGGGTGCCGTCGAGCTCTACCCGGGACCGCAGGTGGCCGATGATGAGCTCGAAGCATATGTGCGCAGGACGGTGATCACGTACCACCACCAGGTCGGGACCTGCAAGATGGGTGTCGACGTCGACGCGGTCGTGGACCCGCGGACCCTCAGGGTGCGGGGCTTGGCAGGAATCCGTGTCGCGGACGCATCTGTCATGCCGCTGGTGCCGACAGGCAACACGAATGCCCCAACGATCATGATTGCAGAGCGGGCTGCCAAGTTCATTAAGGCCGAACGAAGCGGCACTACCGAAAGCGACAGCCATGTAAGCCAGGGAAAAAACCAGGGCCACTTCGTGGGAACGCCATAAGCGGAGGCGGTTGGCCTTCCTGGGAACTTTCAGGGCGATTGATTGGTGATAATGACTACGAAACCCTGAAAAAAGAGGTGATGCCCCCGTCTCGGACGGGGGCATCACTTCTTGGAGCTTGTGCGTGTGTTGCATGCCCACGCGGGACGGATTCCTCCTTAGCACCCCTTGATGGCAGCAGGATCGGCGCCCCGCTGAAGTGATGTGGTCCCGCCCATCTTTCCCGCCCGGCCAACTTGACCTGCTAGCCCGGGTCCTCCCTCACAGGGGAGGACCCGGGAGCCTAACCGTTAATGACCTGGGGGATACCGAGTGCCTTGAGTCCCTCAGTTCCGAACTCCAGGCCATAGCCGGACTGCTTGGAGCCGCCGAAGGGTACTCGCGGGTCGACGGCTCCGTGCTTGTTAATCCACACGGTGCCGGCCTGAATCCTGGCCGCCACTTCGCGGGCAGCTGAGAGGTCCGATGACCATACTGATGCACCGAGCCCGGCGTCGAGGCCGTTCGCCATGGCGATTGCCTCATCCACAGTGCCGTAGCGGATGATCGGCAGGGCCGGGCCGAACTGCTCCTCGGCCACCAGGGGGTTGTTGTCATCAATGTCGGCTACCAGCGTGGTGGGGTAGAAGTAGCCGGGCTGATCCACGTCCGGATTGCCGCCCACAAGCACACGGGCGCCGGAGTCCCTTGCCGCTTCGACCAAGCTGGACACGATGTCAAACTGCTGCTTGTTCTGCAACGGACCCAGAACACTGGACTCGTCCAGCCCATTACCCATGGGCGTCGCGGTAGCAATCGCGGTGAGTTCTTCACACACGGCGTCGTAAATGTCGTCGTGGACGTAGAGCCGTTTGAGGGCGGCACAGGTCTGGCCGGTGTTGATGAAGGCCCCCCAGAACAGGCCTTCGGCAATTGCTTTCGGGTCTGCGTCTGGCAGGACGATGCCGGCGTCGTTTCCCCCTAGTTCCAGGGTCAGTCGTTTGACTGTGCCCGAGGAAGACTTGATGATCGCCTTGCCCGTAGCGGTGGAGCCGGTGAACATGATTTTGCCAACGGCCGGGTGCTCGGCAAGCCGTTCGCCTACGTCGCGGCCCCCCGCGACGACGGTTAGGAGCCCTTCGGGCAGTTCCTCATTGAGGACCTTTGCAAGAGCCAGGACGCTGAGCGGGGTGTACTCGGACGGCTTCACGACCACGGCATTGCCCATCCGCAGGGCCGGGGCAATCTGCCAGACAGTGATCATCATGGGCCAATTCCACGGTCCAATGGCACCCACGACGCCGATAGGCCGGTAGTGCAGTATGGCCCGGGTTTCACCGTCGTCAACGACTGTCTCCGATTCCAACGAGGAGGCGGCCGCGGCGCGGAGCCAAGCAGCACAGGCGCCGACCTCGAAGCGGGCATTGGGGCCGTTCAAGGGCTTGCCTTGCTCGCGTGAGAGGAGCTGTGCAAGCTCTTCGGCAGAGCGTTCGACGGCGTCAGCTGCGTTGAGGAGCGCGGCGCGCCTCTTGTCGTGGCCAAGCGCCGCCCATTCGGGCTGGGCGCTCCTGGCTGCAGTGATTGCATGCTCTAAGTCCTCAAGACAATGGATGGGTGCCTCACCGACGACGGCCCCGGTCGCCGGGTCGAGGATCGTCTTGGTCTCGGTGGTGCCCGTGATCGAGGCCAACAGGGCGTCGTAGCTTTCCATGGTTACTCCAGTTCGAGTGGGGAAGGAATGCCGGCCATTGTGGCCGTTCATCGTCTTCCAGTCTTCCGTCCGGCACCGCGGAGGTCTTGTATCTACGTGTAGGCCACTTGACCGGAACCGAACAGACAGACGCTCATCGAACGAAGGAGCTTCACTGCGTCCGTCCAGAAGCGGGCTCAGTTTTTCGGGTGCAATCTGGCCTGTTCCATAAGCTCAGTCATCCATGGCCGGTGCCCACGATGGAACACTATTCCTTCGGGCAGTCCATGGACGGAAGGGGTGGAATCGACAATATCGATTTTGATCCGCCCACCGGCCAGAGGCGCATTAGTGATGTGCAAGTCGCCGTAGGATTCGGGGAGCACAGGATCCATCCACAGCCCACCGCGGGAAACATGCGTGTCATACCGCATCAGAGTCGTCACCAACTGGATCGGAGTGGTCGCTGCCCAGGCCTGAGGCGAGCATGCCGTCGGGTAGGCGATCGGTTTGGCGAATTGCTCACGGCTGAACCCACAGAAAAGCTCGGGCAGGCGGCCGTCGGAGTACTCGGCCGCCTCGAGCAGTGCCGTGGAGATCCGCTGCGCCTCCTCAACGAATCCATAGCGCAGCAGGCCGGCGGCGATGATGGCGTTGTCATGAGGCCATACTGAGCCGTTGTGGTAACTCGCCGGGTTGTAGGCGCCCATATCGGTCGCAAGGGTTCGGACGCCCCAGCCGCTGAACATTTCCGGAGACATGAGGCGTTGGGCTACGAGGGGCGCCTTGTCGTCATCTACGATCCCGAGCCAGAGGCAATGGCCCATGTTAGACGCGCACGCGTCAACCTGCCGCTTTTGGCCGTCCAGCGCGACGGCATAGTAGCCGCGGTTGGGCATCCAGAATTGTTCGTTGAACTGCTTCTTCAAATGCGCCGCTCGCTCCGTGAGTTCATCCGCCAAAGCCAAGTCGCCGACGTCGTATGCCATCCATGCGCGCGCCATGTACGCGGTGTAGACGTAACCCTGCACCTCGCAGAGCGCAATCGGCGCCTTAGCCAGCGTGCCGTCGGCGAAGTTGATCCCGTCCCATGAGTCCTTCCAACCCTGGTTGATCAGCCCCTGGTCGTTGAGTCGCTGATACTCGACAAACCCGTCGCCGTCCTTGTCGCCGTAGTCCCGGATCCAGTCGAGGGCACGGTCCGCGTGGGGGAGCAGTGCCATGATTGTGTCCTTCGCGAAGCCCCAACGGCTAACAGCACCCAGCAGCATCACGAACAGCGGAGTGGCGTCCACACTTCCGTAGTAGATGGATTTACCGCCTAAGGAGAGCCCGCTGGACACATCCAGCCGGACTTCGTGCAGGATCTTGCCTGGTTCCTCCTCACTCATGGGGTCCACAACGCTGCCTTGGCGATCCGCAAGTGTCTGCAACGTGCCCAAGGCAAGGGACGGGTCCACGGGAAGGGCCATTTCCGAGGCCCAGAGCGAGTCACGGCCGAACAGTGTCATGAACCACGGTGCGCCAGCGGCTACAACGACTCGGTCCGGATGGTTCGGATCCTCTATGCGGAGGGCGCCCAGGTCGTCATAGCTGCACCGTAAAGTGCGTTCGATGGACCGGTTTCCCATCTGAACCACCGGGATCTTCGCCACCCACTCCTGGCGGCGCCGGTCCCGGGGAGACAACTCGTCCCCGTCAGCGTGGACGAAGGTCGCGATTGAGGCAGTTCCCTCGGTCCTGGGCACGACGGTAACAACTGTGTTCCAGTGGCCATGCGGTGGGATGAGCACGCGGTACATGAGCCGCTCTGGCGAGGCGTCTGCTCCTGGCGCTTGGATGTGGATCCCCTTCCGAACGTCCTGCCAGATTGCCGTGATAGTGAGTGCCTGGTCTCCCGCTTGGCGAGTCTCGTGCCAGCGCCGCTGAATGCGTGCCTCTTTCACCTCGAAAAGATCGGCGAAGTCGGCATCAATACTAAGGGAGATGACGCATTGGGTCTCCCTCTGTGAGTAGTTGCGAACTGTCACCTGTTCCTGAATGCCTGCCCCGATTTCGCGTAGCCTCTCGACAATGAGCGCGCTGTCTGCATGCCCGTCCAAGCGGGGAACCCGGCCAACAAACAGCGCCCGGTACGGCTCCTTCGTTTCCGCACCCAGCGATTCCACCGGTTGGTCGTCAACGGTCAAAGTCCAGCGGGACAGGATGCGGGTGTCCTGGACGAAAAGTCCATGGGGATGCTCGGGATGGATGTCGCCGTTGGGCAGGGAGATGCAGAAGGAGGATCCTTCCACCAGAGTTAGAGCGCCTGCCCCTAAGGGCCCGGCCGCCGTATCTGCATTCCAACCAGCCATCGCCGGCTCCTCAAGAAAGGCGACGTCAACATGTTTGACCGCGCGAGTCAGGCTGCCGGTCGTCGCGCCTATACTGCAAATTCACGCTACGCCTTCATGTTCTTCGACGCCAGAACAGCCAATTCGAAATCGCCTCTGGTATTCTCTTTGCCGGAACATGCAGGCCTGTTTCGGCGCCATGCTCCTTCAAGCGTCACAACTGCACGGTCCCCTGTCTTTGGTAGCCATTTTAGAGACCCTGCCTTGCGCGAATTTTGACCAGTCAACGTCGTTCTCAGGGCGACCGCGACAGATTCGGAATTCTGTCGCCGGTTCCTACGCCGACAAGGCCGGCTGCTCAACGCCCCCTGCGCCTAGGAACCACGCAGGACTGCGTAAACCTCACGGAAAACCCGGCGCTGGCCCCGTCTTTCGGGTGCGTGTTGCGGTTTCGCGTGCCAGCGCCGGGAAGCAAAGAGTTCCCATGTTCCTAGGTGTCAGGTCTGGGGGCATTGCCTCCTACAGCGACCTAAGAATTACAGCCGATCCCTGTCCGCCTCCGCCGCAGATTCCGGCCGCCCCCAGCTGTCCCGGTCCGAGCTCGGCAAGTTGACGGGCAAGTGTCCCGACGAGGCGGGCGCCTGAGGCGCCAATGGGGTGTCCAAGCGCGATCGCCCCACCACGTGTGTTGACTATGTCCGGGCTTACCCCGAGTGTGTGGACCGATCGGACCGATACGGCGGCGAAGGCTTCGTTGATCTCGATCGCAGCCAGCTCCCCGACGCCGGTATTGATTTTTTTGAGGGCGGCCTGGATGGCGTGAGCGGGCTGGTCGTGGAGCCGCACGTGAGGCCCGGCGACCAGCGCATGTGTCTCCACCAGGGCGAATGGAGACAGGCCAAGGCGCTCAGCAGCTGCGCGGCTCACCAGGACCAACGCAGCGGCGCCGTCGGTGATCTGGGAGGAGTTGCCGGCGGTGATCGTCCCATCCTTGCTGAAGGCAGGGCGCAGTTTCCCAAGCGTTTCGGTGGTGGTCCCGCTTCGAATCCCGTCATCGCTGGTCACCACGGTATCGCCAGCGCGGGATGCCAACGTGTATGGGGCGATCTCTTCTGCATGGAAAGCAGCATGGGATTCAGCACGCTGGTGCGAGGCGGCTGCCCAGGAATCCTGGCTGGCGCGGTCCAGGACGTATTCAGTATTTCCGTCTTCGGTGGACATGCCCATCGAACGCCGTTCGAAGGCGTCGGTCAGACCGTCGATTTCGAGTGTGTCCACTACTTCCAGAGCACCGTATTCCTGCCCAACTCGGGCGTTGAACACGTGGGGAGCCAATGACATTGACTCTTGGCCCAGGGCTACGACTATGTCGGCTTCACCAGAGTCGATCAGGCGTTCGGCTGCGACCACAGCCTCCATGCCGGATAGACAGACTGCGTTCAGCGTCAGGGCAGGAACGTTCAGGGGGATGCCGGCGGCCACGGCAGATTGGCGGGCGGGGTTCTGGCCGGCTCCGCCCTGCAGGACGTGCCCGGCGATCACGCGTTGCACTTCCGCCGGATCCACACCGGCGCGGCTTAGGGCTGCGACAATGGCGTGAGCACCGAGGGCTGTAGCAGGGACGGAGGCAAAGCGCCCGTTGAAACGAGAGAACGGCGTTCGGGCGTAGCCGACGATCAGCGCGCTCATGCGCCCGCAGTTACCGGGCGCGGTGAGGACTCCGGAGCAGAGAACTGCGGCGACGTCTCACTATCCTTCGAAACGTCGAGGTCGGGGGCGACGTCAAAGGGCGCCCCAGTCACCTCCCGGAGTTCAGCGATGGTGTGTCCTGGAGCGACCTGGCGCAGAACCAAGCCTCCGTCCACTACGTCAAAGACTGCCCGATCGCTGATGATGCGGTCCACCACACCGACACCGGTCAGGGGAAGGTCGCACTCCGCAACGATCTTCGGGGCACCGTCCCTTGAGACATGGTCGGTGACCACGATGACACGGGGGGTGCCGGCGACCAGGTCCATGGCACCGCCCATGCCTTTGACGAGCTTGCCCGGAATGGTCCAGTTGGCCAAGTCACCTGACCCTGAGACCTGCAGGGCGCCCAGGATCGCGGTCTGCACATGTCCGCCGCGGATCATGCCAAAGGAGACGGCGGAGTCGAAGAAGCTGCCACCCGGCAGCACGGTAACCGTCTGCTTGCCGGCGTTGATGAGATCTGCGTCCTCTTCACCTTCATACGGGAACGGCCCCATGCCGAGAAGGCCGTTCTCGCTCTGCAGGGTTACGCGCACACCATCTGGCAGATGGTTGGCGACCATGGTCGGGATCCCGATGCCCAGATTCACATACTGGCCATCTTCGAGTTCGGCCGCTGCGATGGCCGCCATTTCATCACGAGTCCACATGGCTTATACCTCCGTGCGGACGCGTACGGTCCGCTGCTCTATGTCTTTGGTCAGGTTCATGACGGGGACAACCCGCTGGACGAAGACGCCCGGCGTGACGACGTCGTTTGGATCTAGATAGCCTTCGATCACTTCTTCGGCTTCTGCGATGGTCAGTCGGCCGGCCGAAGCGACCAATGGGTTGAAGTTGCGCGAGGTCATCCGATAGCGCAGGTTCCCTTCGCTGTCTGCTTGGTGGGCGCGCACCAAGGCAAGATCGGCTATGATCCCTCGTTCTAGGATGCAGCGACGGCCATCGAATTCGGCCTCCGGTTTGCCCTCAGCGATGGGCGTGCCAACTCCGGTGGGGGTGTAGAAGGCCGGGATGCCGGCTCCACCTGCCCTCAGGCGTTCTGCCAGGGTTCCCTGCGGGACGAATTCGACATCTAGCGTGCCAGAAAGGTACTGCTCGGCGAAGAGCTTGTTCTCTCCCACGTAAGATGCCAAAACCTTGGTCACTTGTTGATTTTCCAGCAGCAGGCCCAGACCCTTGCCGTCGACACCCATGTTGTTCGACACGATGGTCAGGTTCCGGGCGCCGCTATCGCGTACCGCTTCGATAAGTTCACGTGGGATGCCGCTGAGGCCAAAGCCGCCAACCGCGAGGACCATCCCGTCCCGGATTGTTCCGGCCAGCGCTTCCGCAGCGCTGCCCCAAAGTTTCGACGTCATACAGTAGTCCTATCCGTTCACTATGTGGTCGTTGGTTCGGTTTGGCATCACCCTAGGCTGGCAGAGTTAGATAGGTCAATGGAAGGGGGCCTTTAGGGCGCAATTGCTCGCCATGTGGTCCGGAAAAGTGAAAGCGTCCATAATGTAGACATGACTGAAACATTTCCCGGCGCCCAAGTGGTCAGCCGTATCGGCCAGGTGCTTCGGGCTGTTAGCGGCGCAATGCCTCGCGGCATCGGTACGACGGAGGTTGCCCGCGCCACCGCACTGGCTCGCCCCACTGCCCACCGCCTGCTGGCATCTTTGGCTGCCGAGGGGTTTTTGGACCACGACTCCAAAGCTGGGCGCTGGCACCTCGGGCCGGAGCTCTATCTCATGGGATCCGTCGCCGCCGAGCGCTATGACATCACTGAGTTGGCGCGCGAACATGTAAGCGCCCTTGCTGAGGAAACCGGGGAGAGTGCATTCCTATCCGCCCGACGAGGCGATGAAACGGTTTGCGTGCTGCGACGAGACGGCAGCTTTCCAATCCGGTCCTTTGTGCTCTACGAGGGCAAGCGCTTTCCACTTGGAGTCGCGTCGGCGGGCCTGGCCATCCTTTCCTTCCTGCCTCACGACACTGCCGAAAGGTACCTCATCCGTGCGGACCTGGAGAAACACTATGGCCCGGAGCACGCCCCGGACCGTCTCCGCCAGCGGATCCAAGAAACGCGTGACGCCGGATATGCAACTAACCCAGGGCTTATCGTCCAGGGCAGCTGGGGCATGGGAGCTGCAGTCTTCGACGGCGCCGGACAGCCGGCTTGGGCGCTGAGTATCACAGGCATAGAGTCCCGCTTCTCCACCGACCGGCGCCCCCTGCTTGGACGCCTGCTGCTACGCCACGCTCACGCTCTTTCCGAACAGATTAAGTGATGTTCACGCTCCGATGGAGGTGGGGCGTTTCAGGCGGGTGGGCGGTGACGAATTCATTCGGTTCACGAGCAATCGAGTCCCAAAGCAGTTGGCTCAGCGGATCTCCACTACTTGTTTCCGGTCGCTGGTCCGGAGCCAGATCGCCCGGACCAGCGGCCCCTGATTTCCGGCAGTGAGCCTGATCAGTTCCCCGGCGCCGTGGCAGGGCCAACTCTTACGGCGAATCACGGTCAGGAAGTCTTGGGTGAACATGGAGAGTGTGATGTGCTGGTCCCAGCCCGCGGGATACGTTGGGGTCCATGGCAGATGTGGTAAGCCAGTCCGGTCGGGTCCTTCAGGGATCGGCGAGCCAGTCGTCAGTGTTCTCGTCAGTGTTCGCCGCTTTCGGCGGGACGGTTGATGCGCAGCTCGGGCAAATTTGGGTCGCGTTTCATGGCGACGCGGTTGGGTCTTTGTTCACACGTGTCAATTGTTCGCGGTTTCGACGCCCCGCGGATTATCGACTTTGGGTTGACACGCGTCAATTTGGGGTGCAAGATTTGGTGTCGGAAGATCCCGCCTTGCAGCACCTCCGCAAAGTCATCAAGAAGACAATGGAGTCCCCGTGACATTCCCTGATGTCTCCCAAGACGTCCTGTGCGATGCGACCGCGCAGATTCCCGCCCGCGCAGCTCCCTGCCCGAATTCGTGACAATCTCGGGATTCGACCTCCCGTCCGAAAACTCGAAGCCCTCACTTCGAAAACACGTACTGGCTGAATACAAGCGCTCCCGGTGACCCCGGAAGCGGCGGGGCCGGTCGGTGTCATTTCCGTCGATTGGGGTCAGGCCTCTTACACTCTCAAGTTCTGCATTGAAGGGCGACCATGCATCAAAGCCAGCGCGATCGCTCCTGAAATGACGGACACAAGACAGTCTGCAAAAAGTGCAGACTTCAGAAACCCCGGCGTACTGGAAGTCACCGTTGAGACAGAGGAAGAGTTGGACAGCGTCCTGGAAGACGCCATTGCCGTCGTCTCCAGAGCAGCCAGGGAACACAAGACCGGAATCCTGATCACGCGCATAGCTAACAAAAGATATGTCGTGAGGGCGCACCCCGCCGTCCCTTTTGGACTAGTCCGACGACAGTGCCCGTAGAAAAGGCGTTACAAAACACGAGGACCAGACTTAGCGCGGGGGCACTGCGGGACGGTTCCATTTCTAAGAAAGGAAGTCCCAATGCTCGTCACTTCATCAACAGGGACCTGTCATGGCTGACCAAGTACGAATAGGTGTGCTAGGTGCCGCAAAGATTACAAAGGATGCGCTGATACGGCCGTCCAAGGACGTGGCCGGCGTTGCAGTCGTGGCAGTCGCAGCTCGGCACCCTGAACGTGCGAGTGCCCACGCAAGGAAATTCGGTATCCCTCGGGTTCATGCTTCCTACGAGGACCTGCTGGCCGACGATTGCATAGACGCGGTCTACATCCCGCTACCAGCAGCGCTGCATGGACACTGGACGATGGCGGCCCTCGAGTCGGGCAAGCACGTCCTTGTGGAGAAACCGTTTGCGGCAAACGCTTTAGAGGCAAAACGCGTGGCTGATACGGCGAACCGACTGAAACTGGTTGTGATGGAAGCACACCACACCAGTTACCATCCGCTCATGGACCGCCTCAGAGCGATCCTTGACTCTGGAGCCCTGGGATCTGTAAACGCGGCCGAGGCGAGTTTCCGGGTTCCAATTCCTCCAGGCGGGGATATCCGGTGGAACGCGGCCCTCGGTGGCGGCAGCCTGATGGACGTGGGCTGCTACCCGCTCCGCCTGCTTCTTGACCTGTTCGGCTCAGAACCCGAAGTTTGTTCGGCGATCGCCTGGACGCGTGGCGATATCGACAGGTCGATGCGGGCGACGCTTTCATTTGACGGGACTATTAGAGCAAAAGTCGATTGCTCGATCTGGTCCGGTCGGATCTTCTCGGCCCTTTTGCTTGTCCACTGTGATCGCGGACGCTTGAAGGTCACGATGCCATTTCATCCGCACGAGGGAGCCCGGATCAGCCTGGACGGACCAAATGTGCGGATACGCGAACGGTGCAGCGGACGAAGCAGTTATAGCCACCAGCTTGAGGCCTTTCATGAGGCAGTTACCCTAGGCACGCCCATTCGAACCGGAGGTGAAGCAGCGGTCACGACCATGAGACTTATCGACTCCATCTATCTCGCTGCTGGCATGCGCCCGAGGCAGCCGCTGCTTTCCAATTTTGCAGACGCGCCCTGAGTGCTCCACGCAACGGCTCGGTGCGTCTCCTGCCGCCAGTCCGGGTGAAATCGTCGGGGATCCGTGTCCAGAAGGAGAAGGCTCGCTTGTTTCCTGAAGTAAGTGCGGAGGAATTTCCCGACGTGCTTTACGGATTGCCTTTCCGGCCGCACGGATCATGGTTGCGTACCAGTGGCCGCCTTGCATGCAGCTGCTTCCGAGCCTTCGACGGACGATCACAACGACGCACGAGCGGTGGTCACGAGCTCCCAGAAGTACATTGGCGGCCTCGACGACGTCGGGATCCTCCCGATCTCATGCGGATCCTACGCGTCCGCAGCTTAGGGGTACGAGATCAGGTGCGTGACGAGTCCCGGGAGATTTGCGATAACAAGCGGTTCTACCTGAGCCAGACGAGGAAATCAGGGCAGGCCCTGCACGGCCTCCGGTACCCTCCACTCGAAGAATGCTCGCATGGCGCTGTTCATGTCGGCAGACGGATCGATCAGCCACTGAAGTTGAATTCCGTCCCAGGCGCCGATGAGCAACCGGCTCAGCACATACGGATCCCGAGCGGGGTCGACTCGGCCCATCTTCTGGTCGTACGCGAAAGCCAGCGCAAGCGACTCAGTCTTGCGCCGATATCGCTCCACGAACCAGTCGTGAGCAGGATGTGTCGGTGCCGACGACTCGGCCGCCAGAATCGCGAAGAGCCTCAGCAGCTCTGGGCGGTCAGTGCTCGAGCGCACTCGCCCTAACGTCGCGTCCGCTACGCCCCGCTCGGTGCAGGCCGCTTCGAAGTCAAATGCTTCATTGCCCGTAGTTGTTTTGTCGGCTCGTTCGAGCACCGCCTCGAGCAGTTCGTACTTGGTGCCGAAGTGATGCACGATGCTCGTCAGGCTGAGATCGAGTAATCGCGCGATGTCGCGTAGCGAACCTCCCCGGTAGCCGTGAGTGGCGAAGACCGTGGTTGCAGCGTCAAGGATCTCGATGGAGCGTTGCGCCGACTTGGCGTAGGGGCCACGAGCCCCGGTCTGCTGTAGCTCAGTCATTCGTGCCATAGTACGCCACGGCTCGGGGCCGCGGAGGGCCGGGGGCAATCGGTTTGTTTAGATTCCATTGAAGAAATTGTAGCAGTTGTTCTAATTTCAGTGTAATGTGCATCACCAAGGGCGGCTCAGGAACGAGTCCCACATGCTCACAAGGAGGTTCGCATGAATGTAGATACACGAATTAGCCGGAGGGTTGTTGTCCGCAGCCTGGCATTTGCTGCAGCTCTGCCGCTGTTGGCAGGATGCACCGTTGGCACTCCCGGTGGCACTTCCGCCAGCACTTCGGGAGTGGCAACGATCACTCTGATGGCCGGTGCCCAGGATCTCAGCGACAAGCAGATTGCTGAGTTCGAGGCCGCAAACCCGGGCATCAAGGTTAATCTGATCGTGCTTGACCCAACTCGGCTCAACACGATGCTCGCCGCCGGTAGTCCTCCCGATATCGTCGCCGGCGGCGCTTTGGGCAGCGCGAACTTCAACGCACGCGGACTGGCGACCGATCTAACGCCCTACCTGGAAGAGAGCAAAGTACTAAGGGAGGACGACCTGCAACCCGTCAACGACGGTTTCCGCTGGGACGGCAGCCACAGCGGCAAGGGCCCGTTGTACGGAATCGTCAAAGACTGGAGTCAGGACGCATCACTCTGGTACAACACTGCCCTGTTCGACAAGGCCGGCGTGCCATATCTCAGCGAGACAGAGGCGACGAGCTACGACGAGCTTCTGGAGATCGCCAAGAAGTTGACCGTTACGGATGGGGGCACCACCGCGGCATATGGGCTTGGCCTCGAGTGGGCGTGGACTCTCTACGCCCCGATGTCAGCCATGGTGATCCAGCAGGGCGGAGAGCTTTACAACGACGACCTCACTAAGATCGACTTCACCACCGACGAAGCCCGGCGAGCCTTCCAGTGGTACGTCGACTTCGCTCATGCCGGGGTCGGTCCGACGTCGCTGAATCCGCTGCCAGACTCGTCCGACTTCTCTACTTTCGCGGCCGGGCGGATGGCGATTTCCCAGGATGGCTACTGGTTTGGCGGTAATTTCGCTGCACCTGAGGCATTGAAGACCATCCGAATGGCGCCCGCACCGGTCATGGGTGACACGCGAGCCAACCCAACCTATTCCGGTCAGGGATGGTGGATTCCGGAGCAAGCCAAAAACAAGGATGCGGCCTGGAAGCTGATGGAGTACTACATGGCGGGGGCGCCTGCTCAAGCGCGGGCTTCGAGTGGCTGGGGACTCCCGGCGTTGAAGTCCCTGATGGATAAGTTGCCGCAGGAGCTTCCTTATCAGAAGAATGCGTACGCCGTTGCGCAGAACGAGCTCCAGTATGCCGTTCCGCTTCCCGACTCGCCGTACATCACAATTGATCTGCTCAACGCAACGATCGATAAGTACCTACAGAAGGCGATAAAGAAAGAGTCGAGTGTCAAGGACGCCTGTGCCGCGCTTACCGATGAGCTCAATCGGGCCCTCGCGCAGGGCAAAGAGCAGATTGGATAGTTGAGCATCATGGCGCGCAAGTGGACCCGGTACCCGAAGAGAACCTTTTATGCGTTCATTGGGCCATGGGCAATCGGTTTCGTTCTTCTTACAGCTGTACCTATGGTGTATGGGTTCCTCGTGAGCCTGACCAACTTCGACGGCAGTTCGCCACGCTGGAAGTGGGTCGGCCTCCGCAATTATCTCGAACTGTTCAATGACGGCGACGCCTGGGGAGCCCTCGGGAGAACATTGGCGTTTACGGCCATAGTGGTGCCGCTCAGCGTGGCCGGAGCGCTCGGCTTGGCCATCGTCATTAACCGTCGGCTGAGGGCAGTGGGCTTGTGGCGCACCGTTTTCTTCCTGCCCTCAGTCGTCCCCGTCGTCGCGATGGCAATAATGTGGAAACTTGTGTTCAACAAGGACGCTGGAATCCTCAACGCCATCCTTGGAGTCGCGGGTGTCCAACCCGTCAATTGGCTGGTGGACCCGACGGTCTTCTACGCCCTGATTATCCTGATGCTGTGGGGTCTTGGGGGCGGCATGGTCATCATGCTTGCCGCCCTTCAAGGCGTGCCCGTTGAACTCGAGGAGGCCGCTGTCGTCGATGGCGCCGGCCGGTGGACGGTTTTCCGGCATGTGACCGTGCCGATGATCTCGCCGATCCTCTTCTTCCAAGTAATTACCGGAGTTATTGGAGCCTTGCAGATCTTCGTGCAGCCGCTGCTGCTCACCAACGCCAGCGGTATCGCCGGAGCCGGCGCCGTTCCGGAAAGCAATCGAATGTACATGGTGCAGGTGTACCAAGAGTTCTTCCTCAGCAATCGGTTCGGCTATGGATCTGCGATGCTCTGGATCTTCTTCCTCATCGTCCTTGGCCTCACACTGGTGCTTCTGCGATCAAGCCGATCCTGGGTCCATTACGAGGTTGACACGGACGCCGAACGCGAAGGAGCCACCCGATGACCGTCACAACCCGAGAGCCTGCGCAGCGTTCAGAAGCACCCACACGCCGCAGCAGAAGCACAGCGAGAAAGAAGCTCCGCCCGGCCACCGTCTACATTCTTATCCTTGCGCTCTGCGTCTTTTTCGTCGGTCCATTCCTCTGGCTGGTGCTGGCCGCCCTCAAAACGCCGGCGGAATGGTCCTCGCTGCCGATCAGCATCCTGCCTGAGCATGCGCAATGGAGTAACTTCACATCTGCATTGACCGATATGAACTTTCTCGGCTACGCAGGAAACTCCATGATCCTCGCAACGACATATTCCTTTCTGGTCACGCTGTCCAGCGCGGCCGTTGGATTCGGATTCGCGCGGCTGACAGCTCCGGGAAAGAAGGCACTATTCGTCGTCGTGCTGTCAACGATGATGATTCCGCAAATCCTGACACTGCTGCCCACCTATGTGCTCTTCTCCCGCATCGGAATGGTCAACACTTACTGGCCGTGGGTGCTCTGGGGAATGGCTGCCTCCCCGTATTTGGTCTTCCTGTTCCGGCAGTTCTTCGCGGCGATCCCGCGTGAGCTCGAGGACGCAGCGATCATTGACGGCGCCGGTTGGCTTCGCATGTTCATCACGATCTTCCTGCCGCTATCGCGTCCTGTGCTGATTACCTCGTTCTTGCTGGCATTCACAGGGACGTGGGGCGACTACATCGCGCCAGCTCTGTTCCTCGACCTCGACCGCACCACGCTTGCCGTCGCGATCACAGCCTGGTACCAGGATCCGCACGGAAACGTCATACCGACCGTACAGGCTGCCGGCGCTGTCATGTACATCATCCCCGTGCTGCTGATCTTCTTCTTCGCCCAGCGCTACTTCATCCGATCTGCGGTCGGTTCCGGGGTTAAGGGCTGACGTTGCGATGCAAGCGCAAATAACCTTCCAAATCATTGAGAAGAGAGCTCATCATGACCTGAACACCATCTGTCCAGCTATATAGCGTCCGGGAAGCAGTCGGGAAGGACCTGTCCGGAGCCATCGCGCGTCTCGCCGAGATCGGTTTCACTGCGGTGGAACCGTATGCGTTCGCCGACCGTGCGCACGAGCTCGCTCGAGCTTTCGCCGCTGTTGGCGTCACCGCCCCGTCCGGGCACGCTTCCGTCATCGACGCGGACGACCCCGATCGGGTGTTCGATGCGGCTCAGCAGCTCGGCATCGGCGCAGTTATCGACCCGTTCGTTCCGAGTGGGAGATGGCAGACCGCTGGTGACCTGCATCGCATAGTCTCAGGCGCCTAGGTCCCGCCGGGACCGAATTTTGAGTCATTGACGATTCATAGGAGGTAATGTGAAATTTCGATCCATATTGACTGGGGCGTGTGCTCTGGGCATGCTCTTCCCGCTCATTTCCAGCTCCCCTGCGGTTAGTTCGCAGGCAGCTGAAACCAAAACGCAGAATAACGCGTCGACGCCTGCACCGGTTCGGCTCCAAACGGACGGCGGATACTTCAGGGATTCGGAGGGGCGTGTCGTATTGCTTCACGGCGTCAACCTGAACGCCAATGTCTTTCAGTATCCCGACAACAATACGCACCCTACGGGGTTCACCGCGAAGGACGCGGACTTCTTAGTCGCAAGCGGATTCAATTTCGCACGCATGGCTATCAACTGGAGCCAGCTCGTTCCGGACAGGCCGCAAGACCCGAACAACTTCACCGTTGACCAGGCCGCATTGGAGAAGATCGCTCGAGTCGCGGACCTACTTGCGTCGCGCAAAATCTACTTCATGCTCGACTTCCACCAAGGCTGCTGGGATCAGTGGCCCGAGTGGGCAATCCCCTTTGACAAGCTAGGGGGGGAGGAAACAAACTACGACCAGTTCCCGGCCTGTCACATGGTTCCTAGCGGCAACTCTAAGGCCTACGACAACCTGTTCAAGGATCCCGTAGATCCAGACACCTTGCTGCCCGGAGGCTCGACGGTCATCCCTGTGGCCGAGGTGTGGAGCGTTTTTCGCGAAGCCTGGCGTCAAGTGGCTGAGCGGTTTCGTGACACCGACTACATGATGGGCTACAACATCATCAACGAGCCGGGAACTAGCCACCTGCTCGAATGCGGTGAGACGTCAGTCGGATGCGCTCGCACAGAGGAGAAAATACAGGCCTTCCATGAATACGCCCTCGAAGGAATCCGCGAAGTCGACCCCGTCTCGACCGCTGACTCCACGGACACGAAACGGGCCGGCATCGGGCTCTTCGAGCCCCCGACCCTCTCGGGCACCAGTGGCGCTGCCACGGGATTCGGGAACGTTCCTGTGACCGATCCGAAGGTTGCCTGGAGCTTTCACGTCTACTGCGGCAACTTCGCGCAGCCCGTCCCAGGCGAACGCAAGTGTAAGGACTTGATGCTGCCTGCTTTCGAAGGTACCGGTGGCATGGGCGGCTCGGCCCGTAATGCTGCTCATCTCACTGGTGCAGATAGGGACCCGAGACGGGATCCCGCGCCACAACTGATGAGTGAGTTCGGGTCGTCTATCGATGCCACTGTCACCGACGACACCCTCGATCTGGCAGACCCGCGATTCATTAGCTGGGCCTACTGGATGTATAAGGGCTGGGACGACAGTTGGCGGGTCGGCTTGTTCGCCACCAAGGCGGACGAGGAGTGTCTGTGCTTCAACACCCCAAGTCCTCGTGCCGACGTACTTATCAGGCCCTATGCTCAGGCCACAGCAGGCACTCCCGTTTCCTACTCATTCGATGATGACACCCGGACCCTCAGCTACAGTTACCGGCCGTCCGATAAGGCATCCCTAGCAACGAGCATCGTTGTCCCGGCCTACTATGCACCTCGGGGATACACGGTCACCGTCACAAACGGACTAGCTGTTTCAGCAGCAAACGCAATGTACCTCAAGATCAAGCCGACCTCGAGTGCTGAGGTATCGGTCACTGTAACGCCCAAGTAGGTCTTCTGAGGCGCCACGTCCGGCGTCCGGTCCGTCCAGGCCGGATGCCGGACAGCCTGACTCATTTTTAGAACTACCGACTTCCCCAAGGAATGAAATGAACTACTCGATCCAGCTCTACACCCTGCGTGATGCCATCCAGGAGGACCTGCCGGGCACTATGCGAAGGGTCGCGGAGATCGGCTTCACGCAGGTGGAGCCCTACAATTTCGTGGCCACCGCCAGGGAACTCGGCGCCGCGCTGACGGACAACGGCCTGACCGCACCGTCCGGGCACGCACCCCTGCTGAGCCAGGACCAGGAGCAGATCTTCGCCGCCGCCAAAGAGCTGGGTATCACCACGGTGATCGATCCGATGGTGGGGGCGGACCGCTGGCAATCCGCGGAGGACATCCAGGCCACCGCGGTGGCGCTCAACGCCGCAGCCAAAAAGGGCGCCGAATACGGCATCCGCGTGGGCTACCACAACCACCAGTGGGAGCTGGAGTCCTCCATCGGCGGCCGGACCGCCCTCGAGTACTTCGCTGACCTGCTGGACCCCGAAGTGGTCCTTGAGGTGGACACCTACTGGGTCGCTGTCGGCGGCCAGGACCCCGTGGACATCCTCACCAAACTCGGCGACCGGGTGAAGCTCATCCACATCAAGGACGGCCCGCTGAACACGGACACCAAAGCCCAGCTGCCCGCCGGCAAGGGCAAGGTTGCCGTCCTGGACGTCGTCGCCGCCGCCAGGTCCCTCGAAGTGGGTGTCGTGGAGTTCGACGACTACTCCGGTGACATCTTCGAAGGCATCACCGAAAGCCTCGCCTACCTGAACGCAGCCGAAGGCGCCAAGGCATGAGCGCGGCAACCACCGGCCGCGGGCCGGTCGGCGTCGCCGTCATCGGCGCAGGCAACATCTCCAAGGCCTACCTGGACAACCTCACCATCTTCCCCGACCTCAAGGTCCACGTCATCGCCGACCTCTTCGAGGAAGCTGCCGAAGCCCGCGCCAAGGAATACGGCATCGCCCATTGGGGCGGCGTGGACGCGGCCCTGAACCATCCCGACGTCGAGATTATCGTGAACCTGACTATCCCCGCGGCCCACGTGGAGGTGGCCACGGCGGCTGTCAACGCCGGCAAGCACGTCTGGACCGAGAAGCCCTTCTCCCTGGACCGCGAATCCGGGCTGGGCCTGCTTAAGACCGCCGACGCCGCCGGCATTCGTCTGGGCTGCGCGCCGGACACGTTCCTGGGCGCTGGCCTGCAGACGGCCCGCCGGATCATCGAACGGGGCGACATCGGCGTCCCGCTTACCGCCATGACCACGTTCCAGACCCCTGGCCCGGAGTCGTGGCACCCCAATCCGGCGTTCCTCTTCCAGCACGGCGCCGGCCCGCTCTTCGACATGGGCCCTTACTACCTCACCGCCCTGGTCCAGACCTTCGGCTCCATCCGGAAGGTGGCCGCCGTCGGGTCCAAGGCCAAGGACGTCCGCGTCATCGGCTCCGGACCCAAGGCCGGTGAGGAATTTACCGTCGAGGTACCTACGCACGTGTCCGCGATGGCCCAGTTCGAGTCAGGCGCCTCATCCCACAGCGTCTTCTCGTTCGAATCGCCGCGCGCCCGGATGGGCTTCGTGGAGATCACCGGAACCGAGGCCACCCTCAGCCTGCCGGACCCCAACAATTTCGACGGCGACCTCAAGCTCTGGCGGGCCGGCGACGAGGAGTGGACCACCATTCCGGCCACCGGGCCTGCGAACGGCCGCGGCATGGGCGTCCTGGACATGGCTAGGTCCATCCGGGCCGGCGTCCCGCACCGCGCCACGGGAAATCTGGCCTACCACGTTCTGGACAGCATGGTCTCGATCTCCGAATCCATGGAAACCGGCACGTTCGTGAACGTCGAAAGTTCCGCCCCCGCGTCCCCGGCCCTCCCCGAGGACTGGGCACCCGAAACCGCAACCCTCTAGATAAAAAGGGCCCACGACATCCAGCTGCTATGACACCCGGCAAAAGAAGTGGTCTTGCACTTAGCGATAGTCAAAGATTCGAGCCCAGTGCCCCGTCTTACGGTGACTGATTCGAAGCCGAGGACAGCGGAGCCTCGCACCCTCCTCGGCTTCGAAGTCCGACCCGCGCCTGTTCCGTGTGTGCGGCAGTGCATGGGCGGCTCTAGTCATATCCGGAGGGAGCGGCAGTTCCTATCCGGGGAGGGCAGCGTCCGTATCGTCGTAGGTGCCGATGCCCGACTCTGTGAGATGCGGCTGCGCGCCTCAGAGTAGATTCGTTCGCAGTCGTGCAAGGAGGTCGATGACGGCAAACGTGTCCTCCGGCGTATGCTCGGTGCAATGGCGCCTTCCCTCGTTTATGGCTTCGCTGATTGCATGGATCATGGGTGCATATCCGCTCGTGAACTTCGACGCCGAAACCTACAAAGGCCGCAACCCTGCGGAGAGATCCTTCAGTCTCTTCAAACAATGGCGCTGCATCGCCACCCGTTACGACAAACTCGCACTGACCTATCGAGCCGGCGTCGTCCTCTACGGTTGTCATTTGGCTAGGCCAATAAGGAGACACGCCCCTAGGCCAACCCGGGAATGACGTAGCCCAACGCATATGGGTTCGCATACAGCCAAGGTGGAGAGCAAGGTTGGACTCTGTATAAACACTGCCTACAAGCTGCAAGCTTTCAACTAAGTTATCGCTTGTCTTTGAGCTGCTAATTTACGCAGCGACGCGCCCTTCTAGAAGGTTCGCGGAGCGCAGCCCGTAACTCTCCTTCCGGGCCTGCAGTTTTAGCTGATGTTTGGCGGAGTGGGTTCGCCTCGACCGCCTGGAGAGACAGCATGGTTGCGGTTGGAGGTGTGATGTCTTCAACTGTGTCGTTCGTGGATCTCGCCGCACGGGACCGACAGATCGACCGCCACGTGGAAGTCGGAGCCGCTGCGCCTCGTAATGGAAATGCCGGTCCGTCTCCTGATGGCTTCAGGTATAAGTTCTTGAACGGCGTCATTGAGAGCGGCGTCCCTTGTTTTGGCGTCATAGACGCATATCTCTAGTTGCGTTGGATAAGAGTTAGGCAACGTGCCCTCCGGAGTAGCCGAATGGAAAACCTTGTCGCCATAGGGGAATCCCGGCGACGGGGACCCAACCAGTCAAACACGGGTGATTGTCACGCGTCAATGCCATTACTCATACGGCTTTTGATGTATTCTGAACAGGCTATTGTTGCGCGTCAACCTTTCGGCCGAAGGGTGGGACGCGGCGGGAGAACGGGAAAGGACGCCTTGATGACAAGCAGCGCCGACGTTGCATCGCGTGCAGGTGTCTCCAGGTCGACCGTGAGTCAGATTCTGAATGGCCGAGCTCATCTGTTCACGGAGGAAACTGTCGCCCGGGTGCGGGAAACAGCCCAGACCATGGGCTACCGGCCGTCCCTGGCCGGAAGGACACTAGCCCGCGGGAAAAGTGACATCGTCATTACGCTTATCCCTGACATCACCTTTGGTCCGCCGGTTCGGGAGTTCGTGGACCTACTCACAGAAGGACTTGCCAAGTCCGGTCTCACGAACCTGCTTCGGCTCTCATCATCAGAGCACACCCTCCAGGATGCGATCGTGGGCCTTCGTCCGCATGCGATCGTGGCGATGGCTCAGTTGAGCCCCGAAGAAGCATCCCGTCTGAAGGATCAGGGAATTCAAGTGATTGGGCAGTCCACAGCTGTGCAGATCGCTGCTGATAGGGCCATTGGCCGCCTTCAGGCCGAGCATCTCCAGTCCCAGGGGTATACTCGGGTGGCCGCCGTAAGGCCGCGTTCCAAGCGGGAGCAGACTAATGCCCCACATCGCGAAGCTGGGGTAATTGAACACTGCCGCCTTCACAATATGGAAGTTCTGCCTACCCTGGAAGTCGGTTTGAGCAGCGCAGAAGCCCTGAAGGCGGTGCGCGCTTTGCCGGCCGGAAGAGTAGGACTGGCATGCTACAACGATGAGGTTGCCTTGGCCATGCTGGGGGCTGCCCAGCGTGAAGGGTTGAGCGTTCCCGCCGCTGTCGGAGTTATGGGTGTCGACAATTCCGTCATTGCCCGCGCCTCCACCCCAACGATCACGACGGTGAATATCAACTTGGAGCTGAACGTGCGTGAGCTGATAAGCCACATCATTTCCGGGCAGGACTTGCAGGTTCCGGCGGAGGCTATGGATGAATATCTTAGGGGCCTTGAAGTCGTACCTGGAGAGACCACCGGAAGCTAAAGGCCCGAGGAGTGCCTCGGGCAACGCCTTTTACTAGCACAGCGGAGGGTGGCGCACGGCACTACCTCGGGCCTAAGCCCGACGGGAGCAGTCCATTTGGCAGCCGGCGGCCATAGGTCTCCGGCAACCGCCGCCGTTACGGCCACCAGGAGCCTAGAGAAGCGTTCGATCAGACCTATGCACAGCTCCGTAACGCCAACAGGCTGAGAGACGAAGACGGGAACCGGTCGTGCAAAAAGGTGCACAGACTGGCTCCCGCCCGGTTCGCCCCGTTTTCAGGCGGTGGAGCCAGCGCCCGACGCGCATCGGGCCTTAGCGACGAGATCATCGACGACAGAATCCGGGATTTGGCCCTGGCTGTAGTACGCCACCTGCTTCAAGGTCAGACCCATCGCCGACGCAAGCATGTCCTCGTCCACCCCGCCCATCATGGCCCGCAATAACTCCCCGCCCACAGGGTGGTCTAGCCAGTCACGGATAGTGCTTTCGGCAGTCACGGGAGGAACCGGGCCGCGCTCTGAACTTCGGGTCGCGGCGATCTGTCCTGCAAATTCCTCGTACTTGCCGGTCTCCACCGACACGCTGCTGAAGAGCGAGCGATCCGGTCCCGGAAAATAGTCGTGGCCCGTCAAGGTGACCCTGGTCTGCAGGGGGGTGTTGGCTGAGGACGCACCGACATAGAAGCGGATCATCCCTGGCTCGACCACCCAGCCTTCTTCGGAGTCCCAGAGAGCGAACATGCTCGCTGGAACGTCGACAGTGATCTTCGCGGCAGCGCCCGGGGGGAGGGCGATCCGTCGGAAGCCCACCAGGATCCGGCCGCGCCGTGCAGTGCGTCCAATGACGTCGCGGCCATAAACCTGTACGACTTCTTCTCCGGCAATTTGACCCACGTTCGTCACGGTGAACGTGAGCCGCATCGTTGAGTCCGTTGCTACCTCCGGCGACGAGACCATGAGGTCCCGGTAACGGAATTCTGTGTAGCTGAGCCCGTGTCCGAAGGGGAACACTGCCGCGGTGGCACGATCGAAGTAGGAGCTGGGCTGGAGGGTTCGCCAGTAGGGGAGGGGTGCGGCGGCAGCTGACTGGAGCATCGCCATCGGCAATCGCCCGGCGGGATTCACGTCGCCGAAAATCACGGATGCAACAGCGTTGCCGGCTTCCTCACCGCCGAAAAATGACGTGAGAATCGCTGATGCCGATTCCGTCATCCATCCCAGGGCGTAGGGGCGGCCGTGGCTGAGTACGACAATCGTTGGGGTGCCGGTCGCGGCAACTGCTTCCACCAATTCGCGTTGAACACCGGGAAGGGCACAATCGGTACTGTCGATCCCTTCGCCCACAGTGCCGTATGACCCAATCCCTGCCTGGTCGCCGACAACGAGCACTGCTACGTCTGCTGCTTGTGCTGCAGCGAGAGCAGCGTCGAACCCTGACCGGTCTTCTGCTGCGACGGGGCAACCCCGTTCGTAAAGGACGGTGGTGTCGGAGCCAGCGCGGCGCTTAATGCCTTCGAGAAAGGTTACGATCGGTACCGATTCGACGAGGAGTTCGGCGTCGTCCGCGCCGGCCGCAGCTGCCTCGGAGTTCTGAAGGCGGGCTTGGGGGTCGGCAGCCAAGGAGAACCGCTTCGTCATGCTGTCGAGCACCTGGTAGCTGTAATTCCCGAGCTGCCCCATGGGGCGGTCAGCGTTGGGCCCAATGACGGCGATCGTCCCTACCTTTTGATCGAGGGGCAGCAGGGGTGCTCCGTTGACGGGCTTATTCTGCAGCAGGACGACCGCTTTCTCGGCGAGCGTGCGGGCAAGTGCCCGCTCCTGGTGCGTATCAAGTGTTTCGGGTACTTCCTCTAGGTTGACGTACGGCTGCTCGAACAGTCCCAGCCGGAATTTTGCCCGCAGTACGCTGGCAACCGCTCTGTCGAGATCTGCTTCTGCCAGTACTCCGGCCTTCACGGCCTCGGCAATGTGGTCAGAGTTCACGGCGTTGTCCAAGTCCTGATCCACCCCCGCCCGCAGGGCCTGAGCGAAGGCTTCGGCGCTGTCGGCCGCCGTGCCGTGTTTGGTGTATAGCTGGGAGACGGCGTTCAGGTCGGACGTCACGAGTCCGTCGAATCCGTAGTCGGTGCGCAGCAGATCCTGCAGATACTTTTTTGATCCTGTTACAGGGACGCCATCGAGGGTGTTGTAGGCAGGCATGACCCCTTTTGCCCCGCCGGTCCTGATGGCCATTTCGAACGGGACACCGTGGACTTCCCGCAGTTCGTTCTGGCCGATTTGAGCCGGGTCTGTGTTTCGTCCGCCGTCGCTGGCGCCGTATCCGATGAAGTGTTTCAGTGTCGCGATAACCGGTGCGTGATGGTTCGAGTCCTGAAGACCGCGGACGAAGGCCGTCGCCATGGATCCTACGAGGTAGGGTTCTTCCCCGTAGGTTTCTTCGACACGCCCCCACCGCGGGTCCCGCGCCACATCCGCCAAAGGGGAGAGGGCTTGTCGGACGCCCATTCGGGCCATCTGTGTACCGATGGCCCGGGACATCTTTTCGATCAGCTCGGGCTCCCAGGTAGCGGCTTGGGCAATCGCATCCGGGTAGGTTGTTGCGTCTTGTACTTTCAGCCCGATGAGTGCTTCCTCGGCGAGCAGCACGGGGATGCCCAACCGGGTGTCCTCGACGTGCTTTCGCTGCAGCTCGTTGCCTTTTTTTGCTGCTTCACGGGGCGGAAGGCCCAGTGTCGAGAGGGCAGCAGTTGCGCTTCCCCACCCCGTTGGCGGGGGATTGTGCACGTCAACCGCTGACCCGAATGGGGACGCCGTCTGGGCAGCTTTCTCTTCGAGGGTCATTCTGCCGAGGAGGTCCTGGATCCGTTCCTCGACGGGCAGGGCAGGATTTCGGTAGGGATGATCGTCGGAAGTCATTGCGTTCTCTTTCACGAGTGTTGGTGATTGCTGGGAAGTTAGAGTGCGTTCGCTTTTGCCACAGATCCCAAGTAAGCCAAGCTCGGCTTCGGCGTGCGTTCAAAGGTTTCGTGGTTGACGGAAACAAGACCGAAGGTGGGAGCCCAGCGGCCCCATTCGAAGTTGTCGAGCAGGCTCCAGTGGATGTAGCCGCGGATGTCTGCCCCTTCTTCGATCACGTCGTGCAGGTGATTCAGGGCCTCGGACGTGTAGGCAATCCGCCGTTCATCGTCGGCAGTGGCAATGCCATTCTCGGTGACAACGATAGGAGTGTCGGGCAGCATCTCGCGGGTGTGGCGCAAGGCGATGCCCAGGGCGTCCGGCCGGTATGCCCATCCCATGATGGTGTTGTCCGGGTGCTCCGGATGACGGACGATTCCGTCTGTGTCGATGGGCTGGCTTGTGTACGACTGAACGCCGATAAAGTCATCATTCCGGGCGGCTTCGAGGTACATGTCCTCAAAGATGTATTGGATTTCGGCGTGCTTGTCCTCGGCTCCCGGAGCAGCTGTGAATGCTTGGTTTGCCACAGTCCAGCCGACCTTGGCTGTTGTCTTGCTGCGAACGATTTTTGCGGCCACGCGGTGCGCTGCAATCAGTGCTTGGCCAACTTCGAGGTCGGGAAGGTAGCTGCGGTTGTGGTCAAACGCTTCGCCCGCGGCGAGACTTCGCTGCATGCCGTGGTTAATCGCAACGATGTTCGGCTCATTGATGGTGCAAACCCACTCGACCCCCTCCAGTATGGTGCATACCTGCTCAACGTAGCGGGCGAAGAGATCCACCGCGTTCTCCGCGAGCCATCGTTCCGTATCGAACCATAAGGGATGCGTGAAATGGTGGAGCGTCACGACGGGCTTGAGGCCCAGGTTTAGGCAAGTATCAATCATTCGTCGGTAGTGAGCTAACTCCGCCCGCGAGAACTTCCCCGGGCTTGGCTCCACCCGGGCCCACTCGATGCTGAACCGGTAGGTATTGAAACCTGCATCCGCCAGGAGCTGCATGTCCTCCGCGTAGCGGTGATAGCTGTCGAGTGCATCTCCGCTGAATTCCACGCCGTAATCCGCGGCATCATGCTCGAGCTTCCACCAGTCGTTGTTGAGGTTGTTGCCCTCCACCTGGTGGGCTGCCGTAGCGGCACCCCAGAGGAAGGTGTCAGGAAATTTGCGTGTCATTGAGGTGGCTCCTTGCCGGTAGTTGTATCTGTTGTCAGCGTGCCAGTGCCGGGCGGGTAGGGATTACCGGACGCCGCGGATCCTCCAGGTCGTGACAGCGGTTCCCACCGCCAGCAAGGCGCCGGCGATGAAGAGTGCCGGGTAGTTGCCGCCACCACCAATGCCGATGATGACCGGCGCGACAATGGGGGCCAGGACACCGGGAATGCCGGACGAGAGGTAGTAAATGCCCATGTATTTGCCGGCCTTCTCAGGTTCCGGCAGCAGGTCCGTTGCCATGGCGAGGTCTACCGAGGTGAAAGCTCCGGTGCCTGCAGCAAGCATGGTGCCGCCGAGGATGAAGAGCGTGATGCTCGGCGCAACTGAGACCGTGATGAGGCCGCCGGCAATGAGTGCCGCAGCCAGGTAGATGAATGGCTTGCGTCGCTTCAGACGATCTGAGAGGAAACCGCCGAGCACGGCAAAGCCCATCATGGCGAGCAAACTGATGCCACCTGCCGCGGCGAGGTTTTGCCCGGCCTGCTCCGGGGTGAAACCGAGCCGGTCAAGCAAGAAGTAGAAGGAAAAGGTGCTGAAAAAGGTGAACCCGAACTGGAGGAGGAACTTTCCGAGGAAGACCAGCGCGAAGTCGGCGTGCTGGCGGGGGTTGAACCAGAAGCTTTTGAAGACATCGCCGACCGACGGCCGGGTGCTACCGGCAGGGGCAGGTTTGTCTTTGACGACAAAGATGAAGAGCAGCACGCCGACGGCGAACACGGCCGGGGGGAGCATGAAGAGCAGCAAGATATTGCCCGTCAGGAAGCTTCCAATGAGGCTGGCCCCCACACCTGCGAAAGAGGCCGCCACGCCGCCGAGTGCCCCGACCTTCCCCCGCTGGGCAGAGGGCACACGCTCCGCGAGGACAGGGTTGAATCCGGCGCTGATGACCGAAACGGCGAGCTGGCAGATCGACCACCCGGCGATCATCAGAGGAATGTTGGGAACAACGGCGACGACCAGCGCTCCTGCCGCCGCTAGAAGAAGACCCACCACAATCCAGGGCCGCCGCCGACCCCAGGCCAGCCGGGTACCGTCGCTCAAAACGCCGGCAATGGGTCCAAACACCAGACCGATGATGCTGCCCAGACCGATGACCAGCCCCAGGCTGGTGTCTTTGCCCGCAGGGTCGATGAGCTGGACTTTGTAAGCGAGGCTGAACAGGGCCGGCATTAACATCACGAGGTTCAGTCCAAAGTACGCGAACATGTACGTCGCGATAAACCCGGCACCAACGCGGGGGATATTCTCCTGCTCCTCATCCGGACCGGGGGTCAGTGGGGACGAACCAGGAACGGCGTCCCTGTGCAGTGCATGCTCGGCGATGGCCTCGGACGCATCAGGCAGTGCCTGTGCGGGGGAGAGCTCGGGTAGTGAAGGTTGGCTTGTCATGGTGGCTCCATTGGCATCCGGGTTAGAGATGAAAGAAAACGTGTGTGATCTGGCGAACATGCTGAGCGTACTCGGGGCTTTGACGCGTGTCAACAGATTGTCCTGCATGGGATTGACGCGCGTCAAACGTTGTGGTTCTCTGGATTCTATTCACATAACTCACAGCGACGATGAAGCGCGCACCGGAAGGACAAAGATGACCGTGGTATCCCGCGCCACCGTGACGAAAAATTTGGATGTTTGGGAGTTTTCCGTCCGGGGTTCCAACATTTGGTCCACCATCAGGTTGCCGCACGACGCGATGATTCACGAACAGCGCCAACCGGACGCACCGGGAGGTGCAGAGGTCGCCTATTTCCCCGGTGGGCATTACGTCTACAGAGCTACATGGGTGGCGGAAGAGGACCCTGTTCCCTTCGTGGCCCTGCGGTTTGAAGGCATTCAGGGCGAGGCTACTGTCTCTGTGAATGGCACATCCGTAGGCTCGGTTCGCAGTGGTTACACCGAGTTCGAGCTGCCGGTACAGGACCATGTCAGGTGGGGCGCGAGCAACGAAGTAGTTGTCGAAGTCGATCATTCTGAACAACCGGCCAGCAGGTGGTACCCGGGCTCGGGTTTGTACCGTCCCGTGTCCCTTGTTCTCCGGCCGGCGGTCCACTTCGCAGCGGACGGTTTGCGGGTGCGGACCCGCGCCATTGCCTCCGACGCTGCCATTGTGGAAATTGGTTACGTGCTCGCGCACGTCGATATCCCTGACATCCGTGTTGTGGTCGACCTTCTGCAAGGCGAGGACGTCATTGCCACCGGCAGCAGCATCGGCAGTGCGGGATCGGTGGTTATACGTGTTGAGAAGCCACAGGCCTGGACCGCTGATACTCCCTATCTATATGAGCTGGCCGCGCGACTCGAGGTTCAGGGCATTGCCGTTGACGAACGGCGCGAGTGGGTGGGCCTGCGGACCATCTCCGTCGACGCCCATCACGGGCTGCAAATCAACGGCACCTCGGTCTTGCTCCGTGGCGCGTGCATTCATCACGACAATGGCGTGCTCGGCGCTGCCACCCATAGGGCCGCGGAGTACCGGCGCATCCGGCTGCTGAAAAAGGCAGGATTCAACGCGATCCGCAGCGCCCATAATCCCATGTCACGGCACCTGCTGGATGCCTGCGACGAAATCGGTATGTATGTCCTTGATGAGCTCGCGGACTACTGGGTCGTTTCAAAATCGAAACACGATTCCGCGTGGCGTTTCCGCGCAACATGGCAGGAGGACGCAGACCGACTGGTCGAGAAGGACCGCAACCGTCCGTCCGTGATCATGTACGCGGCAGGCAACGAGATCCCGGAGACTGCGACACCTGAGGGCGTTGCGTTGACACGCGAAATCACGGAGTATCTCCACCGCATCGATCCCGACCGTCCTGTCACTTTGGCTACCAACCTGTTTCTTAACACGCTGGTCGCCATGGACAAGTCCCCATATAAGGAGACTTCTTCCGCGGACGGTGAAACGTCAATGGCCGGTTCCACCGAGGCAAACGTGATGATCAACCAGATTGGCCGCATGATGGATGTCGTCTCACGGCTGCCCCGCGCGGACAAGGCCTCCCGGGATGCCTTTGCAGTCGTTGACGTCGCCGGATATAACTACGGCCTGGGCCGTTACAAACGGGACGTCCGTGCTTATCCCGACCGCGTCATTCTCGGGTCCGAAACCCTGCCCGGCGACGTAGCCCGCGCCTGGCACCTGGTGCAGGAGCACTCTGCCGTCATCGGTGATTTCGTGTGGGCCGGATGGGAGTACCTCGGCGAGGCAGGTGTTGCCGTATGGGTGCCAGGAAAGCGCGCCGGGCTGTCGAAGCCGTTTCCGCACCTTATCGCCGGTCCGGGAATGTTCGACCTCACGGGACAGCCGGACATCACGCTTCGGCTTGCCCAGGCCGCGTGGGGCCGGCTTGACGCCCCTGCCATTGGCGTCCGGCCCCTGGACATAAGCGGTGTCCCCATGGTCAGATCGGCGTGGCGCACCACGGACGCGGTGGAAAGCTGGTCCTGGCAGGGCTGCGAAGGACGCAAGGCGGACGTCGAGGTGTATTCCTCGGACGATCACGTCGCCTTGTTCTTGAACGGCCGGCGTATCGGCCGCCGTCGTGCAGGTCGCCGGCGCGGCTACCTTGCCAAATTCAGGGTGCCGTACCAGCCTGGCATCCTGACTGCCGTCGGTTACCGCGACGGCACCGAGGTGTCCCGGTCCGTGCTAAGAAGCGCCGAAGGGGAGCTCGGTCTGCGAATCGTCAGTGACGCCCACGCTATCGCCGCGAACGGGGACGACCTCGTATTCGCTGAGATCGCGATCACCGACCACAATGGCGTCGTCGAGATGCTCGCCGATGAGAAAGTGGTTTTGAGCGTCACAGGCCCGGGGGAACTTATAGGCTTCGGAACCGCAGCACCTGCCTCCCATGAGGAATTCACCGCCGGGACGCGCACTACGTTCCGAGGCCGGGCTTTGGCAGTCGTACGTCCCACGGGAAAACCCGGGCGAATTACTATCACCGCCAAATCCCAAAACATGGGCTCCGCAGACCTGGTCGTCGAAGCACTGCCAACGACCGACATGGCTGAATCCACTGACCTCGTCGCAGGCGCACTCATGCGCTAGGCGCAAAACCTTCGACTCCGGAAAGCACGAACAATGACTAATCAAACGCAAACTTCGACGGACATCACCACTGATGGCGGTGTGAAAGAAAGCATCGCCGGCATTCCTGCCGAACGGAAGGCTTCCCTGCTGTCGGGTCAAAACTTCTGGGAAACCGAACCCATTGAAGAGCTTGGCCTACCTGCCGTGACCTTAGCGGACGGAACATATGGCCTGCGGCACCAGTCAGGACGCCACGACCACCTCGCCATGTTCAATAGCGATCCAGCCACCTGCTTCCCGCCTGGGGTGGCGATTGGCTCGAGCTGGGATCCGAAGGTAGCGGCGCAGCTGGGTTCAGCAATCGGGAAAGAGGCGCTGGCGCAAGGCGTGCACATCGTCCTCGGCCCCGGCATCAACATCAAACGCTCACCATTGTGCGGCCGTAACTTCGAATACTATTCAGAAGATCCCTACCTCACCGGTGCACTGGGAACTGCCTTCACCCGCGGACTGCAAGCGGAAGGTCCCGGCGTCTCCGTCAAACACTTCGCTGCTAACAACCAGGAGACGAATAGGCAGACAATCAGTGCGGACGTTGACGAGCGCACCCTTCGCGAAATCTATCTGCCGGCTTTTGAACGAGTTGTCACCGAAGCGCAACCGGCCACGGTCATGGCGGCCTATAACAAAGTCAATGGAGTCTTCGCCTCCTCAGACCCGTGGCTCCTCACGGATGTGCTGCGCGGCGAATGGGGCTTCTCGGGTGCCGTCGTTTCCGACTGGAATGCGATCACAGACCGCGTCGCGAGTTTAAGGGCCGGCCTGGACCTCGAGATGCCAGGAGGCAGCGCAGGCCATGATGAGGATGTGCGTGCCGCGCTTCTGTCCGGCGAGGTGAAGGAATCCGAACTCAATGCCACCGTGGCGCGCCTTGCCGCACTCGCCAAATACATCCCGGAAACTCGGACGGACGTCAACTACGAGGCCCACCACCAGATTGCCCGTGAACTTGCCGCCGATTGCGCTGTGCTGCTCAAGAATGACTTTCAGACCCTTCCCCTGAAGGCGGGCCTGCGGCTGGCCGTCATCGGAGAATTCGCCGAAAAGCCCCGCTACCAAGGCGGGGGCAGCGCCCACGTCAACGCAACCCGCATCGACCAGCCGATCGATGCCATCAAGACCATCGCCGCCGAGCGGGGGGCATCGGTGACCTACGCTCCAGGATTCGCAATCGATGGCACCGGAAACCCTGCCCTGATCGATGAAGCACAGGACGCCGCCCGTCAATGCGATGTCGCCGTGATCTTTGCAGGCCTGGATGAACGCGCCGAATCCGAGGGAATCGACCGCAATAACCTGGATCTCCCGGCGAACCAGGTAGAACTGATCCACGCCGTAGCGGCCATCGCGCCACGGACAGTTGTGATCCTGTCCAACGGGGGAGTGGTCTCTCTGGAAGGCTGGCACGACGACGTCGACGCCATACTCGAAGCGTTCCTTCTCGGACAGGGCGGCGGACACGCGATCGCCAACATCCTTTTCGGCCTCACCAACCCCTCAGGCCACCTTGCCGAGAGCATCCCGCTGCGCCTAAACGATCACCCCAGCAGCCTCAACTTCCCCGGCGAACGGGGGCACGTGCGCTACGGCGAAGGCGTAATGGTCGGCTACCGGTACTTCAGCACCTTCGACTCCCCGGTGCGTTACCCCTTTGGGCACGGCCTTACCTACACAGCCTTCACCAGTTCAGCACCACGCGTGCAGATCACGGCAAGCGAAGACGTCACTGTCGGTCTTGAGGTGACCAATACTGGGGACAGCGCCGGGAAACATGTGGTACAGGTGTACGTCTCGACGGAAGCCGGTCCAGTGCGGCGCCCTGCCCGGGAGCTGCGCGGATTCGAAAAGGTCTACCTCGAACCTGGGGAAACAACCACCGTCAGCATAGATCTTCCACGTCGGGCCTTCGCTTACTGGGACATCCAGTACTCGCGCTGGGTCGTTGCACCCGGTGAATACCGCATCCAAGTTTGCCAAGATGCTGCGACAGTTCTGCACGAGGAACAGATAATGCTTGTGGGCGACAAGATCATCACGGAACTAACAATGGAGACGCCCTTGGGGGATTGGTTTGAACACCCACAGGTCGGCGCACAGGTTAACGATGCGCTGGGATTTACAGGCGTAGAGATCTCACCCGAACACCTCGCAATGATGTCCTCCATGACCATGACCCAGTTCATCAACATCTCAGGGGCACCAGTCCCAGCGGAAACCCTCGCCCGCTTGATGCGCGACAGTCGTCCCGCCTGAAATATAGACCGAGGAAACGGAAACTTACCTGATGAAGAGCCTCAAAATCACCGCCCCGGCAACCCTAGAGATCTTTGAAGCAGAAGCGCCCACCGCTGGCCCCAACGACCTCATCATCCGCATCAAGGCCTGCGGTATCTGCGGTACAGACGCCTTCTACACCAGCATTGGAGGGCTGCCCCACCTGACGGAACCCATGTCCCTGGGACATGAAGCCGCTGGCGAGGTCACCGAGGCTGGTGCCAACGTAACAGGAGTTGCCGTGGGTGACCACGTGGTAATCAACCCAATGGCAAACGAAGACGGCATCATCGGCAACGGCGGACAACAAGGAGCACTCAGTGAATATGTGCGGATCCCTAACGCCCAGGCCGGTGTCCATTTCCGTGTCATTCCCGACAACATCCCGTGGGAGGTCGCAGCACTAAACGAACCCATGGCTGTTGCATACCACGGCGTGAACAGGTCCGGAGCCGGCAAAGGCTCCAAGGTGGTTGTATTTGGTGCTGGTCCTGTGGGGCTCGGCGCAGCCATTGGATTCAAATCCAAAGGCGCTGAACATGTGGTCGTTGTCGACGTCGTCGCCAATCGGTTGGAAAAGGCCCTCCTCGTTGGAGCCGATGCCGTGATCAACTCCTCACTAGAGGATGTCACCACGCGTCTGAAGGAACTGCATGGTGAAGTCCCGGGTATCTACGGGCAGGCACCCCGCCCAGCGACCGATGTGTATCTCGACGCCGCAGGGGTGGCACCCGTGATTGCCACTGCGCTGCGTGGAATCAAGCACGGGGGAGTGCTGACCATAGTTGGTGTCCACAAAAAGCCCGTTGAGATCGACCTGCAAGACATCTTGCCCAGCGAGCCCGACATCCGACTGGCGATGGGATACCCGACGGAAATCTTCGAAGTCACAGATTCCTTGATCAGTGACTGGCAGAAATACAGGCACATCATTAGCGACATCGTTTCCTTCACCGAGGTCGAGCACGCGGTCAAACTGGCTTCCACCCCCGGGGCGACAGACAAGGTCGTTGTCGTTTTCGACTAACAGTTCCCCCGCACAGCAGCCGACCGAACCAGCCGGCTACCCGCCAATATAACAACTGATGGAAGACGGGCATGCAGCCGTGAACCTCTCCAACGGCAGCGCAGGCGAGCCTTTGCCGACCAATGGAGGCGGCCGGCGAGTCCTGTCGCAAGCTGGCTAGCAGTCCAATCGGACACCACCACCGACTATTTTCGACTGAAGGAATGATGACATGCAGATTCAAGGCAAAACTTTCGTAGTTACAGGGGGCGGTAACGGCATCGGCCGTCAAGTCGTGTTGGGCCTCCTCCGGAGGGGCGCAGCCGTAGCCGCCGTCGACCTGAGCGCCGATGCTCTCAGCGGTACAGAGGCACTTGCACCCCGCGACAGTGGAGGACTAAGTACTCATGTCGTGAACGTGACCGACCGACAAGCTGTCGCGGTACTCCTAGATGAGGTGACCAAGTGTCACGGTCAGGTCGACGGTATCGTCAACGTGGCGGGTATGATCCACCGCTTCGTCCCGGTGGCTGACATGTCCTTTGAAGAGTTTGAGCGTGTCATGAACGTGAACCTCTGGGGCACGGTCATTATGTGCACAACGTTTTTGCCCGTTCTTGCCAATCGCCCCGCCGCAGCCATTGTCAACATCTCCAGCCTGTCAGCGTTGCTCCCGTTCGCCGGGCAAACGTTTTATGGAGCAACAAAGGCAGCTGTCAAACAATTCAGCGAGGGCCTTTATCAGGAATTAAGCGGCACGAACGTAGCTGTTACCACCGTTTTTCCGGGGAACATCAGTACCGACATCAGCGGCAACTCCGGTGTCAAAGCAATTGATCCAAAGGGCAGGAAAGCACCCTCCACTTCGCCCGAAGCCACAGCGGCCAAGATCATCAAGGGACTGGAGAAAGGTAGCTTCCGCGTTTTGGTGGGGACGGACGCCAGGATGCTCGATGCCGCAACACGTATTTCCTCACGAACCACGACGGAGTTCATCGGTCGGCAGATGAAGTCCGTTTTGTAATGGCCCAGTATGTTCCCTGGCAGCCTGTAGAGGACTGGACCTCACTCACTGGCCGGGAGGTCGAAATCTGGTACCGCGACCGGCTTTTGGACAGAGGAATCGTGGAAACCGTGACTGGTGACGGTGGAGTCCTCTGGTTAAAGCAGGAGGGAGTCGCTCATCGAAGGGCAGTTGAGAAGGCCGTCGACAGGCACATAAAGAGCATTGCCCCTGCCTCGTAGTTCCAACTTACTGGGTCCGAGAAGTTGCCTTGATGACTTGCCAATTAGCGACTGGGACAGAAGCAACAAGCCAATGCGCAAACTACCGCCGCACACGTCCGTGGCGGTCACCTCCGACATATGTCCTCTGCGAACGCCTTCGGCGATCCACTCGGCATGCCCAATCGGTTCGACGACGATGGAGCGATGTCGACTCGGACGTCGACGCCATCTACATAGGCACGCCCCATGTGACGCATTTTGAGTTAGCCCGACCGGTCCTCGAATAGGGCTGTCATGTGCTTTTGCGAGAAACCGATTGGCCGCAACTCTGACGAGGTGCGGCGGCTTGCGACGATCGCGCCGGACCGGTACGTTCCTGATGGAGGCCACGTGGATGACGATCAATCCGCTGCATCGCCGCCTTCTCGAGATCGTTGACAGCGGGGCCATCGGTGAGGTTCGCAGCGTCCGCGCGTCCTGGGTGCCCGGCAGCTTTTTGGGGCAAACCCTCGACCCTGCGGAACCGCTCAGTCAGTGCGATCCGCAGTTCAAGGCGGGCAATGTGCTGGCCCAAGCACTGGTGTGGGGGCGTAGCCGAATCCGACATGGGCCGTGGACCTCGTGTGAGGCCCAGCGTGTCGGCATCATCAAGAAGCGCGAGCCCCGGTTAGCTGATTCGAGTACCAGCGCGACGTGCTCGCCGGCCGCATGAGCTTGTTGTTGATGGTTACGTCCACAGTGGCTTTTCGGAGAATGCCGTTGTGGACGATGCTGAGGTATCGGATCAGCTCGTCCACTCCTGCTTCCATGACGGCAGGGTCCGTATTCATCTTTTCGGCCTGTTCCGGACTTCGCAGTTCAGAGAACTGAGGGGCTACGCCCTCGGGGCCGTCGCGACCTGACTTCACGTGTCGTTGGTTGGTGGTGCGCGCCGCACCAGGTAGGGAACAACTGTGCGTTACGCCCCATCCGGCGGTAGACATTCACTGGCTCGCACGGTGCAGGATACGACCAGGGGTCAACCCTGAAATGGACTGACAAATTGGGCGGTGAGCTCACCCTCGTGGTGACTATCCCGCAAAACGCAACTGCGGCAGTAGCGCTGCCTTTGCACGCCGAAGACTCCATGAGGATGTAACGTCTGGCACGTACGTTTGGCTTTGCGCGGCCCCAGGAGGCTACGGGAAGCGTCCCGCGTTCACGATCGACACACACCTGTGGTCCGGGCGGCCGATCATCCCGAGACGTGCTCACCAAGCGTCTCCCGGGATTTCTCATCGGGGCATCCGGCCTAGAAGCCAGTATGCTCCGCTGAGCGCCGTCGTAAAAATGTTGCCATGGAAATCCCGTCTCTCGACGAAGAGCCGTGGGTGGCACGTCTGGAATGAGCACGCTTTGAGCCGAAACCACTACGGCCGATCCCCGCCCAACCAGCCAGCCATGTAGTTGATTCCCTCAGTGAAAAGGCTAGAGGCGGGCTTGTTGAGGAATCCATGGCGCGCTTTGGCGATGACATGGCGGGAAACGTCGACATCTGCCTCGGCAAGCTCCTGAGCAAAGCGCTCACTGGATGCTCGCAGGTAGTCCCGGTCGGCATCGAGTACAAGAGTGGGCGGCATCCCGGCCAGGTTGTGTCCGCCAGGGAAAGCAAAGGCATCATGCATCGCCTCGGGGGAACCGGCGTAGTTTCGGTTCATCCTGTTGACCGACGTGATCCTGGACCGCTCAATGCGCTCCCCGCTCCGGATGCGCCCGCGAAGCTCCAAGGATGCCGCCGGTAGGGCGGAATGAAAAATGCCGTACGCGAGCACCAGCGCAGCGGGAGTAGCGCGCCGACCGCGCACCTGCCGCAACGTCGCCGCCGCGGCCAGACACGCGCCGGCACTCGCGCCACCCAGCACAGCGGATCCCCGCTCGGCCTGAACCCATTCGAGGACGTCGACGACGTCGTCCACCGGCAGTGGGTATCGCACGCCAGGCAGCGACCCCGAACCTGGTTCCCGCCACCGGCTCCACCGCGGCACCCTGCGGTAGTCGACCGCAATGACCGGCCTGCCGGCGGCGGCCAACGCCCGCGCGACAGCGTCGGATTCGGGCATGTCCAAATTGCCCCATGCAAACGCGCCACCGTGTACCCACACGAGCGTCTGCGCGGTAGCCTCTGCTGCACACCGATATCGTCGGACAACAACGGGTCCATGCCTGCCCCAGGCCGCATCATCTTCGACGGTCACATCACGCATGGGCACTCACCACTCCCGCGATTCTTCATGCGGGGGTCCATCCCGAGCCCTCGGCTCACCCCGCGTACCCAGGCGTGACGGAATCGATCTGCGGATGGAGGACCCTCGCCCAAGTGGCATATCCAAGCCCATTGAGGTGGATCCCATCCCACGAGAAATCGGGGTTCAGCGCGCCGTCACTGGTGGAGAGAGCCGGCCACAGGTCGATCCAGGCCGCGCCCTCCTCCGCCGCAACGCGTTCCAGGTCGCGATTCAACTCTCTAACGCGCCCGCAAAGTCGCTTCTGGCGGGGCATGACGCTCTGGAGGAACACAGGAGTCTCATCCGAGACCGCACGCAAGCCGCGCAGGATGGACCGCACATTGGCGACGATTTCGTCGCGCGGGACGGACAACGTCACATCATTGGTGCCTATTAGGAGGAAGATGGCCGCGGCACCATACGTCGTCGCCGAGCCTAAGCGCGCAAGCACCTCACCTGTCGTGTCGCCACCGATCCCTCGATTTCTGACAGATACACCCGAAAACCACTCGTGCCACTCGCCGCCCTCGGTGATGCTGTCACCGAGGAACACTACATCACCAGGAAGAACCGTCAGTTCGTTGAACTGTGATCCTCTCATCCGCTTACTGATGCCGGTCTGCCTATCTGCGACCCACTTCGATATACGCTGCTTCATCCTTCGAGCATATATTGACACGTGACAATCGGAGAATAGATGACAAGTCGAGAGTAGATTCAGTTCGCACACCCTTGCCGGACGGGTTTTTCAGATGTCATATGCGGGCCGGGGAGATCAGGTCATGCCCTGAACGGCTTCCGTATCCAGACGTCGGTGGCGCGCAGGGAGACCCGGACTTTTGCGGTTGATGGATCGTACCGGGACGAAATACTTGGTGGAGCGGATCGTGACCAGGGATGACGTGTCCACCCGGGGCATGAGGATCGAGCCGGGATCGAAGTCCTATGTGGGCAAGTGAGAGAACAAAGGTTGTTCGACGGCGAAGTCATGACCAATGGTCCCGTGCGTTGAGAGATCCGGCGCGGGTCTCCGGCCTCGCCGGAGACGCGGAGCTTCTCGTTGAGCTCGATCAGGCTATTCACTGCCGGAACGGCGGTCAGGAAAGTTCCGGCAGACCAGGCCTTAATCCCGTACGGCTCGCCAGAACAACGATGCACTCCCTATTTCAGCGACGGCGGCGAGGGCGAACACCAGGATGGGCTTCGATTCGGGTATGACCTCATCCTGTCATTGGGCGAGCTGGTCATGGGTCCGGCCGTAACCATGCAAATTCGCTGATCCATTAACAGAGGAGACCGTGCCTTAGGCATCGAAGTGGGTTCGGACGTTAGGGTCGTGGGAAACGGAAGCGACCACTGAGGCCGCGATGTCCCGGAGCTTTAGGTTCCTAGTGCTGGAAGCGATTTTCAGGATCTTCGTAGCCGTGTCCTGGCTGCAGCGGTTCTGCGCCATGATGATGCCCGTGGCCAGGTCGATGGTGGTCCGGGATTCCATGGCGGCTATTAGGTGGGCTTTCGCCTCGGCCAGCTGGCTGATCCGCACGGCCAGGCGAAGAGCCTTGGACGCATGATAGGAATACGTTTCCACCATGCTGATGTCGTCACCGGTGAAGCCATGGGACCGCGTGGAATACAAGTTAAGGCCCGCTTCCGCTTCCCCCTCAAGGAGGAGCGGTACGGATAGGCTGGATCCAATTCCCGCCTCCAGCGCGGTCGCGGTGTAGGCGGGCCACCGTTTCTCGTTTGCCAAATCAGGTACGTGCACTACGACCTGCTGGCGGATCGCTGTCAGACAGGGCCCATCGCCTGCACTGTATTGGCTTTCGTCCAGGCGAACCGCGCTGTCTTCGCTGCGGGCCACAGTCACCGGTTTCTTTCGCTGAATCAGGGTGATGCTGCAGAAGGCCACGGCTGGGTCGGCCAAGGTGACCGCGGAGAACCGAGCAAGTTCGTCGAGCATGTCTTTGACGTCCTCGGTTTTCAGGACAAGATCCTGCAGGTGGTCGACCAGGAGCGTCTGGGACGGCGGACGTAGTTCGTCGGCCATGCCTTGGCCTCATTTCCTCATCGGGCCCTGACAACAACCCTTGTCGGGTGGCACGAGAGGACGGCGGAGCAGCGCGCGGCTGTATCTCCAGTATCCTCTGCCTCTCCTGGAATGACCATCAATCCACGGTCTGTCTGCCCGCGAGAGATATGTCCGAGGAATGGCATGGTTAAGGGCCTTTCTCTCCCCGGGCATACTGAGCAAGTCCGTAGTTTGGGCATGGCTGCCCCCTCTAGGCAAAAGGGGAATTCTTACCAAAATCGAGGCTGATGCGACGTTAGTTGGAAACCGCCCTCCAATCCATGTCGGCGCAAAGAAGGACCGCAGCCCTTCGTTGCGGGGAGCGGTCGGTGGTTGGAAAGCTGAAGCCGCGAATTTGGGGATGTTGACAGTGTCAACACTTTTTGCATCGGACTGGGCCGTGTATGGGCCGGATTGGCTCGGATTGCTTATGTTTTCTCGAGTTCCAGGGTTTGCAAGGGCTGGAATGCAGTTCGAGTCCCACCTCGGGCACAGTGTTTCCGCAGGTCAGCGGCTTTTTGGTTTTTTACTGTTGACAAAGCTTGACTTTTCGGAAGTCCTAATTGTGATTCACCGCGTCTGTGGCAGCAGGCGCTAGTTCGTGCAGGCTTCTTCGGGGAAACCGTGAGGCCGTCTAGGAAGGTCACATGGCCGTGCGGCAGAACCTGCGCGTTATGGCCAGGGCGACGGGTTGATGTTTCTATCTCTCGTTGACCGCATGGTGGTACAACTTAGAGCTCTCCACCGCGACCTCGGCAATTCGAATGAAGCAACCGCTGCGGTGCCCATGCAGCTATCGTGAAGCCATAACACGGGGGATAGGTCATACTCTTGGGGCGTTGCTGTTGGCCTGCTTTGTGGTAATCGGCTGCGGGAGTCCAGCATGCGACACTCCGATGCGGCACGCGACAAATCCTGGATGGTCTGGGTTAGTGAAGAGTGTTTCGAGGACGTAATTTGAGCGCTTGGGCAACTAGCCGCATAACGCAGGACAGCCGCCAACTCGTTGTTGGCAACTGTCCTGTGAGTAACTAAGCGGTGTAGGTGCCTGTGATGTCGACGCAGAGTCGGTTACCGAAGCTATAGTCCAACCACCGGCGCCGATGAAGCTGATGGACAGCCACGCCGGGCGAAATACCGATTTCGGCTGCTTTTCGCTTTATCTCATTATCGCGAGTCAGTCCTCGGAACTCCTCGACGCCCGATTCCCCGAAAAGCACTTCGAGCGCGAAGCTGTTGGCTGCTTTTTCGGCGGCGCTGTTTCGCTTCTTCTCGCTGCTGTATTCGAGATGCATTTCTCCTCTTGGATCGTTCAGGACGTGACCGATTTCGTGGAATAGAGTCCAGATGACGAAACCATCTTTGCCCCATCGACCTGTCTGCTGAATAACCGGGACTCTCTTGTCGATCCAGCGGGTCATTCCTAGGAGCGGAAAACTCTTGGGTGATTCGACAACGAGGAAAAGCACGCCTACATCGGCCAACATCTCGGCGATGTCCCGAAGCATCGTGCTGTTCGGCGTTGCCGCGCGTTCACGCAAGCTTGGTAACGCATCACGAAGTTTGTCTGCGTCATAGACAAACTGACGTCCGCGTTCGAAGGCCTCGGTCAGTTCTGCGGCGCGCAGCCACGATGTCAGAACTGTCTGGTCGATCGTGGCCCCAGCCTCTTTGAGCGCAGCCAAGGCATAGTCACCTTTGTTGGCTGACTCGTGCAAATGCAGGTAGGCCTCCCAGGTGCCGCATCTGTGAAACGCCAGAAAATCCGATACCAGTTCTCCTGGCTTACGACGAGTTGCCGCGGTTGCTCCCAGAGCCCGCAGATAAGTGGCTGCGTTCGGATCAATCTTGTCGGCATGTTCAGCCAGCTTTTCCTGATCCGCAATTCGTGCAAGATCGGCGCGGTACATTGCTTCGTATCGAAGCCATGCATCAGCAGGAATACCTGCCACTCGTTCCAAACGGATCGCGGTTTCATTCGTGATGGGCGCGCGTCCGTTGACGATCTCGTTGACCTGTTTGCGGCTGCATCCTAAGAGCTCGGCGACTCGCTGTTGAGACAAGCCCTGTTCTTCGATCCATTCCTCCAGGTACTCGCCCGGAGCAACGGCGTAGTTGGTAGCGGTCATGGCTTCTCCTCTCTCAGTGATAGTCGTCGATTTTGATGACGGTTGCGGTGACGGCGGTCTTGGGATCTTCAGCGTCTTCTGGTCGTATTAGGAGCCGGAAGTTGGCACTCAGTTTGCCCGCCCAGAGGCCATCGAGATCACCTGTGAGTGAATGCCAGTTTCCCAGTGGGTCGATGGTGGGAAGGTCACCAATGCACTCAGCCGTCCGGAGAGCATTGATTCGCAGTTTCAGTTTTTTGGCGACATCTTCGCGCTTCTTCCGCATCTCACGTTCATCAGTACAAAGCTTTTCAAACTTTGCATCGTCGAAGAGAACATCCAAAAGTGTCACCGATCTCGTTACAGCTTATCGCATCTACTTTGAGCATGATACCCCTTCGGGCTTAGATGCACGTGAAGTGCCGTGCCGCGATTCGCCGTGCGATGTGCAGGTTGCGGACAAATGTTCACCAGTCCTCAATCTACGTAGGCGTAGAACCTTCTGGCGCTGCTTTCATGCGGTAGTGCGCAGCTGCGCAGTACCCATCCAGTGTCAGTCCTCACAGGTAGGCTTTTCTCTAAGCACTGGTCCGTCCCGACGATAGGTGTCACAAGTAAATGCTCGATCTGGAATCTGCGGCGAAATCGCCATCTAAGCTGCGGCAACTTCGCCTGCTCGGCGAGATCTACCGCGAGTCCCAAGACTGGGACCGGCGCCAAGTTCCCACGGCTGGACTCTACAACGAGGGTCACCCTTGGGGTCTTGACGTGTCAGCTTTGAGGAGTGACTTCAACGCCCTGATGTCTGCTGGCTGGATCTACTTCGAAGCAAGTGCTGGTGGCATTGATGAAGTCCTGATCACTCAGGAGGGGATCGATGCAGCAGAAGAATTTCAAAAGGGGCGAAGCAACCCACGCCAGCGGGCCTCGGCACTGCGAGTCGCTCTTCTGAATTGGCTCTATGACCAGTACTTGTCCGGGGAAGAACCCAAAGACTTTGCGCCGTTCAAAGCCAGCGCTGAAGGCAAATATCTAGGCTTGGGTTACCGCGATGAAGAGATCAGCCGTGCTGCCAAGTCCTTGCTGGACAAAGGCTACATCCAAGTTTGGTCTCCGGTTAGCGGCAATCTTTCTTCGCCAAGGATCACTGCAAATGGCATCGACATAGTCGAACTGACAGAGTCGGCCGATGAAGCTAGGAAGCCTGAAGGAATGACTGTAAACAACTTCAACATCCGAGACTCGCACTCGATGAACTTCGCTTTGAACAGTCCTGGAGCCGTGCAGAGCAACGCGCTGACAGCCGAGCAGATTGACGAAGCCCGCAAGGTTGGAAACTTGCTGCGGGACGTGAAGCCGGTTCTTGGCCTGTCCGACGACCGACTTGAAGAAGCTGATCAGGTCATAGCGGAACTGGAAGAAGAAACAGCCTCTGTCGAACCGAAGGTTGGGCGGCTGAAGACCCTGCTCTTCAAGGTCATCGAAGTGGCGGCCACAGGCACAGCTCAAAGTGCGGTTCAGGTTGTTACGTCGATGGCTCAATCAGCTATCGACGGGATCGGCTAAAGCTACGCGACCCTAGGTCCCAAACATTTCCTGTGGGCGGATCTGATCCAGGGACTCTGCGTGACCCCAGATCGAATTGAAGTGAACCACGCGTCGTGCTTGGGCGAGTCGCTCTTCGTTAGCCGTGCCCTTTAGAGCACTTTCGGCTACTTGTCGGGTGAAACCTGCCGCGATGTCTGCCAGTTGAATGCGGGGGTCTGACTTTGAATCGATGTGTTTGATTTCGCGAAGGTCGAAGCGACTATCCGGCAAGTTGTATTCCTCGGGCATCTTCTCAGTAGCCGTCATCAAGACTGCCTTCATTACTTTGTCAGTGAGGGCATTTTGGGCGTCGTGCATAATCCTGATTGGGCGCTTTAGTTTCTGGTTCCATATATGCGCGAGCTCCATCAGGGAAGCCTGCAGCGGATCTAGGCTCTTCATGATGTCGCCGTTGGCTACGTCCGCCTGAAACTCCTCCGCCTGCTTCCGTGTATCGGCTAGTATGTTCAGTACGAGTTTCAGCTTCTGGTTTGTCGCGGTCTGGCGCGCTTGTTCTATTTTTTCGAAGAAGCCCTCGACAGACTCTTTCTCACCCTTCCGCTGTTTCTCCCTCATGAGAGACGTAAACGCAGACACCAGGCTAAACCACTGCTCTTGTCCGAGATCTTGCGGACCGAGCTCGTAGAGTGCGCGAGTCATTCGCCTCGTGGTGCCGTCGTAGAGGTTGTCGCCAGCGGCATAGGCACGCTCCTCTATGAGCAGGTCAACCATCTTCCCCGCGGCCATTTCTGCTTTTTCGACAAGGTAGACCTGGACCTTGCCGACCAGCTTGCCTTGCGCTCCAAACAGTTCTTCGATGGCGTAGCTTTTGCGTACAACTTCACCGGCTTTTAGCTCGGGACTTTGTGCTTTAGTCTTCGTGCGGAGGTAGGCCACCAGATCGGTCGCTTCCTCGAGATCCATGTGGAGGCTACTATGAGCCAGGACAGGCGTGGTTCCCGCCATCAGGTTCTCTCCGTCGTGGCCTGACTCGTCACAAAAGATTTCGGCAACGTCTGTGGGTGTGGTCATCTACTTGTTCGTCCTTCTCGGGGTGGTTCATTGGTAAGCATGCCAGAGGCTGCCGGGGGCCTTTCAGATACGACGGTTTGGGCCACATATAGGCTCACGTATGGCAGGCAATCAAACAGGCGATAATCAGGCGAGGAAGCTGCGCACTGATTTCTTGCGTAGACGTGTGCACTCGCTCTGCATCCTTAATCTTCGTCGTAGTCTTCACGCCACGGTACAGCCCGGGTTTCCGGTATCAAGGGCCTCCCTTCCGGTCGTATGGCGCGCCATACTATGCTGGCTTTCCATACAGCGGGCGCGGTGGTGGTGTTAGGCCGGATCTCTAGGGTGTGACTCCGAAAGGGAGGACATGGCTTCTTTCAAGGAACGCATGGCGGCTGCCAAAGATTCGATTGTCAATACCTACAAGGAGGCGGCTGCTGAGGATAAAGCCATGCGAGAGGCGAAGGCAGCCGAGGATAAAGCCAAGCGAGAGGCGAAGGCAGCCGAGGAGAAAGCCAAACGAGCGACACTCATCTTGGAGTTGACCAGCGTCAAGGGCTTCTTGAGGCTGTACCCCCACTTCATAGAATGGAAGCTAGGCATAGGAGTTGCTGACGACGTGCAAAGGATTCTGTACAGCGAAGTTAACTCTGTAAGCATGCACGGCTCGATCGCCCCACCGGGCGGCGTAACCGCAACTTTCTTGTCCGGTGGGATGAACCTTTTGGCACCGAAACTGAAGTCGATCACGCTGAATGTCGGCGGAGCCGCCCACACGTTTGAGTTCAACTTGGAGACCACCGACAAGGTGCGCGAAGCGGTCGACCTCATCTCCCGGAAATCTTTTGAGGCGAAGAAGAAGCCTACGCAGGCCCTTGCAACGAACGCACCGAGCGCCGCCGACGAGATCGCGAAGTTGGCTGCGCTGCGTCGAGACGGCGTACTCACCGACGGAGAGTTCACCAAAGCGAAGGCCAGGCTTCTCGGGGGGGATTAGGCCGCCCCTCCAGGGCCCGAAAGTTGCCCTTGGAAGCGGTTGCGCGGAAGGCAGAGCACACTTCCTGCCTTGCTTGAGGGTATTAATCTCGTCCTTCTTGACTGCGTATTAGCCAGTCCGCAAAAAGTCCGCAACAAGGCATATTCGGACCATCACAGCCAACACTAGTATCTCTGAGAACAGGCCGAAGTCCCGCACCCCTCAACAACCCCTATACATAGGTAGGGAGTTACTGGGTCAACTCTCCGCGGGGTTAGCCACGGCACGGATGCCGCAGCCTGGCAATATCAGCCTCTTGCGTTCCTCGGAAGTCTGGAGCTGCAGCCAGGACGCTCTGGACAACGTCGTGGCATCGATACGTTTGCCGTCGCGCAAGGCAACAAGCAGCATGGCTGCCGAACGAGGAAGGCAACATGCGGCAACGCATCGGGATCATTGGCCCAAGGCAAGGCATCCAGCTGCAAGACTCTGGTGGCGACCCTGAGGTGTATTGGCGGGGCCTCTCATTGAACCAAGTCATCCGGGCGCCGGCTTGCTAAGACCACAAGCGGACGTCGCCCTCGCTTCGAAGCGTCGCGATTGGTCGGGACTGTTATGGACGGATTGCGCTTGTTGACATTGTCAACACTTTTCGCGGCGTACCTGGCCGAATATCCTTCGGACTGCTCTGGATTCCGCATGTTTCCGCGGGAGCTCAGTGTTTCCAAGGGCCGGGATGCAGTTCGAGTCCCACCTCGGGCACAGTGTTTCCGCAGGTCAGAGGCTTTTTGTCTTTTTACTGTTGACAAACCTTGACTTTTCCGTGTTCGTGCGATTGCTCATTCGTAGATACGACGGATCTGAGCGGGTCGAATTGTGGGCGGGATCGTAGCTCTGGTCGGGCTGAAAGATGGTGCCCTTTGGTGAGAGCCGATAGCCGCTGAATCGGGCAAAGAGAGCCAGCCGAGCGTCTGCTGCTCGAGGGCGGTCTTGTTGTATCGATCGGGCGATGCTGGGCAGGACATAATGTCCGTTATCGCGAACCAAACTTCAGAACAACGGTTCGATTGCGACGGCCGGCAGCCCCTTACCCACGGAGTGCCGCGCTGACCAGCAACGTTACTGCAAACTTGTAGGATCGTTTAATGGCGAAGGCTCCGAAGAGTAGCAAGAGTGGCAAAGTAGCGAAGTTCTACATCAGTAAGGCCGCTACATCTGGCAAGGGCCTTAGGGCAGCGACTACGAGCAAGTCCGCCAAGACCAACTCCAGTTCTGCTCAGCCATGGCGTACTGGCAACGCTCAAGCGAGGAATCAAGGCGGCATTGAAGCCAAGCCGTACCCAGCAGGTTTTCGCAACTGGCCTGGTGTTCGGATGACGGGTCCAGTAAGCAGCCGCTTTTACGCAGACGGTAACGATGCGGTAAGTGCGCTTCTGTTAGTGCAAGCCATCCAGCGCTTCTTTTATCGGGCAGGGGCCGAGCGTGTTGCCATAGAGTCTGTTGAACGTGGCTCGGTTATCGCTAGCGTCAAAGCTTGGTGGAACGGCGGAGACAGCAAAGCCGTCCGTAACAAGATGATGGACCTCGCTGAGGCCGGGGAGCAGTGGGCCATGGACACCACTGCGAACAAGGCTCAAGCGGAAGTGTCAGCTATGAACGCGTCAACGACGGCAGCGCTCCTCGCGGCGGTCGATGCTTACGACAACATCGCAATGTACGTCGACGATTTTCTTGTCATCAAGACGACGACGACAGATGGCAAAGTGAACGCCGTTGTCCGCAAGCTGAGTTGGAAAGCGATGAAGACTATCGAAGACAACCCGTCGGTTTTGAACGACCCCAAGGAAACTCTCAACAAGCTGTCGTTGCTTACGTACGCTTCGGACAATGAGCTAGGCATTGTTCCGTAGCTTCTAACCAATGATGGGGTCCGGAATCTTCATTGAGGGCTTCTTACCCTCTAGCGCGTCCAGGCGCTCGATGACATGTGAACTGATAGTTCCGATCTCTAGGGCCGTGACCACAACGCTCGTTGAGTCAAGTACCTTGAGCCACCCCTTGCGGAGCAAAACGACTGAGGCAACCAAACCAGCTATGGCAGCTATCGACCCAAGCAAGACATCTCCACTAAGGCCCAGAACAAAGAGCTGCACAGAAAGAATCGCGATTGGGGGAGCGATGCTGAGACGGAACTCGGCCTCTGACCTGTCACGGTCGTAGGAGTCGAATAAGTCCTTGTTCTTCTCCTGCAGCTTTGTCGCGAGCACAGGGATCTCTTCGTCCATCTCCTGGCTGAGCCTTGGGGACAGAGTCCGAAGGGCTTCCTTACGGATCTGCCTGTCTACCTCAGCCTGACCGCCCTCTTCCGTTTGCTTTCGTTCGTCGTACTCTTCCTCTTCCAGCACCGGGAGGTTGTATTCCTTGTGCAGGGGATACCAGGGGACATTCCTGGCTTCGATTCGGCTGAACGCCTCCCATAACAGCTTTAGAAGAGTTGATCCAGACTCGTTCGCTAGAGAGCGGCGATACGACAGGTTGTCCCGGTGCGGAAGGCGTTTCCACACGGACTTTTGTTTTTTATTCAGCTGACGTTCCAGGGTGAAGCCGTACCGAGCCACGAGGCGCGTGGCCAGCTTCACGTCAATGCTCACCAAGATGCCGACGACATAGGCAACGAAGCTGAGAACCGCCAGGATGGTCGCGGTAGACGTGTAGCCGGTGAGCCAGTTGATCATGCCCATGGCCCCAGTAGTTTCGTCCTTACTAGGGATGGTCATGCCGAAGCCGATCCAGGCAATGACGAGCCACAAGTAGCCGGTTATGAGCGGAGTCTTGAAGTCCCTGAAGCCAGGCAAAATCTGCGCGAGCAATTGAGCACCTAATCTAAGTGTTGATGTGGTTGGACAAATGCAGTGAGGCTGAGTCACTCATCTTCTGGTTCATCCACCGGCTGCTGGACTGGCTTGAAGTCTTCCACCTTCCGAATGATGACCTTGTTCATGTCTCCCGAACCGGAGATACCCCCACCTCCCTTGACCGAAGACACCTCAGCCTCCTTGCTCAAAGCTCAGGCAAGGCATCATGGCCGCGACGTTCGATGGCATCGGCGAGTGCGCGGAGTCGACGGGTCGCTGCTGGTTCGTTACCCAGAACGTACGTAGGGATCATCAGGCCACCGCGCTTCCCGCCACGACGTCCCGCCGCCACTGGTCCACCCTGGTCATCATTTTTTCCGGCTGTGGTGCCGTGGAGTAGACCTGCAACTCCACGTACCGCGGATCCTTGATGTCCAAGGACGGCAGATTGTCTTCACGCAGCCTGATGACTAGGTAGCCGGCCGCGAGCAGGTCCAGGGACTTCGACTTGTCAGCCAGGATCTTTGCCTCAGGCATGTGCCAGTGCGCCCCGTCGTATTCGATGGCGATCTTCGTCCCGTCACGCTCTATCAGAATGTCCACGCTCCACACTGTCCGCGTTTCAAACGCCTTGTCCCGCACAGCGACACCGGAGCGGACCTTATCGAACACCTTCTTGGCAGCGGCGAAGTGCTCAAGCTCGATTTTTGATTTGCCGGTGACCTGGCACTCCCGGCATTCCGCACCGGATGATCGAGAGGCAAGGGACGCCTCCCACTGGTGCTCGTTGTTCACCGAACAGTTCCATTTGGGAAGGAAAGACGTCTTGGCAAACGGGCGCAGGTGCCACGGCGTGGTGGGGTTTTCCGGGCTCCACTCAGCGGCAAGGCCCGGGTCCTGCCAGCCAAAGGAGTGCAGGATGGTCTTGCACTTCGGACAAAGCCATCGCTGGTATTTGTCCCGGTTCCTTACCGAGTCTTCCCATTCGTAGCCGCAGCAGCCTGCCTTCCACCAAAATGATCGTGTGGAACCAGGGCTGACGGTTTCCGGAGTGAACTTAGTGCCATTGCGTCTGGGGTGCCATTGGGCGGCAATCTCCGGAAGGACGCTGGACAGCGTCTGCCGTCCGCTCTGTTTTCTAGTCGCCTGTGCACGGCAGATTGAGCATCCGGCCCTCAAATACCTATAGGGATCCAACCGAGGATGGTGTCCGGCGGGGCACTGGAAGCGGCGCAGCGGACCGCTTCCAACAACCATCACATCACGGGGATCCTCTTCGTCATCCCAGGCAGCCAGCAGCGCTGGAATGTCGGCTACCGCCACACTTCGCAGCCGCTCGGCCTCGACCATGTCGCGCGCATGGCACGCCGGGCATATCGGGGTGATGGCCATAATGTAGACCTGTTCCTTGAACCGGTGGTCGCAGTCGGGACAGACCCAGTGCGCCTTGCGCGTGGCCTTCACCGTGGCCGTCTTCAGTTCAGATTCCGAGTTGGATTCGTGGTCCCACCAGCTGAGTGCGGCGTTGTCCGAATCCACGAACAGGTTTATCGCGCCCCGCTTCTCGCCGTCTGCTTTCCGGGCGCCGACACCGCCGGTCCGGGTGACTCGAATGCAATGGCAGCCCCACCCTGTGATGTCGCTAAGCTGCTTTGCTTTCTGGATGCCGCAGGACCGGCACTTTGCCACCACCGCATGTCCGGGTTGCAACGGAAGCAGTTCACCGACCGGGTCAAAGCCATGCTGATCCAGAAGCTGTCGTTGAGCCTCCACACTGACGGGTTCCGAGATACCCCCATGGTCCTTCGCCCAATCGGCCCAGTCGCAGCGCCCGCAGCCGGTCACGTTGAATGCGCGTTTATCCAGCAGGGTTTCGAGCCGGTAGTGGCATTCGGCCTTGCAGGTGAGGCAGCGCGTCAGCCACCAGTCCTCGGGTCTGCCGGGGAAGGCTTCAAGCGGTTCCAGGTCGACATCGCCAAGAACGTCGACAAGGCATTCATCACACCACGCCTCTTTTTTCCGCGTCTTATACGCCGATTGTCGTTCGCACCCCTCGGTGGAACACACCTGAACCTTTTGAGCCACTTTTCCCTGAACCTTTCCTGCCCAGACATTCTCCATCCTTCTGGCCAGGTATCAGTTCAAGCGCTTGTCGTGTCGTTCCCATAAGGGTTGACAGTGTGTTGGCATGCGACGACCGGAGACCGTCGGCCTAGTCAGTTATGGATTCCAACCCCATCAATTGGCGGGGCTTGGACCCTATGGGGCAGATCCAGGCACTACGGGCGGCCACGGCGTCCGCGGCCTTCCCGGTATCCCCGATCGAGCCGGTTCAGCCTGGACCCTGTTGGGCTGGCCTCGTCCCTGTCAGCGATCAATAAGTGCCTCCGCGACAAGACCCCGGATCATCAGCAACAGGGGCGAGAAAGTCGTACGGGGTCCAAAGACCATGCCCCCGGCGCTCGGGGAGCCAATAAATGTAACGGGGAGAGTCGGCTGTCGTCGGCGACAGAGACAATGGTGCTGTGAGCGATTTCAACTTCGAGGCAATTCGCGCCGACTTCCCCAAGGCACCAACCAAGGTGTCGTCGCGCACCTTTCGGAGCGCCATCGAGGAGGCGCTCATCCATACCTACACGCGGAGCGACCTCGAGATGGTATTCGCCGAGGAGCTTAGGCTGCCATGGCCGGAGACCGAGCAGCAGCCAACCCACGCCGACTACTCGAAACGTGATGTCATCAAGACGTACACGGCGGGCTGGGGTCTTCCCCAGCTCGTGGCCCTTGCGCGACGCATCGTCGCTGAGCTTGAGGTAACCGGCGGGCTCCTCGCCGATTTGAATGCTCTACTCGCAGAGTACGACCGTGGCGGAGGCGTTGGCACGCCGGCAAAGAACTTGATCTTCGCTGCGAACGGACCTAAGCCTGAGCTTGTGCTGCGCGACGCCGTCAACAACGACATAGAGATCGTCCGCAACGGCGAGTACTGCCTCATCTACGGTCAGCCGATCCCTGCTGATGGTCTGACATTCAGCAATCTGATCGAGTGGTGGAGAGAGCATGAGGGCTTCGAATACACCATCCCAGCACGGGACGTCGGAATGCATCTGCACAATCGCCTGCGGGCTTCCCTGGGAAACAACATGGTTGAGCTCCGCATCTTCGACGCCTACGCGGCACGCTACAAGGATGGCCAGTTCGACATACCGGCTCTGATCCCACAGGTCTACCTGCACTTCGACCCCGCGACACAGTCGGCTCGTCGATCTGCTGGCCAGAGCGGCAGCCCGTTGGCACGGCAGCGGATGGACTTCCTCATCCTGTTCTCCAGCAGACATCGCGTGGTCCTCGAGGTCGACGGGAAGCAACACTACTCGAACGGCGATACCGCAAGCCCAGCCCTCTATAGCGAGATGGTCTCCGAGGACCGACGGCTCAGGCTCGCCGGCTACGAGGTCTACCGGTTTGGCGGGGCCGAATTGATGAAGGACGGTGCAGAGAAAATGGTCGCCGAGTTCTTCGACCAGCTCGCCGCGCGTATGCGCTGAGAGGCAATTTGGCGTCCTGAAATCCGGTCGGTACTCGGGACACTCCATGGACATCCCAAATCGCCTGTCCAGCTCCTCACAGGTGCGTCTCGCGGCGCTATTGGGTGCCTGGTGCAGACCCCAAGGGGATCCCCTAAGGTGCTTCCCGAGCAGCTTCGAACGTCGGCTCCTGATGTCATGCAGGTTTGAACCGCGAGGCTATGGACTCACGCGTCCTGGCCACATCAACGTCGCCGCCTGTCTGCTCTGTAAGCACTTTTGCTAGGCGTTTCGGCCAGAGCACGTGAACGCCTTGAGTCGAGAACGCGCCCCCGATCAGCGGCCAGTCTGCTTCGATGAAGCACAGTGCCCCGTGACTGGAACATCCCCGACGAGATCGCGCATGACGTCGACCTGTTTGAGCACCCCATCGACTAATTTCGTGCAATCACGCCGGCCAACAAGGAGCTTCTCGACGCGTGGGCGAAGGATGCCACCCTCAATCTTCAGTTCGGGCCGGCCCTTGTATCTTTTGGCATCGATCACCCAGATTCCACTGGGGGTGATGGCGATGTGGTCGATGTTGGCTTTCGAGCCGGGGATGCGTCGGTCGTGGAGGACGGCCAGGCCATCGGCGGCCATGGCGTTTTGCCGAGCGCCGAGGCGCTCCTCCCCAATCGCGCCTCTATCCCAAGACTTCGTGGGCTGGCGCTCGTCAGAAAGGGCGACTGCGAGGCCGCCGAAGTGACCCCACTTTTCTCGGAGCTTTTCCTTGTCCTTCGCCTTGCGGCGCTCATATTCGCGTCGGGCGGATGACCCGGCTCCTCCGGACTCAGTGGACAACGACGCATCGTGAGTTGGTTCCAGGTCGGGGCTCATGGCTTCCGCCGCGGCCTCGGTGGCACAGTCCAGGCAGCGGATGGTCTTCGTCTCGCTCTCATAGATCGCTTTTGTCCCGGCCGGAAGAGAGGCCCCGCACAGCCGACAGGCTCCGGCGTATCGGATATTCATTTGTTTCATGAGGATGCGCTTTGGATCATTGGCACGGGCCGAATCTGCTTGTAGGTCACGGCGGCAGTTAGGCCGCCTACTGCGCTTTGGTCCCTCGACTGGATCACCTTGGAGTTGCAGGGTCTGCAGCCCTGTGGAGAGTGAACGGACCGGGGCCATTTGGGATCGAGCCTTCTTAGAGTAAGCCCTGGTGCTTGGCTGAGGTTCTTCGATCGATGAAGTTTAGGGCACCGATGAGTATCCTCTCGGGGGCGCTGATGATTCCCCGAATGAACCAGCGGATGAGGCGTGGCAGAGAAAGTACTCCGGCAACGATGACGCCCGTGAGAACGCCAACGCCCAATGGAGAAGCAGACCATGCGAGAACTAGTGCCGTCACTGAATCTATAGTCATGAGCGGAGCATAGTCCGAGCGTGCGACATTTAGGCGCGATGCCGGGCCGGAGGGATCCTTCACCTCGATATTTCTCATTAACGAAGGACTCCAAGACGTCTTTGAATTGAGAACCGTGGCGCTGGTGGCCTGCAGCTGTGAGTGCCCGCTCGGAATGGCGGCTGGAACGTTGTCGCATCACTCGGCCGCGAAGTCTTCCACGGAGTGGCGCGAGGCCAGCTACTAGTCCGGTGCCGTAATGAAGGCAAAGGCTCGGCACGGCCAGGTTTCCCCACACTCCATACACGCTTGGCCGATGACCTTTTCCGCTGGACGATAGCTCCAAAAGTTCGGTTGGAGCTTCTCTGCCCAGACCTTCCGGTCACCTCCTAATAGACTGTCTGTTGAGAGCCTGGGGTACTCCGACCACGCGTTCGCAAAGAAGCGCGACATGGAGGGAGGGTTCAATGACAGCCCGATCGGGCTTAACAAGGGACTAGGGCAACTCGAATCGTGGAACGCCAGCGAGATCCAAAAGCGGGCCGCGCGGCTGGCAGACGATGCCCTCAAGATCTGGTCCCTGCCGGAGCCGTCAGCCCAAACGATCACGGAGTTCGAGGGAAAGCGGGCAGAGTCGGACTTCTCCATCGAACACCACCCCCATCTGCTCCGGCAGCCGCGCCGAGCCCTGTTCGAGAGGTTCAGCGCGGAGGTTCTGGCCCTGGACCCAGGGATCACTCAGCAATTCCTCAAGCACTACGTCGCTTTCAAAGCCGAGACCAACTTCGTCGGCGTCGTTCCGCAGAAGGCTCGGCTGAGATTGAGCCTCAACATCCCAATCGAGACGCTCCGCGACGAGCGGGGCGATGCCTGGGACGTCAGCGGCAAGGGGCACTGGGGCAATGGCCCGACCGAGGTCAGCCTGGACGAGGATACCGACTCCGGCTACATCATCGGCTTGGTCCGCCAGGCTTTCGAGTTCCAGATGGGTGGAGAGTAGGCCGCTCGACGCCCCTCGACTTTATGGCATTACCGCCATGTGATGTTCAGCGTCAGTTTGAGGGGTCAGGGCTGGCGCGCCCAGGCTCATGCCTAGCACATGCAAGGCAAGCTGAATTATTAGAGCACAGTCTAAGCGACTAGGAAATCTTCGCAGGCGAACCGGGCCTGCCCCTCGAGTTGCGCTTCTCGTTCTGGTCCAGCGTGCTCACACGCGCGCAGGCGCCTCCTGTCTTCGATCTGTAAAACTGAGTCCTCGACTCGGCCAGAGCATGCCACGCGGTCACGACCTTGGGCAGCCGACTTCTTGCAGTGCGTACAGGTCTCCGTGGCCGAAGCTGTTTTGGCCTTCCAGCGGAGCATCTTTTGGGCGCATGAGTTCTGGTCTGCCGTCTGCGGAGTGTCCGACTCCCAGTGCATGCGCCAGTTCGTGGACGAGAACATGCTGGCCGAAGGGGGTGTTTGGATCTGTTGATGAATGTTCGGCATCGATAATCACGAAACCGGAGGTGACCGTTCCCTTTGTCCAGCGGGGGCCTCCGACTCCAACCGCATCTGGTGAGCCTGATATGGCAAGGACCTCGCTCTGAGGGGCGTATTTCACGCTTATCTCACCTGGGGGAGCGGTTTCCGGTCTATCAAATGGGTGGGGGGCGGCGTCCGCGGTTACGAGTGGTAGTCCACTTGCCTCCCGAAGTGCAGAGACTGCCGTGCTTAAGGCTGCATCAGTTCCGGATGGTGAGGGGCCGGTTAGCCTGACGGTTATGTTGTCTCCGCAGGTCCATCTCACCGGGTTTCCCTCGAACTGTGCCATGAAGGAGTAATCCGTACCTTCGACGAGGTTCCCCTTCTCAACCGCCCCTTGGGACGGAATCGATGAAGGTATTGGGGCCGGCGTATTTCCTTCGACCGTGGCTGCAGGAGCGGGCGGCTCAGCGTTGGCATCGTCGCTTGCAGTTAGTGCCAATAGAGCTAGTCCGGCTAGTAGTGAAAAGGCGAGAACTGCAGCCAAAACTAACAGGCCTTGTCGCCGGCGAGGGGAGGGGGCCGTTCCAGCGTATCCAAGGGTCTGTAGTGCGGGTTCATCAATCCATGCGGGGTCCGCGTTTGCTTGGTGCTCGGGGTATGTATTGGCGAAGGGGCTGTCAGGGCCGGTGGGAAGTGAGAGGGTCACTGCCTCCAGCCGGGCCTTTAGTTCGTCGGCTCGCAGCGCTGCCGCCTGGAGATTTGGTTGTACTGCGTCGCGGAGGGGTTCAGGTATCTTGTACAGGTCGTGATGGCTCGGAGCGGGCATTCGTTTGAGGCCCAGTACCTGTGCTGCTCCTTGAAGCCCTGCAAGGTGATTAGCGAACTCGTGACCGTAGTGTGCATCTGCTTCCAGCAGACACTTCTGTGCCTGTTGCCTGATGTCGTCGATGGTTTGTATTCCTGACCTGGCGCCTGCTTGCAGTTCCTTGGCTATGTCCTGGGTCTCGGACGCAGCTTCGCCAAGGGTTTTGAGGCAGTCTCCGAGGTGGTTCCCTCGGGAGTAGGTATAGACGAGCCAGGTCATCCCGATGAGGATTGCCAGAGACACGAGAGTGGCCATCAGGACGGCAAAGGGTTCCCCAATCCCGGTTTGGCTTGCCATGTGATGGATTCGCACTCCGATGACGGTTGCCAGGACCAATACGAAGAACGCGAAAAGCACGCCGACGACGGTCAACTCGACCTTTGCGCGCCCAATAGCGTCCGGCCCAGGCGATGAAGCGATGAGACGGTGGCCGCGGGTGCGCTCATCGTTGAGTGATCTGGTTTGCGTGCCGGTGGCGGGCTCTACCGAGATGTTCATTGTGCTCGCTCCTTAACTGCGGTGTGGATGATGGCATGACCCGCTGTATGCGCTTGGCGCCGCAACCGGTACTTCTCTGCGTGGCTTCTGAGCACGCGGCCGCTCAGCCGGCCACCGAGGTGATTAACCAGCACCAGGATGCCGGCGAGGGCGATGAGAGTGATGAGGGATAGGTAGTCCGCGAGATTGACCATGAAGGCGTACACGCCAAATGTTTCAAGGAGGGAGACGAGCCCTACGACGAACCATCCCACCGCTCCGGGCTTACCGGTACGCGTGTGTTCGTAGTCGCCACGTGCTTCGGATCTGCTCGCCGCACCCTGCGCAGCGTCCAGAAGTGGAATGACGTCGGCCCGGGTGATCTCCTGACCTGAAATTTCGATGATTTCCGCCTCAAGTTCTTCCAGTGCGGTGACGTTTCCCTCAACGTCGTCCAGCACGCCCTGTTGTTCCATCGTGAGTGCATGTGCCGCTTCGATTGAGGGTTTCGCTGCGGCGATGGCGCGGCTGTTGGCGCGATTGAGCATCCGGTCGAGGGGGAGTGTGGAAAAGAACTCCTGGTTGAGGAGCTGGTTCAGTCCTTCCCCCGGCGCTGCCTCTATCATCATCGCCGCGGTCGGTTCGGCGGACGGCGTGAGTGAGCGGGCCACCGCTTCGTACTCCTGATAGAGGGGATGATTGAACGCCAGAGAGTTCTGGGTGGCGAGCGAGTGGAGATCGCGGTTGTCCAGTTTCGAATTCTTCTTCATTTCTCAGTTCCTCGCTCGCTAGTTCTACTTAGGGGTTGCAGTGCAGATGACGGACCGCTGATGTGCTCCCCGCGGGTCTCCGGCGAGGGGTCGCTCAACGCCTACGCCAATGGGTGTTGCAGGAACACCAGAACTTTGGAGTACCTCCGCGATGCGGATCGCTCGCTCCAGGCTGAGATGTTTCCCGGCTTCTGGGGAGCCGAATGCAGCAACCCGTCCTATGCACTCGACAGAGGCATACCGTCCGGAAGCCCACTCGGCAATTAGAGGTGTGAGTTGGGCTCTTGCTGCGCTTTCATCGATCAGCACGGTTGAATCAGGGGCAAAGAGCGCACCAGCATCCAAGGCGGTTACCACCGGTGCCCCTGGCGGCACTGGCAGCCGCTGCGTGGGAACCGGGGTGGGATCAGGGATGTTCGGCACAGGGGGCGCCGAGGGACTTTGGGGATCAGCGGTCCCGGGTACGTTCCGGTCTTCGGATGTGACAAGGCTTCCCCCGGCCCTCTCGATCAGATGTTGAACGAACGCCTTGCGCCACAGGGTGGTCCTTGGATTCAATGTGGGCTGATTGCCGGTAGCCGCGGGGAAGACCCAATGAACGGTGGCTCCGTTCAGGTCAGGGATGACGTCGGCGGGGAGGGATGAGACCGCGGCAGCGGGTTCGGCGGCCGTCAAGATCCGAGTGTCACTCGGCTCGGCAGTCGGTAATCCGAATGACATCACCACGACGTCCCAGGCCAGTCCGTCATCCGGTTTGTCAGCTGCCAGGGCTTGTAGGAGCGAAAGGAGGTCTCGCCCGTCCCCCGTGACGGTGGTTGCCTTACTTCTTGTGAGAAGGTCAGTCACCTTTTTTTCAGTTGCACGAGCGCGCAGTCCGGCGTTCTGCTCCGGATTCCCTTCCCGCTCAACGGACAGATCTGTGTGCCCCACCTCTACGGGTTTTTGGCCTGCACCCTTATAAAGCGTGAGGGTTCCGCCGCCTTCTGCCGCGCGTCGTTCGGCAAGTCGCCCTACGGTCTCGGCGAACCCGGATGTGTCTGCGACGGTATTTTGGTCAACCTGGATACCGGCGGAAATACGTGCCTCACTTTCGCCGTGCAAGGAATTGGCTGTGATGGCGCGGCCAATGAGGAGGAATGCGATCAATCCCGCCGTCGCGAGGAGCGCTAATTTGAGCCGCCCCACGCCCGACGTGCGTCGTGACGGCCTGGGCTTACTGCGGGAGACACTTCCTCCTCTGGGAGTGGCCGAGTTCGGGAACCTGGGCTGCCCGCTTCTGACCGTTCGGGAAGCACCGCCCCGACGTACCGCCCTGCTTTTCGGGTCAAACATCACCTTCACCCCTTCAAACTTTTTTGGTTTACACAAAGGCCTTTTCCGGCTATTGCTTTCTAGCCACTCACAGAGTCGCTCGGACCTTTAGGGTCAACTAGGCGAACCTCACGATTGCCCGCAATCAAACCGGCGTGAGCACGGGCGGAGTTGGGTCCTCTAGCCAGGACCTTCCCGCCTCCAACGTGGTCGCCAGTCACTCGATCGTGCAGAGTGAACGACCACCAAGGAACTCCTCGATGCATTTCAACTGTTTTCATGCTCGCCTCCGGTGATGTGATCGAATGGGTCATCGTCCCGCCAATAGGCTGGCAGATGACGAAAGGGCCCCAACAGGTCCCCACTGGAACCCCGGCATCCTTCAATGGGCCCCAGTGGAACACCACGACTTCGGCTACGTCTCCATATAGAGTCTGAGTATGAGAATTAGTCCCCACGACGTGGCCAAAGCGCAAAGTCTGGGCGAAGAATTTGATGCCCTCCAAAACCTCAGGAAAGGCCGAGGAATTACCAGCGCATCGGACCTGGCTGCGTTGCCTCCGTCGCTTAAACGCATCCTCCGGATCACGGGCAATACCGATGAAGACTTATGCATGGGTCTTGACGAGCTCAAGAAGTTGGTCAGTGAAGCCCCGCCGAATGAACGAAAGCTACTTGTGCTTTGCTTCAACTTTGACGGGCGCAAAGGCAGTTGGATGCAGCGCGCTGACGACTTCGCCCATGAGTGCAACTCATCTGAGAAGACCGTCAGGGAGCGATCAGATGTGGCAATTCTCCAGTTGCTTACTCGAACGCTTGAAGCCGCGGAAGCGGTACCGGATCCCGGTCCGATATCGGGCGCCCTCAATTCCATTCAACGTGGGTTGTCGGAGCGCTTTTTTGATGAGAATTATGTGAGAAATAGTGATGCATTCAACCAGATTTGGGGGAGTGCAGGATCAGTCGATATGTGCGGATTTGGGCATAATCGGATGCTCATTTCATATTCTGGTGAGCTGAGCAGCATGCTAACCCGTGGCGGAAGGGTTCGTGTCCTGCTTCAAGACCCTGAGGGTGTTGCGGTGATCTATGCTAATCAACGCAGCTCGACGCCTAAAGCCTCCGAGGAAGCGGTGCGTCATCAGCATAAGGCCGGTTTAGCCACTCTTCGTGCCCTTCTGGCCACTTCGAAATCGACTGGCACTAATCTTGAGGTGCGGTCCTATGACATTTTGCCCCCTTTCACGGGCTATTTTTTCGATACAGGAAAGCCGACTGCCGAGGCATACATATGGTTCTGGTCATGGCGTCAGCCATCAGCGTGGCGTCCAGGGTTTCGACTTACTCAAGAGGATGATCCGCTATGGTACGGACGCTTTCTTGATCAGTTCGAAGAACTTTGGTCAGATGAAACTGTCACAGGAAAGGTAACTCTAAATGACGAGCGCTGACATAGCCCGCTTTTTTGATTCGGCCGGGTATATGAAACTCCCAGGTTTGCTACCAGACGAGCTGCTTTCCCAGATGCAAAAAGTTGTAGCGGCGGGATTGGAAGACCGGGTCACTCCCTTCCGCATGAATAGTGCGGGTGAGGCATGTCGCCTAGATTCTCTACTTGAGCGTGATGGCGTGTTCCTCGATGCCTTGCGGACGCCATTCGTTTTAGACGCTCTGATAGCAATTCTTGGTCCGAATGTGGAAGTGACGAGACACAGGCATAACCACGCCACGAGGAACGCGCCGGGAGATATTCCTTTTCGGCTTCATCGTGACATCCAACAGTGGTCAAGGCCACTAATTTCGGTTTTCTTCTACTTCGAAGCAGCAACCGTCGACAACGGCTGTACAACTGTCGTTCCAGCAAGCCACCGTATACCGTACGCTGGACCGCAGTCGGGTGGTGGAGGGGGCAATTGGGCCGATGAACACGACGAGTACCGGCACCTAATCGGCCAGGAACTGCCCTTGGAGATGCCCAGGGGCGGCGTTTTGCTTCTCAATAGCCTATGCTTCCACAGCGTAGGGGCAGCTCGTCGGTCGGGTGGGTCTCGGTTGAGCGCCGTGTTTGCCTGCCGTTCCATTGACGAAATCGCCAGTGAGGGGGGAGACGATTCTGTTCTCTTGTGCGGCTCTCGTCGTTTTGTTGGAAACAAAGCACTGGAAGTGTCCGGTTCGCTGCGGCGAGGCGATAATTAGGAGCGGTCCCCCTTATGCTGGTGATCTTTGATTTGGATGAAACCCTTGTAGACCGGAGTGCCGCCGTCCGTGATTGGGGGAGGGCGCTTTTGTCAAGGTTTGGCGCTAGTGAATCGCAATTGGAATTGATCGTCGAGGCAGATGCTGACGGGCGACAATCTAGAGTCAAATTCATAGAGATCCTCTCGGAGGCACTAGATCCAAAGGTTCCTAGGCATGACCTCGCAGACTTTTTTCGCCGCGAATACATCTCATTTTTTAGGGCCACTGCGGGAGCCCACGAAGGACTCACAAGCCTGCGGGCGGCTGGCTACTGCATAGCGGTGGTTTCGAATGGTCCGGCGTCTCGACAATCAAAGAAGCTGGAAGCTTCCGGACTAACACAATTTGTGGACGTTTTGTGCACTGCCGATGAAGTAGGTGTATCTAAGCCCGGCTCCGCGATATTTAGGGAAGCAGCCAGGAAGTGCGGGTCCTCAATGGATGGCTGGGTGGTCGGGGACGACCCGGAAGGCGATGTCCTGGGAGGCATTAGAGCCGGTCTTCGAACCGTATGGCTGGATAGAGGAAAAGCATGGCGGTTCGACGGTCACCATCCGGAGTACTCTACTTCAGACTTAAAGGATGCAGTGAACTATATTTTGTCCCACACATAGGGAGCCCTCATGTGGCTTGCGCCGCGTCCCAGCTGACTGGATGGACCTGGCTAGAAGACCATCGCGGACGTATTGCTGCCCGGCGTTCGGTCATGGAAGTTTCCGCTCCTCAGCCCATGAGAGGCCTGAAGGAAGGCATAACCGCATGCGGGATCTCGAGTTCATACATGTGCTGCGAACTAATGCCGCCAGAACCGGCTGGCTGGAAAGTCGTTCCGGAAGGCTCCCGGCGCAGAACACGGAACTGCCGTGCCCCCGGTTTTGGGGAACGCGGCAGTCGATTGGAGTTTCACAAAATCTGTCAGAACGGCGGTGTTGACAGTGTCAACAGATTTAGCCTCAGACTGGGTCGTACATCGGCCGGACTGGCTCGGATTGCGTATGTTTTCTGGAGTTCCCAGTGTTTATGGCGGCTGGAATGCAGTTCGAGTCCCACCTCGGGCACGGCTTATCCCCTCGTCAGAGGGGTTTTTGCTTTAACGTGTTGACATGGCTTGTGGTGGCGTCCCTCTGACGCGAGGTGCGGGGGCTGTGGCCTGGCTGCCGCGATGGCCTATTCAGGTGTGTGGGGTGGCGGTTCAAGTCCCTGGCTGGTGGGCCTTCCGCTTGCTGCTGGTAGGTTCTGGCCGGTCTCCTTTCGGTTCCGTCTAGTTGGTCGAGGGGTGGCCAACACTTATTCATGGTCCCGGGGAGCGGGGACGACATGACCTCGCCGACCTTGATCCGAAATTGCTCTTGTGGCACTTTTCCTGAACGTCACGGGAGCCGAATGAGCGTGGGTTGTCCTGCCAAAGGGGGTGTGGACAGTGTCCACACTTAAATCTGTTTTATGACGGGTCCCCGGGGCTGCGGAGGATGGTGGTTCAGGAGTGCGAGTGGACCCGATCTCGTGCACAAGCTTGCTTCTTTGATCGACGGTAGTGGTTGGCCGCTCGGCCACTCGAGTAAATCGCGTCGATTCACCTGCATTGTCTACTTGGTCGACTCAGGCCACGGACTGGTGTGAACCGATAAGTGACCGGGCCGACGAAGCATAAGTGCGCTGCCACTTGAGTCGGGTAGAGGTGTCAGGTTTCGGTCTCACTGTTCCCGAGGCCTCGTTAGTGAAGATGAAGCGAATGTCTGTCTGACTACCCCTAGGCGCCTTCTTGACGTCAGGTTTGGGTGTACCCAAGATGATGTGCCAAATGAGCTGCTCTGCCCTGCACTTCGCTTGCGGTTTTGCTCACTGCTGTCGGTGCCTGCAAGTGCGGATATGGGGTGCGCTTAAAGCGAAACGGTGCGGAATCCGCAATTACCGCTGGAGGATTCCGGCGTATTCGAAGTCCGGGCGGCCACCCGGTATCTGTTGCAGTACGAATCATGACAGAGGTAGGAACCCCCACGCATAACTCGTCCCGCCCCGTTTGTCGGTCCCTGAGGATCATCGGCCGGCGAGTTGCGGTAGTACTTGGGCAGGAACCAGTCGGAGCACCATTCCCAGACATTTCCTGCAACCTCGTAGAGGCCATAGCCGTTGGGTGGAAAAGCCTTCACTGGCGCCGTTCCCATGTGACCGTCGTCGGTTGTGTTCTCCTGGAGGAAAGTGCCTTGCCAGATGTTGCAGCGGTGTTCGCCGTCGGGTGTTAGCTCGTTGCCCCAGGCATAGCGCATGCCTTCCAGGCCGCCGGGTGCTGCGTACTCCCATTCCGCCTCGGGGGGCAGCCGTAGCCCAGCCCACTCGCAGTAGGCAAGGGCGTCATTGTGGGATACGTGGACAACAGTATGGTCCGGTACGTCCTCCCCGTGTGAATCCCGGCCCGTGGGGTGCGCCCAATCGGCCCCGCGGATGTTCAGCCACCAAGGTGCTCCTGCCGCGACGCCGAGGATGTCCTCCGGCTTCGCTGTTGACAGTAGGTGGAAGACCGCGGAGGAACCAAAGATTTCGGCTTCTGAACGGTAACCCGAGTCGGCAATAAAGGCAGCGAACATCTGGTTGGTGACAGCGGTGGCATCGACCTTGAATGAATCGATGCGAACCTGGTGCGTGGGTGATTCCCGTCGCCTGGGTAGCCTCACCGAAAGCGTCCCCCATCCCGGGACACCGGTTCGACGTTCGATCCGCAGATCGTGAAGAAGCGGCAGCGGCGGCTGACGGGCGTGGATGAGATCGTGCTGTCTCTGAGCGCTAAGGGCCTCACGACCGGTGATATCGCGGCCCACTTCGCGGAGATGTTCGGCGCCAGGGTGTCAAAGGACACGATTTCGCGGATCACGGAGAAGGTCATCGGGGAGATAACCGAATGGCAGAAGAACCGGCCCCTGGACCGTATGTTCCCGGGGGTATTGATCGACGCGATCCACGTCAAGGTCCGCGACGGGCAGGTCACGAACCGGCCCGTCTACGTGGCGATTGGCGTCACAGTCAACAGCGAACGGGACATCCCCGGGCTGTGGGCCGGGGATGGCGGGGAAGGGGCGAAGTTCTGGCTTTCTGTACTGACCGAGATCAAGAACCGGGGCGTCGAGGATGTCTGCATCACGGTCTATGACGGGCTCAAGGGCCTGCCCGAGGCCTCAACACGGTGTGGCAGTTCGCCGTGGTCCAGACCTGCATCGTGCACCTGATCCGCAACACGTTCCGGTATGCCGCCCGCCAATACTGGGACGAAATGTCCCTGGATCTGCGCCCGGTCTACACCATACCGTCCGAGGCCGCGGCCAAGGAACGCTTCGTCGAGTTCTCGGGCAAGTGGGGCAGGCAGTACCCGGCGATCACCCGGCTGTAGGAGAGCGCGTGGAGCGCAAAGGCAGGGCACGATGGGCCACACGGTGGAAGCCGACACTGAACGCCTTCGCTATCACCTTCGACGGAAGAATCAACTAAATGCCAACCTCGGATCAACCGTTAAACGGACACTCCCCGCAGAAATCGTTGAGCCCGAATCTCCAAAGCATGGAGCGTCTATATGACCCGCGATCGGGAAGATGGGGCCGGATTGCCCTCGATGAAATCTTCAGCTGGTCCATTCATCGAATTCGGTTGGCCCGATGAGGTGCGGGGAAGGTTCGTGCCGTGCTGGTGGGCGCGGATCATCGTCGAGTCGAGGGAAGTGGACTAATCCACATCGCCGGGTGAGGTCCGATCCAGGGGAGGGAGGATTTCGTTGGTTTACCAAGGTGAAGCGCGGTCGGTTCGTCCCGCACTTGAGGGCCCTGACCAAAATGTCGGTCCGAGTTTCTCTTTTTAGAGGCTGAATTTATGGGCAAGCTCGTGCCTTTCCTGCGCTCGTGGCCTCTCATGAGACAACTGCTCACGTCAGGGCGATGGTCCGGAAGCCGCAATTACCTGATGAGGATTCGCGTGTGTTGGATGTGCGGGCGGCGACCCTGTAGCGGTTGCAGTAGGAATCGTGGCAGAGGTAGGAACCGCCCCGCATGACTCGGCCCTTTCCGATCGTAGGTCCTTGGGGGTTGTCGGTGGGTGAGTTGCGGTAGTACTTGGGTAAGAACCAGTCAGCGCACCATTCCCAGACGTTGCCGGCCATCTCGTAGAGTCCGTAGCCGTTGGGAAGGAATGTCTTCACGGCTGCGGTGCCGAGGTGCCCGTCGTCGCGGGTGTTGTGTTCGGGAAAGGTACCCTGCCAGATGTTGCAGCGGTACTGACCGGCCGGGGCTAGGTCATTTCCCCATGGATAGCGTTTCCCTTCGAGACCGCCCCGGGCCGCGTATTCCCATTCCGCCTCGGTAGGTAGCCGACGACCAGCCCAGGCGCAGTAGGCGAGAGCATCATTATGCGAAACGTGCACGACCGGGTGATCGGCAAGTTCCGGCCAGCTCGAGGACGGACCGGTGGGATGTGCCCAATCAGCACCACGAACGTTCAGCCACCAGGGAGCTCCGGCCACTGGGCCAACAACATCATGTCTTTTTGCTGTCGAGAGCAGGTGGAACACCGCTGACGATCCGTACTGCTCAGCTTCTGTCCTGTACCCGGTGGAGTTCACGAAAACAGCGAACATTTGGTTGGTAACGGCAGTTGCATCAATGCGAAAAGCGTCAAGACGCACCTGATGGACAGGCGTCTCACCATCTGATGGGTAGCCTTCATCGAAGTGGTCACCCATGTTGAACCGACCATCCGGGATCTCCACGTCCTCATGGACTGATGCCGGGCTTGGCCCCGTAATCTCGGGGGAACTGAGCCCTGTTTGCGCTGCCAGACTGGGCTCACATGATGGGCTGCAACAGCCTTTGGGGGGATTGGTCGATGCGCCTGCACCGGCCACGTTGATAGGCAAGGGGTTCACTGTTTGGTCCTTCTTAAATTTGCAACCCAGTCGATGATTTAGCGAGAGACGCAGCTGCCCAAGATATGAATGAGATAACTGGTGTGTCATCGTGTCTCACTCAGGCACGTAGGTTCCGGTCCTTGGACTCTGGTGACGATGTATTTGTTCTCGAGGGGCAGACGATTTCTTGCTTTCGGACTGCGACCTCACGAGCCAATTGGCTTTCTGTCATCAGCCTAGATCCTTTTGAAAGACCCGTGCGAATTCTTTCGGGCCGCTGCCCACTTCGTATGGAGTCGAATTAGAAGTACGGGGACCATCAAGAGGTGACTCCCTACTTTTGACGACGTCCTCAAGTCCGAATACTTAGGACCGAAACGAGCGAGACAATCCCTGCAAACACGGCCGAGGTGCCAAGAGCGGCCGGAAGGCGACCGTCTCCGACCCGGGAAGGTGGCCCGTCTGGGGTTGCGAGGATTTGATGATGCCGGAGGTATCGTCGGCGGACCACGGACAGTAAGAGGACTGCCTCGAGAACCCCCGCCATACTCAACAGCAGAGACCAGGGCCCGAGGATGGGCGGAAGGACTCTCAAAGCGACAAGGGAGCCTGCCAGGAACGCAAGACAGGTTCGCTGCCAGGCCAGAGCCGTGCGCTCCGGTTGGAGCCCGGGATCGAAAAGTGGGGTCATGCCAGAAGGATCCCTGTCAGAATCAGGACTGCAACCGATACCAGCAGAACAGCGAGGGGGAGCGAGAATGGTGCGGAGGGAAGAGGGGAACTTTTCCGCAGGGCCTGTTCTGTCTTCTTCCACCCGCTCCAAGCTTGAATGGCTGACACGGTCCCGCTGAGGATCAGCAGGATTGACGCGGCAAGTCGGTACCCGGGATGAATGCCGAGGCCGAGTGCTTCGAGAGCGACCCCGCCGGCGAGTAAAGCCAGTGAGGTTCGAATCCATGCCAAGAAGGTGCGTTCGTTGGCGAGGCTGAAACGTGCATCGGGTTCTTCTCCCTGGCTGAAAACTGCTTTGGGGAAGCGCTTGGGCTCAGCCAACTGTTTCGCCTTCCCCGGCTTTCTCCGCCTGGAACACCGCGTTGGAGTGTTCGGTCCATTCGTCGACCCGGACCCGGACTGCTGTGCGGGGGTTGCGGACCGCGTAGGGCGTGCTGAGGCAGTGGGTGGTCGCGGCATCGATGGTCTCGAGGTCCTTGGCGCCGAAGAATTCAACAGCGGTTCCGAGCACGTTGACAGCCTCTGTCCAGCCGTCGTTCCTCGAGACTGTGAGTGAAACGTGAGGGTCCTCGCGGAGGTGCTGCAGCCGACCGCAGCGGGAGTTGCCTGTGGCAATGCTCAGAAGGATGTGCTCGGCGTCTTCATCCAGGTAAACGATCTGGAGGCTGAGAGGGCGTCCACCGGAGTCGACAGTTGCCATGACTGCAGGGTCGGGTTGGAAGGTGAAGTCGTGTAGGTGCTTAGGGGGGGCGGGCAAAGGGACACGCCTTTCGGGTTGGTGAACCTTATGGTTCATTCTTGGTTCCTTAGTGCTCAAATTTGGGGGCTGAAGACGGGGTGCCGGACCAAGCCCACTGGGACGCGATGACCGGCTCGTACGACAAATTGATGTGGGCCGGTGAGGGCTGGTCATGCTTCCAGTGGCTGCAGCAAGCTGCAGCCACTGGAAGGACTGCGACGGCGGCGTCGAGGGCTTCGTGAGTGCCGGTCTCAATCGCGAGATTAACTTCCACAATGCCCGGCGTCACTCAGTCGGTGGGTACGTCATGTTCTCTCATGGCGGCTCCTCGCGAATGCGATCAAAACGAGCGATCCCTTGGCCCTGCCTCGGGCTTCCCTGAGATCTCACCCACCGATTCTCGAGACTTCTTCGCAGGCGTCCCGCGCATCTTTGACACCGCCCGCGGTCTGCGGGTCCGTTGTTACCGCGGGGCAGGCGCCGAGTCCCTCGTGAAGTAGGCGTAGATCGGTCTGGGTAATGCTCGGCAGGATGGTGGAGAGCTGCCACGGCGACATCCCTTCAAACCGATGCATGACGTTTGGATCGCTGAGGAAGGGAAGCCTGGCAAGTACGACCTCCGCTGTGGCTTGATACGCCATAAGGCGTCGCAGCTCCCACAAGACCCCCGGCTGCAATGATTCGAAGGCCTCTGCAGGCTCGGGGAGCAGGGTTGATTCCGCTATCCGGGACCAGGATTTCCTGATCTGCAAGTGTGATTCGTTGGGCAGTCCCTCGAAAGGCAGGCCGAGCCGCTCATACTGGGACGGCGGCGCGTCATTGCCGCGCATTAGATCAACCAGAAGTGTCATCATCCGAAGCTCCAACTGATCATCGATCAGGGGGTTGAGCTGTTGCGGGTCGGATTCCAGATCAAAGAGGAGGCACCCAAACGCGTAGGCGCTGCCCATTGCCCTGCCGGGCATTCTCAGGACAGGGGTTCTCTTTGTAAACGCGAAGGGGTCGACAAGTTCCATATCGTTGAACTCTGCCGGGTGAAAGCGGCTGTCCATGTGAGTAGGCATCAGCGTGTGCTCGAACAGGGGTTGGTTTTGGGGCGTTTCACAACTGCGCATATAGACATAGCGGCCGTCCGTGACGTTAACGTGCGCACCGAAGCTGCCAAAGAGCCCTGCTTCACGGATCGGACTGTCGTTACGGAGAACCTCACTAAGGTCCTTGCCTTGCACGTCCGCAGGGATTGGGACATTGAAGAATGAAAGGAGCGTCGGTGCGATGTCAATCGTTTGAACAAGAGCCTTGCGCCGCTGGCCCTGCGCTGGATTACGGGGATCCCAGACGAACAGCGGAGTGTGGATGTTCTCGTCGTACCAAGGCTGGACCATCTTGCCCCACCAACCATGTTCACCGAGCAGCAAGCCATGATCCGTCATCACGATGAGCATCGTTTCGTCCCAGAGATTCCTTTCATCCATGACATCCAAGACGCGGCCTAACGATGCATCACACATGGTCAGAAGGGCGGCGTACTCCATCCGGGCATGCTCGATTGTGGATGCGTCCTCGAGGGTGCGGCGGTAATCCGGCCAGTCGAAATGTGGTCCGTTGTAGTCGTGGATGTAATGCTGCTTGTGCTCCTCGTAGCTCATAAAGGGCTCATGGGGGTCGAAGCACTCGATCTGCAGAAGCCAGTTGTCGTCCTGGGAGTTGGTTTCAATGAACTCAATTCCCGCGTCGAGGGTCTTGGTCTGGGGATGGTCCTCGATCCGTTGCATGTACTGCCGGTTCACCCAGTCCTGACGCCAGGTCGAGTGAGTCCGCCAGGTGATCGACTCAGGGATTTCGGGATCGGATACAACTCCCTTCCAGCGGTCTCCTTCCTGTCCGCGGAAGAACTCATAGGTACTGAAACGGTTGTGATACGTTGCTCCGCCGTCCTCCCAGTAGTGCTGGTGGTCGGTCACCAGGTGCGTGTAGGTGCCGGCGCGGCCCAGCAGTTCAGGAGCGGAATCATCGAACGGCTCAAGTGGTCCCCACGAGCGGTGCAGGAAGTTATACCGGCCCGTGTGCAACTCCCGACGCGCAGGCATGCAGGGCATGCTTCCTCCGTAGCAGGTATCGAAAGTCGTAGAGGCTTTCGCGAGCCGCTCGAAGTTTGGCATGTGGGTCCAATCGGCACCGTAGCTCGGAAGGTACCTGCGGTTCAGTGTGTCGAACAGTACAACGATTGCCTTCATGGCTTCGTCACCTGCTTTCTGTAGTTCAGCGTGCGTAACAGCGCGGACGCGAGTCGTTTGCCTGGCCCTTCATCCGCTCTCGAAGTCGGAAATCGAACAAAGGAGGAAAGGCTTTTTTTCTTAAACCTAGCGAGTACTCGGTTAGTTGTGTATCTTAGACCCTAGGTTGTGATTCAGCACACCCCCGAGATTTCTCTCAACGAGGAGGCACCATGAACGTGCGCAGCCCGCGACGACGTCGCCCGGCAGCAGCAAAACTTGCTCTGACCATCACCACCATCGCGTTGGCAGCCACCGGCTGCTCGGCGGGATCCGCATCCAGCGAAAGTTCCACCCCAAAAGTGGGCGGCACCGCTGTTATCACCCAGATAGGCGATCCCCAACCCGGATTCCCCTTGGCCCTTCGCGGTGGCAACGCCCCGTGGATCCAGAATGTTTTTCAGCCGCTGACCCGGCTTAATGACGAACGCGAGCCCCAGCCGGTGCTGGCCAAGGACTGGAAGTTCGCGGACGACCGCAAGTCGATGACCATCGACTTGCAGGACAACGTCACCTTCCACTCGGGCCGGAAAATGACTGCCGATGATGTGGTCTGGGCCTTCCAGAAGACGACGGATCCCGCAAGTGGCTCACCGGTCGGGTTCATCGCCAAACAGTTCACGGCCATGGATGTACTTTCGCCGACAAGCTTGAAGATCACGTTTGCCAGCGCGATGAATCCCGCGACGGTGTACGACTTCTTCGAGCAGTCCTACATCGTTGATAAAGACACCTACTCCGGCCTTGCTGACGGTTCCAAGGTCATTGGTACCGGCCCCTATAAGTGGGGTGCTTTCCGCCCGGGCGTTTCTGTGGAGCTGACCCGTTACGACGGATACTGGGACAAGGGCGATGGCCAGTACCTGGATTCCATTGGCGTTGAGATTGTAGGCGACAGCACCGCGCAGCTCTCGGCCGTGCGCAGTTCACGTGCCCAGGTTGCTTACGGCCTGACCCCCACAGATACGCAAGGCTTCGCCAATGATCCCCAGTTCGGTCTCCTGAGCGGGGGCGGGGTAATTTACGCGCTAGGTCTCGACGTCACGGCCAAGCCGTTCGATGACGTCCGTGTTCGTCAGGCCGTTGCCTACGCCATCGACCGCAACCGCATCAACCAGCAGATTTTCGCCAAGACCGGCACGGTCACGAACGTGTTCTGGGGCGACAAGGCCAAAGGCATCACTGATGACCAGAAGAACCGCTACGCCTACAACCTGGACAAAGCCAAGTCTCTGATCGAGGAGGCAGGAGCGACCGGCGCCGCCGTGCCGATCACCGTTGTCACCTACCCGGTAATCCGGAGCGAATACGAAATTATCGCCAACAATTTGACCGCCATCGGGCTCAAACCCCAGGCCGTAATAGTGGATGAAACCACGTTCAACTCACTCCAGAACCAAAACAAGCTGGGGCCCGCGTTCTTCGTGGCGCACGGTCAGGTGGGACTAAGCGAAACAACTCTGCTCAGCTCGCTGCCTTCGCTTCGCAGCAAGAATAACCCGTCCCATTTCGACACCCCGGAATACACGAAGCTCCAACAGGCCCTGCTTTCTGCTGATGCCGCCGGTTCGCCGGCAGCCTTGAAAGACCTGACGAACTACATGCTCGACCAAGCCTTCAGCCTCCCCATCGTTCAAGCCCCTAACCAGCTCATTGTTTCAAAAAAGCTGCACGGCGCATCGATCACTACACGTGGTTGGCTTCGTCTCGATCAAGCATATTTGGCGGAATAACCATGTGGCATTTCCTTCTTCGAAAGCTGCCCTCACTGGTAGTCGTGCTTGCTGCAAGCTCGCTCATTGCTTTCATTCTCCCGCGAATGGCCCCGGGCGACCCTGCGACTGTCCTTGCCGGCGCGGACGCCCTCCCCGAGCAAGTGGAGGCCATTCGGAAGTCCGCGGGACTTGATGAACCGCTCGCTACCCAGTACGTGAACTGGATTACCGGAGTATTCCGGGGTGATTTCGGTGAGTCGTACTTCTTCCACATGCCGGTCGGGGAACTGATTGGCAGCCGCATCTCCAGCACGGTGGAGCTTGCTATTGTTGCCGCGATCATCATGGTCGTACTCGGTTTAGCGCTGGGAGTCCTTGGCGGGTCACTCCGCTCCAAGACCGGCCGCGGATTCCTTGACGTCACCAACACCCTTATGCTGGCCACGCCACCGTTCCTTGCAGGCCTGATTCTCATTCTGGCTTTCGGTATCGCATGGCATTTGCTGCCGGTCAGCGGCGAGGTTTCGGTGTTCAAGAACCCCGGCCAGGGCCTCCAGTACCTGATCCTTCCGGCCCTGGCGTTGGCCCTATCCCAGGCAGCAGTCATCGGTCGGTTGCTGCAGACGTCAATGCTCACAGTCCGTGGCGAAGACTTCGTCGATCTTGCGATAGCGAAAGGGGCAACCAGTACGAGGGTCACCTACCGGCACGTTCTGCGAAACAGTCTCGGATCCGCAGTCGTAGCAATCGGTCTGCGTCTGGGCGAGCTGCTTGGCGGCGCCGTTGTGATCGAAGCCATCTTTGCCCGCAATGGTCTCGGCCAGCTGGCTGTTCAAGCTGTGAACAACCGCGACTACTTTGTGATCCAGATTCTCATCCTGGGAGCGGTCGCGATCGCGGTTCTCTTCCAGATTCTTACCGAACTGGTTCTCGCCGCCCTTGACCCGCGCATCCGATTGGAAGCCTGACATGACCACTACGTCAACAGCCCCCGCAAAGCGTCAACGCTTCGAAGTAAGCATGTCCCTTAGACGTTACCTAGCAGCGTTCCGCACCTCCCGCGGGATCTTCGCCTCCACTATTGTCGTGGCACTGGGTGGACTTGCTTTGCTCGCCCCGGTGATGTTCCCGCAAGGCTACGACGTCCAAACCGAGTTTTCCTTGCAGGGACCGGACATCGCGCATCCGTTTGGAACCGACGAACTGGGCCGTGACATTTTCGTCCGCTCACTGTTCGGCCTGCGGACTGACTTCACCATCATCGTCATAGCGGTGCCCATCAGCATGGTCGTCGGAACCGCCCTTGGCCTGCTCGGCGCGATCAACAAGCTGGCCGGCACGATCGTTCAGCGCATTTTGGACGTCATTCTCGGCTTCCCCGGCATGGTCCTGGGTATCTGCATCGCATTGGTGCTTGGTCCAGGATTTCCCGCACTCGTTACCGCTATCAGCATCGCTGGTCTACCCGCTTTCGGGCGGCTGGCACGTGCGGCCCTGGTGGAGCAGATGGGCCGCGAATACGTCGTTGCCGCCCGGACCCTCGGGGTGGGCAAGGGCACCATTCTCATCAGGCACATTCTTCCCAACGCAGCCGACGTGATCCTGGTCCAAGGAGCCATTTTCGTAGTACACGCCATTTTTATCGAAACTGCGCTGAGCATCGTGGGCCTTGGCATTCAACCACCGGAACCCTCCCTGGGGGCGCTACTGAATGTGGGTACCCGCTACATCAACCAGGCGCCAACATTCATTGTCGGACCAACGATTGTCCTGATCCTGCTCGCCCTCGCATTCAGCCTTCTCGCTGACGCCCTGAACGATACCGTGAACCGCAAATGACCTATACACCAACAGATTCAAAGCCCATCCTCAGCGTCAAGAATCTCGTCGTAAACTTCCCCACCCCGGCAGGGGTCATCAAAGCGGTCGATGACGTTTCGTTCGACCTGAAGCCTGGACAGATCCTCGGCATCGTCGGAGAATCCGGATCAGGCAAATCCGTGACGTCCCGCTCGATCATGCGCATGGTGCACGTCCCCGGAAACATCGACGGCGGCACCATCGAAATGAAGGGACGCAACCTTCTGGATATCTCCGAAGATGAGATGCAGAAGGTTAGGGGCCGTGAGATCGCCATGATCTTCCAGGACCCCCAAGCGGCGCTCAACCCCATGATGCGCATCGGAACCCAGATCGATGAAGCCCTGATGATTCACGGAAAGAATCAAAAAGAGGCTCGGGCAAGGACCCTCGAGCTTCTGGGACAGGTCGGAATCCCTGACCCGGAAGACTCCGCCGAACGATACCCCCACCAATTCTCCGGAGGCATGCGCCAGCGCGTTGTCATCGCTATCGCTTTGGCAAACAACCCCTCCGTTCTCATCGCTGATGAACCCACTACGGCATTGGATGTCACCATCCAGGCCCAAATCCTGGAACTTATCCGGCGCTTGAGGGATGAACTCGGCATCGCCATCTTGTTCATTACGCACGACATGGGCGTGGTCGCCGAACTCTGTGACGACGTTCTGGTCATGTACCACGGAAAAGCAGTGGAACGCGGTCCGGTCGAGGAGATCCTCCTCCGGCCCCAGGATCCCTATACGATCTCCCTGCTGAACGCCGTACCCCGGATTGACTCGCCTCTGCGGCCGGCACCCCCGGCAGCCCCGGCTCCAACACTCGTCGTCAAGGACCTCAGGACGGACGTCAATATCGGCCGGTCGGGCCTCTTCGCGAAGCACACCCCCTTCTTCGCGGTCAACGGCGTCTCCCTGTCGGTTTCTCGAGGAGAAACCGTCGGCCTCGTCGGCGAATCAGGCTGCGGCAAATCCACCCTCTCCAGGACCATCGTCGGTATCACCAAGCCCTACTCGGGCATGATCCAGGTAAACGGGAAAGACGTCACCGCAATGCACGCCGAAGACCGGAAGAACACGGCCCGGGCGATCCAGTACGTCTTCCAGGACCCCTTCTCCTCGCTCAATCCCCGGCGAACGGCAGGACAATCCCTGGAAGAGGCACTGCGAATCGCAGGTGTTCCACGTGAGCAGGTTCGCGAACGCAGCGCAGAACTCATGGAACGGGTCGGCCTTGGACGGCAGTTCCTTGACCGGTACCCCCACGCCTTCTCGGGAGGCCAGCGACAAAGGGTCGGCATCGCGCGTGCACTGGCCGCCGAACCGGAACTGCTGATCCTCGATGAGCCGGTCTCCGCACTGGACGTCTCCGTCCAGGCCCAGATCCTCGAACTCCTGGAACGTTTACAGGACGAACTGGGCCTCGGCTACCTCTTCATTTCCCACGATCTTTCCGTTGTAAGAAATATCAGCCACCGGGTAGCTGTGATGTTCAAGGGACAACTCGTCGAAGAGGGTACGGCCGCGGAAGTCTTCGACTCTCCGCAGCACCCCTACACGATCAAGCTCCTCTCATCGACGCCGAGCCTGCAGCCGAAGGCCCTGCGAGAATGATCACGACAGTGCAACAGCAGAACAGCACCGGTGCCCGCCAGCCCCTCAGCCGACCACGCACATGATGATGCTTCGTTCCCGAGGAAAGAATGAGACCCCATGACCTTCAACGAGGAGCTCCTGACGGAAAAAACCTTCGCCGCTGTAGAGCGCACGCGGCGCAACAGTCCCCGCGGCCTGCTCCGCAGGAGACAGATCCTCGACGCGGCACGCGACTTGTTTGCCCAACGTGGCTACAAGACCGTCAGCATTGCCGACATCGCCGATCGCGTGGGCATAACCCAGGCCGGCCTGCTCCACCACTTCCCATCAAAAGCCGAACTACTGCTGGCCTTCTTGGAGGACAGGGAGAGCAAGCACGTTCGGCAGGGAGAAATGGAAATGGCCGCCGGATCGGACTACTTCAGTGTCTTCATTGAAAACATGAGGCAGAACGAGAAGACGCCAGAATTCGTTAAGCTTTTCGCCGTCCTCTCAACAGAGAGCCTGGACGTCGACCACCCCGGGCATGACTGGTTCATCCAACGTTACGACCGGAGGCTGGCAGCAGTGACGAACAACATCCGTCACATGATCGACGAGTCCGCACTTCCCAGCGGAGCAACTGCTGAAACTGTGGCCCGGTGGCTGGCCGGGCTCTCGGATGGCCTCCGTATCCAGTGGCTCTACAATCCTGACGCTCTCAGCCGTCACGAATTGTTGCGGCAGTTCATCGAAATGCTGGACCCGTACCTGTTGCCTGAATACCGCTCGGCCAATAGGCAGACCAAAGCCCGGCAAAGCTCTGAGGCCGAGGAGGAACCGGAGTCAACGCCATGAACGACACGCCAACCCCAAAAGGGGCCGGAGAAGCGTCCAGGATCTGAGATGCCAATGGCCTAAATGCTCCTCACTGTGCTCACCACCACATGAGAATAGGAAGAGGACACCGGCAGTCATCGGATGCGGTTACATCATTCGATAGCTCAAACGCAGAGATAGATGTGCCGATTGTGATTGAAATGCCCGGGACGGTTAAGGCCTAATTCGGGAGGTTAGCCTTCTATATCGTCTGGACGACCCAGCCGACGACCAGAACTGAAGCAGTAGGAGGACAGCGGTGAAATGGGGCCGTTCATCCTCCACGCTATACCCGAGAATGCAGACAAAGCCTAAATCAAGGCCGAGGGTCCTCGACGCAAGCGAGCCGCGAGATTTCATCGTACTCAGTTCCCTACGGATAATCCGCTGGCAATCGGCAATAAACTTGGAAAACGCCCCTCCAAATCTAGAATCCCATCACAGATCTTTTCGAAGGAGTAGGAAATATTGGAAATATCAATATCGGAGTTCATTTCAGGGAGGCACGCATGATCGATGCTGCTAAGGTTTCTCCGCCTTTTCTGGTGGACCTCAAGGCTCCGCCCTACAATCTAAATCACACTGCGATTGAATGGGTTGAATCGACAATCAGTGCGATGACACTCGAAGAGAAGATAGGGCAACTATTCGTCAACCACAACGATGACTATTCTCCGGACTACCTGGACGAAGTCCTGGACAAATATCATGTCGGAGGAATCCGGTATCGCATGGGCCCGGCCGCTGCGGTGCAGGAACACATTCGTTATGCTCAATCAAAGAGCAAGGTACCTCTCCTGGTCGCCTCAAACCCTGAAATGGGCGGCTTCGGAAGTTGCAGCGACGGGACTTTGGTTTGCACCCCCTTGCAAGCAGGATCTCACCCGGATAAGGATATCGCCCGGAGAATGGGGTTAATTGCAGGCGCTGAAATAGCAGCACTCGGCTGCAATTGGGCATTTGCGCCCATTGTCGACATCCATTACAATTGGCGAAACACAGTAGTCTCCACACGCGCATTCGGAAATACTCCGGAGATTGTTGTAGAACGCGCTTCGGAATACTACGACGGGATAACTGAATCCAACATTATCTGTGCAGTCAAGCATTTTCCAGGCGACGGTGTCGATGAGCGTGACCAACATGTCGTGACATCTCGGAACACCTTCGGCTATGAGAAGTGGAATAGCACGTATGGGCATGTGTACCGGGAAATGATCGGTCGCGGCGCACAATCCATAATGGTTGGTCACATCGCGGCACCTGAATTATCACGTCATTTCCGTCCTGACCTCACTGACAAGGATGTACTGCCCGCGACACTTTCGCCTGAACTGTTGCAGGACCTTCTCCGGGGTGAGTTGGGCTTCAACGGACTGATCCTGACGGATGCCTCCCAGATGGGCGGCCTCATACAGGCTATGAAGCGCAGTGAGCTAGTACCAGCCGCCATAGCTGCAGGATGCGATATGTTCCTGTTTTTCCGCAATCCGGCAGAAGATTTTCAATTTATGCTCGACGGTTACGAGTCTGGCGTTATCACGGAAGAACGCCTCCATGATGCATTACGCCGCATCCTGGGTATGAAAGCCGTACTCGGCCTGCACCAGGCACCGCGGCACGAGATGGTACCGCCGCCCGAAGCACTTGCGATAATAGGTTGTGAGACGCACCAGGATGTCGCTGCGGAAATAGCGAACAAAACTGTCACCCTGATTAAGGACACAGCGAACAATCTTCCGATCACGCCGAAAACACATCCACGTATTCGCCTCTATGGGATTGCCGGAGGCTCGGATTTCACGCGATCAGATCCGTTGGAGTATTTGGACATTGTCCGTGAGGAATTGGAAGAAGCCGGGTTTGAAGTCCACGTGTTCAAAACTGCGCAGGAGCGGAAAGCGGCAGGCGAAACCGGACTTAACTTCTCATCGGTTTTCTATGAGGAGGCTACAGCTGAGTACTCCGAAAAGTACGATGCTGCGTTCATCTTCGCCAGCGTAAAGGGCTTCTGGCAGGAGGCGACTGTTCGAATTAAGTGGTCCCAGCCGATGGCCGCCGAGATCCCATGGTATACGACTGAAGTTCCTACTGTCTTCGTTTCCCTATTCCAGCCGAACCATCTCATCGATGTACCTGCAGTCAAGACTGTAATTCATGCTCATAACAGCAATCGTGAAGCAATCCGAGCCACCATAGCGAAGATCCAAGGCAAATCTGACTTCCAGGGAACATTCAACGAGAATGTTTTCTGCGATTCCCTTGATACACGAAACTAACCGGGTCTTACTAACCACGCGACCTGACGGGATCCGTCAGCAAGGTTTCTTTCGGAAAGGCCGCTGCTTCCTTCTGGGCGTATTCTCACGCTCAGAAGGAAGCGGACGCAGGGCGCTCCCCGAAAGGGCTTCAGCCTACCTTGACGTCCCCAAATGTAGAGCGCAGTCTGTTCATTCTGGTTTTCTCATGAGGCCAGCTGGACGGTGGTTCAACCATCGTTGATGCGGGCAAAACGCCATCTAAAGAGAAAGATCATGCTCCTTGACGCCAAGCGAACCAATCGACACATGCTGGACACGGTAGAGGGCTCGTCTGGGCGGGTGTTCAAATTATGAGCGCCGGCAGAGTGCGTCCAGAGACTGAGGCAAGTTTGCCCTCACGGCTGCTTGATCGCCACACACATGGAGCGCCGGGGCCGGCCCCCGTGCGAATCGTCCATTTGGGTCTCGACGCCTTTCACAGATCCCCTCAGTCCTCCTTTTATGCGAAACACACCAGCGATGGGGGAGACGGGAGGATAACTGCTTTCTGTGGGACTCGGCCGGATGTCGTTGACCCAGTGGCTGCGCAGGATGGTCTGTTCACATTTGTGCAGCGCTCCGACGACGGCGACGTTTTCGAATGTTTCGGCAGCACCGCAGAAGCAGTGGACGGTCCCGACCTGCAGCGACTGAAGGAACTGGTCGCATCCCCGCAGACGGCAGTTGTCATCCTTAGCATCACCGAGGCCGCTTATGCAGTCGACGAGTCCACCGGCGGAGGATTGGAGTCTTCAACACCGTTGGGCCGCCTGGTTCTGGCACTCGCCGCCCGGCGGGAGGCCGGTGCGGGACCACTCGCAGTCGTCTGCTGCGACAACTTGGCACACAACGGGGCAGTGACGCGGAACGCGCTCCTCGCCCTCGCCGCCTGGCCTGCAGGCCAGACCGGTTCCTTCGCCGGGTTGGCAGACTGGATTGATGCGAACGTGAGCTTCGTCAGCACATCCGTGGACAGCATCACACCCAGGACCACGACTGCGCACCGTAAACTGTTCGGTGAGGCCTTCGGTTCCCGGGACGCCGGGGCCGTTGTCGCAGAGCCGCTCCATAATTGGATCCTCTGCGGCGACTTTCCTGCCGGTCGGCCGCGGTGGGAGGACGCAGGTGCGGTTTTTGTAGACGACATCGAACCGTACGAGAACCGCAGGCTCTGGCTGCTGAACGGCGCGCACTCCATCTTGGCCTACTCTGGACTGTTCCGCGGGCACCAGACCGTGACCGAGGCACTGTTTGACTCCGTGTGCCGGGACGCTGTGGAGGAGTTCTGGGATGAGGCCGCCCGGCACCTGCCCGACAACCTTTGCATTCCGGAGTACCGGGCCGCGCTGCTGGAACGGTTCCGGAACAGCAGGATCCCGCACCACTTGGCGCAGATAGCCATGGATGGGACAACCAAACTGAGAATGCGCGCACTGCCCGTTCTGGCCGCCGAACGCGCGGCAGGCCATTCCGGGGACGGGGCCGCGCGGATGATCGCGGCCTGGTTGGCTTACCTGTCCGCGGCGGCTCGATTCCAGGATCCGCTCGCCGCGGAAATCAACAACGCCAACGCCCTCAAAGGCAGCGAACGCACGGTGGCGCTACTGGCGCTGCTGGCCCCTGACCTCGCCGGCGACGCCGGCCTTGTCACCAGGCTTGATGCTTTGCAAGCTGCTTTCGCCGCCGCTTCTCCTGCCGATATGTCAGCTCCTGATCACCTGGACCGCTAATGCAGCGGACCGCGCTGGAAGGACCAGCACCATGAATATCATTGCCGCCGATGTCTTCGTGACAAGTCCCTCCCGGAACTTCGTGACGCTCCGGCAGGACGGCCCTGTAGCCTCATCGCGAATAACACCATCGCGGTCATGGGCGGCCTCCAGCAGCAGTGGATGTTCGAGCTTGGCACTTTCTCCTTGGTCGTTCAGTTCAGGGCCTTCATAGAAACCACCAAGACAGCCTGGGCCTAGCAATACCGTTCCGCTGGTCGCCACACCGAGCGGGACGGCCTGCGTCTCGCCCTATCCCGAAAGAAGGACAGAATACCCGTGGACACTTCACGCATGGCCCCACTCGGCGCCGAAACTGAAAGCGGTAACCCGCAGCAGGCGCAACGGCGCATCGTCGCAGCCCTCGTCGCAGGGCAGGTGCTCGGCGGCATCGGCATGGGAGCGGCGCTCTCCATAGGCTCCCTCCTAGCAGTGCAGGTCTCCGGTTCCACGGCATGGTCAGGAATGGCCGCAACAATGAACACGCTCGGCGCAGCACTCCTGGCGATTCCACTCGCCCGGATCGCCGCCAAGAAAGGGCGCCGCGTCTCCCTAAGCTTGGGCACAATCCTCTCCGGACTCGGAGCCGGAATTGCCATCACCGCAGCCTCTTTATCAGCCTTCCCCCTGTTGCTCGTCGGCCTGGCACTCCTTGGATCCGGGACGGCGGTAAACTTCCAGGCGCGCTTCGCCGCCACCGACATGGCAGCCCCCAGCACGCGCGCACGCGATCTCTCAATCGTCGTCTGGTCCACGACGATCGGCGCTGTCTCCGGCCCCAACCTCTTTGAGCCCGGCGAAGTCTTTGGCCGTTGGCTGCACCTGCCACCCCTTACCGGAGCCTTCGCCTTTACCGTGGCCGCGCAGCTGGCCGCGGCCGCCGTCTACGCCCTGGCGCTGCGCCCGGACCCCCTGAAAGCCTCGCTTTACGCCCCGAAGGACAGTCGGCGCAAGAACGTATCCGGATTCACTGTCCTTCGCCGCCGACCGGCTCTCCGCTTCGCCGTAGCGGCAGTGGCCCTGACCCAGGGCACCATGGTCGCACTCATGTCCATGACCCCTGTCCACCTCCACGAGCACGGCGCGGGACCCTCCGTCGTCGGCTTCACCCTTAGCCTCCACATCGCCGGAATGTTCGGCTTGTCTCCCGTCTTCGGCTGGTTGGCCGACCGGCTCGGACGGCTTCCCATACTTCTGGGCGGCCAAGGGATGCTGCTCGCATCCCTCACGTTCGCCTGGCTCGCACCCCAGACCATGGTGACCCCCAGCCTGATTCTGCTCGGCCTCGGATGGTCCGCCGCCGTCGTCGCCGGCTCGGCGATGGTGGCCGATGCTGTGACGGCGGAGGAGCGTTCCGGGCTGCAAGGTGTCTCGGACCTGATCATGAATCTCGTCGGCGCCAGTTGCGGCGCGCTTGCCGGTCCCGTTCTTGCGGCTGTGGGCTATTCAGGTCTCGGGACGGTTGCCATGTCCCTCGTGGCAGTGGTCCTGGCCTGGGCCCTGCTGAACACGTTACGTAAGCGCGGGAGCTAGCCAATGGGTCCGATCACCCTTGCAGGCGCCTCCGCGCACACCCTCACAGCACAGACACACGCGGAGCATGCACCTGCAGCAACAGAACAGGACATGAAACTCCACGGCGAAGTGCCTGTGAGCACTTGTGCATCTCCCACCCGCGCATCTGGGCCGCAAACGACCTCACGGGACACCCACACCCCGTTGCGTCGCAGCATTTACTGCCCGCCTGCGAGCAACGAGGGGAATAACTCTTCAGTAACAGCGCCGGGAACCGCGCACACGATGAAAGGATGATCAAATGCACGACCATCAGGCGGACGCACACTACATAACCGATCTCAAGGAAGCCGAGTCGCCAATGGTCTGCGCGTTCGAGCAGATTGCGGTGAGCGTAGCTGTCACCACGCATTGCTCCTACTGCATCGAAGATCACGCCAAAGTGCCATCGCCGCCGGAGCCACCAAGACCGATGTTGCAGAAGCCGTTATTGTCGCCGCCGCACTGCGCGCCGGCGCAGGAGTGACCCACGGATGGAAGGCGATGAAGAGCATCGCCGAGAGGGACTGCGCGCACCGCCAGGTGCCGGCACCTGTCTGCACCCGGGGATTTGCCCTGTCGGATCCCCACAGTGCCAGGCACGGAATGCCACAGGGATGGTCGCGAAGCCGCCAGCCCTACACAGGAGTCCAGCGTGTCGAAGTCCAAAATGCCGTCTACAGTCCGAGCTGGATTGCTGTTTCGTCAAGAGGCGGCAAATGGCTTCAAAATACCGACGCACCGCAGGGACACGAGGGTGCCGATCCATAGTTAGCAACAGCCGAAAGCAGGTCTAGACGTGCCTAATTCTGAGCTTTACCCCTACCAAGATACGATCCTGAGCCCGGCGCAGCGTGCCGAGGATCTGCTCCACCGCCTGCCTCTGGAGGATAAGGCAGGCCTGATGTTCCAGCCCCTCGCCGGAATGGGTGATTTCGACGCCCCCGGTCCGGGGGGATATCCCTCAACGCGTACGTTGTTTGAGCGCCGTATCAATCACTTCAATACTCTTCAGGCGCTCAGCGCACGCGACATGGCCCAATGGGCGAACGCAGTCCAACTGGAGGCGAAAAAGCAGCCATTTGCCATCCCGGTGACGATTTCGAGTGACCCGCGTCATGGATTCGGGAACAACCCCGGTACCGGTTTGGCCGCCGGCCCGTTCTCCCAGTGGCCTGAGCAGCTGGGTTTCGGCGCGCTCGATGATCCGGAGCTGACTGAACGATTCGCTGCCACGGTTCGTCGCGAATACCGGGCCGTCGGTATTTCCGTGGCTCTGCACCCGCAGATCGACCTCGCCACGGATCCCCGCTGGTCGCGTGCTGGCGGAACGTACGGGCAAAGCATGGAGGTCACCAGTCGCCTGGCGGTCGCCTACATTCGCGGCCTTCAGGGCGACAAGGCCGGCGCAGAGTGGGTCGCTGCCATGGGCAAGCACTTTCCCGGGGGAGGTCCACAGCTCGACGGCGAGGATCCGCATTTCGAGTACGGACGCGAGCAGGTCTACCCGGGAGGGCTGTGGGACATGCACCTGCAGCCATTCAAGGATGTCCTGGAAGCCGGGATCTCCCAAATCATGCCGTACTACGGGGTTCCCATGGGCACTGAGTATGAGGAAGTCGGCTTCAGCTTCAACAAGGAAATTGTGACTGATCTACTCCGAAAGCAGTTGGGATTTGACGGAATCGTCTGCAGTGACTGGGGCATATTAGGTGCAACCCCGTGGGGCGTGGAACACCTGAGCTTCGAAGAGCGGATGATCCGGGCCCTTGACGCCGGCATTGACCAGTTTGGCGGTGAATCCAGCCCGGAAGTCCTTATTCGGCTCGTCAAAGAAGGGAAGATCAGCGAGGACCGGATCGATGCATCCGCGCGCCGCCTGCTGAAAGAGAAGTTCGCTCTGGGATTATTCGACTGTCCCATGGTCGACGTTGATAAAGCCGAACGCACCGTGGGGACAGCCGAAGCGCGCGCCGCAGGAATGGCGGCACAGACCTCCGCACATACCCTGCTGGTAAACGCAACGAACGCAGCCAAACTGCCGCTCGCAAAGGGCATCTCCGTCTATGTCGAAGGCCTCGATCCCACTGCGCTGGCCGGTCGAGCTGATGTCGTGGCCACGCCTGAGGAGGCCGACGTGGCCATACTGCGTCTGGCGGCGCCTTTTGAGCAGCGTGGGCATCCTGGGGACCTGGAATCGTTCTTCCATGCAGGTTCCCTCGATTTCGCCGACGACGACATTGCCCACGTCAAGGCCGTCAGCGACGTCGTCCCCACTGTGGTTGACGTATATCTGGACCGGGCGGCAATCCTGACCCCTCTTGTTCCCCTCGCCAGCTCCCTCATTGTAAACTTCGGGGCAAGTGACGAAGCATTCGCGCAGGTGCTCTTCGGCGAGGCCGAACCCAAAGGCAAGCTGCCATTCGAGCTGCCCTCATCGATGGCGGCCATCGAAGCGAGCCGCCCCGACGTCCCCTCGGACACTGCCGACCCGGCATTCGAATTCGGCGCCGGGCTACGGTACCAGGGCTGGACCCCGCGGCCTCACCCCACGGCAGAGGAGAAGGCATCCACCTCCCTGGCGCGTCCAAAAGGTGGGCGCTACCGGCTGAAAGGAACCAGTGTCGGGCTCCTCTTGAAGGATCCAGAGGCCGAAGCTCTTCTCAAAGAACACCTGCCCCAGCTCCTCACCCACCCAATGGTAAACATTTCACTCGGCATGGACATCGCTTCTGTCGTGACCATGGTCGCTGGCGGCATGGCATCGGAAGCCAGGGATAATCTCTTCCGCCGCCTTGCGGCACTCTAAAACCGAAGAAAACAACGACCATGTCACAACTGACCTCGCAGGCCGCTATAAACACCGAGCCCATGGGGCCGATTCGTCACACTCTATACACTGGCGCATCCAGGCCTCCCGCTCGCCCCGATCCTGGTATCCCTGCCACCGAAAAAAGCAACCGCTTCGTCGTCGCGCAGGAAAGCCCGGAGTGCTCTCATTCTCGTCACCGGTATGAGGGCTCTCCTGGCCATGTTTGAAAACCCTTCTTCGGAAAGCTGAGCGATCGGACCCCGGCTCAAGGATGGCATGCGCCGCCCATGGATCCTGGCTGGCATCTTCGGTGGTACAGCAGGGCTAATCACCGGAGCCGGGCTCCTGCCCGCTGATTCCGGAACCCGCCGCATTTCCCGAGGCTACCCGAGCAGGTTCAGGACCTTCCGATCATTTCGCCGTACGGGCACCTATGGATCAACGAAACCGACATATTGGAGAAGTTTGTGAAAGCGATTGTGTACGAAGAGACATGTTCGTCCTCGGTGCTGAAGCTTCAGGCCAAGCCGATGACTGCTCCCGGCGCGGGTGAGGTCCGCGTCCGAGTGGTCGTCTCCGGGGTGAACCCTACCGACTGGAAGTCCCGGGCAGGCGGAGGACGAGGAGGTACACCGCTGGCACCGAAGGTTCCTAACCAGGACGGAGCCGGCGTGATCGATGAGATCGGCTCCGGAGTGACAGGATTCAGCATCGGCGACCGCGTCTGGCTGTGGGACGTTGCCGGGGGCGGCAATGAGGGCACCGCGCAAGAGTATGCCGTTGTACCAGCGGCCAAAGCCGTTGCTCTTCCGGGTACTGAATCCTTCGAAACAGGAGCATCCATCGGCATCCCCGCCCTGACTGCACACCGGGCGCTAACCTCGCACGAGGACGGACCTGCCAGGCTCTCCCCCGGGTCCCTGAAGGGAAAAGCGGTACTAATCACCGGCGGAGCAGGGGCAGTGGGGCACGCTGCCATTCAGCTCGCAAAGTGGGCCGGAGCAACCGTCATCACCACAGTCAGCGGAGAGAGGAAAGCTGGACTCGCGCGCCTCGCCGGAGCCCATGCCGTCATCAACTACCGCACCGACAACGTCGTGGCTGCCGTCCGCCAAGCCGCCTCTGACGGTGTCGACACCATCGTAGACGTTAACGCTCCGGCCAACATTGACTCCGACTTGCAGGTGCTCAAGCCAAACGGGACCATCGCCATCTACTCGGGGGCGAATCCCGGTGAATCAATGACGGTTCCCATCCGCGAAAGCATGACAAAGAACGTCCGGTACCAATTCATCCTCACCTATACGGTCACCGATGAGCAGAAACAGCACGCCGTCGACGCCGTCTCCGAGGCGCTGAAGGACGGCGCGCTGCGCGTAGGCGAAGAATATGGCCTGCCGCTGACCCGCTTCCCGCTCGAAGCGACCGGTGCGGCACATGACGCCGTGGAGCAAGGCACCATCGGGAAGGTGCTCATCGACGTCGCACCAGGCAGCCACTCTTGACGCCATTCCCTGCCCGTTTCTAGCTGGCGTGCGCGGGTATTCGCGGACGGGAGTAGCACCCGGGCCCAAACAACATCTAATCGTTTCTCGGAGCGACCCTGATTCGCGTGGTTGGATAACGACATGCCGATTCTTTCAAGCACAGCGAATTCACTTTTGGTCCGCACGAGCTTCGCCGATGCTAGAGCTTGGGCCGATGCGCTGTCCGTTGTCCTGACTCAAAATGAACACGGTTTCCGTACCTACGTGGAAGTTGTTGACGATAATGCCCGGGAAGAAGCTGATTGGGAGCAGGTCCGTCGCGCGGCTCTGGCGACCGACGGGGATTGGATAACAACTTGAACCTCGTGGCGTTCGATGGTGGTAGGCGAGTAACCCAATGCCTCGGCGATGATGGCCACGGGTGCGAGTTTGGTGAGTTGGTGGAGAGTACGGAGCCCCGCCGCCCGTGTGCTGAGCAGTTTGCTGAGGCGCGTTGTGAGGTGTAGGGGGATGTGTCGCCTGGGAGAGGCGCCGCGGAATACCCACGTGGTATTGGATGTGAGAGGGAAGCGCGCGGTAATGCGACGGGTTGTGGGCCGTTCTTCCTGCCATGCTTTTTCGATGGCCACGGTGACTTCTCTATATGGCGCGCAGGAAGGTGCCGGGGGTGACTTCGTCCATGAGGTTCATTCGTCGTTGGTGGTGCCAGCGGATGTAGCGGCGGATCACGTCAAGGTTCTGGGGATCCTTTGGTGAGATCGGTTCATGCCGCGCCTGCGCTTCATGACCAGCCCGCTTGCGCCCAGCGGTGGGAACCCGATGAGGTCATCAGGGCCCTCTTCACTCAGGGGGCCACGGACGATCGACGTGAATTGGGCGGTCGTGTCACTCCCAATTACGCGGAACCAGACATGAGCGCACGAAGTCCCAGGCTGTGACGTCCGCTCCTTCGTCGTGGTGGACCCAGCCACCGGCAACTACGGCCTCAACAGCACTAGCAGGCTCGACCTAAAAATTGGAGTCGTGCCTGCATGTCAGCGCTGTAACTTCCGGCAGTAATCGAAGTGCGGTTATGCCCGCACGAAGTCGAGGGGAACGGATCGCGTTCCCACTCCGCCCATATTGCCGTCTCTGGCTCGCGTGCCGAAGTAACGCTCGTGCAGCGCTTGAGAGCCTCCCCAAGATTCCAATGCGGGAGGAATCCTGGATGCGCCCGTCTGGATTGACAGACGACGCTAACCGCGAACGCCGAAGCAGTGGACTACCGTGCCATATTTGCAACGCTCGGTCTACGAATGCTGCATTCGCCGCCGACGCTGCGGTGGGTCACGGGGTTGCAGGACCCATCTAGTTGCACACTGCGCCCGGACGTCCTCAGTGTCGTTCCGTTCGACACTGCGGGGCATTCGCATGAGTGGAACGAGGATCCAGAGCGATGGGGGAGAGCTGTAATCGGGCTCCTGGACTCGAAGCATGCCGTGGTGGTTTGGTCGAAGCAAGGGTCGCATCTGGCGTAGCCCTCACGCTGAGGCGACTATTGGGTTCCGGTGGCCTGAGCTTCCGTTTAGACGTTGGCGGTGGAGTCAGGGCGTTGTCCCCGGGCATTCGACCCAGACTGTCAGGTTGGAGTACAAGAGTGGGGGAGCGACGCGTCCATAGACGTGAAAATGGCCCTAACCTTCTATCTCGGGCGAGGCTGCCTGACGTCGGGTTGGGGTTTGAACAACTGCTGACATACGCATTTCCTGAATCGTGGGGCACGGCCCGCTCAGGATCGCTCTTGTGGGTGTGGAATTGGGCTGCTGTTGAGCGAAGATTGCGGTCGGTAAATGGCTATCGACTGTGGAACACGATCGTGTGGAACGTGGTGCTCTTCCGGTCAGGAGGTCGTTGCAGTGAGGATTACCCGAATGATGGTGATTGCGGCGACCACTAGCACAAGGATGGCGAATGATCTCTGAAGGACCTGCCCGCTGACCTGCTTGGATAGTTGCGCCGAGACCAGCGCCGCCGCCATGGCTGGCACTACGAATGCTACTGCTACTGCCCAGTCAGGACTTGTGGTTCCCGCGTGCGCAATGATTCCGGCAAGAGAGTTGATGACGGCGATGACGAGCGAGCTTCCAATAGCCAGTCCAATCGGGAGACCGAGGATCAGCATGAGTGCCGGAACGGTGATGAAACCGCCTCCGATTCCGAGTAATCCGGTGAGGAAACCTACGAGCACACCTACAGCCAGTCCACGCACCAGCCAAAGCTTCGGGCAAATGACGGTGTCTTTGCCGCGGGGGCGACTTCGGAGCATTTGTATGCCGGCGGCAATCATGAGGACTGCGAAGGCGAGCAACACGACGTTCTCCGGAAGGGAAGCCCCTGCTAGTGTGCCGACGAACGCTGCAGGGATTCCGGCGGCACTGACCGCAAGCACAGTCTGCCATTGAATGCCCGCGCGCAGGCGTGGAAGGAGGGCAGCCACCGGCCCGACAGCGCCCATCACCAATGAAGTGGAGATAGCCGTCCCAAGAGGAATCCCGACTAGGTACACCAGTGCGGGGACCGCCAGGATTCCGCCTCCTGCGCCCAATAACCCTGTCAGTCCGCCGATGACCAAACCAAGCAGTCCAACGCTGATCAGCATCGCATTGACTCCTATCACTCGTTGAATTTTCGAAGCCGCCACTCCGGCCGTGTTTGATAGCCAAAGATGTCCCGGGACCGCATATCGGCAGGGCTTCCTATATTCAAGGGTACAGACCGAGTAGTCGGTCTGTAAATACTCATGAGAGCTGTGCCCATGACCCCGAACACCGCGGGCCCCAGCCTCCAGGAAAAGAATCTACCACTAACAGACCGAGTGAACGGTCTGTTAGTGATATTGTGGTTTCCATCACGTCGGGATCTGGTCTTACGATCCCCCACCACAAATAGAAAGATGAGACCCATGGTTGTGTCTGATCCGGCGGCAGGAGCGACGTTGCCGTCCCCTGTTGTCCCTGTTCCGAAAGAAAAGGCCAAGGCCAGGGTTATCGCCACGATGGTGGCCGCCCGACTGGGCATCATGCTTGCTCTTAGCACGCCGGCGCTGGCCGGGATGACTCTCAAGGTGCAGACACTTGTCGCTCCTGGCGACGTGGCCGTAACCCTTGGCTCGGTCATTTCGATGGGCGCCTTTGCGGCACTCTTTTTTGATCCGGTGTTCGGTCGGCTCAGCGACCGTACGGTTGGTCGATTCGGGCGCCGGCGCCCTTGGCTGGTCTTCGGTTCTTTGGGGTTGATGGCGAGCCTCGTCGTTATCGCTCTCGCGCCGAACGTCATGGTCCTGGGCCTCGGATGGTTCTTCGCTCAGGCACTTGGCAACGCTGCAGTTGCCGCGCATACTGCTTCTCTGGCGGACCAGATTCCGCAGTGGCAGCGCGGCAAGGTCAGCGGGATGATCGGCATCGCTCAGCAAGCTGCCGGTCTGGGTGCAGCTTATTCTGCCAGCTTCCTGGGCCAAAACATGCTTCTCCTCTTCCTTGTGCCGGGAGTCGTAGGACTGCTACTCGTGGTTGTCTTCGCCTTTGTGCTGCCAGACCAGCCAATGTCCCGTCGTCCTGCATCGGAAGGCGGGTTCCGCACCGTTCTGAAGACCTTCTGGGTTAACCCTGCCAAGCACCCGGACTTCGCCTTCGCGTGGATATCCCGTTTCCTTGTGGTGCTGGCGATGTTCATGTTCGTCACCTTCCGGCTCCTCTACCTGCAGCAGGATCTGCAGCTGGAGAAGGCTGAGGCCGCCAGCGTTATGGCAACCGGCGTGCTCATTTACACCATCGCACTCATGGTCGCGGGCCAGCTCGCAGGTTGGCTTTCGGACCGGCTTGGACGTCGCAAGGTTTTCATCTGGGCCTCAGCCATTATCTTTGGCATTGGTACGTGGATGCTCAGTCAGGCCGGCTCAGCATCCGGCTTCTACTGGGCGGAACTTGTTATTGGAGTTGGTTTCGGTATCTACGTCGCAGTTGACCTCGCCCTCGTAATCGACGTTCTACCTAGCCCGGATGACGCAGCGAAGGACCTCGGTGTTTTCAACATCGCGATGGCAGGTCCTCAGACAATCGCCCCCGCGATCTCCGCAGCGCTGCTCGGACTGGGTGGAGGCGGTTATGACGTCCTGCTTACCGTGGCGGCCATAATAGCCCTTCTGGGAGCGTTGGCCATTCTCCCTGTGAAGAAGATCCGCTAAGCGGCCGCATCTTTCCACAAGTGAACAAACGGGACAGGAGTCCACGAATGAGTAGTGACACGAGCAACAAGGCAATTGAACATGCAATCGCAACCCTGAACCTGACTTCAAAGGTCAAGCTTCTCTCGGGGGCCCGGATGTTCAGCCTCTGGAGCGAGCCTGCGATCGGGCTTGAGGAAATAGTTATGTCGGATGGGCCAACAGGGGTGCGAGGGCCACTGGTTGTCGGTGGACGGGTCAGCTGCCTGTTGCCGAACGCGACCCTCATTGCCCAGAGCTGGAATGTGGACGTCATGGACGAAGTGGGACAGATCCTCGCCGATGAAGCCGAGGACCAACAGACGCATGTGGTTCTTGGCCCAACTGTGAATCTCCATCGAACTCCGCTGGGTGGGCGCCTCTTTGAGTGCTTCAGCGAGGATCCCGTTCTCACGGGCCATCTCGGGGCAGCTTACGTGCGCTCCCTCCAAAAGCGTGGCATCGGCGCAACGCCGAAACACTTCCTGGCCAATGAATCCGAAACCGAACGAACAACCGTGGATTCGGTGGTTTCGGATTCTGCACTCCGGGAACTGTATCTGCTGCCTTTCCAAATTATTGTCGAGGATGCCCAACCGTGGACGATCATGGCCTCCTACAACCGGATTAACGGAACCACCGCCACTGAACACGATCAGCTCCTTAACAAGATCCTGAAGGAGGAGTGGGGATTCGATGGGCTGGTGATGTCCGATTGGCTCGCCACCAAGACGGCCGCCGAGAGCGCTAACGGCGGCCTTGACCTGGTCATGCCAGGCCCGGATACCCCGTGGAGTCGATCCCTCGAGGCGGCTGTGGTAGCCGGCGACGTCACTGAGGAGACAATAAACGACCATCTTCGCAGGCTCCTGAGGCTCGCCCACCGGGTGGGCGCCTTCACTGGCACCCGCACTTGGGCGCGGAATGTGCCTAGCCCCGACAGTCCAACACGCCGGGAGCAGCTCCGCCGTCTCGCCGCCGGCGGCATGTCGGTGCTGGTCAATCGTGACAGAACCCTCCCGCTCCGCAAAGATTCTGACGATCGCATTGTGGTCATCGGCCGCCATGCCATTGACACGGTTGCGCAAGGCGGCGGATCGGCTATCGTGAGGCCGCCCCACGTTATCAGCGCCGCAAAGGGCATCATCGCAGCCCTTGGCGAGGACCGCGTAACCGTCGTCGACGGCGTCCAGACCCGAACGCAATGGTTGGCAGCGAATCCCGATCTTGTGAGGGATCCGGTGAGCGGAACACGGGGAGCACGCGCACGCACGTTCGACAAGGAAGGAAAACTGCTCGAGACCCGTCACCTGGACGTCCCAGAGCTGGAAATCAGCGCGGAAAGCTGGGCTGCAGGGGCAGCGTCCATTGAGCTCTCCGCGGATCTGGCAATTGCTAATCGCGCCAAGATGATGATCGGCAGCCGGGGAGCCGGCAACTGGACGATTTCTGCTCCCGGACACAGCGAATCGGTACGGACGCCGTTCCACAATGGTCCCGGCGGCGGCTTTTTCCGTCCAAAAAGCCACGCGGTACCGTTGGAAGTCGAACCGGGTGCCCGCATAACAGCCGTCACGGACGCCGAAGACGAAAACCGCCTCATCGGGCTGGTGGCAGAGCCTGCACTTAAGAACAGTGCCGCAGCAATCCGTGACGCCGTGGCAGCTGCTGCAGGGGCGGACACAGCCATCGTCGTCGTCGGTAATACCCAGGAACAAGAAACCGAAGGGCAGGACAAGGACACCCTCGCACTCCCGGGTGACCAGGATGCCCTGGTCGCCGCAATAGCCGCGGTGGCAAAGCGCACAGTCGTCGTTGTCAACGCTGCCACGCCCGTGCTTATGCCGTGGATCGCGGATGTGGACGCCGTACTGTTCGCTGGTTTGCCCGGACAGGAAGCGGGCGACGCCATCGCTGCTGCGCTGACCGGGGACATCGAGCCCGCCGGCCGTCTGGTGACGACCTTCCCGGCACGCGATGGCCAAGGACCGGCATGGTCCGTCACGCCACGCGACGGCAAGCTTCCCTACAACGAGGGCACCAACGTCGGTTATCGGGGCTGGAGCCGGTCCACGGACAAGCCCCTGTTCTGGTTCGGCCACGGTCTCGGCTACACCGAGTGGGAATACAAGAAAGCAGAGATTACTGCCATCCAAGAGGAAAATGTGACTGCCGTTGAGGTGACCCTCGGGAATGCCGGAGGGTACCCAGGAACGGAGACCGTCCAAGTTTATCGTTTCGCGGATGATCCGACCGTTTCGCCTCGGCTCATTGGCTGGTGCCAGGTGCGTCTCGAGCCGGGCGAGGAAGCCACCGTTGAGGTGAGCTGCGACAGTCGGGCACAACGGGTTTGGCATACTCCTCCATGCCATTGGGAGGAGATCACAGGTGGCCGGATCGTGGTCGCCCGTGGCCTTGGTGATGTCAGACTTGAGCTGTCTCTCGTTCAGAACACAGCCGTGACGGCTGGGACTTAAAGGAGTAAGCATGTCGTATCCAGCGGGATATCGGATCGAACGGGAACGGCCCCGACGGCGAAGCAGCGGTGAAGCCGCGCGACTCAAGGCGATCCATGCCGCGATCGAACTTTTCGCCGTCGGCGGTTACGGCGGCACTTCGATTGCCGACGTCGCCGCAAAAACGGGACTTTCTCAATCCGGATTGCTCCACCACTTCCCTTCTAAGACGGCTTTGTTGACGGCCGTCCTTGAGCACCGTTCCAAAGAGGACACAGATTTTCTTTTCGGTGGGGAACAGGCTCCTCTTGGGTGGGAGGCATTCGACGCACTCGTTTCGCTCGTGGCCCGCAACTCCACACGTCCTGACTGGGTAGGACTCTTTGTCAGGCTATCGGCGGAGGCTACAGAGCCTGGACACCCAGCACACCAATGGCTCCTGGATCATTACAGCAGCCTGCGCCAGTGGCTCAGTGAAGCCCTCGAACAAGGGAAGATCCGGGGCGAGGTCAAACAAGACGCCCCCGTGACGTTCCTTGTGAACAACACCATCGCCGTCTTGGATGGCATTCAGCTGCAGTGGCTGTGCGCCCCAGGAAGTTTCTCCATGGTGGCGCAGTTCAGAAACTTCATCCAGAGCATCAAGACGACCTGGAGCTAGAAAGCCCTACAAAGAGGAAGTTCCGGCTACACGTGGAACTTCCTCTTTGTAGGGGCGCAACTATGGGGAAAGTCGAGCAGGATGTGAAAGCGCTACGAGCAGCACTCGCCATAGGACGAGTTAAGACCGCGGACAACTAAGGGGCACGACTTCCGGTGATTCACTATCACGGCTCTTATCGAAGGCATTTTGGCGGGGCCAGTACCGGACGCGCGCTCCCTGGGCTGGTTACTTGCTGCCCTCACCGTATGGACCCGGTAGCAACAATGGACTCATCACCCGGCTGCGCTCGACTGACATGAACATCGCTTGCCTCGATGAAGGGGGAGTGCCCACTGCCCTTCTCGCTGGAGCCCATCAGGAGATGGTGTTCCATTCCAGCCTTCCCGTTGCCCGGCACTATGTCGAGAACCTGCTCGCCGCGTTCTTTGGTTCGTTGAGCAGAAGAGATCGGGCAGGGCTAATTGCTGCGCTTCAGGGCGCGCGGACGTTAGCGGAAGACTTTGACGGCGAACTCTTTCTCTTGACTCCCGAAGAAACAATCGACCGATTCGTCCAGGACAGCATCACCATCTTCATCACAACAAGCAACCTCAGCCTTCGGCACGACGGCCCCGCCATTCGATACACGGGAACATACCAATGCTGGAAGACAGAACCAGCACCCAGGTGTTTGAACCTCGGCACCTTTCACGGACGGCTGATCACTGGTCCGCAGGTGTGGAGATGGTCCGAGCACGTGTTTGATTATCTTCCCTAGGCCCACGCATCTCCTCTTGGTACCGATCGCCGGGGATAGAAGGTCGATACCATCCCAGAGAAGGCCGAGGGATATGAACCTGCGCGTCCGGATGGGAGCGGCCCAAGCCGACGTGTCCTGTTACTGAGACCACCGTGTTGTCCGAGGTCTGCCGCCAATCGCAGCGCTGGTTGACTGCCCAATCTGCTGGGCGGGGTATTCGGGCTGTCCCCAGAAGGCATCCTCCGCTGGACCATCTGCCGAGAACAAGTGCACTTCGACGATCTTTCATCACGGATGGTGAGGAGATCTACGCCGGACATGTCCATCGAAACGTCCGTGCGTCTACCAGAGAACCTAACTGGTTTGCATCATCGCTGCGGCGCTAGGGAAGGAGATGCACGAAACCAAGCCCCCGGCCGAAGGCGGATTCACAGGCTCTCGATTTGCTTCAATGGAATAACGGTATGAACGGGCCGGGAAAGAAGCCTGCGCCTCCCTTGAAGGCGTCGGCCGTGAAATCGAAAACCGCGTCACAGGCAACGACAGTAGCCAACCTAAGGACCAGGCACTCAAAGCAGAAACCGCATCAACTGCCAGACAGGTTCAACAGAACAGCATGCAAATTCGCGGAGTCCCTGGAAAACACTGGCGCCAAATGAAGCCCGGATCCATGGGCGACTCACTGCGGCACGCAGCGAGGGTACACACCCCAGGGCGGCAGTCACGACGGGCAGTGTTAAGGCCAGAAAGTCCGGCGCAGTGTCTGCAGTAGGCGCCGAGTGCGGCAGAAGTGGGCTCTCCCGCAAGTGCAACCAGGAAATCAGCCCCAGCACAGCGTTGGGGCTGATCTTCCTGCCAGTTGAATTGCTACACGGATCGAGTCGCCTCCAGACCATTCGTTGCAAAGTCAAAAGCGGTCGGTGGCGCGGCGGATCCAAGAGCAAAGAACGAGGATCGTGAAGTGTGAAGATCCACTGACGTCAACGTGCTGTGCTGAGGGCAGATGTTGCTGGTTCTACTGGCAGCCTTTGAGATCCTTAACACAGTGCCCGCCTTGACAACGACACTTATGTTAGCTGGATCTGCCAGCGAGGCAATGTTTGTCAGCGGATCAACATCGGTGATAACCAGGTCAGCCAATTTGTTGGTTTCAAGGGTTCCAAGGTGGGCCTCCAAACGCAGCAGCCGCCCGGTCCCTGTCGCACAGAGTCGCCACGGCTCCGAAGCGCTGCCAAGCGTGCTGACGTGTGCCAGGGAAGCCCGTTAGCAAAACTTGCCAGCGGGCTTCCCCGATGGACCAGGCCCCTCTTTTTGGGCCATTTGCACCGCGGTGGTACTTCGCCTCCTTGAGAGGCTGCCACTCAGTCAGCTGTCATTTGAGCAGCCAGCAACCGGCTGGACTGCTTAGTCGAGGCTGAGGCGATCCGCCAGGCCGGCAGTAGAGAAGGCGTCAACGAGCTCTTTGCGTCCGCCGCTGAAGTGTGACCATCCTTCAAAGTGGGCCGGGACCACACGACGGGCCTCGAGGACCCTCGCGGCTTTGGCCGCCATTGGATTGTCGATGGTAACGAGCGCACCATTGAAGAATGGCTTGTGCCTTACACCGCCAATGAAGAGCACTGCGATGTCCACGGGGCCATGCCGTTCTGCTATCTGCTCGATGCACTCCATCGAGGCGTTGTCTCCACTGATGTATACGCTGGGGTGGCCGGCAGCAGTAAGCAGGAAGCCAATGACGTCACCAGATACTGATTCACTGCCCTCTGGACCATGGAGGGCGGGTAACCCAGTGATCGTAACGTCTGTTCCGTCGGGTGCGGTCAGGTGGACTTCGTCCCAGAACCCGAGCCCCCTGGACGTCCCACCGAGGCGTCCTGCGCCGCTGACTGTGGTCAGCGTCAGGGGGACGTGGCCGATAAATTCCCGACCACTGTGGTCGAGGTTGTCGTCGTGTTCGTCGTGCGAGAGAAGCACAGCATCAATATGACCAAGCTTTGCGGGGATGACGGGGGAGGGCGCTGTCTTGACCAGCGAAAAGCCAGGTATCGGAGTTGGGTACTCACCGGGATCATCAAAGGTTGGATCCGTGAGGAACCGCAATCCCGCGTACTCGATCAGCACAGTTGGACCGTTCAGCACCCGAATCGGCACCTCGGCAGCATCTGGGGTGGTATTCACGTCTTACTCCTTCAAAGCATCGAATCTTTTCTTGGAAGAATCTTCCGAGGAAACTATACTAGAGGTGGTCCGATTACCTGTCGATGCAACTGAATGGAGTGGGCTTGTGGCCGAGCTGAAAGACCTGTATCACGACCTCGTGCGTTTTGAAACTGAACTGTGGGCGGCTCTGGATGCGAGGCTGCGCCGGGACTGCGAGCTGCAGCTGACGTGGTTCGAGGTAATGCAGTTCCTGTCGCTGAAGCCTCGACGACGCGTCCATGACATAGCGAAGGAATTCGCGATTTCCGCTGGAGGCGTGAGCAAGGTCATCGACCGGATCGAAGAGGCCGGCTACTGCCATCGGGTTAGGAACCCAGACGATCGGCGGTCATCGCTGCTTGAGCTCACAAAATCCGGTGAGTTGAAGCTTCGTGCGGCGATGCCGGCATTTGAGGATGAACTGGAGCGCCGCTTTAGCGCCGTGCTTGGGCATGCGGAGCTGGAGCGGATGTCGCTGAACCTGAAGTTGCTCAGGGTCGGCGCTCCTGACCGGAGCTCGTCGTCGTTGAGTTAGTTTCCTTGGAAAGGGTTGGTAGGGAAACCGGCCCGAGTGGCTATGACAGGAGTCCGATGGAGAAGTTTACCGATGTCAGCGCGAAGACTCCGCTGGCAATAGATGTTCGGGGCGCCAGGGTTCACAACCTGAAGAATATCGACATCGCAGTACCGGCCCGCCAACTGGTCGCGATCGGGGGAGTGTCGGGATCAGGAAAATCCTCATTGGCGATGGGAGTTCTTTACGCTGAAGGATCCCGCCGTTACATGGAAGCTTTATCCACGTATACGCGCCGGCGCATGTCACATGCTCCTCGGCCGGCAGTCGATTCCGTCCGGCATGTTCCCGCGGCACTCGCACTGCGTCAACGTCCGAGTGTGCCGGGCGTAAGGTCCACCTTCGGAACATCGACAGAGCTGCTGAACGTGTTGCGCCTCATGTTCTCCCGGCTCGGCTCGCACCTGTGCCCGAACGGCCACCGGCTGTCGCCAACAATCGAGGTGGCACAAGATAAGGACCTCGTATGTCCGGAATGCGCAGCGGTGTTCTACCCGCCAGGCGCTGAGGTACTTGCCTTTAACTCGGAGGGGGCCTGCCAAGCATGTTCCGGCACTGGCGTGGCACGCGAAATCGACGAGGCCTCACTCGTTCCTCACCATGACAAGAGCATCGACGCAGGCGCGGTGGCGCCGTGGTCCATGTTCGGCCTGACCGTGATGCCCCGTGTTGTCGCTGACTTCGGCGTCCGTACCGACATCCCATACCGCGACCTTACGGAAGATGAACGCCGGATCGTCATGCACGGCCCGGCGGAACAAAGGCATATTTCCGTGCCATCGAAGAACGGAAAACTGTTCGAACTGAACTTCACGTACCGCAATGCCCGGCAGGCAGTGCAGGAAGCACTCGACAACGCTACAACTGAGAAGGGCTTGAACCGAGTCGAACGATTCATCACCGCCGCCACCTGCGCAAGCTGTCACGGCGCCCGCCTCAGCGAGAAGGCCTGCGGCAGCCAGGTTATGGGCTTGAATCTCGCTGAGGTCACAGCCATGACCCTGGAAGAGGTGATCGCTTGGGCGTCTATCGTTCCCGACAGCTTGCCTGGGGCAATGCGGCAGATGGCCAGGAACCTCGTCGCTACGCTGCAAAATATGGCCGTGCGTCTCATCGATCTCGGGCTGGGGTACCTAAGCCTTGACAGGGCCAGCTCAACTTTGTCCACCGGCGAGCGACAGCGGGTGCAATTGGCTCGGGCAGTACGCAACGAGACCACCGGGGTCCTGTACGTCCTTGACGAACCCTCGATCGGGTTGCACCCGGCCAATGTCGAGGGCCTCACCGGCGTAATGCGAGATCTGCTGCGCGACGGCAACTCAGTCGTGGTTGTCGACCACGACGTCCAAGTCCTGCGGCAAGCAGACTTTATTATTGAAATCGGTCCGGGCTCTGGTCCGCAGGGGGGAACCATCCTGGCTGCTGGCACTGTCGGCGACATCGGAACGAATCCCGCATCACTCCTAGGCGGATTCCTCACCGGACATGAGCCCATAATCGTCCGCGAGCGTGCGTCGCCCGCTACGGTTTTCAACCGAGGCACCCTTCACCTCGAAACAATGCCTCTGCATACCGTCCAGGCATTATCTGCCGACGTTCCTCTAGGGCGGCTCACCGCCGTCACCGGGATGTCCGGCTCGGGCAAAACAACGCTCATCCTTGAAAGCCTCGTCCCCGCCCTCCGGGCCGGGAAGGACTCGAAGGCCCCCGCACACGTCAAAAGCGTCGACGCCGCAGGGACCGAGCAAGTTCACGTCGTCGACGCAACACCCATCGGGGTCAACGTTCGCTCCACCATCGCCACCTATACCGGAATAATGGACGACCTGCGCCGGGCATTCGCAACCCTCGATGCCGCCAAGGACCGTGCGTTGACAGCCGCAGATTTTTCCTACAACACCGGCTCCCTGCGGTGCCCCCTCTGCGAAGGGACCAGTCAGATCGTCCTCGACGTGCAATTCCTACCCGACGTGGATATTGACTGCCCCGAATGCAACGGAACGCGCTACGCACCCGGGACTGGCGACATTCGTCGCCCGTCGCCGCAGAAACCTAAAGGGGCCGGAGTGTCGCTTCCGGAACTGCTGGGCATGTCCCTCACCGAAGCGGTCACCCATCTCCGCGATATCCGCAAGGTCCGAACAAGACTCCAGGCACTAATTGATCTGGGACTGGGGTACCTCACCCTTGGACAGGGTACTCCTGCCCTCTCCGGAGGAGAATCACAACGGCTGAAGCTCGCTACAGAGCTCCATCGAGACCAACACAAAGCCATCTTCGTTTTCGACGAACCCAGCGTCGGCCTCCACCCCCTCGATGTTCGAACCCTCCTGGGAGTTCTGCAGCGACTCATAGACAAAGGTGCAACCGTCGTCGTGATTGAACACGACCTGGACGTAATCGCCAACGCTGACCACATCATAGATATGGGGCCCGGCGGAGGTACCGCAGGCGGCCGCATCATCGCCGCGGGTTCCCCCGACGAGGTCGTCAATAACCCCGCCAGCATCACTGGGCGCTACTTGCGGAAGCACCTTTCGTACCGCTCAAACAGTTGAGTCGCGGGGCGGCATCACCTGTGAGGAACGCAGCCGACACCCATCGGAGTCACGTGCAGTTCAACAAAAGCCCGGGCAGTCCCCTAGTTAACTGTTGCGAGGACGAAGTCGTATCCGACTTCGCGGCCGGAGCCGTCGGTCACGTCCTGCGGGTCCAGAATGAGCTCAGGTTTGACTGCTGATGCGATGTCATCGGTGAGGTGCTCTCCGGCCTGGAAGTACAGCTGGGTGGTGATTAGCTGATGGTTTTCGGCGCTGACCTTGAGGTGCAGGTGGGCGGGTCGCCAGGCGTGCCAGCCTGCTGCGTCGATGAGTTTGCCGCATGCCCCGTCAGTGGGAATCTGGTACGGTGCGGGCTGGACAGTATGAATTTCGTAGCGTCCTTCATCATCCGTGAGGATAGTGCCTCGAAGGTTCCACTCCGGAATACCGGGGGCGAACTGGGAGTAGAAGCCCAGGTCATCAGCGTGCCAGATCTCTACCTTGGCACCGGTCAGGGGGTTGCCGTCGACGCTGGTGACTTTGCCGTGGAGCACCAGCGGGGTGCCGGGTTCGTCCTCGCGCATCGGGAGCGTTCCGGGGGTCTGCTGGACCGGGGAGTTCGGAACGTAGTACGGGCCTTCGATGGTGCCCTTGCTACTTTCTCGGTTTTCGTTGGCTACTTCCTCAACCGCGTGTTCGATCCATACGTCCAGGAAGAGGGGCCATTCGCCAGTCTCTCCAACCTGAATCAGCCAGGCTTTGAGGGCGTTGTACTCCTCGTAGGTGACTTTTTCTTCAACAACGGTGTCGACCAGGGCCTTGATGGCGCGAGAGGCGAGCTTGTTGACGCGTTCCGTGGTGACTTCGGAGGTGAAGCTTTTGTTGGCCCGGAAGCGTTCGGTGGCCTTTGCTCCCGAATCGGCCGCTGTTGCTTGGGTTTCTACGGACATGGTCTTCCTTTCTCAATGTCAGGCTTCTTCGGTGAAACCTGTCAGTTCGTTCTATTTGCTACTGGCGGTGAGGGCCGATGGGTGCTGAGCGAGGGGAGTGACCTCGATGTGCATGTAGGGGTACAGGGGGAGTGTTTGCAGAATGTCGTGGAGTTCATCGTTGCTGTCCACGTTGAAAACTGAGTAGTTCGAATACCGGCCGGGACTGCCCCGGCTTCTGTTGACTCGGGGTCTTAGGCCGCTGTGAGCGCGGTCCGGTTGATTGTTTCATATTCGATGGGCGTGAGTTTGCCCAGCCGTCTTTGCCGTCGCCGGCGGTGGTAGGTCCTTTCGATCCAAGTCGTGATGGCGAGCCGGAGTTCCTGCTTGGTGAGCCACCGCTGACGGTCCAGGACGTTCTTCTGCAGCAGCGAGAAGAACGATTCCATCGCGGCGTTGTCCGCGCACGCACCGACCCTGCCCATCGAACCGGTGAGCCCGTGGTGCCGGAGTGATTCGACGAACCGGCGTGACCGGAACTGGACGGATTCAACCGGTCGTCGCAACACCGGGTTGTTGAACTGATCGTAGCTGTTCGTCCAGTGCTTCGGCGGGAGTCTTCCAGCCGAGTGTTTTGCGTGGCCTGGTGTTGAGGGTGTGCGCGATTGCTACGAGATCATTGTTAGTCCATCGGGACAGGTCGGTGCCCTTAGGGAAGTATTGGCGCAGCAAACCGTTCGTGTTCTCGTTCGTGCCCCGCTGCCACGGGCTCTTCGGGTCGGCGAAGTAGACCCTAACCCCGGTGTCGACGGTGAATCTGGCGTGGTCGGATAGTTCCTTGCCGCGATCCCAAGTCACTGATTGTCGCAGCTGATGGGGCAGCGTCGTTATCGTCTTGGCGAGGGCGTCTGCCATTGTCACGGCACCGTAGCCAGCCAGCGCGGGTCCGTTCTTTGTCCGTGGGATGACGCCGTAGCCTTCTCCGCGGGGTAGGTGAATCAGCATCGTGAACCGTGTCGTCCGCTCGACCAGCGTGCCGATCGCCGACCGCTGCAAACCAATCACCAAGTCCCCTTCCCAGTGCCCGGGAACGGCGCGATCGGCGACTTCGGGAGGGCGCTTACTGATGAGCGTCTCCTCGGTGACATGAGCCCAGGACTGCCGCGTCGACCGGGCTCTTGGTACTCGCAGGGCACGACCCGTGCGCAGGTGCAGAACGAGTTCGCGTTTGAGCGCTCCGCGGCCCTGAATGTATAGCGCCTGGTAAATCGCCTCATGGGAGATACGCATGGACTCATCATCCGGGAAATCGGCCTTGAGCCGGTTCGAGATCTGCTCCGGGCTCCACGCCGTCACCCACTCGCGGTCGCCCCGGTGCGGCTTGTTCCTGCCCTTCCACTCCGGCGCACCAGGTCCGGCGACGATACGACCGTCAGGCGCCCGGACAACACCGGCAAGTTTGTCCTGCACGTACTGATGCAGCCGCTCATTCGTGACAAGCTTGGCGGTCTTCGGCCGCTGGGCGAACCGTTCTGCCTTCCATTGCGCGACCGACGCACGGTAGTCAAGCTTCCCAGCGCGAGTAGCTGCGTTCCGGCGCAGCTCCCTTGAAATCGTTGACGGGCTCCGTTTCAGTTCCTGGGCAATTTTCCTCACGCCAGTGCCTTGCGCATTCAATAGCGCGATCTCCTCACGTTCTTCGAACGAAAGGTACCGGCCTTTGAGCGGGGCAAGCAGGAACGTCGGCATGCCGCCACGATCCCGGAACCAGCGCGTTCCGGCCGCCTGCGACACGCCAGCCAATATCGCCGCCCGCTCGCTAGTACACCCAGTCGCGATCTCACGCCAGAACGCCCGCTCGGTGTCTCGCCTTAATGACGGCTTCCCCGGCGATTTCATGACAGGCCTGCCCGTCGCCACTTTCATCCAACCTGCTGGCCTGCCCATAGCTACCTCCGAAATCGAGGTGTTGCGACGACCGGTTGAATCCATCCTGGGAGCCGCGGTCCGAGTGCACCACTGTCCCTTCCGGCCGGCGTGCCCGCACCGCGTTCTCCAGTGCGGCGACGGCAAGCGAGGACTTCATTCGCGAGTCCATTGAGTAGCCGACGATCCTTCCGGAATAGACGTCCTTCACCGCGCAGAGGTAGAGCTTGCCCTCGGCCGTCGGGTGCTCGGTGATGTCCGTCAGCCACAGCTCGTTCGGCGCCGCGGCGGTGAAAGCTCGCTCGACCAGGTCGTCGTGGACCGGCGGGCCGGGTCTGCGGTTCAGGCCACGCTTCTTCGAGAACACCGACCAGATGCCGTGGTCCCTGCATAAGCGCTGGACCCTGTTCTCGCCCGCCGTGATGCCCTTCTCCGGGAGTTCGTCGGCGATGAACCGGTACCCGAATGCGGGGTCGTCGGCGTGGATGTCCCGGGCGGCGTTGACGAGGTGCGCATCGATCCAATCGCGTTCCGTCACCGGACTGGCCCTCCACCGGTAATAGCCTTGCTTGCTGAATCCCAACACCCTGCAGGTCACCGCCACGGGAACACCATCGGCGGCAAGATCCGTGACCAGCGGGTAAATCATTTTGGGTTGATGTCCCTGGCCAGATAGGCAGCAGCCCGGCGCAGAATCTCATTCTCCTGCTCCAACAGCCGGTTCCGCTTCTTCAGCTCCCGCAGCTCGGCCGACTCCGTCGCCGCCGGGCCGGCGCCGGATTCCTTACGTTCGGCGATGGCAATCCAGCGCTTCAACGTCGTGACCGAAAGCCCGAAATCCTTCGCGATCTGCGCCAGCGGCGCCTCGCCCTTGCGGGCCACATCAATAACATCCTGGCGGAACTCCGCCCCATAAGCCGTGGGCATGCTCAACATCCTTCCACGAGCACAAGCTCGCTAGGTCAAGGAGTCAACAAAACCGGGGGCAGTCCCGCGCTCAGGTCGGCGTGCTCTGAGCACCCTCTTCTCAGCTCTAGGTTCGAGCCAACCGACATCACCCAAGCAAAGGTAATTGGGGAAGCCATTCAGCCACGCCCTGACTGGCACGAAACCAAAAGAGGGTCATCGCCATACCCCATCGAAAGCCCGATCAGGGCCGGCTTCGTTCGCTAGAGTCGATCCACAATCCATAGCGCATTCAATAAGAAGGACCGCACGAGTGCGCACCTGCAAGGAGGAACATGGGGCCAGAAAAACGCCTACCTTAATGCGACAATCCACACCGTCGACCCTATCGACACGGTGGCGGAGGCGATTCTTGTCCTCGACGAAATGATCGTAGCCATCGGCACCAATTGGCACGTCCTAAAGCACGCAAATCCGGCATGCCAGGTCTTTGATGCCAGCGGAATGACGATCGTGCCGGGATTCATTGACCCGCACAATCACCTCAGTGACACAATGTTGGAGGCGGCGTCCATCAATTGTTCGACCCCTCCACACACATCACTTGACGAAGTGCTCGCAACGATTCACAAGGCAGCAAAATCATTGGCGCCGGGGGAGTGGATGCGCGGCTACGGGGTTCACGCCAATGGCCATCAGCGACGGACGTGGACCTACGCGGGACGAACTCGATGAAGCTATCCCCAACAACCCCTTCTTCTTCTTCATCGACGTATCCTGCCACCGCGGCTGGGTAAACTCCGCAGCTCTGGCTGACGTGGGTATTGACGCGTTTACACCACAACCGTGGGGCGGACAAAACTGGACGGCCAACGGGGGCACTCGTAAGAGGCGGCGCTAAACCCAATCCAGACCCGCTCCTGGCGGGGTATGGCCACTGCAGATTGGCAAACCACCGTAGGTCTACTCGAGAAGCGAATGCGAATTTCCGCATCCTACGGGATCACTGGTGTCTGCGACGCAGCAGTCACGCCCGATAAGCACGCTGCCTGGACGATGTCCTTTCGTGTCATCCAAAACTTGGCCACCGGGGAGCGTGCAGTGGCTATGGTGCCGGCTCCTTTACTCCCCACCGAACAGGTTGAGTCAGCGGCGGCCAGAGTGCGCCCCGTCTTTCTGTTCAGCGACGGCGTCCATTACGACAAATTGCTCAATGCGCTGGTAGAAGCAGCGACGGCCTCCACCGGCCTGAAGAAGGAGATCGAGGGATTGCGGGCACATTTCCGAGCTGCGGACCCTGACTATCCGAAAGGACGCCCGACCGAGCCCCGAAGCGGACCGGGCATGACCAACAAGGAGGTCGCCGGCGCCTGGCTCTACGGTCAACTGTTGCACGAGCATGAGCTGCGGCGTTCCTACGGCGCCGGCATCAGCGCCGAAGAAATGCTGCTGAATGCCACAAAGACAGTCTGCGATGAGATGCTGGCGACCGTAGCAGCCCTGCACTTGGTCGAGCGGCTCGTAGCCGGCGGCTCGTTGGACCTCGCTGAAGATCTGTTTGTTGAGCCTGTTTGCGTGACGGCAACCGAATGGGCCCCTCAAATTACCGGCGCCTACGTTGCTGACGTTGGAACAGCCATGCCTGACAGCCTTACAGAACCGCTGGGCAGCGAATGGAGCGAGGTTCATGAGCTCTTCGATTTCGGCACAGCCACCCCGGGTTAAACTCGCACCTCTAAAGCAGGCGGCCAGGTGTAGCCATAGGTGATGGAGGAATGACCTTTTGCTTAGGCGAAGGAGGGCTCTTTTCGGGCCTCTCCCGCGGTCAATTTCAACGTCGATAACCGTGATTCCGTCAGGTAGTGACCGGGTTTATGCCCGAGGGAGCAGAAACCCTTGCGGGCCGCTACGCGCCGCACCCGTCAAGGTTCCTCGGAGGTCGCCTCGCCGTAGAGCCGGGTTGGACGGCGTGGCGGGCAGCGCGGGGCAACTTGCGGGCGCCACTCTTGCGTCATCATCTTGCGTGCGGAACTCGACGCGATGACCGTGGACGGTGTCAGAATTGCGCCCAAATTCCGTTTATTGACAGTGGATCATGATGTTCTCAGATTCCACCCCGACTGTCGGAGGGGCAGGAAACCCGGGTTCGGTAGCCCGAGAATCATCGAAATCGTCCAAAAAATCGGGACTTGATGGAAACCCTCGGGCAAAGGATGGCGATGACGCCTCTTCCGACTCTCCGGTGTCCAGAAACAAGTCCGGAGCTCCGTCGATAGGCCGAATCCTCCCTGGCCAGGCCGCCCCGACGTCAGGTTGGGGTGTGCTCTATCTGGGCTCTTTGACTGAGGGCCGTTGCGACACCGGAGGAAATCCCGGGCCGAGAGAACTTCTTATAGTCATGCCTTAACGGTGAGGAATGCCAACCACGACGTCCTAAACTCCAACCCAGCGCCCTTGCGCGGTGGCCGGCTCCAGCGCTTCTTCTGCCGCCGCTGCCTCCCCCTTGTGTGGTTCGAATCGGACGAACATGGCTTTGAAGCCGGGGGTGTTGGACTCGCGGGCGACGTTTTCCTTGTGGACCAGGGCGTTGGCTTCTGGGAAGTAAGCCGCGGCGCAGCCCTTCGCTGTGGGGTAGGCCACCAGCCGGAATTTGTCCGCTGTCCGGTCGTGGCCGCGGAAGGTACTGACCACGTCCACGAGGTCTAGGTCCTTGAAGCCAAGCTCTGTGAGGTCATCGGGGTGCACCAGAATCACGCGGCGGCCGCCCGAGATGCCGCGGTACCGGTCATCCACGCCGTAGAAGGTGGTGTTGTACTGGTCGTGGCTGCGGATGGTCTGCAGCACCAGGTGCCCGGCCGGCGGGGTGAGGTATTCCAGCGGGCTGACCGTGAACCGGCCCCGGCCGATGTCGGGCGCCTTTGGCGTGTTTGTCATCTTTGTCCGTCCTGCCGAGGGTGGGCAGGATCAGCGAGGTGCGTCCGTGGACGATGTGGGAGCGGTTGGGTTTGGTGGAGATGTGCACGGTCAGCCCGATCCGCTGCATCCCCGCTTCCAGGGTCTCGGTGTCGGAGCAGGCGAGGGAGAAGTTCCCGCCCATAGAGACAAAGACATCCACTTCGTCGCGTTCGAACGCTTTCATGGCTTCGACGGCGTCGTAGCACGTGGTGCCGCGGTGAGGTGATGCCGAATTCGGTGTCGAGGGCTGTGAGGAGCCATTCCTTGGGTTTTTCCCAGATGCCCATAGTCCGGTCGCCCTGGACGTTGGAGTGCCCGCGGACGGGGCACGCGCCGGCGCCGGGCTTGCCGAAGTTGCCCTGCAGGAGCAGGACGTTGACCATTTCCTTGATGGTGTCCACCGAGTGGGGCTGCTGCGTGACGCCCAGTGCCCAGCAGAAGATCGTGGCCTTGGACGCCACCAGCATCGCCGCGACCTTTTCGATCCGCGCCCGGGTTAGCCCGGTGGCCTTCTCGGTTTCATCCCAGCCCAAGGTGCGCCGGGCTTCGCGGTAGGCGTCGAAACCGTCCGTCTGGGCGGCAATAAAGGAATGGTCGACGACGGTGCCCGGGTTCCGCTGTTCCTCGGCCAGGAGGAGGTGGCCGAGGGACTGGAACAGTGCCAGGTCACCGCCGACCTTGATCTGCAGGTGCTCATCGGCCAGCGGCGTGCCGCCGCCCACGACCCCGGAGACGGTCTGCGGGTCCTTGAAGTTGAACAGCCCGGCCTCGGGCAGCGGGTTCACCGCGACGACTTTGCCGCCCTTGTCCTTGCATTCCTTCAGTGCCGAGAGCATCCGGGGATGGTTGGTGCCCGGGTTCTGCCCGACCACGAAGATCAGTTCCGAGTCGTGGATGTCCTCCAGGGACACCGTGCCCTTGCCGATGCCGATGGTCGGATTCAGCGCCGAGCCTGAGGACTCGTGGCACATGTTCGAGCAGTCCGGAAGGTTGTTCGTCCCCAGGGCCCGTGCGAACAGCTGGTACATAAACGCCGTCTCGTTCGCGGTGCGCCCGGAGGTGTAGAAGACGCAGCGGTCCGGCGTGGAAGCCCGGACGTGCTCGCCGACCAGCTCAAACGCGTCCGCCCAGGAGATCGGCGAATAGTGGGTCTCACCCTCGCGGATGACCACCGGTTCACTCAGCCTGCCCTGGTTGCCCAGCCAGTACTCGGTCTTCCCCGACAGCTCCTTGATCGAGTGCTTCGCCCAGAACTCGGCCCCCACCGTCCGCAGGGTGGCCTCCTCCGCCACAGCCTTCGCGCCGTTCTCGCAGAACTCGGCCACCTTGCGCTTCTTATCCGATTCCGGCCACGCACACCCCGGGCAGTCAAACCCGCCCCGCTGGTTCAACCGCATCAACGACTGCGCTGTCCGCGTCACGCCCGCCTGCGCCACAGCGCGCTCCAGCGCCACCATCACGGCCTTGATGCCGGCGGCCTCGGTCTTGGGCTTGTGGACTTCGAGGTTGTCCTCATTAATGTCCCCAATGGCTGCGGGCTGCTTACCGAACTTCATCGTTCCAACTTCCTTACGGGCAAATGTCGTGCTTCGTTCGAGCGGCAGTAAAGGCGCGCCGGGGTTCCCGGCGCGCCTTACCTGGTGTTTGGTGACTCCGAAAAGCCGCCTACTGGGCTACCTTGGCCAGCGTTTCCCGCTCCGCCGCGATGGTGGGGTGGCGCGCTCCTATCAATTGCGCGAGCTCACGGTGTCCGCGAAGTGTCGGGGCGCTCATTCGCATTGTGTGCATAGGCGCAGCAGGAGTTGCACGCTAAAGGGTGACGGACCCCTGCAGCTTCTTGGCAGTTCGGTCGGGGCGAATAAATGCTAGCCCGAGCAGACCGGAGACCAGTAGGAGTAGCCCGGCAATTAGGAAGGATTGGTTCACTCCGGTGACCATGCGGCTGATCATGTCTGCGGTCTGTACCGTTCCTGCGGGGGCAGTTCGGTATCCGGCATTTTCCATGAGCCAACCGACCAAAACGGGTGAGACGATGGCACCGATGGATCCGGTCGCACCCAGGACGCTCATGACTATGGGCCGCTGTTTCATGCCGACAATGTAGGCAACCATCGCTGCTCCCATTGGGTAAATGATGCTGCAACCGGCGGCAATGGTAAGGAGCACGATGGCTAGCACTCCCGACGTTTGGGTAGCCAGTACGAAACCTAGTCCGCCGATGACGAGCGTCAGACTGTATGGTGCGCCCATCGCTTGACGTACGCTTTTTTCCTTCTTCATGAGTTGCCGGCTGATGATTCCCAGGACCAGCAGGACTGTTGCGCCGAAAAGCCAAGGGAACACTGTAATGATGCCGACCTGCTCGATCGTGAGGCTTGCAGAGACTTTCAAATACTGCGGCAGCCAGGTTGTCAAGAAGCCCATGGTCCAGAAGTTGGTGAATACACCGAAAGCGGTGATGAGGAAGGTTCCGCTGAGGAGCACCTTGAATATTGGCACCTGGGTTTGTGCGTCGAACCAGGAGTACGCGTTGCTTTCGGGTGTATCAGTGCTTTTTACGTTTGCATTTTCTGTCGGGGAAGCTTTGCGTGCATTGGGTGCGTATGGGCCGTCTTTACCCAGGACCAGCCAGGCGACCAGCCACAGCAGACCGAGGATCCCCAGAACGCCAAAAGCCCAGCGCCATCCCCAGGCGGCGATAACAAACCCCAGCAAGGGGGCGGCGATTACCGGACCGAGAGTTGACCCGATGGCCACAAGGTTTGAGGGTAGGGCGCGTCGCGATGCCGGGAACCAGGAGTGAACTGCTGCCAGGGACGTCGGAGTGGCAGGCCCCTCCGCACCTCCCAAGATGATGCGGGTGACGAGAAGCGCGGCGGCGCCTCCGCCAAACAGCAATGGAAATTGCATCAAAGCCCATGTAAGTCCAAGGACGAACAGGATCCACTTGACGGAGAATTTGCTGGCCAGGACGCCTGTTACGACGGCTATGACCGCGTAGAGGAAGTAGAAGGAGCTTCCGATAAAGCCAAACTGAGTAGTCGTCATGCCAAGTTCAGCTATTGCTGAGGGGGCTACGAGTCCGAGTACCGCCCGGTCGGCAAATGCAATAATTTGGAGAACTACCAGCATGCCGGTGATAGTCCACGCTCTCCGGTTCATTTTTCCATTCCGGAGTGCATAAGCCAGGGAGCTGGGGTCTTCTTGTCCAGTCGTAGTTTGTGCCATGGCCAGGCCTTTCTGCAACCGTGGAAGGCCGCTAAGGGCAGCTTTCCACGTAGTTCGTTAACGGGTGTAGGGGTCGGTGATGCCGATGTATTGGGTGGTGGTGTATTCGGCGATGCCTTCGGTTCCGCCTTCACGTCCCAGGCCGGAGTGCTTTACGCCGCCGAAGGGTGCTGCGGCGTTGGAGATGACGCCGGCGTTGAATCCGACCATGCCGCATTCGATCTGTTCTGCTACGCGCAGGAGCTTGTTGAAGTCCCGGCTGTAGAGGTAGGACGCGAGGCCGTACTCGGAGGCATTGGCGAGTTTGATGGCTTCCTGCTCGGTGGTGAAGGTAGTGACAGGTGCGACTGGGCCGAAGATCTCCTGTCTCAGGATCACTGCATTGTTTGGCACGTCCGCGAGGACGGTGGGATGGTAAAAGTACCCCGGCCCGGCCACGGGCGCCCCGCCGGTGACGATCACTGCTCCAGAGTCGACTGCGGCGGTGACGAGGTTGTGGACATCGGCGCGGGCGCTTGCGTCGATGAGTGGGCCTACCTGACTGGCGGGGTCGGTGCCGCGGCCGGTGGTCAGGGCGCGCATCGTGGCGGCGAATTTCCGGGTGAATTCCTGGGCGAGGGAGGCGTGGACGAGGAAGCGGTTGGCTGCTGTGCAGGCTTCGCCCATGTTCCGCATCTTCGCCGCCATGGCACCTTCGACGGCTTTGTCGAGGTCGGCGTCTTCGAAGACGATGAAGGGTGCGTTTCCGCCAAGCTCCATCGAGGTGCGCAGGACGTTCTGCGCGGCATCGGCCATCAGGCGTTTGCCGACCGGGGTGGAACCGGTGAAGGAGACCTTCCGCAAACGGGAATCCTGCAGCAGGGGCCCGGAGATCCCGGAGGCGGACGAGGAGGAGACGACGTTCAGGACGCCGGCGGGCAGGCCGGCGTCGAGCATGGTCTGCGCAAAGTACTGGGCTGTGAGCGGGGTGAGTTTGGCGGGTTTGAGGACCATGGTGCAGCCGGCCGCGACGGCGGGGGCGACCTTGCGGGTGGCCATTGCCAGCGGGAAGTTCCACGGCGTGATCAGCAGGCAAGGACCGACGGGTTTGTGCTGGACGAGGATCTTGTTTTTCCCCTCGGGGGTGGTGAGGTAGCGGCCGTAGTCCCGGACGGTTTCCTCGGAGAACCAGCGCAGGAACTCCGCGCCGTAGGTGACCTCGCCGCGGGCCTCGGCCAGCGGTTTGCCCATTTCCAGGGTCATCAGCAGCGCGAAGTCCTCGGCCCTCCCGGTGACCAGGTCAAAGGCGCGGCGGAGGATTTCTGCCCGCACCCGTGGTGCGGTCTGCGTCCAGAACGCTTGGGCTGCGTCAGCGGCGTCCAGCGCGGCGATCGCATCCTCGCTTGTGGCCGAGGCGACGGTGGCAATCTTCTCCCCGGTGGCGGGATCGTGCACGTCGAACGTGCCGCCGTCGGACGCGTCCCGCCACTCACCGCCGATCAACAGGCCGGTCGGCACGGAAGCAAGGAGCTTCTGTTCGCGTTCGGATTTTATGGCAGGGGATATTACGGGTGACGTGGTCATGCGGGAGGTCTCCTCAATAAGTGTGCGGTGCCGGGTTTTAGACTTCGGCGCCGCGAGGATGATGTTGTGGGACATAGTCCGTAGGGCAGCGAGAGGATCCGGCGTCGAAATAATCGAAGGTTCTGCCGCTTCCAATGCTTAGGCGTTTAGGGGCCAAGTTGGGCGCTTCGAGGGCAGCAAAGCGGTAGGGGCGTTGGATGGGGCAACGCAAACTGCCTACAACCGGACTAAGTCCTTTTCTTGGATCGTTCCGTGCCCGATTTCTGGGTGTGAAGCAACGGGGATGGTTTAGGATGCCGCAATGGAGCTGCTTCTCATGGAGCAGACGAGTTGTTTCATCGAGTTGCTGGTCTCGTGAGGCCCGGTCCTGGGTGATGACAGTAATCGAGGTATGTGTCGGCATCGTTGGCTCACCATTTCGAGTAATCAGGTTCTTGAAGTGCGGTTGGGGCGGTGGTTTCGGTAGCGAAGTTCTGGAACCGTTTAACCGGGTTCATCATCGGAAGGGGACCGATGATAGAAAAGCGGGTCGCCGTGCAGGCAGACGGGAAGGTAGACGTGTACGGCTGCCTCAGAGTCCTCCATGGTCTGTTCTCCTTGGCGGGCCGTCCTATAGATCAGCCATAGCTGGACCGCCAAAGCGACCACTGTGACAGCAGCAAGAGTGATACCGGCAACGGGATCACTAGCTTCGCCGAAGATACTGCTCCAGGCCCCTCCGGGATGCGTCAGCAGACGCATCAGGAAGAGGATTACCGGTTCGGGGTGCATGGGTTTCCTTGTTTGGCTCGAGCGACGGAACCGGGTGATGTAGGCGCCGTTCCCTAGGGCGTGAGTTGAGCCCCGTTGAAACGTTTTGTGATGCGAGAACCGGCAGGTTCTTCCGCGAGCCACACACGGACGTCATCGTCCTTATGGACGGCGATCCGGCCACCAGCGCCGTCGATCCAGATCCAGAAGATCGATCCATCCGGAACCATGTCGTCGACTGTGCCACGCACGAGCACTTGAGTTTCCCTCTGAACGTACATCCTGTCCCCAGGAGTAAGACCAGCCCAGTCCTTCGTGTTCAAGGGCGGGTATTTGGTGAGGGAGGGCAATATCTCGGCGATTTCGCGCTGGACCAGGAGATCGGCCACGGGGTCCTTCTTCCTTGAAATCAGTCATTTACCTCAGCGCTCCGGTCCGGGCGTGAGTGCTGCGCGGTTCCTTATCACGTACGCAGCTGTGGTTCGCGTTTTCCCCTGCCACCCCGACGCGGAACGTTGGAGTGGCAGGGGAGGCGAGATGCATCCTCGAAAAAAATGACTGCGGGGAGCCAGCCGGGATGCAGTTAGATACGGTGGAGGAACCAGTCGCTCAGCCGTGCACCCGCTACTGACATGTAGTCGTAGCTGCAGTGCAGCGATCCCGCGCCGTCGTAGATGTCGACAGTGACGTCCTCGGAGGTAAGCGCCTCAACGAAGCGGTCAGCGCCCTTGATGTCCATGATGATGTCGGCGGTGCCGTGCATAACGTAGACGGGGATCTTGAGCTTGTCAGCGACACCGTCCAGAGTGAATTTGGCCAGCTTCTCGCGGGCTTCAGCGTCGTCCTTTGAGCCGCTGAGCCACTGGAGCTGCTTCTGCAGGGGCGGGTAGAACTCGTAGAAGTCCGTGAGAATGCTCCACGTTCCACACCAGGCCGCTACTGCCTTCACGCGGGGTTCGAAGGCGGCCGCACGCGGGGCGTAGTAGCCACCGAAGCTCACGCCGGCGAGACCGAACCGGTCCGCGTCGACATCGCTGCGCTTCTCAAGGAAGTCGAAGATGGCTGCGACGGGTACTTCATAGTCGGGCCTGCTGTACATTTCCTTGAAACGCAGCGAGCTGCCGCGGCCGGGGGTGTCGACCATGACGACGTTCATGCCGCGAGCCGGGAATTCGGTTCCGCCCAGGAAGTAGAGTTCTTCGGCCCAGGAGTCGGCGCCGCCAAGGAACAGAACCGTCGGGCGGGCCTGACCGGAGTTGTCGGGACGGACGATGTAGCCCTCCATCTCCTTGCCCTCGAACGGTACGGCGATCCGCTCGATCAGTCCGTCAGACAGCTCGGCAGCCTTCTGGAAGTTTTTGGTGCCCTCGACGTAGGCTTCGGTGCGTCGGGCGTCGAAGGAGTCGAGGAAGAATTCGGAGTGGCGCCAGTAGCTCATGGAGCGGAACAGTGCCCGCCGGGCAGTTGTGATTTCACCGCGTTCAAGGGCTTCGTAGCCAGCGGCTGCGATGTCTTTTGCTGTCTGGCTCCACTCGCGGTGCCAGGTTTCGCCGTCGGTGGTCTCCCGGCCGATGCGGGCTGCGGTACGTGCGCATTCAAACAGGTCGGACCCGCCGACTGCGACCTGGGAAAGCAACCTCATGGTCTGCAGAGACCAGTCTTCATCCTGGGGGAAGAGCTCGATGAGCGATAGTGCGTCGCCCGTTTTGACGGTATTCATAGGTGTCTCCTTTGTTGGATTCGGGTGGGAATGGGAGATTCAGGTGGCTGGTGCCAGCCGTGTTGCGTCGGTTGCTTCCCATGGGGTGCGGTTTTGGATCGCAACTTTGTATTTGGCGAGTTGCCGGGGAGCGCAGACGCAGAGGGCACCGATCAGCAGGCCGTCGCGGCCGAGGGTGGCGACCAGTTTGTCGTCCGACATTTCTTCGATTCGGATGTCGGTGGCGCCTGAGGTGCGCCCCACGAACCGCATCTTTTTGTCGTGCTGGTCTGTCCAGAAGTAAGGCACTGAGGCAAACGGGTCCCTCTCGCCAAGCAGTGTTGCTGCTGCGTGGCGGCCTTGGTCCACTGCGTTCGACCAGTGCTCGATGCGCATATCCTCGTCAAAGACCGGGTTGCGCCAGCTGGCGACGTCTCCCGCAGCGACGATGTTCGGTACCGAGGTCAGCAGTTCCGGTGTGCAGGTGACACCGTTGGCAACCTCGACGGCGCTTCCGGCGATCCACTCGACAGCGGGTGTGGCACCGATGCCTGCCGCTACAACGTCAGCACTGAGGTTTTGACCGCTGCTGAGGGTGATAGTGACCCCGCCGGGAGAGTCCTGCAAGCTTTGAACGGAGGAGCCGCAGATCAGGCGGACGCCGTTGCCTTCGTGAAGCTCCCGGTACCATGAGCCAATCTCGGTGCCGAAGGCCCGTGCCAAGGGCATCGGGGATCCTTCGATCAAGGTGACGTCCAGTCCGAGCCCGCGGGCTACGGCCGCGACTTCGAGGCCAACGAATCCACCACCGATCATGACGAGGTGCCTGCCCGGTATGAGTTCGGGACGGAGTTCGAGGGCATCGTCGAGGGTCCGGAGCACGTGCACACGGGCCTGGGTGGTGACACCGGGTAAGCGGCGGGCGGCGGACCCTGTGGCTATGACCATCCCGTCGTAGGGAAGGTCGGATCCGTCGGTGAGCGCGAGCAGCCCTTTGTCGGCATCAATGCCGCGGGCGGCGGTGTTGAGCCGCAGCTCGATGCCTTGTGCCTCGTACCAGGGTGCCGGGCGGAGCAAAAGTTGCTCGGGCGTCATGCCGTCAAGCAGGAGTTCCTTGGACAGGGGTGGGCGGTCATACGGAAGTCTTGCTTCGGCTGACACGAGCGTCAGTTCCCCGTCAAACCCACGCTCGCGGAGCGCTTCAGCTGCGTGCACTCCCGCGAGCGAGCCTCCGACCACGACGATCCGCTGCATCAGATGTCCTCGATGAAGATGGCGTGTGCCGGGCACCCGCGCCGGGCGGCTTCTGCCTGGGCCCGCAAAGCTTCGTCGTGTTCGTCAGAGCCGATCACTACCGCCTTATTGGTGTCATCATCGATGTCGAAAAGTGCAGGACCTTCGATGAGGCAGTTTGCGTAACCCTGGCAAGCCGGAAGATCCACCGTGATCTTGAATGCCATGTCTTTGTCTCCTTTGATGCTCGATTACTCAGTGGCCTGAGGCTTCGAGGTGCTCGATGCGTGGCGTGACCTCGGCCGCTCGTGCGGCTTGTGGGGTGTTCCGGCTGCGGAGAGTACGGACAACGCCGCCGGTGATGACTGCTGAAATACCTGGGATGTCTCCTACTGACAGCGCCCCGAGGGCGTCGTCGCGGGTTGATCCCCAGGGGGCGTCGAGAACCACGAGGTCGGCGGCACGTCCGGGGGCGATGAAACCTGCCGGCAGGTCCCATACGCGGGCGTTGTTACCGGTCGCAGCCGCCCACACGAGGGCCGGGTCGACGTCGGAGAGCGATGACAGCTCCGCTACGGTCTTCATCACGCCCAGGGGCATGACTCCGGTGCCGGTTGGGGTGTCCGAACCTATCACCACACGTTCAAACATGCCCTTGTCAGCGGCACGGTTAATAATCCGTACTGCAGAGCGCAGGTTGCCGGCCTGCACGAGCTGCAAAGCCATGTCGGTCTCGTCCATGATGAGGTCCACGCCGGCCTCATCTAGTGAGGTCGGTCCACCGTTGAGGTGGCCGCAGACGTGCGGGGCCAGCAGGAGGAGGTGCTTCGGGGTGATCGGCTTACTGCCCGGGATGCTCGCCCCTCCCGAGTGGCACATCACGGTGATCCCGTGTTCTTTCGCCCACCTGACCTGGTCTACGCCGTCGGCGGGGTCCATGTAGCGGCCGAACCCGAACTTTGCCAGGTGAACCCCGGCCTCCTGCAGGTCGGCGAAGTCCTTTTCCTGCAGTGTAGGTTCAAGGACAACAGCACCGGCGTGGACGGTCATCCCGTTGGGGTGGAAATTATCGAAGCACTCTTTCGCTGCAATGGCGAGAGCTTTGACTCCTATGGCGGTGCTTGGCCGGCCGGGTGCGTGGATTTCGCCGGGGGATACCACGCTGGTGATGCCGCCGTGTACGTAGCTGGCGAGGAAGTCCACGGTCTTCTGCCGGGGTGTGTAGTCGCCGATGACCACGTGGCAGTGTGAGTCGATGAGCCCGGGTGCGAGTGTGGTGCCCTTGGCGTCGACAACATGGGAGGAGGCGTCAATTTCGGCAAGCAGATCCTGCCTGCGGCCAACGGCTGTGATGATCCCGTCCCTGGTGATGACGGTATCGGCGTCCTTGATGATGGGTGACTGCCAGTCTCCGGAGAGGATCGTGCCGGCTCCGACGACTGCGATCGATCCGGTCACAGCCCCTTCTCCTTCGCTTCTGCGATGGACATGCCGCCGACGCGTGCGTTCAGCCGTCCACGATTTGTTACGGCGGCGATGACGACCAGTTCGTCAGGGTGGGGAGCGTCGGGGACCCTTACTTCCATGGCGTCGTAGTGCGAGCGGACCCAGACTTCGTCCTTGAAAGCCGTCGGCACGTCGATGACGGAACCGGCGGCGGCGGGCTTGGTCACCGACGTGATCCAGGCCGCGCCCCCGCCAATGGCCTCGCGGAAGGCGTCTCCGAAGACGGAGGTGAGGGCGGCGTTGATGTGTTCCTGCTCGCCTGCGCTCCCCACGAGGCCTGCCTTGCCGTAGCTTTCGACCGGGGCGCCGAGCAGCCCCAGTGCCTCTTTGCCCAGCAGGGTACCGATTTCCTGCGATGCCTCGACCAGTGCTGAGAGGTCCTCGACAAAGCCCTCCCCGGCGTAAGGGTTTGTGATCACGGCGCAGACCGCAACCTTACGCAACGGCCCGCCGTCATCGCCCTTTCCGGCCGATGTGCGGATTTCTTCGACCTGTGCAAAGGTCTTACGGATTTCGATGGACTTCTCAACCATTTGTGTGTTCCTTGTTCTGGTATCGGTACAACGACGTACCGTTTTCCTGGTTTTTGGGTGGATGGGTTCTGCTAGAGGCGTCGTCCGCCGTCAGTGCGGATGACCACTCCGGTGACAACGCGGGCGTCGACCGGGTCGGCCAGGAAGCGGTAGGCCCCGCTGTGGTCTTCAGGTGTGGCGGTGAAGCCGAGCAGGGTGTGGGCGGCGATTCTCTCGTCGCGGCCTTCCACACGGTCAGCTGTCATGGTTTGCCCGAGCGTCGACAGTCCGCCGAACCGGGTTCCCCCAGTACCGCCTGGTGCCACGCCGTTGACCCTGATTTCGGGTGCCAGCTCGGCAGCGAGGTGGTCAACAATTCCGCGCAGTGCCCACTTGGAGCTGCCGTAAAGCACGCCGCCTCCGATGGCGTTGAAGGCGGATTCGGAGAGGGTGAGGGTGACTGATCCCCCCGCTGCGCGCAGTGCCGGCACGGCGAGATTGACCGCGAGCAACGTTGAGCGCACGTTGACCCGCCACACCTCCTCGGCCGCGGTCAAGAGCTCCTCGGACGAGAGTTCACTGACCTTGGCGTAGTTGTCGAACACTCCGACACCGCAGGTGATGTTGTGCAGTCGTCCCTCAGCGTCGGCCGCGGCCGCGATGGCGTCCCGGAGGACACCAGCGTCGGTCGCGTCTCCGACCAGGGCCCGAATGGCACCGCCGGAGGACTCTGCGACGGCATGGGCTCCACCTGCGGACCGGTTCAGGACAGTGACTTTTGCCCCTTCACGGTGGTAGCGTTCGGCGGCCGCCCGGGCGATTCCTGACCCTCCGCCGGTGACGAGGATGTGCTGCCCGGATAGTGTTTCGCTCATGCTCCTGGGGTCCTGCTCAGGAGCTTGGTGATGAACTCCGGTTCCTGGTAGCTCAAGACATCAAGGGCCACGGCGTCGTAGCGCACGCAGGTGCCACGACGGGGGGACCATATTTCGAGCCGCATGCCGTTGCGTGTGTCGACCTTGCGGACAACGACATCCGCGAACTCGTTGGCAATCACGATCGGGCCGCTGTTGCCGCCGTCCTTGGGGACTTCAAGCACTTCACCGGTGTCCGGGTTTTCCGCCTGAGGCCTTGCTGTCGATTCGGACATGATTCATTCCTTTTAGATGAAGATGGACAGGTTGTGGGCATTGATGACCGCTTGGTCAATGGCTGCCCAGCGGCGTGCGATCTCGTAACCGTCCGAAGTTTTGCGGACGAGGTCCTTTCGGAAGACCGAGACGAAGTTCGGCTCGATGCTGTCTCCGCGGCTGCGGTAGATGAGGCAGTAAGAGCTGACTTCGTATTCGCCGTCCTGCTCACCGGCGTCCACGAGCACGTTTGTCACGTAGTGGCGTGTGCGTGAGGGCGGTTGTTCGGCCCAGGCGAAATCTGTTTCGAGGCGACGTACCCGGATTTCGAGGGTCTGTTTGTTGTCCTGGAAGATCCGGCCGTTGGGGGAGAGTTCCCATTCGGCCAGTCCTTCCCGGACCACCCTGAGGGGCACATCGTAGGTAATGTCTTCGGAGAGAAATTCGAGCCAGTCGCGGAAGCGGCGCTCATCCAGAGCGAGTGCTTCGCGGAACATAAATTCCTGAATGTCTTGTTGCACGGTCCGGTCAACGGCACTGAGTATGGTCATGATCAGGCCTCACCCAGCAGGTAGTCCGCCCACCGGGTCCACAGGTTCCGGAAGTTGGAGTCGTTGACGTAGGGCTTGACCACATGGCCGGGACCCGGGAAGTCGGGGTCCTGTTTGCTCTCGATGCCCATCATGTACGGGAATTCAATGCCGCGCACGGCCGAGGACTTGGCCATGCGAGTGACGCGCGCCCAGTTCTCCAAGTCGTCCTGCTCGAACGTACCTGCCTGGGCGAACGCGAGAGTGTATGCCTGGTAGGCAGCTTCCTTGTACTCTTCGGACGCGTCCTTGGGGACCAGACACCAGGAATACATTTCCGTCTTTCCCGGGCCGATCGGATGGTACAACCGCATCGTCACGAACCGCACACCCGTTTCACCGGGTGTCAGGCTGAAGGGCTGCATCAGGAAGGACAAGTTTGGAAACACTGTGCCAACCGCTGTGCGGGTGTTGCTGAACACTTCCACCTGTTCGGGCGTGAAGCTGCGCCGCATCTCCTCGGTGAGGTCCTCGGGGAATCCCGCGAAGGGGGTGAAACCGGGAGTGTGCCCGAGTCCGATGCCGTGTCCCTTGCCGGGGATGCTGGCAGCCCAGCCCTGGCTGTGTGTCGCGCCTGATGAGGGGAAGTACCCCAGGTTGAAGCCGAACTGGTGGGCTACCGGGGTGTGGTAACCATCGCCTGCGAAGTTCTCGGCCGCAATTTTCCAGTCAGTTTCGGTGATCCAGTGATCGGGTGGACCGTGCACTTCACTGCCGGCCAAGCCCTGTTTGAGGTAGAGGTCGAGGTAGAACTGGAACCCGCCGAGGTACTCGTCCAGTGTGGGCGCATCCTGATTGAATGTTCCGAACACCAGACCCGCGTAACTGTCCACGCGGGCCCCCACCAGGCTCCAGTCCTTCCTCTTCAGCCGGCCTTCATAACCCTCGGCCATGTATGGAACTCCGATGAGCTCACCAGAGTTCTTGTACACCCAGCCGTGGTATGAGCAACGGAAGTGGGAGGCGTTCCCCATTTCCGACTTGCACATCATGTTGCCGCGATGCCGGCACATGTTGAGATTCGCGTGGATCTCGCCGTGCTCGTCCCGGGCAACGATCATATTGTTGTTCCCGATGTAGCGGGTGACGTAGTCGCCCGGCTTCGGGATCTCCGATTCGTGGGCCAAAAATGTCCATGCCTGGCCGAACAGCCGTTCCTGTTCCAGGTCGAAGATCTGCTGATCGTTGAAGACATGGGCCGGAAACCGCCCCTGCTTGATCCCTTCCCGGATCTGGCGCAGTTGAGCATCCGTGTCCGGGTTTACCGACTCCGTTGTCATTATGGTGACCTCGCTGATTCCTCTGTATATTCCTGGTCTGCTACTTCTTGCGGGAGCCCAGTCGTGTTTCGATCTCGGCGCTGATCTTCTTGTAGCGCTCGACGTGTTCTGCGGTGGAGTCCCAGTGTTTCTGGGGTACGAGGTCCTCGGTGTAAGGAACGCGGCTCTGGCCTACGTGGATGTAGCCGGCCTGGTTGACGCGGATCTTCTCGAGCGGGATGTTGTACTTGGCGAACTCGAAGAAGTCCTGGCCGACGATGAAGGGCTCGTGTGCCCAGCGCAGCCGCTCGGTGAGCCAGCGGGCGTCCTCGGTGCGGCCCTGCTGGAGCGCGTCGCGCAGGTGGAGGACGGGGTCCGGGCCCATGGCGGTGGTGGAGGACCAGGCCATGCCAACGAGTTCCTCGCCGTACATCTCCCAGGCCGGGAACCAGTCGGTCTCGATGGGCATGAGCGGGAACTTGTCCCCGGTGTGGGCCATGTCGTTGTGGTAGCGGAAGCCGACCGAGGCGCCGCCGGCGTACTTCACGGCAACGACCTGCGGCAGTTCCACCAGGGTGCGGTACACCGAGCGGGGGATGATGCCGCCAAAGGCTGCGGTGTTGTCGTAGACCACGATGGCCTGGTCGGGAACGGCTTCGGCGACGTCACGGTAGAACTTCTCCATCACAGGGGCCACCATCTCGCCCCACATCGGGCGGCCCAGGAGGGTACCGGTAGCGCCGAGGTCCGAAAGGAACCGCATCCGTGAGATGGTCTCGCGGGTGCTCAGGGTGGTTGAGCCGACGAAGATCGGGAAGTCAGGGTTTACTGAATGCGCTGTCTGTACTGCGCATTCGGCGTAGGCCTTCCATTCGTCAAGGGTCAGCGTGGCCATTTCGCCGAGGGTGCCGTTCAGTGCGATGGCGTCCACGCCGTCGGTGATCAGCTGGCGGATCATGCGTTCGGTCTCGGCGAGATCGACGGTGTTCTGTGCCTCCACCTGGTCCGCGCCGGGCAGAGCAGGCGTGGGCGGGTAGGACATGACGCCACGCATATCGCGACCTGTGACTTTGGGAAGTTTGCTCATGTTCTTGTTTCTCCTTGGTGGTGCTCGGCTTCCGCGGGCGCGGAGCCGTCTGGGGTTGGGGTCTTAGAGCTTCAAATCGGGCGTTGCCGCTGCCACGGCGGTCCCGGTCAGCCATTCAGGAACCGGTTCGTAGGCGAGCACTTCGAACGGGGCGCCGATGGCGCCGGCAGCGGCAATCCATGTGCGGACTTCGTGAGCCCCATTGCCTGCCGCGTCGATTTCCTTCGGTGAGTAGCTTTTGAGCTGCTCGGGATCGCCGCTCTCGATTCGGGTGATGAAGTCGCGGTCGAATTCCTCGTTCACTTGGCCCGCTTCGGGCAGCCCTACCCAGTGGGAAAGGCCGCCGGTTGCGACGACAACGACGCGTTCGACCACGTCTTGGGCTTCAACGGCGCGGCGAAGCATTTCTCCGAATTCGTAGCACCGCTTGGCAGTGGGCCACGGCGGGTTCACCCCGTTCACGATGATGGGAACCAGCGGGTACTTGGAAGTGGGATCGAGATGCTTGAACGGAACGCAGAAGTTCTCATCGAAATCCAGCCCACCCTCCACCAGGGAGGGGTCGAACTCATTCGAAATCGCGAACTCGTAGAGGTGGCGGCCGAGTTTTCCGTTCCCGGGATACTGGTGCTGCTCCACCTGCAGGAAGTTGCTCATCTCCGCGGTTACGGGCCCCAGATACGAGTCCGCCGTGGCAACAGCAAAAGCCGGCAGGTTCCCGAAGTTGAAGTTGGTGAAGTGTTCCACGGAAATGGCGATGATTGCATCGGGCTCCAAAGCCTCGATCCGCCGGCGGGCCTCAGCGAAGGCTCCTTCGATAGCTTCCCTCTTACGCGGCTCGGCCCGTTCAGGCCAGCCCGTCACTCCAGGGGAATGCGATGCTGCGAATGCTCCTACGATCTTTCCCATCAGTTCTCCTCCTCACGGATCTGTGTGTAATACGCGGCACGATCAACAGCCAGCTGGATGGCGCAGAAATAGATCAGATACGGGTTCGCCCCGATCTTGTGGAGCTTCTTGAAATCCAGCTCCAACATCGCCGTCCGGGACTCACCTTCCACCCCGTACTGATCGAGAATCGGACCCGGGTCGCTACGAAAACTCTCTGCAAGAGCAGGGTCCCTGCGAATGTCCCACAGCAACTTATGCAGGTTGTACATCCGGTGCTCCTTCATTCCTCATTCGAGCGGTGTAATGCGCCGGTCATCTCTTTCTCTGAATGGCTTGGTCGACCATCAGCGCCTTCGTTCATGACGCGCAGATTCAGAATTGGATCCCTTATTGGCGTCGAGCGGTGAAGACAGCTTAGACAGATATGTCGACAAAAAACTAGAGTGTTGAGAACTTTTTTTGAGACCATCCAAATGGGAGTCCCTCCGCCTCGGAACCGCGGCGCGACCATCCCTGACCTCAGACTCAACCGGCTGCGTTAGGAGATACGCCTGCTCTAATCCCAGCTAATGCAAGGATTATGGCGGAAAATTGGATGGGAGATCTGCCCCGTGGGTTGACCTCCCCGGCGAGCCACAGGATCTTCAAGTGTGCTCGGGCGGGCCGATGGCTTTGTGCATCTGGCGGGGAACTTTCAGATTTCATCGACCGTCAGACTCAGTTTTGTCGACAAAAATATGCTGAAATCGCTCGCGGTATCAGTTGATCTGTATGCTCGAACATGAACCACAATTCACTGAACGAGGGAGTGCCGGGCCATGTCGCTTGTGAAGACGAATGAGGCGTTGGAAGATCCTCGGGGTCTTCCAGAGATATTGAGGCGGGCCATTGCTGACGGCGAGTATGAACCCGGCCTTAAACTCGTCGAACGGGAGCTGGCCATAAAATACGGCGTCGGCCGCACCGCGGTGCGCGATGCTCTACGTCATCTTGCCGCCGAGCGAATCATAGTTCTCACCGAAAACAGAGGTGCTCGCGTGCGGGAGCTTGATTATGCCGAGGCCGCTGATATTTACGCTGTACGTGCTGTTCTGGAAGGCCTGGCTGGCGAGCTATTTGCAGTGCGCGGAACAGCGTCGGAGAAAAAGTTGTTCGCCGAATCGCTTCGACCACTCCGGAAAGCCATCGAAGACTTCGACACGACCGCAGCCCTGCTCGCAAGTGATGTTTACTACGCGCACCTTCTGGACGGAGCCCGTAACGTCGAACTGCAAGAGGCTGTCAACCGACTTCACGTTCGGATCCATCAGATTCGGCGGGTCTCGTTGTCAATGAAGGACCGCGCCCAGCCCACCATTGAAGGCCTCCAACGGGTCGTTGATGCAATCCTTTCAGGAGATCCAGTCCAGGCGCGTTTGGCATGCATCGAACATGTCCGTACTTCGGCCGCGGCAACCTTGCCTGTCCTGGCAGCGCAGGAGCTAAAGGGGTGAATGAACTCGGTTCTCCCTTGGGGCGCGCTGGACGGCCCTTCACTCGGGGTGCGTCACAAGTAGACGAAGGGCCTGAAGCCTTCCCGCGCGGGAGATGGCGAGGAGCCACTCGTTAGAGCTCTCATCCACCTGCCAGCTGGATGAGGATGGCCCGTCCGACGCTGCGCACCTTTACGCAACGACGGATCACGGACCCTGTACTGACGTTGTTGACTTCAGACTCGGTCCATGCGACGCGGTGTGTAACCCCGCTGCCGTTGGATACTGCCCTGTCCTTGGCACATTGCACGCTCTCAAGGAGAGCCGGCCGGAGTCTCCGTCAGAAGCGGGCAACGCTAAAGGGCTGGGACTACTGTACGGGGTGACGCTCACTTCCGAATTTGATGCGACAGAATGTCGAAAGAGCCTGTACTTTGGCATTGGGGACGCTGCCACCGGGGCGTGCCAACACCACAGAGTTCGCCGGCATGTCATCAGCAATCCTCTTGTAAAGAACTGGAAGACCATCGTAGGTGGTATCGCCTGCGGGTCTGCCCATCAACACTGAGTAGCCGATGCCCCTGGCCACCATAGACCTGATAGTTTCTACGTTATTGCTGAACATGCGGGTGCTTGCGGTGAAGCCCGTGGCGCTAAGCATCTCGTTGGCTATATCTGACGCTGGTTGCAGAGAGAGCAAGATTGCCCTATCGCCACTGAGTTCGCCCAGCGAAATTTCACTGCGATCCGCAAGCTTGTGGGTTGGCGGAAGCAAGATTTGCAATCTTACAGGGACGATGTCTTCCCAATCCACTCCAGGCCGAGCGTGTATCCGGTAAATCAGGCAGGCATCCAGGTCGCCCTCAAGCAGTCGCTGCTGTAACGCGTTGGAGGAATCTTCCACCATCTCCACCGAGACGCCAGGATGTTCCGTCATGAAGTACTCGACAATCCGTGGCATCAGCCAGGGGGAAAGAGTGTTGAAGCAGCCGATGCGGATAGTGCCCACCAGCTCTCCTTCTATGACCCGGGCGATGTTCTGCAACTCGCCTGACTCCCGGAGCACAGCGCGTGCGTGACTCAGCGCATGCCTTCCAGCCGGGGTAAGCGTAACCCCTTTAGCTCGCCGGCGGAGCGTTAGTTGCGTGGCTAAACTCGTCTCAAGCTCGCTGATAGCCACGGACACACCACCCGGCGAAACGTTCAATTTTCTGGCGGCCGCAGTGACAGAACCCTCCTCCGCCACAGCGACGAAGTACTCCAGATGGCGAAGTGTAAACGTGCTCATGTTCAGTGATTCTAAATAAGATGTGCACGTATTCGTCATTTACAGCAGGAGTGTGACGCCCCATATTTAAGACAACGCTCGTGCAGCGTTCGCCTTCCTTCCAGACGACGCCAAGGTCTTTACCTCTCAGGCGCCCAGTGCTTCCCTCTCATCACTGCGGTGAACCAGCCGCCCAAGGAGCCCCAATTATGCGATTCACAGGTAATTCTTCGTACGCAGCCTCAGCCACGAGTGGGCAATGCCTAACTAACCGGCGCCCCGCCGATTGGACTGGACGGAAGGATGATCATTCATGAGTTCATCCGCGACTGAATACGTATCAACCGAGGTGTCATTGAACAGCCGGCATATGCGGCGAATCCTTGCCTCCAGCTTTCTAGGTAGCACCATCGAATACTATGACTTCCTCCTATATGCAACTGCTGCCGCTGTCGTTTTCAATAAGGTCTTTTTCACAAACCTTGGCCCAGAGATGGCAACGTTTGCCTCGTTCGCCACACTGGCTGTGGGCTACGTGTCCAGACCGCTAGGAGGCGTCATTTTTGGTCACTTCGGTGACCGGGTGGGCCGCAAGACCGTCCTCGTTGTCTCGATGATGATGATGGGCGCTGCTACGGTTTCGATTGGTCTCCTGCCTACCACTGCACAAATAGGTGTTCTGGCCCCCATCTTGCTCATCCTCCTCCGGATTGTTCAGGGCATTTCCCAAGGCGGTGAGTGGGGAGGCGCGATGCTCATTGCCTTGGAGCACGCTCCCGGCGGTAAGCGGGGATTTGCGGCCAGCTTTGCGAACATGGGCGCACCTGCCGGCGCTATTCTTGCCACCCTTGCCGTTTCAGCAGTCTCTGTGCTGCCCGGTGACCAATTTCAGGCCTGGGGGTGGCGCCTCCCATTCCTTTTCAGCATTGTGCTCGTCGCCATCGGTCTGGTCATACGGCTCAAAGTCTCCGAGAGTCCTGTCTTCAAGAAGTTCGAAGCCCAAGCGGAGTCAAGGAAACTTCCGGTCGTTGAGCTATTTGCCCGGCACTCCAAGTCTCTTCTTTTGGGAACGTTGGCAGGGGTGAGCCTTTTTGGGATGGCGGGAATTGTCACAGTTTGGGCAGTGAGCTTCTCCGTGGCCAACGGTGCCGACGTAACCGGAGTCCTGAACGCCAAGGCCGGGGCAGCGGCGGTCATGTTGATCACCACGATCATCAGTGCGCGCCTCTGCGACGTCTATGGCCGGAAGCCCGTGATGATGTCGGGGGTCATCGGCATGGTCCTTTTCGCGTACCCGCTGCTGCTGCTTGTCCAAGGAGGTACAGTGGTTGGCTTCCTTGTAGCAGTTATGGTCGGACAAGCCCTCCAAGGCGTCGTCGTTGGCCCTTTTGCCGCCTTCGCTGCGGAATTGTTCCCTACCCGAGTGAGGTATACGGGGGCGTCATTGTGCTTCCAGACCGCGTCCACTATCGGTATCGGTTTTGCCCCAGCCGTTGCCTCCGCTCTCGTGCTGGCGGGTGACGGAAGCATCACGATACTAGCCGTGACCTGGACCCTCGTCCTCTTCGTCAGTCTCGGGGCAATCATTCTGACGAAGGAAGGCAAATCACGGAACCTCGCCGAACTAACCTAGCCCGCAGTCGCTTCTGGCAAAGAGAATCCTCCTGGTACCAACTCCTCCTAAAGGAAACGCATTGAATACTCAACGAGACACATATTTTCCCGGCACCGAAGAACTTGAACCGGATGAGATGCGCATTGTTGCACTCGGAACCGGCCGCCCATTCCTTCGAATGGCCCAAGCCAACTCAGGCTGGCTTATCGAACTCGGCAACGGCGAGAAGTTCATCTTTGACTTTGGGTTCGGCTCGTTCTCGCGGTTCACCGCGCTGGAAGTACCGACCGCAGAAATCACAGCACTATTTGCGACCCACCTCCATACAGATCATGTCGGGGACTTTGGCGCATATTGGGTAGGGTCCCGGACCGGTGGCAGGCTTGATCCGCTCGAGTTCTATGGGCCGTCAGGACGAGTCCCCGAGCACGGATTCCGCCACTTTGCTGAGCAACAACTGAGTTCGTTCCGATGGGACGCGGACAGCCGGCGCGGTCTGCTCCCGGTGTCCACCGAATACGTGAACATCCACGAGTTCGACTGGGCCGAGAGCAAGGTTATCTACGACCACAACGGGGTCCAGATTTCGAGTTTCCCAGCAGTCCATATCCTGGATGGGGCAGTCGGTCTGCGACTGGATTGGAACGGAAACTCATTTGTGTACTCCGGCGACACGGCGCCGAACCGGTTCCTCATTGATGCGGCTGCGGGCGCGGATGTCCTGGTGCATGAATGCTTTGACTCCACCAAGACGTTGTTGGAGAAGTCCGGTTACGACAAGCGCACCGCCAAGGGCGTCGGCACATGGGCGCACACCCAGCCCGTGGATGCCGGGCAAGTCTTCCAACTGGTCGAACCGCGACTCGCCGTTCCCTTCCACTTCAACAACGATTTCGATACCAGCCTCGAGGTAGCCGCGGAAATTCGTGAGTCCTACACTGGCCGGCTGGCGCTTGCTCACGATCTGATGGCCATTAACCTCAGCCCGACGAAGCTGACGGTCCGCGCCACCGTGGCTTCCCACCACACCTGGCCGAAAAAGACCCAGCATGAGGGTTTCGCTACCGCGGAGCGGGGTGAGCGTGCCGTCATGTCAGAGTGGCTACGGGACGCGCGGTTGGATTTTGAGCAGGCACAGGCCCCGCTGGTTTGAGTCGCGGGATAGGGGCGGCAGAGCCGGACGCCCCCGGTCCACGTAGCACGAAGCAAGCAGTAATGACCGGGAAGCGCCTGACAATTTAGGCTCAGGAGTCCAGGCCATTGCAGAGAACCGAACCAAGGAAGAACCGACGACTAGTGGTCGGCATCAGGGGAACCTGAGGGTCAATGCGGCATTCGCCATCTATGGATCTTGCGTAATCAGGATGCTTAGCAGACCCATCCAGAAATTATCTGCAGCCATAAGTGAGCCTTCGTGAGTAACAGGGATCACGCGACGAGCGTCGATTCTAGGCCAATTCATTCACTTAGAACCTAGCTGGATGGGGCATATCTCATCGAGGTCGCTCTGGAGAGGTCGGGACGGTTGGCCACTCCCGGCGTTCCTTTTGGGCCGAAGCAAACCCTCTGTGTAAAGCCTGGACCACCACGAAATTAGAGCAAGCTAGCGCCGCCGGGCGGCGCTAGCTTACTGCATGAGTTCAGGAGTCAGCGTATGGAGTTGGAAATGAACGGACGCACTGTCGTCGTTGCGGGCAGCTCGTCAGGCGTAAGAGCCGCGACCGCCCGACAACTGCTGGCAGCCGACGCGAGGGTGGTTCGTTCCGGCTGCAGACCAGCATCCCCGTGCACGTGGGTGGGCGGTCGGTTGGGTCCCATGAGTTCACTGCCAGAGGATGACGACCACCACGACGCCGGCGGCCAGCGCGCCGGCTCCGGCCAGGAGCGGAACTATCATCGGCAACGGAAGCGGCACCTTGTTGCGCATGCTGCGCTCCACACGGAGCCAGCGCACAGCAGAACCGGCGCTGAGAAGCATGCCGAGGACGAGCAGGACAGCGGCGAGGCCCTTCCGTACCGGCTCAGGAAACAGATCGGACGTAAACGCCTCGATGGCGATGCCGCCGGCAAGGAGGGCTAGGGAGGTGCGGATCCACGCCAGGAAAGTGCGCTCGTTGGCGAGCGTGAAGCGCGGGTCCGGTTCGGTTCCACCGGGCAGCAACCGTTCGGCGATCTTCCCGCGCGACGGCGGGCCCGGGGCGGCGCCGGGCGGGGTGTCATCCAACATGGTTCAGTCCGCAGCCGTTCGGAATCCGCAGTTGCTACTGGACGAGTCAGGGGTGTTTGAGCTTCTGGCTGCGACGCGGTAGCGGTTGCAATAGGAGTCGTGGCACAGGTAAGAACCGCCGCGCATCACCCGGCCTCTGCCGATGGTGGGCCCTTGGGGGTTTTCCGTGGGTGAGTTGCGGTAGTACTTGGGCAGGAACCAGTCTGCGCACCATTCCCAGACATTGCCGCTGACCTCGAACAGCCCGTAGCCATTCGGCGGGAAGCTGCGGACCGGCGCGGTGGCCAGGTGTCCGTCCTTCTGAGTGTTGACTTCCGGGAACGTCCCTTGCCAGATATTGCAGTTATGGGTCCCGTCAGGGGCGATAAGCTCGTTGCCCCAGGGGTAACGCTGCTGGTCGAGCCCTCCTCGGGCGGCGTACTCCCATTCGGCCTCGGTTGGCAGTCGCCGGCCGGCCCACCGGCAGTAAGCAAGGGCGTCGTCATGGGAGACCTGCACGACCGGGTGGTCGGGGATTTCGGACCAGTGCTGTCCCGGGCCGGCCGGGTGCGCCCAGTCAGCCCCCTTGATGGTGAGCCACCAGGGGGAACCGGATGCTGCCCCGAGAATATTTTTCCTGTCAGCTTGGACGACGAGGTGGAACACTGCCGACGTGCCGTACTTTTCTGCTTCAGTGCGGTATCCCGTGGCATCCACAAAGGCTGCGAACTGTTCGTTTTTCACCGCGGTGGTATCAATTTTGAAGGCATTCAGTTCCACGGCGTGGACGGGGACTTCGCCGTCAGCGGGATACCCCTCCCCGAAGCTGTCGCCCATCTGGAAGGTCCCGGCCGGTATGAGGACGTCCTCGTGCAGTAGGGGATGATCTGCAGCGGATCGCGGAACCTGGCCAAGCTGCGTGGTCGCCGTCGCCTTGGCCGTTGTCGTTGTGCGGGCGGGCGAGCAGCAGCTTGCTGCATGATGATTGGGTGTATCCACGGGGAGTTGGTAATCCATCTTTTTGCGGGCTATTCAGTAGCTGGTGCTGCGGAATGCCCGGCCTTTTCGTCCAGGTACTCGGTCCATTTCCGGTGCTGGGCTTCCAACCAGGCAACCCAAGTATCGGCCTCGGCCGCATTGAAGGTGTGCGTGCTATTGAGGAGCTCCGTCATAAATTCCACGTCGATGGTGAAGCGGCCCGGCTCTGGGCGGACAGCGCGGTCGCGGTTTCTGAAGCGCCTGATTTGGTCCTTTCGGAAGGCGACCTCTGTTTCGATAAGGGAAAGGACGGTCGGCGGGTTGAGCGGAACGAGGCAGGTCAGCCTGGCAGTGAAGTCGGGTTCCTGCCATCGTGCCGGGGGGACGTACTGCGACTCGGTCACCCGCGTCAGGTGCTCGGCGCCGGATGATGTCAGCCGGTAGACTTTGGCGTCGGGCGCGCCCTCGCGTTCCTCAACGGTGAATTCGATGTGGCCGTTCTTCAGGAGCCGGTTCAGAGTTTTGTAGATTTGGGACTGATCAGCGTTGGCTCGAAGGAATTGCCCTTCTGTGGCGAGCCACCGGCCCAGGTCGTAACCGCTGCAGGGGGCCCGGGCGATCAGTGCCAGCAGGATTTCTTCGAACTTCATGTCTTGCTTCCCATCTTGAGCGCCGCAAAGGTCTAGACCGTGGGCGCGTGTGCTGACGGCCAGTTTACCGCTGGCATCCGCAGCAGGCCCGGCGCCCCACCCCACAAGGCTGGGCGCAGGGCACGCTATTTGATTGTTTCGGCCAGTTCCGCTTCCAGTTTCCTGATCTGGGGGGAGCGGAGATTGGGAGTCATAGCCGCCGCTTCCACGATTGTGTGGCTGGCGAACATTGCCATCGCTGCATCGTTTCCCAGCGTAGGGATGGCTTCCACCAGTGTTTGGCGCCGTCGCTGATCCTTGATCAATTCGGATATGGGGACGGTTGTGACGATGGAGTCGGCGGGGAAGTCCGGGACGCGTGCTGCCGGTTCCCTGGAGGACTGGACCTGGGCCCACTGTTGATCGACGAGCAGGTGTTGTTCTTCCACCGGTCCCGTTTCCGGCAGGCCCAGGCGGATGTACTGCTCAGGCGGGGCGTCGTTTGTCCGTATCAGTTCCACCAGCAGTGTTGCCATCCGCGTCTCAAGCACTGGATCATTTAGCGGATTTTGTTGGTGCGGGTCCGTTTCGAGGTCGAACAGGAGGGTGCCGAATCCGTAGGGGCTGCCCATGGTCCAGCCCGGAACCTGCAGTAGCGGGACACCCTTGGTAAAGGAAAACCCGTCCACGAGTTTGGCCTGGCGGAGTTCCTCAACCGTGAAACGGCTGCGCATGTGGGTAGGCATGAGCGTGTAGTCGAACAGGGGCTGGTTCTCGGCGGTTGCACAGGAGCGCATGTAGACGTACCGCCCGTCGGTGACGTTCACATGTGCTCCGAAAATTCCAAAGAGGGCAGCTTCCCGGACGGGTTCATCATTTTCCACGACGGACGCCAGCGGCTTGCCGTGCATGTCCGGGGTCCTTTCAATTCCGAAGAATTCCAGCAGGGTCGGACCGAAGTCGATGGTCTGCACCAGGCTGTCCCGGGTCTCGCCGGCTACTTTGGCCCGGGGGTCCCAGATGAACAGGGGAGTATGGATGGTTTCGTCGTACCAGGGCTGTACGCTTTTGCCCCACCAGCCGTGTTCGCCCAGGAGGAATCCATGGTCGGTGCAGACCAGCAGCATGGTGTCCTGCCACATGTCATTGCGGTCCATGAAGTCCATCACCCGTCCCAGGGACTGGTCGCACATTGTGAGCAGCGACAGGTACTCGTTGCGGGCCCGGTCAACCACGTCGTCCTCTTCAATGACGCGACGGTAGGAGGGCCAGTCGAAGACGGGGCCTTCGGCGTCTTCCAGTCCGTAGCGCTTTCGGTACTCGTCGTAGCTGAAGAAAGGCTCGTGCGGATCGAAGCATTCGATCTGCAGCATCCACTGGTCCTGGTCGACGTTGGTCTGCATAAATTCCAGTCCGGCATCGAAGGTTCGGGTCTGCGGGTGGTCGGCTTCGTTGGTGAGGTATTGGCGGTTGATCCAGTCCTGCCGTGTCAGCTGGTTGTCTGCGTTCAGGGTGGTCGGCGGGGTTGCCTTGGCAACGTGCCCCTTCCAGGCATCTCCTTCCTGGCCGCGGAAGAACTCATACGTGTTAAATCGGTTGTGGTAGGTCGCGCCGCCGTCTTCCCAGTAGTGCTGGTGGTCGGTCACGAGGTGGGTGTAGACGCCTTGTCCTTTGAGGATCTCGGGAACCGAGTCGTCAAAGGGTTCCAGGGGGCTCCAGGACCTGTGCAGGAAGTTGTAGCGGCCGGTGTGCATTTCCCGCCGGGCGGGCATGCAGGGCATGCTGCCGGCATAGCAGTTGGTGAACATGGCCGTTTGCCGGGCGAGGCGCTCAAAGTTCGGCGCATGGATCCCTTCGGCGCCGTAAGGGGGAAGCATCTGACGGTTCAGGCTGTCGAACATCACGACGATGGCTCTCATCAGGACTGGCCTTCCGATCCGGTCCCGGCCAGCAACAACCTGCGTTCTGCCCGGCGTTCACGCTGTCGCCGTGGGTCGGCCACCGGGGCTGACATGAGCAGTTTTTGGGTGTAAGGGTGGGTTGGGTTCGAGGTGACTTGGCCGCCATCGCCGTATTCGACGATGTAGCCCTTGAACATCACCGCGACGCGGTGGCTGATGTGCCGGACCACGGACAGGTCGTGGGAGACGAAGAGGTAGGCGACCCCCGTGCGTTCCTGGATTTCGATAAAGAGATCCAGGACGCGCGCCTGGGTGGAAAGGTCGAGTGCCGATACCGGCTCATCGCAGACAATCAGGCGCGGCGACAGTGCCAGCGCCCGGGCGATTGCGACGCGCTGCCGCTGGCCCCCGGAGAATTCGCGGGGGAACTTGTCCACGGCACCGGAGGGCAGGCCCACCTGTTCGAGCAGCTCGCTGATGCGGGCGCGGGCGGAGCCTTTCAGCTCCGGTTTCGCCAGCAACGGCTCGCTGAGGATGTCCCCGACGGTCATGGTGGGGTTCAAGGACGTGTAAGGGTCCTGGAACACTACCTGGATTGAGTCGCTTAACTTCCGGCGTTCCCGCCGGTCCAAGGCCGTGATGTCCTGGCCATCAAAGGTGATGGTGCCGGAAACCGGTTGGACGAGGCCCAGGATGGCCCGGCCCAGGGTGGTCTTACCCGATCCGGACTCGCCCACTAGCCCTACGGTTTCACCTGGAAGGATGTCAAGTGAGACGCCGTGCAGGACTTGGAATGGTGTTTTGCGGAACCCTTTTCGGGGGTATTCGACCACCACGTCCTTGGCCACCAGCAATGGGGTTGAGGAAGCTGTGTCATGCATGGTTCTGTCCTTTGCTGGTGAGGAACTTCTGTCCGAGCGGGGGCCGCGGCGGGGCGTCATCGAGGGTCGCGGCCAGCAGGGCCTTGGTGTAAGCGTTCTCCGGTGTGTAGAAGAGGGTTTCTGCATCGTTGGCTTCCACGACGCGCCCGTTCTGCATCACCACGACCCTGTCACACAGGTCGGCGACGACGCCGAAGTTGTGCGTGACCATGACGATGCCCATCTCCATTTCGCTTTGCAGATCGCGCAGCAGGTCAAGGACCTCGGCCTGCACTGTGACGTCCAGTGCGGTGGTTGGTTCGTCGGCGATCAGGAGCTTGGGCTCACAGGAGACAGCGCCGGCGATGAGGACACGCTGGGCCATGCCGCCGGAGATTTCGTGCGGGTAGGACCGGAAAGTCCGCTCCGGATCCGCAATGCCCACCCTCGCCAGGAGAGCAAGGGCGCGTTTCCGGGCTTCCTCTTTCGAGATCTTCAGGACGGCCTGCATCGGCTCGACCAGCTGGTGTCCGATGGTGAAGGACGGGTCCAGGTTGCTCATGGGCTCCTGTGGAATGTAGGAGATTTCCCGCCCGCGAAGCTTTTGCATCTCGCTCTCGGGGGCGAAGGTGATGTCCCGTCCACGGAACTGGATGGACCCGGACAGGACCCGGCCTCCCCTGGGCAGGAGCCCGAGGATCGAGAACGCGGTCTGCGTCTTCCCGGAACCGGATTCACCGACGATACCCACAATCTCACCGGCTGCCACGTCAAAGCTGACGCCCCTGACGACCGTGAGAGGATTTTCCGCACTGCCGTAACCGACCTGGATGTCCTGGACCCGCAGGAGCGGAGCCTTCCGGGTGTCCGCTTCAAGGATCTCGACGCCGGCACTGCCGGCCGGACCGTGCCCGTGTTGCTTGACAGCGCGCGGGCGGACGGCGGCGGCGCGGGGGCCTTGCAGTCCGTCGCGGATGGCGTTGCCCAACAGGACCAGCGAGGCCACTGTGGCTGCGATGATCAGGCCCGGCCAGAGGATGCCGGCAGGGTTGATGTAGATGTTGCTGAAGGCATCCTGTAGCATTCCGCCCCAGGTTGGGGTTCCGGGATCGCCGAGGCCGAGGAACTCCAGGCCGGACTGGATAATGATGGCGATGCCCGCGATGACGGCTGTCTGGATGATGATGGGGGAACGCACGACGCGCAGGATGTGCCGGCTGATGATGCGGGCGTCACTGAGCCCGGAAACACGTGCCGCATCGACGTACAGTTCGTTCTTTACAGCGATGACCTGGTTGCGGACGAGGCGGAAGAACCCGGGCGAGAGCATGACGCCGAAGACGGCCATGGTCGAATACACCGAACCGCCCAGTGTCTGATACAGGGCGAGCAGGACGATCATCGCGGGCAGGGCCATCAGGATGTTCGATGCCCAACTGAACGTTGCGTCAAAAGCCTTCCCGAAGTACCCGGCAACGAGACCTGCAACGGAGCCGAGAACGAGCGCGATTGATACGGCGATCAGGGAGCCGAGCAGGGTGTTCTGGCCAGCCCAGATGAGGCGGCTGAAGACGTCCCGCCCGGCGCCGTCACCACCGAGCAGGTAGTCGGACGAGGGGGGTGCGAGGATCTTGTCGATCTTCACCTCGGTAGGGCTGTGCGGTGCAAAGAACGGGGCGACGACACTGATCAGGATGATGAGTGTCAGGATAATCAGGGCAGTCAGTCCCAGCGGGTTGCGCAGGACCGTGCGTGAGATGGAGACGCGTCCGGGCGCTGCGGGCAGGGGGGCGTTGGTCAGGGCTGTGGTTGCTTCGGTCATTGCAGTCGCGCTTTCGGGTTGATCCAGCCATTGGCAAGGTCGATGACGAGGTTGACGATCACGACAAGGATCACCAGGGCCACCACAACGCCCATCAGGGCCGGTACGTCGCCCTGGAAGGAGGAGTTGATGGTCAGGGTGCCCATGCCGGGGATGGCGAAGACCCGCTCAATGACGACGGCTCCGCCCAGGAGAGCAATGAACTGCAGGGACAAGACGGTCAGAGCCGGGGGAGCGGCGTTTCGCAGGACGTGCTTCAGGAGCACGCTGCTTGAGCTCAGGCCGCGGGCCCGGAGCGTGCGGACGTAGTCCATGTCCAGGACATCGATCACGGCGCCGCGGATCTGCTGGGCGGCGGAGGCGATGCCGCCCAGGACAAGAGCGGTGACCGGCAGTATCAGGGCGAGGAACCAGCCGGACAGGGATTCCGATGCTGGCACATACCCGGTGGCGGGGAAGATGGGGACGGCTACGGCGAACAGAACCACGAGGACCAGTGCCACCCAGAAGTTAGGGAGGGAGAATCCGATGACGCTGACGACCTGCAGGAGCCGGTCGAGCCAGCCGCCGCGGACAGCGGCCGTGACGCCGAGGATGGCACTGATGACTGCGGTGACCAGGACGGCGAGGATCACCATGGACAGGGTGACCGGAAGGCGGTTGGCGAGGAGGGCGCTGACGGGTTCGTTGGTGAACCAGGAGACTCCCAGGTCGCCTCCGATTGCCCGGGAGAACCAATCAAAGTATTGCTGGTGGAGTGGCCGGTCGAGGCCGAGTTCCTGCGCTTTGGCGGCCACATCTTCTGCCGTTGCGCTTTCACCGAGGATGTTGCGTGCCGCGTTTCCGGCATTGGAGTAGATGAGCGCATACGCGATCGTGGTGATGACGAGAATGAGAACGACGCCGGAGAGCAGGCGACGTGCCAGGAAGTTGATCATGGTTTCACCGTCTGGAAGTGGTGGTGGCCCGCCGCGGCGGGCCACCGTCCTTGGTTGGTTAGGAGGCGGGCCGGTAGTTGCGGATCCAGGGTGCAACGTTCCACGGCTGCGGGGTGACCTGGGTTTTGGCACTGGTTGCGATGATGTTGTCGACGCGGTACCAGGGGGCGAACCAGGCGTTGTCAACCATAAAGGTGTTGACTGCCTGCATCGCCCTGTCCTGTTCCTCGCCCGACTTAGCGACGCGGGCCGCCTGAACGAGGGCGTTCAGCTCCGGGTTGTTGACCTTGGCTGTGTTCCACGGGGAGGTCGGGAGAGCGACCTTCTGGAAGTCCTGCCAGGCTGACTGGCTGCCGAGGGAGAAGAAGAACATCGGGAACTTCCCGGAGAGGACTTCGGAGATGGTGGCGTCAGCGGACACTTTCTGCCATTTGATCTTGATGTTCAAGGCCCCCAGCTGCTGCTCGATAATCGGGGTGATCTGCGGGAACGTGGCCAGTTCTGGCATGAGGACCTCGAATCCGTTGGCGTATCCGGCGTCGCTCATCAGCTTCTTGGCTGCGTCGACGTCGAAGGTGTACTTGTTGTCCAGATCCTTCACGTAGGCCTGGCTCTTGGTATTGAAGATCTGGTCCGTGACCTCGCCCTGGCCCAGCTGGAGGTTCTTCAGGATGGCATCGGCGTCGATCGCCATGTTAATGGCTCGACGGACGCGGACATCGCCCAGGGCCGGAACAGTCTTGCCTTCCCGGTCCGCGATGAAGAGACCGTGCCAGTCCACCGGCTCGGTGCTGACCTTCAACCGGCTGCTCTCCGCTTCCTTCACGCTCTTGGCTTCGATGATGCCGGCGTCGACCTGTCCGGACTTCAAGGCGTTAAGCCGGGCGGTGTTGTCCGCGATGGGCTTGACGACGATCTTGTCGTAGGGGAAGGCGTCTTTGTTCCAGTAGTCCGCGTTCCGGGTGTAGGTGTACTGGCTGCCCGGGGTCGTAGCGGACTTGTCCAGCGTGTACGGGCCGCTGCCGACGGGAGTCGAGGCGATGTCCGGTGACGCCTCCGCCGTGGGGCTTGCCATAGCTCCGCCGACAACGCCCAGGTAGTAGATCAAGCCGGGGTCCGGGGCGGTAAGCTGCAGGTTCACTTCGGCCGGGCTTACCACTTCAACATTGGCGATGGATGCTGCCATGTAGGCGTTCTGGCCCTTGCCGGCCTTCAGGTGCTCAAGGTTGGCCTTCACTGCTGCGCCGTCAAAGGGAGTGCCGTCTGTGAACTTCACGCCTTCGCGCAGTTTCAGGTTCAGAACGGTGTTGTCAGCGTTGTAGGACCACTCGGTGGCGAGGTTCGGCTGGAGCTTTGCATCCTTATCGAGCACCAGGAGCGTGTCATAGACGGGCATCCAGTAGTGGACTCGGTTTCCGATCTCCAGGGCCGCCGGATCGAATGAATTGTTGTCGAAGGGGCTGGCCAGCGTCAGCGTACCGCTGGTCGCGGCTGCCCCGCCGGTCTGGCCTCCGGATGTGCCACCGCCGCCGCAACCCGTGAGCAGCAGACCGCCCACCGTTACTGCTGCGAGAGCGGTTGCCGCACGTTTACGTAGTTGCACTGCATTCTCCTTTGAATGTTCCGGGCACCTGTTGCGGGGCCCCTATGGGAATATTCCTATAGTGATACCCGCCACGGTCGGTGTCAAGGGGCAATATTTCTCGGCGACGGACTTCCGGCGGGCTGCGCCTCTTGGCAGGCCACGGGGACCCTTGACAGGCAACCGACCGGAGTTACTATAGGAATAGTCCCATAGGTAGCAGTGCGCCTGAACTCCCACAAAACCTCTCCCGAGGTCATTCCCTTAAGACAAGGACGTCATGGAAAACCCCACCGTAGATGCTCGACTCGAAAGTCTCCTGTCCGAACTCACCCTCGAGGAGAAGGTGCAGCTCCTGACGGGGCGGGACTTCTGGACTACGTGGCCAATTAAAAGCATCGGTTTGCGCCACATGGTCGTCTCAGACGGTCCGTCGGGGGTTCGAGGTGAAGTCTGGGATGAACGCCAGCCGTCCATGAATTTCCCCTCGGCGACCGCCATCAGCTCGTCCTGGGACCCGGCCATCGCTGACCGGCTCGGCGTCGCCTCTGCGGTTGAAGCCCGCCGCAAGGGCGTGGACGTGGTCCTCGGCCCCACCATCAACCTGCACCGTTCGCCGCTGGGCGGCCGGCACTTCGAAGCCTTCAGCGAGGATCCCGTCCTGACGGCGGAGCTTGCCGCTGCCTACGTTTCCGGCGTGCAGCGCAACGGTGTTGGCGCCACCCCCAAGCACTACATCGCCAACGACTCCGAAACCGACCGCTTCACCGTGGACGTAAAGGTCGAAGAACGGCCGCTTCGCGAGCTGTACCTGCTTGCGTTCGAGAAAGCCATCGTCGAATCGAAGGCTTGGCTGGTGATGAGCGCCTACAACTCCATCAACGGCACCACCGCAACCGAAAACGACCTGCTCGAAACCCCGCTGAACAGCGAATGGGGCTTCGACGGTGTCGTCATCAGTGACTGGACCGCCGTGCGCAGCATCAACAGCGCCAACGCCTCCCAGGACCTGGCCATGCCCGGCCCCGACGGACCTTGGGGCGAAGCCCTGGTCGCTGCGGTGAAGTCCGGTGAAGTGGCGGAGTCGATCATCGATCGGAAGGTCCTGCGGATCCTTCAGCTTGCCGCCCGTGTCGGGGCGCTGGAAGGCTTCGAAGCCGTTGGCCTTCAGTGGGCCGACCGGGAAGACCCCATCGCTTTCGCCCGTGAAGCCTCCGCCGCCGGCACGGTCATGGTGAAGAACGACGGCGTGCTGCCGGTGGATCCGGCCACGGTAAAAAAAGTCGCGGTGATCGGACATAACGCCCGCTACGCCCGTACCCAAGGAGGAGGGTCAGCGACCGTTATCCCTGAGAAGATCGTGTCTCCTCTGGATGGCATCAAAGAGGCGTTCGGCGCCGGCAACGTGACCTACAGCGTGGGGGCGGTAGTACAGGAAGGCCTCGCCGAACTGCCCCTGGAGCAGCTGCAGAACCCGGAGACGAAAGACCCCGGGCTGCGGGTACGCTTCCTTGACGCCCAGGGAACGGAGCTTTCCGCAGAGGACCGCCGGGCCACCGCCCTCGTCTGGTTCGGCGGCGACGCCCCGATCGAAGCGTCCTCCATGGTTCAGTTCCACACAATATTCACCCCCGAACAGACCGGCACCATCAGGCTGGGCTTCTCCACCGTCGGCAACGGCAGGATTTTCGTGGACGATGTGCTGCGCCATGAAGAACACATCGTGCCCGTCGGCACGGACCTGGGCGCCGCATTCCTTGCACCGCCATCAGCGTCTGTAGAAATCCAGACAACTGCCGGGGTCCCCTTGGACGTACGAGTGGAACTGGACACCGGCGACCGCACCGGACCACTGTCCAACGCCCTCAGCATCACCATCGGCACTGAACCGGATGACTCTGACCCGGACTCCCTGATAGCGGAAGCCGTCGAAGCCGCGCAGGCTGCCGATATCGCCGTCGTCGTGGTGGGCACCAACTCCCGCGTCGAATCCGAAGGCTACGACCGGACCACCCTCGAACTGCCCGGCCTGCAGGACCGCCTGGTCCACGCCGTCGCCGCCGCCAAGCCCCGCACCGTGGTCATCGTCAACTCCGGATCCCCCGTCCTGCTGCCCTGGCGTAACGAGGTCGCCGCGACGCTGATCGGCTACTTCGGCGGACAGGAATTTGGCCACGCCCTCACCGACATCCTCACCGGCGCCACCGAGCCCGGCGGCAGGCTACCCACCACCTGGCCCGCAACCCAGGAAGACGTGCCCGTCATCAACGTCACCCCCGACGCCGACGGGAAGCTCACCTATGACGAAGGCATTCACATCGGCTACCGCGCCTGGCTCAAAGCCGGCACCGCACCGGCCTACGGATTCGGCCACGGCCTCGGCTACACCAACTGGACCCTGAACACCGCGGACGCCCCTGGAACAATCTCACCCGGAAGCACCATCCCGGTCACAGTGACGCTGACGAACACCGGCAGCCGGCATGGGAAGAACGTGGTGCAGGTCTATGCCGAAAAACCCGGCTCCGCCGTCGACCGCCCCGTCCGCTGGCTCGTCGCCTCCACCCCCGTGTGGGCAGAACCTGGCGAAACTATCACCACCGTCCTGAACGTCCCCACCCGGCTGCTCGCCTACTGGGACAACGTCTGGACCTACGAACCCGGCGACTACACCCTCCGCATCGGCACGTCCGTCATTGAACTGCCTCAGGCCGTGAAAGTCCGCCTCGCCTGAAAGTACAAGAAACCCGCAAACAGGAATGGCAACGATGGACGTCGTAGACAGAAAAGCGCCAACCCAGTGTCCGGCCAGCCCAACCCAGGGAGAAAACGAGCTACTCCCAGGCGTGCTGGAAGTGAACGTGACAGCCGCTGAGGAGGTGGACAAGGCCTTGGAAGAAGCCATAGCCGTTATTACTAAAACTGCGACACACCACCGTGTTGGCGTACTCGTGACGCGAACTGGTAACGGCAGTTATATTGTCCGGGCACACCCGGCCGTTCCCTACGGCCTCATCCGGCAACAGCATGGGTGAGCGACGGGCCGTGGGCAAAGCCAAATGAATCGCGGCTGTTCCCATCCGGTCAGACCGAGCCGCACGGGATGTGAACATCACAGGGGTCACCCTCGAAGTCGTCGTCCCAACCCTGCGACTGATCAAGCACAGGACTCACCAAAGGCCCACCGGATCTGCCCCTCCAGCAACCCCATCCGCGCCAACATGGACGTCATCATCACTGTCTCTGACAACTGAGCCATTCTTGTTACTGCACCTTAAGGAGACCACTCGAAATGAGCGTCGCCATCACCCCGGCAGGAAGCGTCCGCGGCCTTGCAGCAACAGTTGAAGGCCGTGATGTAAGGTGCTTCACTGGTATCCCCTACGCGGGTCCGGTCGATGGAAAGCGGAGGTTTCTCCCGCCAATCCCCGCTGGCGGCTGGACCGGCGTGAAGGATTGCACGTTGCCGGGCCCTGCAGCACCGCAGAATCCCCAAGCCCTTGCTCCCCCTGGGCGCGAGCCGAGGACATGGAGCGAAAAAGATTGTCTCAACCTAAACGTCTGGACGCCGCACAGGGGCGGCTCGAAGCTGCCGGTGATGGTGTGGATCCATGGCGGTGCATATCTTTCAGGCTCTGGCAGCGACAGAAGGTTCGACGGCGCCAACCTCGCGGCCACGACCGGCACAGTTGTAGTGACCATCAATTACTGCCTCGGTGCGCTGGGTTTCCTTCATTTGGCCGAGCTCCTGGGACCAGAGTTTTCGGACTCATCCAACCTTGCACTGCTGGACCAGGTTGAGGCGTTGCGCTGGGTTCAGAGGAACATCTCAGCCTTCGGCGGAGACGCAGACAATGTGACCCTTTTTGGCGAGTCGGCCGGTGCTGCGGCGGTAGGCACGCTGCTGGGGATGCCTGTCTCCCGCGGACTTTTCCATCGAGCAATCATGCAGAGCGGCACTGCGGGACGGTATCGAAGCGCGGAGGACTCCTCCCGAATCAGCCTTGAGTACCTTTCGCTTTGCGGGCTGGACCACGCTGACGCTCAAGAACTACTCACAGTTCCGGTAGGGCAACTACTCGAGGCACAGGAGAAGCTCGTTCAACAAGTGGGGGCAGAAACGTTTGCTGTCCCGCTGCCCTTCCGGCCCACAGTCGGTACGCCGTCCCTTCCGGCACCCCCGCTGGAGTCGGTTCGACAAGGCCCTAACTCTGACGTTGACCTGCTACTAGGAACCAATCTGAACGAGGGGTCACTTGCTGTGCAGATGCGCCCTGCTGTTTCGCCTGAGCCCTCTTATGCGCATCGCGCCGCGATGGTGCTGGCGGAAGCTGGTGTTGCCCCAGGACGTGAGGGGGAGTATGTCCAGGCTCTTGCCGTGACCTTGGCAGGAAATCCCACCGGCGAGCAATTGCTGGAATCGACCATTTCTGACAGCCTGTACCGGCAGCCCAGCAACCGACTATTAGAAGCCCGGAAGGGTTCTCCCGGGAAGAATTTTTCCTATCTCTTCACCTGGCCCAGCCCTGCCATGGGCGGGAAGCTGGGCGCCTGTCATACGTTGGAGATCCCTTTCGTGTTCAGGCAACTAGCCTCTCCGGAGGCTGAGTTCCTCACGCAGGAAAGCGCGCCGCAGAGCCTGCCCGACAAGATGAGCAGTGCGTGGGCCGCCTTTGCGCGCACAGGCGAGCCGGCAGCCACTGGACTGCCAGGCTGGCCCGTATATTGGCCACTGCGCACAACGATGATTTTGGACAAGCTGCCCCGAGTCGAGGAAGACCCTATCCGGGAACTACGCGAGTTCTGGGCGTAGATGCCACCAGTTGCGTATCGCAGGCCATCGCAACGCGCTCCGGTCCGACCCGCGGCGGTCGTCAGTGAACACGAAGCCTGGGTAGCTTAGGCATGTTGTGACCTGTGGCCGCGGTGATATGACCCCGTTCTTGAGGAAGAAGAAGATTGTGAAGATAGCTGCCGGGCAGGTCGCCGTAATTACTGGGGGTGCGGGCGGCATTGGTTTTGGTCTCGCGGAGGCCCTTGCGGCCAGGGGTGTCCGCCTGGTTCTCGCGGACATCCGCGAGGAGGCGCTCGAATCGGCTGCCGATGCTCTCTGGTCATCGGGGGCTGAGGTCATCTTCGTCCGCACCGACGTCAGCGACGGTGACGCGGTGGAGCGGCTGGCCGTCCGGACCCTGGAACAGTTCGGGCGGGTCGACCTGCTCTGCAACAGCGCAAGTCTCCTATGCCCTGATGCGCCGCTGTGGAAACAGAACCCGCAAGCCTGGGACCGGATGCTCGCAGTGAAGCTGATGGGGGTCATTCACGGCGTCCGGTCCTTTGCTCCGATCATGATCACACAGGGCAGCGGTCATATCCTTAACACTGCGTCCTCGGGCGGGCTCGCCCCCCTGGCACACCGCACTCCTTATGCCGCGGCCATGCACGCCGTCGTGGGTTTGACCGAGTCGCTCGCGATTGAGCTGGGCGAAGAGGGGCCGGCGCTGGGCGCAACGGTCCTTTGCCCGGGACTGGTCGATCCCGGCTCTGGACAGGATGTCCTGCCGCCGGGGGCCTTTATACGCCTGCCCGGTGCTGCGGGGAGAGTATCGATGCGGAGCATGGCAGCTGCCTCGGGAGGTCTCCTTACAGCTTTAGAGGTGGCAGAGGCGGCGATAGTCGGTATCGAGGAAGGCCTGGTCCACGTCGCGCCCGGTCATGACGTTCTTTCCCGGGCAAGGCAAAGAATCAAAGCTCTGATGAGTGACCTGGAACGCTCAGAACAAGTTTCTGAAACCGGGTACCTTCAGAACGCGAAAGACAACAGCTGAAAGCGTGAACTGAACTCACGCAAAGCTGGACTCCTCCGCGGCCTCCCTACTGAGTGGCTCGTCGAACTCCGGCTAGGTAGCCGAGAAAACCAGATCGCCTACCACTTCAGACGCCTCCCTTAAGAGCCGATAATGAAGATTCCGTAAACCTGTCGCCGTTCGGCTACTCGTGGCGGCTCGCCGGCGGGGGAGGGTCTCACTCCAGCTTGGCGTGGCGTAGGTACTGGTAGACGCTCTCCCTGCTGATGCCGTAGTCACGGGCGAGGACGGCTTTTGGGACGCCATTGCAGGCGCGCTGGACCACTTCGGTGGCCCGTTCCGGTGTGAGGGTCTTTCTCCGTCCCTTATACGCGCCGCGCTGTTTTGCCGAGTCGAGGACCGCCGAGCGCATGGTTTAGTACTACCCCGGGAACGTGTGGTTCGAGGAATGCTCCCCATCCTGACACCGGGTGCTCATGGGGAGGGCATGCCGCCATTGTTGGTACTTCATGGTCATGGGTCACCGCTTTACTTGGATGACAGCGACGTCGGAGGCTTCGAGCGTGATTTTCTCTCCCTTGGCGACTTTACGGTTGCCCAGTAGTTCTTTTCCGTTGATTTCCAGTTCCAGTGTTTTGGGTGTTGTGGAGTGGTTGAGGAAAAAGAGGAATCTGTTTTCGCTGGTGTGGCGTTCGGTGACTTCGACGTCTTGGGGTGCGGCGTGGGGTGATTCTACGGCAGAGCGTTCGATGAAGGCGGTGACGAGCCGCTCCAGTGATTCCTGGGGCAGCTGCGTTCCTATGTAGATCGCGCTGCCTTGACCTGTGTGGTGGTCGAGGATAGCTGGTTTGCCCTTCAGGTGCCCTTCGGTGAAGACGGCCACGATGTTCGCAGCCTCGGGGGCGATGTCGTCCTGCCAGCGGGAGGCCTTTGCTGTGAACGGGCTGGGGAAAAGATCTTGCCCCGGGACCGCGGCTATCTCTACCGTGGCGTCTTTAGCCAGCGGGGAGAGGTCCCGGATATGTGCCCCAATGACGTCACGCAGGCCCCCCGGGTATCCGTTCTCGATTATCTGTTCGTCATCGTTCACGATGCCGGAGAAGTAGGAGATAAGGACGTGCCCGCCGGCGCGGATAAATTCTCGGACGGCTTCCTGCTGCGGCTCGCTGATCAGGTATTGGTTGGGGATGACCAGGGCACGGTATTTTGAAAGGTCGGAGGACAGGGTGACGACGTCCACGGCGACGTTGGTCTTCCATAGCGCCTGGTAGTGACTGGCGACGACTTCACGGTAGTCGTAGTTGTTGAGCGGATGGGCTGCCCCTTCTACGGCCCACCAGTTTTCCCAATCCCATACGAGCGCGACTTTGGCCTCGGTGCGGGCGCCGACGACCGCTTCGAGGGTACGGAGTTCGTTGCCGAGATCACGGACTTCCTGCCATGTCCGGGTATCTTGGCCGCCGTGGGGAAGCATGGCTGAGTGGAACTTCTCCTGCCCGAACCGGGATGCCCGCCATTGGAAGAACATTACGGCGTCGGCTCCGTGAGCGATGGCTTGGTGGGACCCCAAACGCATGCGGCCCGGTTGCTTGGTGAGGTTGACTTTCCACTGGCTTACGGCGCCGGCGGCTTGTTCCATCATCATCCAGGGGGCGCCGTCTCCGAGGTGGCGCATGAGGTCGTACTGCATGGCGGCTTCTGTCAGTGAACTGGGTTTGGCCGGATCCGGGTAGATGTCCAGTGCGATGACGTCTGTTTCCGGGGCCCACCGCCGGTAGTCCTGGATCCGGAAGAACTGTATGAAGTTGGTGGTCGCCGGTATATCGGGGGTGATGCTTTGGAGCAGGTCTTTTTCGAGCCGGTACAGCTCGACCTGTATGTCAGTGTTAAAACGTGCGAAGTCCAGTTCCCGGGCGGTGTTGACCCAGCCTCTGACCGGTTTGGGCAAATGTACCTGGTTCCACTGGCTATAGATTTGGCCCCACAGGGTGGTGCCCCACCGTGAGTTCAGTTCGTCCAAAGTGCCGTATTTGTTCTGCAGCCACTGCCGGAATCGTTCATCGCAGAGGTCGCAGAAGCAGTTCGAGTGGTATTCGTTGCCGATGTGCCACATGGCCAGGGCGGGGTGGTCTGCGTAGCGTTCAGCCAGTTTGCGGGCAATGCGGTGGCTGCGGTCACGGTAGACCTCGGATGAGGGGCAAAAGTGCCCTCGGCTTCCGACGGCCACCCGGGTGCCGGAGCGTTCGACCATCAACGTTTCGGGGAAGTCGGTAGCCAGCCATGGCGGCGGTGAAGCGTTGGGGGTTGCGAGGTTGGCGAAGATCCCGTTGACGGCCAGTAGGTCCATGACTTCATCGAGCCAGCCGAAGTCGAATTCTCCGTCTGCCGGTTCCAGGGCGGACCAGGAGAAGACTCCCAGGCTGACGAGCGTAACGTTGGCTGCGCGCATGAGGCGCACATCTTCGTGCCAGGTGCTGCGGGGCCACTGTTCCGGGTTGTAATCACCGCCGTAGATTATTCCCGGCAGTCGCTTTCGGAAGGACTCGAATGATGCAACGCTCATGGTTTGGCACTCTCAGCAACGAAGAAGGGTGGAAGGGGAGGTGCGGGCCCCGACGGCAGCCGGGACCCGCACGGTTTACATCGCTGCTTTAACTTCAGCGATGAGCTGGTCGGCTGCCTGCTTCGGTGTGAGCCTGTCGAACACGACCTCTTGGGAAAGCCGCTTCACGGCATTGATCAAGACTGCGCCGGCTTTCGGGTGAGGGATCGCGTAGGGAGGTGCGTCCAGCTCGTTGACGCGCGTTCCATACTCGGCGACCCGGCTCTCCACGGAGGTGAGGGAGGGTTTGAGTGCTTCGAGGACCTTGGTGTTGGAGGGAATTCCCCGGTCGAACTTCAGCACTTCTCCGGCCTCGGGCGAGTTGGTCAAGAAGTCGATGAGCATTGCGGCTTCTTTGGGGTGTTCGCTGTTGGAGGCGATGGAGTAGTAGATGCCCGGCTTGGTCCATCCGCCCTCAGCCTTGAACTGCTTTTCGCCAGGGAGCATGAAAAGTTTGAATTCCTGCCCGGAGGCCTTCTCCAGGTTGCCAAGCTGATTTACGGAGATCATGGTCATGGCCTTCTTTCCCAGGGCCAGGTCGGACTGCTCCAGTGCCACACTGGCTGATTCAAGCTCTGCCTCGACGGACCGTGTTCCGCCGCTGTCGCGCAAATCCCGGACGAATTCCCACCAGCTGGCAGCAGTCTCTGCCGTGAAGCCGATTTCGCTTCCGTTGTTATTCCAGTAGTCCTCCCCATGCTGGCGGAGCCACAGGTTCATCGTCTGCTCATCCATCGTGATGGACGTCCCGGCAACCCCGGGAAGGGCATTGGAGATTGCTACCGATGTTTCCTTGAAGTCATCCCAGGACCACGTGCTGTCATCCGGAAGCGGAACTCCGGCCTTCTCGAACAATGCCGGATTGACTGCCATGCCAAAGCCCGACTCCCCGCTGGGGATGCCATAGAGTCCACCGTCAATCTGCGTTCCTGCCAGGGATGTCTCCGCGAAATCCCCGGTCGGCAGGACGTCCGAGTGTTCCTTGAGATCCACGAGCTGGCCGTTGTCGATGTACGAGTACATGTACGGGTCGGTCATCTGCATGACGTCGGGCAGATCCCTGGATGCGGCGCCGGTGGAAAGCTTGTTGAAGTAGTCAGTGAAGTTTGAGAACTCCGGCTGAACGCTGATATTGGGGTGGGCTGCCTCAAAGAGGTCGATGGCCTTCTGCGTCTGGGCGTGACGCGCATCCGAGCCCCACCAGTTAAAACGCAGGGACACCTTTTCGTCCTCTGCCGCCGGAGTGCTGCTGCACCCGGAAACCATTCCCAGGCATGCGAGGACGGAGACGACCGCGGCCGCTGCCTTGAACCTTTTCGGACGTGGTGATGTGGCTTGCACTTAGAGCTCCTTTGCTTCACAAAATGGCACAGACCTGAACGCCTGACCCACCAAGGTCAGTGCTCTACTGCGTTTGGATGCCGCTGGGAATCCGGGGAAAGGATCACGCAGAAGCGCTGCATCGTGCGTGTCTCAAGGGGAGTCAAGAGAACCCACCAACGCGATCTTCTGTGACCGGTCACTACTTCCACTGTGGCTTACAGGAAGCCGATCGGTGGACGGCATAGAAACACAATAGTGACCGGTCACTATTTTCGTCAATAGCATTGACGGCAGTGATTTCGCGCTGCCATACTCGACTCCTGTTAGCCGGCCGGCATTGTCCCAGCCTCTCATTTTCTTCCCTTTGACCCTGGAGTACTTATGTCAACATTGACGCCATTACCTCGGAGCAGCGGCTCTGTTGGTGAGTCGAAGCCTGAGGTTCCACCCAGGCGGCGGACCCTGATGATGCGGCTGGAGGAGCGTGCCGCTTGGTCGTTCCTTCTTCCGTGGTTCATCGGGATGCTCGTCATCACCATTGGTCCGATGATCGCTTCGTTGTATTTCTCCTTCACGGACTACAACCTGCTGCGTGCGCCGTCCTGGATCGGGCTGGAAAACTACGAACAGATGATGAAGGACCCCCGGCTGCTGAAGTCGCTCGGTGTTACCTTCGTCTACGTTCTGATCGGTGTTCCGGCGCTGCTTGTTGTGGCGCTGTCCCTGGCGATGGTGTTAAACAGGGGAATCCGCGGACTGCCGATCTACCGGTCTGTCTTCTACCTCCCCTCTCTTCTGGGAGGTTCAGTCGCGATCGGCATTCTGTGGCGGCAGCTCTTTGGAATGGACGGTCTTGTCAATCAGTTCCTGGCATTTTTCGGCATCGACGGGCCGGGCTGGATCTCGAATCCAAGCACGGCCCTGACGTCGCTGATCATGCTCCACATCTGGAGTTTCGGCTCGTCCATGGTCATTTTCCTGGCCGGCCTTCGTCAGATTCCGGAGGATCTTTATGAGGCTGCCTCGCTCGACGGCGCCGGGAGATGGATGCAGTTCCGCAACGTCACGATGCCCCTGCTTACCCCCATCCTGTTCTTCAACCTCATTCTCCAGATCATCAACTCTTTCCAGACGTTCACTCAGGCTTTCGTGGTCAGCGGCGGAACGGGCGGCCCTGCCGATTCGACGCTGTTCTACTCGCTCTACCTCTACGAACAGGGTTTCGGCCAGTTGAACATGGGCTACGCGTCAGCAATGGCGTGGTTGCTGGTGGTCATCATCGGCGTTGCCACCGCCGTCAACTTTTACTTCAGCAAACGATGGGTGTTCTACAGTGACCGCGACTGATACTGCACAAGCAGAAACTCAAACTTCCTACGACTCCGACATCGATTACAGCAAGGGGCGCGGACGCAACCGAAAGCTTCGTGCGCTGGGCAAACACGCAGTGCTGCTCCTGGCAGCAGCACTGATGCTGTATCCGCTGCTGTGGATGGTGGCAAGTTCTTTCCGGCCCGAAGCACTGATCTTCAGGGACCCGTCCCTGATACCGACTGAAGTGGATCTTGGCCACTATGAGGACGGGTGGAACGCACTCGCCCACCCGTTCCACGTATTCCTCATCAATTCAGCCATCATCGTCGCCGGTTCCCTGATCGGTAACCTGCTGACATGCTCGATGGCGGCCTACGCCTTCGCCAAGCTCGACTTTCGTGGCCGAAGCTTCCTCTTCGGTGCGCTTCTGCTCACCCTCATGCTTCCGATGCACGTTATCCTCATTCCGCAATACGTGCTCTTTTCCAACCTCGACTGGGTCAACACCTTCCTGCCGCTGATCGTGCCCAAATTCCTGGCAACTGACGCGTTTTTCGTCTTCCTCATGGTCCAGTTCTTCCGCGGACTACCCAAGGAACTCGATGAGGCGGCACGGCTCGACGGAGCCGGCTATTGGCGCACGTACTTCCAGGTCATCCTGCCTCTGTCAGTACCGGCACTGGCAACCACTGCGATCTTCACCTTCATCTGGACCTGGAATGACTTTTTCGGACAGCTCATCTACCTGACAAAACCGGCGCTGCAGACCGCCCCCGTCGCCCTCCGGAACTTCGTTGACGCAACCAGCGGCGCCTCTTGGGGCTCCCTCTTCGCGATGTCAATCGTGACGCTCATCCCGGTATTCATCGTCTTCCTGGTAGGCCAGAAGTACCTCGTCAAAGGCATTGCAACCACCGGCATAAAGTAACGGCCAAGGAATATCGCCTGGATAGTTCCGCCACGGATCAACCTTCGCAATCAGCTCCCAGGTCCGGACCGGCCGACAGGCCGGCCCGGAATCGCTCGAGCATTGGCCGGCTGGCCTTACCCCCGCGCACACCACATCACCGTCAGCACACGCAGGTTAGACCTGTGGGGGTGCCTCAACACCGTCAACGGCGCGAAAAGGAAGACATGTACAAACGATCCCGGCCTCCAGCAACCACGGCCGTTAGCGCGCTGACAAGAAACCCATAGACTTTAATTATGGAACCGACACCAGAGGACTCGACAGCCGTCGGAACCCTCAGCCGCCGCGCGACCATAGTTGACGTGGCCTCTGCTGCCGGCGTATCGAAACAGACTGTCACCCGCGCCATGAACGACATGCCGGGGATCAAAGCGGAAACCCGGGACCGCATCAAAAACCTTGCCAGGGAGCTCGGGTACGTCCCCAGCCGTTTCGCGAAGGGTCTCGCCCAAGGTGCCCGCACCTCGATCGGCCTCGCAATCCCCGGACTGACAAACCCCTACTTCCCGGCCTTTGTATCCAGCGTTGTTGAGCAATCCACCCAGCGCGACTGGCATGTTGTCATCCACGATTACGCCGACGGGTCTGTGGACCCCGTTTCCGCTGTCACACAACTCGCTCCCCAAGTTGATGCCGTCATCGGATACCTCGGCAACGAAACCGGCGCTTCGCAGGAAATTCTAGGCAGACGCCCGCTGGTCCTGTTGGACCTGACCAACAGCCGATCAGCCGGGGAAGTCTCCTTCGACTACGGCCACGCCGCGACACTGGCCCTGGAGCACTTGATCGGAAAAGGCCGCACGCGCATCACCTACCTTGACTACGTCCGGGACGGCGGATTGTCAGTCCGCGGCCAGGCCTTTGCCCGGCGGGCCGGGGAACTCGGCATAGCCATAACGTTCATCAACTCCGAAGGTTCTGCGCCGAGTGCGCGGCAAGCGATCACATCGCTACTGGATCAAGGCGTCACGCCCGACGCTCTGGTGACGTTCAACGACGTGATGGCAGCCGGGGCGCTAAAAGCCCTGTCTGAAGCCGGAAAGTCCGTTCCCGAAGACTGCGCAGTCATCGGAATGGACGGCATAGCACTGGGAGAACTCCTAAACCCCGAACTCACCACCCTCGCCCTCGACTTCAGAGAAGTCGGAGCTGTGGCCGTAGGACTCATCGAAAGACTCCTCTCGGGTGACACGACCCCGGGCGACACGACGTCGAAGATGATACTGAAACATCATCTGACCGTCCGCCAGTCCGCCTAAGAAGTGGGCTCTCTTCGCGCGTTGCAGGTTCCGGTTGGGGAGCCATCGGCAGCAACTACCTTCATCACGATTACGCGCGAAGTCCTCGAAGCCGACAACCTGATCCCGCGGGTCACCGTCCACCTCCAGACTCAGCACATCGCCGACCTGGAGCGCGACTGTTGGTGCTCCTCGGCGAGCAGGCGCGGCAAGGGATGGTTCGATGGCCGACGTGGCGCGACCCGGCATGCGGCCTGCCAAGACTGAACTGCCTCGCCGAATAGACGTCGCAGGCCGCCCGGAATACCGGATGAAGCTGCGCACCACTTCTCCTTCATTGCCGGCCAGTCCATCGATCCCGTAGCCCGCGGCCGTGCGGACCGATTCTCCGTTGTCCGAAAACAGGACCGTCTCCTAGTCGGCCAGGCCCTGCCGCGCCCCCTCCCCGAACACTATCTGGGCAACCGAGGTGGAACATCGTGACACCGTTGAAGGCATAGCCAGCGATCTTCACCGCTTTCACAAGAACCGCCTCTCGGTTGGCCCGATTTCATCGGAGTTATGCACTGATGTTCGGCCTTTCGCCGCTGTTCGGATGGCTCTCAGACCGCGTCGGCCGGATTCCCGTGCTGCTGATGGGGCAGGCAATGCTGCTTGCTTCCTTGGTGCTCGCCTGGCTCGCCCCGCACACCATGGTGACTCCAAGTCTGATCCTCCTGGGCCTGGGATGGTCGGCATCAATCGTTTCCGGCTCCGCCCTGGTGGGCGACTCAGTGTCAGCAGCCGAACGGGGCCCCCTGCAGGGCGTTTCAGACCTCCTCATGAACCTCACCACCGGAGCAACTTGCGGAGCCCTGGCAGGACCCGTCCTCACCGCCGTCGGTTATTCCGGACTCGGCACAGGAGCCATGGCCTTGGTCGGGACAGTCACCGTGTGGACCCTTTTGGGCTTGCTCACGGGTCGCCGGGCTCCGGCCAGCTGACATGACCACCGTCAGCTGTGCGCCACGGGCTGAAGCCGCCGCCATGATATTCGCGGCAGCCCAACAGGACATGGAGTTCCATTCACGACTGGCCGTGGCGCGGCACTACCTCGAAAACCTGCTTGCCGGTTTCCCTGACACGGTCGCCGCCGCAGATCCCGAAAGGATGGCGGCCCTGCTTCGCGGTGCGCGCCTTATCGCGGAAGAATCCGACGGAAGTCAGCAAGAACTGACTCCGCAAGGGACGGTAGGCTGGCACGCGCCGGCCAGGGCGCACTGCCTTCGGCACCACCAAATAACCTCAGCCTCAGCCATGACGGTCCCAATATCCGGTACACCGGAACACTCCAGTGCTGGACGTCGGAGTCGCTCCCGCAGTGCGTTGCCTTCGGACCTTCCATGGACTCCTTGTCGGCGGCCCCAGGTCTGGAGATGGTCAGAACATGTGATCCGCTGCCCGCCCTGGTAAAGCCGAATCCACTGCCTGCCAGTCTCCCCAACTCCGTGCTCGGCACTGACTTCGATGCACTGATGCGCCGCGCCCTGGACACCCGTTCCTACGCGGACGTCGTCGCGGTGCTGCCGGTGGCCGAGTGGCTGTACGTCGATTGGGCGGCCAGAGCCGGCGAACCGGAGTCCTGGCCGCCGACGGCGAAGCACAGCGAACGGATCCGGCTGCACAACAACCCGCAGTACAACAACTGGGTGAACTTGCTGCGGGAGGAGTTCGACGCCGTCGAGCCCGCCGAGGCTGTGATCCGCGCAAAAGGGGTGGCCACTTCCAAGGAGGCCGTGCGACTGGAGCGGCCGTTGTTCGATTCGGCGATGGCGGCGCGCTGACAACCGGCAGCATGGCTCCTGGCCCTGCCTGCCTCGTGTTGAAGCAAAGGAACTAGGGCTGGCCCCAGAAGGTGTCCTCTGCCTGGCTGTCGGACGAGAAGAGCCGGACCTCAACGATTTTCCCATCGCGGACTGTAAGGAGATCGACGCCGGACATGTCCATCGACGCATCCGCGCGGTTGCCGGAGAAACGCACCGGCACGGCGACGAGTTCGCCATTAACCATCGCGGGCCCGGTAACCGCGAGCTGGAAAGTGCCCTGGCTCGCTTCCATCATCCCACCGAGCAGCGCGCCCACGCCGTCGATGCCCCTGTGATCACCGGAGAAGCGGTTCGCGCCCGGCTGGAGCCAGACGACGTCGGGGCTGAGCAATGCCATCGCCGAGGGGACATCGCCCCGGCCGAGGGCGTCGAAGTACGAGCCGGCTACGGCGGCAGGCATCTGGTCAGTCATGTTGATCTCCTTGCTTGTTGGTTACGGTCCCATGGTTACATTCGGTAACCTGTTACATCAACGTAACTGAGGAGACTGGACACATGAACGCGCCCGCTTGGAATGTCATGCTGGCAAGCTGCCCGTCGCGCACTTCCCTGGCGAAGATCGCCAACAAGTGGACTGCCATGATCATCATCGCCCTGAGTGGCGGTCCGCTGCGGTTCGGTGAACTGCGTGAGGCCGTGGACGGCATCAGCGGCAAGGTCCTGGCTGACACGCTACGGGATTTGGAACGCGACGGAATCGTGGACCGGACCGCCTACGACGAGATGCCTCCTCGCGTTGAGTATGCCCTCACCGCTCTCGGGCAAACGCTGCGGGTACCGCTGACGGCATTGGGCCATTGGGCCGAGCAACACATCGAAGACGTACTGTCAGCGCGGGAGTCCTATGACAACCGCACCGTCCCAAGTGCCCTGACCTAGACGCTCATGTTGTACTGGTCTGCCAGCAATTCCACTGTGCGTGATTGCACACGCCGCGAGTGCCCTGGACAACCAGCAATACCTCGTCGACACGAGTCTGGCCGGCAAGCTCCTCCAGCCCCTGCGCCACGCCGGCCGTCGTTCCATGATTCACCCGGTCGGTGTACTCCTCAATGATCTGCCTCTCCCGGAAGGTAGCCTGAACCACACCCACGCTGACCAGACTGTAGGGCTTGTCCAGGAATGGAGAAGAGCGGAAGTTCTCGCGGTAGATTCGCATGGCATTCAGAATGTCTGCGCTGCCGAACTGCAGTGCAAAGGCGTATGGCCGACCGAGACGGGCGGCCAGGTGCGCCGAGTAGATGGAGGATCCCGGAATCCAAATGTCGGCGCGTGAATTGGCCTGCGGGACCCGGTTCCGCTCTTGCTGCCAGGGGCCCGGTACGGCCGGCACGCCCCGGTAGGGATGATCCTCCGGAAAATCGTTCCCAAGGAACCCGAGCAATTCATCGATCTGCTCGGGAAAGTCATCGATTGCGGCGCGTCGTCTTCCATGAGGGCGGTCACTCCACGGGCACGGGGACAACCATGCCAGACCAGCCAACCAGGCTAAAGACCTTGGTCGAAGCGGCCGTAGCGATGAAGGTGGCTGCCCTCATGGAGTCTGTAGCAAGATTCCACCCGCTGATCGACGAAAACAAGCGCACTGCGCGGATGCTGTCGGTTTTGATGCTCTGGATCAACGGCTGCAGGCATGACTTCAGCACTGATGAGGCGTTCGATCTCGTCGTGGGAGTGGCCGCCGGCAGCATCTCGTTGGAGGGCAGCGCAGGGGTAATTGCCTCGCACCTCGTAAAGCGATAGCCATAAGACTGCAGTCGACACTTGCTGGGTTATCTTGGACCGACCATTTCCCGGTATTCGGCGAACCGCGTTCCTCATGTGGGATGCGGCTGGCGTTTGGAGTGCTTAGAAGGGCGAATTTGGGGTGTGGACAATGTCCACACATTCGGTCTCAGACTGGGCCGTACATGACTCGGACTGGCTAGGATTCCGCATGTTTTGCGGGTTCCGAGTGTTTTCAAGGGCTGGAATACAGTTCGAGTCCCACCTCGGGCACAGTGTTTCCCCTCGTCAGGGGCTTTTTTGCTTTGACGTGTTGACAAAGTTTGCGCTGTGGCGCCTCTGACGCTATTGGTGCGGGCTTTGGCCTGGCTGCCGCGGAGCCTATGCAGGTGTGTGGGGTGTCGGGCTCAGTGTCCTGGCTGGTGGGCGCTCCGCCTGCTGTGAGTGGGTTCTTGCGTTTCCTCGTTCCGGTTATGTTGAGTAGGCCGGTGGTGGCGTACACCTATTCATGGGCCGGGGGAGCGGGGACTACATGACTTCGGCGATGTCGCTATAGGACGCCCCCTGAAAGGCGGTCTTAGGCTTGCCCGCGAGAGTCCTGCCGACGTTTGTCCTGCCAAATAGGGTGTGGACAGTGTCCACACTTACGTCTGCTTTATTGGACGGCCTGAGGACTTGCGTCCGATGTCAGGTCGGGCCATAAAACTTTCGATCATGGTGCCTGGAAAGTGATTCATGGATAGCAATGTGACTGCGATTCGGGGTTGTTTGCTCCGATGAATGGCCTTGCTTCAGCAGCTTATATGTCGCCTTCGGATGCCCCTCCTCGCGTGTAAGAGGCGGCCAGGCCAGCTCTCGCCTGCTGCCCGGTTGTCTTCCGATAGCTGTGAATAGAGCCGGGAGGTCATTCTCGATCAGCTCGCGAAGAACGACGACGGCACCCTCAAGGCGCGCCTGAGGATCGGGACGGGAAGCAGCCATGCTTCTCATCATGTCAGCTGGGGATGCCCTTAGGACGAGGAACGGGTTGTGCAGACGACATCTGACATTCGTGAGAGACGACGTCTGAAACTGACATTATGGCACCATCACCGGGCAATATTTCGGGCGATCTAGTGGGAATCCGGAACCTTCGGAACCGCGGGGTCGGTCACACCAGTCGCGGGAAACGGTGCGATAACCGGTCTGATCTTCGGAGATTTTGGGCGCTCTTCTGTTCAGGGCATTTGAGCTGGCGGCCCGTCTCTCCGGGCCAGGGCCTCATTCTGCCTCCGACGATGCGGGGTAGAGGAAGACGTCTACGGAGTCGCCGCGGTAGTGGAACCGGACGACGCTCCCCTTCGGGAGGCCCATCACGGCATCATCACCCGAATGGGTTTGCCCGCCGACGTCTGCAAAAAGATCGACCCCGGGCGGCACACAATTGGCGCCGTCTACAAAAGGACCGGAACGATCGATGATCATGAAGCACCGGTAGCCCCGTCCGTCCACGAAGAACCAGGGTTCGAATCCCCGATACTGTTGATAGCCGCGGAAGCTCGATTGGCCGGCAGCTTCCCCCCAAGGGAATTCCAGCGTTGAGAGGAATTCCAGCATTGTGAGAACGTCGCTGTCTGCCTCGTCTGCGATCGGATGCAATGTGGCATCGGGATGCGGCCTGAGGATCGATGCCACGGTGAACACAGCGGCAAGCAAGACTGCCAGCACGCCGGCTATAAATGAGTAACGGCGTACTCGTGTCGCCGTGAAACGACGCCAAGTCGACCACATCGATCCAATCCTGGACTCCGCCACGGGCGCAATACTGGCTGCCGGGTCCGGCACTTCGTCAATGAACCTGGTCCTGGTGGGGTGAGCAACTGAACCGGAATCCGGGGCTGCAGCGGGTGTTCTGACGTCGGTGTCGGTGAGGGCGCGGGGACCCGCGCTGCGTGCCGCTTCCAGTTCCGCCAGTCTTACCTGTGCTGCAGGGTCGGACTGGATATCCGGATGCGGACCGTATGCCCTCCTGCGGAGCTCGTCCAGCTCCCGCTGAGCGTCGGACCGGGGTGAGGATGGGTCCATCAGCCCGCCTCCGGGATGAGGTAGACGTAAGCATCCACCGTGTCGTCACGAAGTACGAATCGGATGATGCCGTCGCCAGCGCGTCCTTCGAATCCTTCAAACCCATCCCGGGATGAGGCGACGTCCATCATGAGATCTGCTGGAGCCGGAGCACAGCGAACATCCGAGAGATTACCGCTCGCCCGGTGCAGTGCCACGAGACACGGCGAGTCGAACGCGTTCACCCCGGAATAGATCTCGAGACCGAGATACGACCCGTATCCGCGGAGGGTTGAATCCTCGATCTTCAACCGGGGTGCTCCCCTAAGCAGCAGTCCGGGGAGCCGGTTATCGACCGCGGCCCCGCTCGGATGAAGAGTGGCATCAGGACGCGGCGGGGATAACAGCAGGGTCGTCGTAACGATCCCTCCCGCGAGGACCAGTGCGGCACCGGCCCAGTACAAGCGACTCCACCTTGGCACCGGATGTTCCATCGAGGCAGCGTCCGCGGGGGCCTCCGAATCTACCGCATTCTCGCTCTCGGGGGCAACCGGCAGAGAATTGACGTCAGCGCGGTCCGCCGCCTCAAGTTCGCGCAACCCCGCTAGGCCCGGAGGGTCGACACTTATGTCTGGATCCGGACCGTATGCCCGCCTGCGGAGCTCATAAAACTCACGGTCGGCGTCCGAAGAGTGCCTGAAGCCTTCCACAGCTCAAAGTACACCCGTCTCGCGGAGCGGGTCTATACGCTCAAACATGGCTCAGCCTGGCCTTGAGTCGTCTTGTATCGCATGCGTTTCGTGACACTGAGGCTATGAGACACCCCATGTGGGTTCAGAGAAGGGGTCGACGCCCGCGTGCGGGATCGCCTTTCGCATCAGCCGGTCACTAGTCGGACTTGAACACGATCGAGTCGAAGACGGCGCGTGCCTCTCTCGTCAGCTCCGGATTGATGGGTGGGTGGAAGGCCGCCCAAGCCTCTCTCGCCAGCTCCGGATTGATGAGTGGGTGGTATTGGACCACCCAGATCACTGCGCGCTGGCCGTTCAGGTCGACCACCCGGTAGGTTTCGCGTTCATTCTGAGTCGAGTACCAGCGTGAGCATTCGTGTAAGGATTCTGAGTGGATGCAGAACTTGCCGCCGTCGCAGGCCGTGATGTCCACGTCGCCCTCGACGGAGTGGTCGAACTCGAAGCCGGAGTAATCGCCCACCACGACCTCGACGGGAGGGGTGCTGACCGTTGACGTCTGCGCCGTCATCGCCTCGACGAAGGCCTCAGCCGACGGATCGAGCTTAACGAGCGCGTCCTGCCACGCGCATGCGTCCGTCGGCACGTAGTCGGCGGGCCACCAACCCACGAAGACCGCCCCTTCATCCAGGTGATCCGGGTCGTACTTGCCCAGGCCGAGGTCACCGCCAGACCAGCCGTCCGGGGCGGTGATCTCGAAAGGCTCCGTGAAGCTGGTGACGAGGTACGTGCCGGCGTCGATGTCGCAACCGCCGGGGACGATGTCGCCGCTGCACGGCAGCGGTGCGACCGTGCCAGCCTCCGTAGTTGGTGCGGGGGAGGGCGCCTCCATAGTTAGTGCGGGGGAGGGCGCCTGCGTAGATGGTGCGGGGGAGGGCTCCTCGTAGGTGCACGCCGCTAGGCCGACGGGCCCGAGTAGTCCGACTGACACGATCGATGCCGAGGCTATAGCGCGACGTAGCAGCACGGACATGAAGGCCTCCAAGGGCGAACCTTTGTGCTGGGCACGTTACGCCCAGCCGTCAACGGCCACAAGGGCTAGGCACGGACTGCAGGCCGCACGCGAACAAGGACGGGTCGGCGGACGCAAACACATCATGACGGATGCCAAGATTCGTTCAGCCCGAAAGCTCCTCAACCAGGGAACAACTCCCCGGGAGGTCGCCGACACCCTTGGAGTCTGTGTCCATACCCGTCTGCACTACCCCGGAATTCCGCGGGTGCCTGTGCAGGCGACTTCTGAAAACGACATCAGCTTCTGACAACGGCGGAGTTGAGCCCTCTAACACCGAGACCCTGGGGTGAGTCTGGTCCAATTAGCGAGGCGTGCAGCCCAGTCAAGGGCGGGTACCGGTTTGGTACCATGAAGGCATGGCTATGAATCTCCGTGTCCCTGAAGACCTCGATCGGCGGCTGGAGAAGCTGGCTGCCGAGGAACATACGTCCAAGTCCGCGCTTCTGTTGCAGGGCGCAGAGTTGGTTCTGCAGCGCCACGCGCGCCGACGTGAAATCAGCGCAGGTCTTGATTTTGTTATGAGTCATGACGCTGATCTGCTGAAGCGCCTTGAAGACGCGTGACAGCTTACCTGGACATTGAGGATGCACTTCAGGTAGTTGATCGGTACGGCTTCCATATCCGTGATGTTGGGTTGTTGGCCTCGGCATTGGCCAGGCCGGCTACGACTGTCATGGGCGCGGAAGCCTATCCGGAACTCGCAGTGAAGGCGGCAGCCTTGTTGGAGTCGGTCGCCCGGTTCCATCCACTCATTGATGGCAACAAACGGACGGCGTGGACGCTCATGGTGCTGCTGCTGTGGATCAACGGTTACGGGCATGACTTCACCACGGATGAAGGCTTCGACCTCGTCGTCGGAGTCGCCGCGGGCACTACCGACCTGCCGAACGCTGCCGCCGAGATTTCCAGGCATCTGGTGCCCCGGTAGTCCTCCAGCGCCCCGAAAGGGGGTGTGGACAATGTCCACACTTTTCGTCTCGTACTGGGCCAAACAGCCTTCGGACTGCCTCGGATTCCGCATGTTTTCGCGGGTTCCCAGTCTTTGCAAGGCTGGGAATCCAGTTCGAGTCCCACCTCGGGCACGACGTTTTCCCTCGTCAGAGGGGTTTCTGCTTTAACGTGTTGACAAAGCTTGTGGTGGCATCCCTCTGACACTAGGTTCGCGGGCTGTGGCCTGGCTGCCGCGGAGCCTTTTCAGGTGTGTGGGTGGCGGGATCAGGGTTCTGGCTGGTGGGCCCTCCGCCTGCTGTGATGGGGCTATCCGTCCTCCTTTACGGTTTGTTCTGATGGCCGTGGTTGGCCATCACTCATTCATGGCTAAAAGTTGTGTTGACGACATGACCAAGGCGAAGCTGGTTTCCAGGATCGTCCCTGCGTAGCTGCCTCGTGCGGACCAGGCAGTGGGCTCAACGCGCGGTTGTCCGGCCAAAGAGGTGTTGACATTGTCAACATCCTGTCCACGGCACGTGGCGATCTGCATTTGACTCACCTCCTGCACCCTTTCGGCTGCTACCAGTTCATACGTCTTGGCGTTCTGTGTGACATGACCTGCCGGGAAAATCCGAGTGTCTGTTGCGTTGCTGAGTTGCCGACTTCCCAGTTGCCATCTCTTGAGTCCATAGGGTTGCCGTCTGTTTCGAATGACGTCTATTCATACTCTGGTGCGTGGTTTCCGACATGACTTTGCAGAGTGCGGCCGCCTATCGTGGCGCCGGAGTTGGCAATAGCACCAGATGAACGGCCTGCGACCGGTGGCTCAGAGCGAGGTGTGTGGGATTGGAGCCCGCCTACCCGTGCAGAGTTTCCGCAGATCAAGGGCATATCAGGCCCAGCGTGTGGACAAACTTCCGATGAAGTGTGGACACGCACGCGCACGATCAAGGTGACGGCGCGTCTGGCATGCCCTGCCGGGGGCAGGCCTTCGACGGCTTGATCCGGTCCCAGTCCGGTGCGGTACCGGATTCCACGAGCCGGGGGAGTTCCATCGTTAAGACCAGCCCGGCAGTCGGCCGGAATGGACCGTGACCACTTGGGAAGGCCAAGCGTCCATGAGGCTTTGGGGCGGGGAAACTTGCAAGCCGGGAGCGGACAGTGCAGCCGTGTGTCCGGTGGGCGGAGCAGGAAAGAACGGGCCCTCGACCGGTCCAAGGCGGCCCGATAGCATCCGGTATGTGAGTGGCTGCCAGCGAGGGCGTTGCCGCGGAACCATCTGTCAGGTGGAATCTAAGAGTCTTGGCCAAGGGAGTGTAGAAACGCCCTCATGGGTGGTATTTGACTGGAAGCCTGACGTCCGGTTGGGGTGTAGCTCACTTGGGCATCGGGTTCAGGGTCGCGAAAGGCCTGATGCTTGACTGTTTCAACGGACAGTATGACTTGCCGGCTCCATAGCTCACGCATCAAGCAAGAGTGGAACGCGTCAGGCGCAAGCGGACCTTATTGGGGGCAGCCGGTTAGCTGTACTGCCCAGGCAGGTTGGTTAACCGACTGATGGGCGGGTGGCCTCCGATTGCGGTGTGGGGCCTGTGGTGATTGTAGTGGTGCAGCCATGCCGGGAGGGCGTTTCTGCGGACTGAT
>NZ_JBFOHM010000020.1:0-5657 GCF_040812005.1 Arthrobacter sp. HS15c
CACATCCCCCGCGTTCTGCAGGATCTCAAACGTCGTACTCGCCGGCGTCACCGCACCATCAAGAACCCGCGACGGATAATTCAACCGCCCCACAGCATTCTTCGACTTACTGACAACCCACACGCCGCCATCGTTCAACTCCACCTCAGTGGTCTTGAACCCCGGATACAACACAGCACCCGTCACCAACACCACCACCGCAACACCCAACGCCCCACCAGACACCAGACGCTTATGGCGCTTCGTGAGTTTGTGATCGCGCTTCAGACCAAGCTTCCCCAGCAGAGTTGTCACAGCGTTACTTTTCCCTCAAATTTGTGGCGGCCCCCAGGCGCGCCCGTCGAAAGACCCGGTATCGGGCTCTCTGTTCCCCGCGTTAGCCTACCCAACCCCTTGCGGGGCTGCGATGGGGAGAGGTCCCCTGTCCTCGTTAGCGGCATTCCGGAATCCCGTGCGGGCCGGGGTTTCCGAGCGTTGTGTTGTTGGAATGGATGGTTCTCCCGACGTAGCGGCCGTCAGCCTGGGAGCTGATCAGGTACCACTGGCCGGCACCGCGGCCGTCGCCGGTGGTGCGCCACATCCAGCAGCTCACGGTGAAGTTGTCTCCGGTGTAGATCCAAGGGTATCCACGGACCTGGCCGCCGCAGAGGTGGCCCGGAGTGGTTGAGTCCCACGAGGTCTGGCCGGAGGCGGGAGAGTCGGTGCACGTGCGGTAGCCGGCCGACGGTACCGTGGCATCCCAGCTGGTCTTGGCCGGGCCGGACTGGGCAGAGGCGGTCGCGATGGCGCCGCCGGTACCGAGTGAGTTGACGGTCTGCACCTCGATCGAATGCCGTTCGTCGAAGCCGCCGGTGTTCACCGTCCGGCTTCCTGACGCAGCTACACGTTCCCAGGACCCGCCGTCGATCCTGATCTGGGTGTACGCCACATCGTTGGTGGCCGTCGACGGAGAATTCCAGCTGAAGCTCAAGGATTTCTGGTTCTGGCCGCCGTTTTGTCCGGACGCTGACGGCGTGCCCGGAGCCCCATAGGGAGTTGCGCGGGCGGGGGTGCTGGCATCGGAACTGGGTGCCACGCTGGAGTTGGCTGTCACGGTAATCGCGACCTCCGCGCCGTTGCTGAATCCGCCCACGGTCCCGCCGGGCGTGATGGGTCCGCTGGCACCGTTGCTGGCGTTGTAGCTGTAGCTGACCTCGTCCCGGGCCGACCCATTCCGTTCGGCGTCGGTGAGCGGCCTGAAGTTGATGGTCAGCTGCCTGCCGGCTCCTCCGGTGTTGGCCGGAGCGGCACTGACCCCGGAAACCTGGCCGAGCTTTCCGGTGGCACGGCGGGGCGCAGACGGGGCGCTGACGGCGCCCTTGCCGGCTTTGTTTTCCGCCTGGACGGTAAAGGTATAGGAGGATTCGGAGTTGTTCGCAGTAAAGTTCGCAGTCCGTTCCGTGCCGGCCACGGCCTGGGTCTGCGCTGCCCCGCCCCCGCCGCTCATCGTGACGTAGTAGGTCCGGATGGGATCGCCGTTGGTGTTCGGTTCGTTCCAGCTGACCTTCAGCTGGTTCTGGGTTCCCACGGACGATGCCACGGCCGACGTTGGGGCTGCCGGCGCTGCCGGAACCCCTGCCGGGTTGTCCTCAGCGGAGTAGATGCCCCACTCGGAGGGACCGAGTTCGTTGACGGCCTGGGCCCGGACTTTGTATTTGACGCCGTTGGTGAGCGCGGGCCAGGTGTAGCTCAGCCCGGTGACGCCGTTCTTCACGGCGACGCCGCTGGCGGGAGGCGGCGAGATCTCGAGGTTGTATTCCTTCACGGCAGACCCCTCCGTCTTCGCCGGCGCCCAGGTGATCTGCATGTCCTTGTCGCCGGCCTTGACGGCGGGTGCCTCCGGCGGTGAGGGTTTTTCGTCCGGCCGGATTTCGTTTGATGGGGGCGATGAAACGGACTCGCCCACCTCGTTGGTGGCGGTGACGGTGAAGACGTATTTCACATCGTTGGTGAGCCCGCTCAATGTGCAGGTTGTTGTGACACATTCCTGGGTGAATCCGCTGGATGTGACCGAGTATTTGGTGATCTGCGCTCCGTTGTCGGAGGGCGGGGCCCATTTCAGGACCGCAGTGCGGCTTCTGACATCGGTCGCAGCCGGCGCGGACGGTGCGTCGGGTTTGTCCCGGACCGTGAGCCGCAGGCGTCCGCTGGCCTGGCGGGACAGGTCGCCGGTCTTGTCCGTGACCGTGTACCGGATCACCATCACGCCCTTGAATCCCTCTGATGGAGTCACCCTGATGGAATCGCCCTCAACCACGGGCTGGCCGCTGGCCAAGCCCGTTTCCACGTTGGCCGCCACGATTTTCAGGGCCGTGTCAGCGAAGGGGTTGTAGTCGTTGGCGAGGACGTTGACGGTTTCGGTGCGACCGGCATTGGCCTTGTCCACTGCGTCGTCGTTGGCTACCGGCATCGGCCGGTTGGACGCCACGTGCCTGGCCAGAACCGTTGCGGTTACCGCGGGAGAACGGCCATCTGTGACCTTCAGCGGTATGGCTCCGGTGAATCCGACGCCCACGCTGGTTTCCGCGGTGACTTTCAGCACCGGCCCGTCCAGCTCGGCCTTGAGCCCGGCGGGGAGGGTGCCGTCCAGTTCGAACGTGAGGTTGCCCTGGTCCTGTTCGTCCACGTCCTTTGCCAGGCCGGAGAGGTCCAGCGTGGCGGTCTCCGCTTTCGGCACGTCCAGGGAGCCACCGCTGAAGGTCGGCGGATGGTTGGCATTCGGATCAGGAATGACCCGGGTCATGATGACCAGGGTGGACTTCAGCCCTTCAGGATCATCGGCTCTGCTTCCGTCGGTGACCTCGAACGTCAGCGACCCGGGACCAACGTAGTCCGGCTTTGCCGCATAGCGGAGACCTGTGCCGTCGGAGACGATGACGCCCTCCGGGGAACCACCCTGAACCTGGACTTTCTCCGCGACTGTGATGCGGGGCCGTTTTCCCTCCCGCACCTTCACGAACTCGTTCAGGTCAAGCGTCACTTCCTTGCCGGACATCACTTCTACGACGTCGCTCCTGGCCAGAGTCGGATACTGCTCGCCGACGCCGGGAATCCACATGACCGCCGTCGAGGTTTGTCCGTCGGTGTCGGTGACTGAATACGGAATGATCTGGTCCGCTGCCGCAAGCGTCACCACAACGTTTCCCGAGCCGCCGTCGCGGGCATTGGGGTTGCCGTCGGGAAGCGTGATCCTCAACTCTTCGGCCACACCGTCAGGATCAGAGTCGTTCTTCAGGACCGGAACATCCACGGCTGTCTTGCCCAGCGTCTCAGACAGGGTGATCCTGTCGTCCTTGGCAATGGGGCGCTGGAGCGGGGCGTCCGGGCTGACCCTGACGCGGATGACGGCGCTGCCCTGGGCTTCCTTGTCGTCCTTGATCGAGTAACGGATGCTCTCATTGCCTGCCGCCGCCGGAGCCCTGAAGCGGACTTTGGAAGTGTCGGTGGCCTCAACCTGAAGCTCCGGCTTTGCTTCAAAAGAGTTGGAAAGCAAGGAAATAGGGTCGCCGTCCGGGTCAGAGTCGTTGGTCAGTGCCTCGACGGCCACGTTACGACCGGGCCTGATGTCCACGGCGTCGTCAATGGCGACGGGTTTCTGGTTATTGGGTTCCGGCGGCGCTATGCCCACGATGACTGTTCCGGTGTTCTCGGCGCCGATCCGGTCCCGGACCCGGTAGGTGAAGGTGTCGGTTCCTGCTCCGTCGCCAGCGGCGGTGAACTCAAGGTAGCCGTCCTTGACCACTGCCGTTCCCATCCCGGGCGCCTTGTCAATGCCAAGGAGCTGGACGGAATCACCGTTGGTGTCGATGCCGTCCAGCGGTACTGGAATCTTCACCACCATCCCGGCCACAACGCGGGCGGTGAGGTTCCTCGGCTCCGGGCGGGAGTTGCGTTCGTCATCCCGTGCCTGGATGCGGATGGTGACCTGCTGGGAGTCCACCTGGCCGGACTCGTTCTGGACTTTATAGATGGCGTAGACGGTTTTCGGCTCCGGACCCGCAACGAACCGCAGGTAGTCCCCGGATACGAAGATCCGGCCGTCAGCAGCGTCCGGCTGCTGCGCGAGCTCGGGGAGCAGGGTGAGCTTCCGGCCGTTGGGGTCCGTGTCGTTGGCCAGCACCGGGATACTGACGACGTCGTTGGTCCGGACGGTGGCTTCGTCCGGTTTGGCCTGGGGTGCCTGGAGTTTAGTGGGCGCCGGGACCATCAGGACGGAAATCTCTCCGGCAGCGGAGGAGCGGCCGTTCGAGACGGTGTACTTGATGGTCAGCTGGCCCTGGGCGCGGACGTCTGTGATCCTGACCACGGAATGGTCCAGCACTGCCACACTGACGGGCAGGTCGGCGTCGGCGGTTACAGACTGCACCACCAGGACACCGCCCGAAGGATCAGAGTCGTTGCCCAGGACGTCCACGAGGACGTTGCCGCCTGTGGGCAGCAGGGCAATGTCGCGAACAGCGACGGGCACACCCTCGTTGTTCCCGGGCACCACGTCAACGCGCACCAGCTGCTGGGCACTGGCAGGGCCGTTGGTGACGAGATAGGAGACGTAGTGGGCTCCGGGGGCGGCGGAATTGAAGGTAAAGGTCTGTTGGTCGGGATTGAGCGTGGCCGTTGACTGGGGATCCGCGGTGGCCTGGGCCAGCCTCAGCACTCCGCCTTGCGGGTCGGAATCGTTCTTCAGTGGCGTGATGACAGTGTCGGCACCTGCGACGGCTACGACGTGGTCGGCGTTGGCGATCGGCGGGAGCGCTCCGGGCAGGCGGACGTCAACGGTGATCTTTCCTTCGGCGGTGGCCTGGCCGTCAGAGACTGTAACGGTCAGGACCTTACGGCCCGGTGCGGTGCCTGAGTCCTGGAAGGTGAGCTGGCCGTCGGGACGTACCCTGACCTGGTCCTGGGGATCGGTGCTGGTGGCGCCTACGGCGAAGAGGTCATCGCCGTCCGGATCGATCCAGTCCGTGAGGATGTTCTGGGTGATGTTCTTTCCGGCCTGCAGCACCAGGGTGGTGTTGCGGTTCGGCTTTTGCCGCGGTGCTGAGTTCTCGCCGGGCGGCACAATGTTCAGAGCGACGTCGGCTGTTGCGGACAGTCCGCGGCCATCGTCCACCGTGTATTTGAAGGTTTCGCTGCCGGTTTTGTCGGCGGGCACGGTGATCTGGAAGCCTGTGGAGCCGTAGATGGGAGCAACGGACCCGGATTTCAGGGCATCGGGCGTGCGGACCGTCAGGATGTCGCCGTCGGGGTCGGTGTCGTTGTCCAGGACCGGAAGGATGGTGGTTTTCCCGGCGCGGACGCCGAAGGAGTCCGGGTTCGCCACCGGTGCGCTGTTGGGCTTGGTGCGGTCCGGCAGGACCGTCTGCTGGACTTCGTCGGCGGAGTCCTTGTCGGCGTCGTCGGAGGTCTCTTTGGGTGGGATGACGTCGTCCCAGTTGTTCACGAGCTGCATGTTCTGGTTCACCAGCCACACATTCCCGGAGTTCACATCATTGAGGACCACCAGGTCCCGGTTCACCCGGAAAACATACGAGGGCGACGCACTCGCCTTCGGCACCTCAACATTCTTATCATCAGCATCATTGGCGCAGTCCCGGACGTACTTGTTCGCACCCGACCAC
>NZ_JBFOHM010000021.1:0-5119 GCF_040812005.1 Arthrobacter sp. HS15c
AATACAATAAATTGGTATCAACAAACTTGGCACACTATTGAGTTCTCAAACAACAGACACACCCGGCACCACCACAACCAAACGGCCGTGGATCGCTCCGGAGCAACCTCTCAAACTTACCCGGACTCGAGGAGCTTTGCAAATCGGCGTTTCCGCGATTACCTGCCCCGGCGAACCGGCCCCACCCGAACCCGGCACGCTACAAAGCGTGCCATTTCCAGGCTGTTGAAAAAGGGGGTTTGTCGCAATTTTTCCGCATCAGCGGCGGCGACTCAGAAAACAATACACGCCCACAACCCCCACCGCAAATCCAACCCCGAGAGTGCCGCCAACCCCCGAAAACCCTGAAATCACGCGGATTTCAGGGGTCCATCCCCGCTCCCAGACAGAACAGCCAGCCGGAACCGTCCGCTATGGTGTGGGTCACGGTGTGGGTCACACTGTGCGCGCCCACGCCGGGAGCGGACAATTCCTCAGCTGCGGGCCCGCAACACCACGGTAAAGTCCGCTTCCCGGGCGGCGAGCCGGTAAGCCTCGAGGACACCCGGACCGCAGGCTGCCGTCCCCACTCCCCGCAGTGCGTGGTCAACGTAAACGTGGGTCCTGCCGTCGGGAACCAGGTCAGTCCGGTGGGTTGCCGCATCCACGGCGCCGAGGCTGTACGGGCGGACCGTCAGCGCGAAGGGGGCGCCGGCAATCTCCAGCGTGCCGGCGTCGAGCACTACAGACGCAGCGTGCACGCCTGACCGGGCGCCGGATTCCTGGGGCCGGACGTAGTCAACGTCCATGCCCTCCAGGGGCAGCGAGAACCAGCCGGACTTCGTGCCCTGGCCGGTGTCGGGGTAGCTCTGGTGGGGTCCTTGGCCGAACCAGCTCACAGTGCTGGCCTCTGATCCCAGCACCAGTTCGAGGCCGATCCGCGCCCACTCAACGGGGAAGCCCGCATTGGTCCAGTCCCCGTCCGGGCGGACCTGGGTCCGCAGGCCAACGGACTCTCCGTCGCTGCTCCACGTGTAGTCCACCAGTACGCCAAACTGTTTGTCCGCCGCAGCCACCCGGGTGCGGACAGTCAGGACCTCCCCGCCGTCCTCTGTAGGCTCTGCCGCGATGCCAAGCAAACGCGGGTGCATCCGGTTGAGGCCCGCCTGGCTCCATTGGGTGGCAAGCGGCCGCCTGTCCGGACCGGTCCATTCGCTGCCCAGGTCATTGTCCGTCGGCGCCCACCAGAGCGCCAGACGGAAGTCGTCCACGGGAACACTCCCGATGGAGAGCGGCAGCCCCGACACCCGGTCAAACACCACCGGTCCCAGCCGAAGCACGCCTTCCGAAACGCCCACCGAATCAAGCGGGCGCGGCGCAGCGGACACCGTGATGTCCCGGACCGACTGGCCCCACGCGACTTCATGACCGGCCACTGCCCAGTCTGCTCCCGAGGCAAGGACCGCGCTGACGGTGAGGACGGCTGCGCGTCCGCCGGCCAGTGACGCCAGGCCCGCAGGAAGTTCAGCGGACGTTTCCGCGCCCGGCGCCAGCGACGCAACGTCCACCACGCCGTCCGCAAGCACCGCGCCGCCGTTGCCGGCCCCGCCGTCGGCCTCCAGCACATACCGGAAGCTCAGCGCTGACGTGTCCGCGAAGTCATAGCCGTTCCGGACGGTGAAGCCGGACCAGTCCTCGGCCACGGTAATGCGCAGGGGTTCGATGACCTTCTTGAAGTCCAGCAGGCCAGGGCGCGGGTTGCGGTGGGCGTCCACGAGGCCGTCGGTGACGAAGTTGCCGTCGTGAACTTCCTCACCGAAGTCGCCGCCGTACGCGAAGTGCTCACGGCCGTCCGCGTCCGTGACGGTGATGCCATGCTCGAGCCATTCCCACACGAACCCGCCCATCAGCCGCGGGTAGCGGTCAAAGAGTTCCTGGTATTCCGTCATGCCGCCGGGGCCGTTGCCCATGGCGTGCACGTACTCGCACAGCACAAAAGGCATGGCACGACGGCGGGCGTCCAGCGCGGGATCGTCCAGCGGCTCCTCGACGCCCTGGCCAATCAGTTCCGTTTCCGCCTGGCTGGCATACATCCGCGAATAGACGTCGACGTAGGCCGAGCTCCAGTCGCCCTCGTAATGGATGGGCCGGGACGGATCCCTGTCCTTGGCCCACTTGGACATCGCCGCCAGGTTCCTGCCCGTGCCGGCCTCGTTGCCCAGCGACCACATGATCACCGCAGCGTGGTTCTTATCCCGCTCCACAGTCCGCCGCATCCGATCCACCAGCGCTGGCTCCCACGCCGCGTCGTCGCTGGGGTTCCGGTTCCAACCGGAGTTGACGAAGCCATGGCTCTCCAGGTCGCACTCGAGCACAACATAGAAGCCGAGCTGGTCCGCCAGCGCCAGGAAGTCAGGGTGCGGCGGGTAGTGGGAAGTCCGGATCGCGTTGATGTTGTGCTGCTTCATCAGCCGCAGCTCAGCTTCCACCACATCGCGCGGCACCACGCGGCCCAGCTTGGGGTGGTGTTCGTGGCGGTTGACCCCGCGCAGCAGGATCCGCCGGCCGTTGACCTTGAACTGGGCGTCCTCGATGGAAATGCTCCGGAACCCGACCTGCACTGTGACTGTCTCCCCCGGTGCGCTGACCGTCGCCTCGTAGAGCCGGGGCAGCTCGGCTGACCAGGGCGAGACTCCCAGGATCCGGTGCTCGCTGCCGGCGGCCAGTTCCAGGTTCAGTTCCGGGACGCGTACGACGGCGTCAATCGCTTCACCCGCCCGGGTCGCCTCGATGCGCAGGATGCCTTCGCCCGTCTCGTGGTCATAGTCAGCGTGCACAAACACGTCGTCAATTCCCTGCTCCGGCCGGGCCTGCAGGGTCACGTCACGGAAGATGCCCGGCAACCACCACATGTCCTGGTCCTCCACGTAGCTCGCGGCGGAGAACTGGGCAACGCGGACAGCCAGGACATTGGCGCCTTCTTTGAGGATTCCCGCGACGTCGAACTCGTGTGCCAGCCGGCTGCCGCGCGTGGTGCCCAGTTCCGTGCCGTTGAGCCATACGGTGGCGGCTGACTCGATGCCGTCGAACCGGAGGACGGCGCGCGGAAAGAATTCCGGGCCGGCATGGAATTCCACCGCGTGATCGCCGATCGGGTTGGCGTCCGGCACGTGCGGCGGCTCAACAGCAAAGGGGAACTGGACATTCGTGTAGGCCGGCGCTCCGTGCCCGTGCATCGGCCAGCTGGACGGCACCGGCAGGCCCGTGAAGCCGTTGAGGCCCCCGCCGGACTGCCAGCCGTCACGCGGCGCCTGTCGGATCCCTGGGCTGAGACGGAACTGCCACTCGCCGTTGAGGGACTTCCTGGGGGCGTCGCTGTGGAGGTAGGCGCGGGGCGGCAAGGTTCCCCGGGCAGGGTCCAGGGACGCCAGGCCTTCGACGTCGTCGATGCCAATGTCCAGGGCACGGGCCGTGGGCTGCCCGGCGGACGTCGCCGTGGTCTCGGCCGGCGCGGAGGGAGACTGAAGTGACATGGAATTTCCTTGCTGCAGGGTGCTTGAGGGCCGCACCTGGCGACGCTTCGATTGCTTCGTGAACGTTCACGAGTTTCGTTAAGACTATCCGGCGGCGGGCATTTTGGGTAGGGCCTTTCCTAGGCCGATGCGCGGATCACGAGCTCATGGCGGAGCGTCAGGTGCGTGCCTGCGCTCCGCTGCGGGAGGGCGCCTGTCAGCAGCCCGTCGAGGAGGTCGACGGCGGCCCGCCCCACGTCGCGCAGGTCCAGCGAGAGCGTGGTCAGCTCAGGGGTCAGAAGCGTGCCCAGTGGTATGCCGTCCATGCCGATCACGGCGCAGTCGCCCGGAACCGAGCGCCCGCTGGCGGCCAGCGCCTTGAGCGCGCCCGCCGCCATGAGGTCGTTGAAAACGAGCAGCCCGTCCACTCCCGGAAACGCAGCCAGCATGGCTCCGACGGCATCCCGTGCCCCCTCAGCGGAGTCCAGGGCATGGGCCACTGTCAGTTCAATGCCGAGCTCCTCGGCAGCGCGGCTGACAGCGGAACCCCTGGCCGACAGCTGCTCCGCTGGCCCTGCATCGAGGTAGGCAAGACGCGTGCGACCCATCGCGGACAGACGCTCGAGCGCAAGCCTTGCAGCGTAGGGGTAATCGAAGGAGATGCCGCCGGCTGTCAGCCCGGGGGGCTCATCCAGCACAACCACGGGCCGCCGGCCGAGCAATGCCTGAGCCTCGGCCGCGTGCGGACCCAGGTAGCCGATGACCGCATCCACCTGTGGGGACAGCCGCTCCACAGCGTCCAAACTGCTGCCGCTTCCGTGACCAAAATCATCTACCACCACGTTCCAGCCACGCAGCGTCGCCATCTCAACCACGCTGGAGGCGAATGCGGGAAAGTAGGGGTTGGTGAGGTCGGGTATGGCCAGCCCCACGGCGGTGTGGGCCCCCTGGACGAGCCCCTTGGCGTATCGACTGGGTGTGTAGCCAAGTTCACGCGCAAGTTCCTGGACGCGTTCACGCGTCTCCTGTTTGATGCCTGGCATGTCGTTCATCGCACGCGTCACCGTTTGGCGCGAAACACCCGCGGCCGCGGCGACGTCCAGGATCGTGGCGCGTTTCGCAGTTGGGCCAGGGAAGGAAGAGCTCATGAACCGTAAGTCTAGGGCCAGCCATGGGGACGCCCTTGCGCCTCGTGGTGGCACACCCAGGACGCTCTCGCAGTTGATGCGGGTTTTCCACGGACGCTCTCGCAGTTGTTGCCGGTTTTTCGGCAACCCTCTCGCGGTTGTTGCGGGTTTTGGTCGGACGCTCTCGCGGTTGGGATGGTGGCGTGAGGCACGACGGCGGGCGGCGCCTGGGCTGGGTGCCGGCGGGTGGGCTTGTTGCGGGTGGTGAGAGAGGGTCCGTTCAAAACATGCAGGATGTGGGAGAGGGTCCGTTCAAAACCTGCAGGATGTGGGAGAGGGTCTGTCGGAACACGACAGGTACTGCGAGAGGGTTCGTCAAAACCTGCAGGATGTGGGAGAGGGTCCTGGGTGGGGTGCGGGGTGTGCTGTTAAATGGGAGGGCCCCCCAACACGTGTGTGTTGGGGGGCCCTCGACCTTTTAATGATGTTCCGGCGGTGACC
>NZ_JBFOHM010000022.1:0-4446 GCF_040812005.1 Arthrobacter sp. HS15c
TGCACCCCGGCGACAAGCCCGGCATCGGCGTCGAATTCAACGCCGAAGCCGCAGCCGCCTACCCGTACCAGCAGGCGTACCTGCCCTACAACCGGCTCGTCGACGGCACCGTCCATGACTGGTAACTAGCCAGCGTGCCAACCTCTGGCCCTTAGCATCGACCTAGGAGACTCCGTGACTCAAGCAGTACCCACTATCTGGCCCCTCTCTGGATTTGGCGACGAAATCGACCCGGACCCAGCGGTACAGTCAGCGGTCCTTTTGGCCCTCGGCGCCAACCATATCGAAGTACGCAGCGCCTGGGGAGTCAACGTCTCCGCCCTGGAACCGGAGCAGGCCGTACGCCTGAAGGAGATTCTGGACGGGAAGGGCCTAAAAGTCTCTGCCGTGGCGAGTCCCATAGGCAAAGTTTCGGTGACTCTTCCGGTTGACCATGAGGTGCAACGGCTCCGTCAGATCATTTCCGTGGCAAGCATCCTGGATACCAAGTACATCCGAATCTTTTCCTTTTACCCGGGGGAAGGCCAGAGCCAGGACGAGGTTCGTGAAGACGTCATCCTGAGGATGAGGGCGCTTGCCGATGAAGCCGCCAATGCAGGGGTTGTTCTCCTTCATGAGAATGAAAAGGGGATCTACGGAGACACCCCGGAGCGCGTCTTGGACCTCATGACGTCGGTTAATTCTCCGGCTCTGAGAGTCGCGTGGGACAACGCCAACTTCGTCCAAGTGGGAGTAAAGCCGTACACCGATGGCTATGCCCTGCTGCGTCCTTATCTGGAATACCTCCAGATCAAGGACGCCCTTTGCGCAACCGGAGAGGTGGTGCCGGCAGGTCAAGGGGATGGCGAGCTGGACGCTACCATCGCTGCCCTGAAGGCGGACGGCTATACCGGCTTCGCCTCGTTGGAACCGCACCTTGCCAGCGCTCATGAACTGGGCGGCTTTTCCGGTCCTGTCGCCTTCGGCGTGGCAGCCCGCGCTTTTGCCTCATTGGCGGCAGCCAAGGGGATTGAGCTCTCGTGACCGACCTGAAAGCGGCGGTCGTCGGATGTGGTGACGTTTCTGCAGTACATCTCCAGGCAATAGCGGATCTGCCCGGCGCCAGGCTCGCAGCTGTCTGTGACACTGACTCTGACCGGCTTGAAGCGGCAACGACCGCCCATAACGTCCCGGGGTTCCCCGACCACATCAGCCTGCTCGACACTATAAGACCTGACGTGGTGCACATCGCCACGCCGCACAACACTCACGCCTCAATCGCGGCAGACTGCCTGCAACGCGGCGTCAACGTGATCGTTGAAAAGCCTTTGGCGCACACCCTGGAGGAAGGTCTCCGGCTGGTGGAAGCAGCTAAGGCGAGCAGAGCAAAAATCGCCGTCTGCTTCCAAAACCGCTACAACGCCACTGCTCAGGCAATGCACAAACTTATCCACTCAGGTGAGCTCGGTGCGGTAGTGGGGGCATCCGCCACTGTGATGTGGCATCGCAACGCTGACTATTACACCAGCAGGCCGTGGCGCGGCAGCTGGGAAGGCGGCGGTGGAGGCCTGATGATGAACCAGGCTATCCACACCGTTGACCTCCTGCAGTGGCTTGTGGGCGACGTCGTCTCCCTCACCGGCAACTCTTCCACGCGGGTCCTGGGCGAGACCATCGCGGTGGAGGATACGGCGGAGTTCCTTGCAGAACACGCCAACGGAGCGCGGAGCATTTTCTACGCCAGCCTCGCGAACTCCGTCAACGCACCCATCACCTTGGACATCGTCACAGAGAAGGCCGCATTGTGCCTCCGCCGCGACCTGACCGTCACGTATGGTGATGGCCGCGTGGAAGTGACTCCGGAAAGGGAGCGCCATCCTGAAAATGAAGCGCCGACAGGCGGCCGGGCCTATTGGGGCTTGTCGCACGAATTACTGATCAAAGATTTTTATGCCCGGATCGGTGACCCTGCTCCATTCTGGATCGACCCTGACGAGGCCTTCAAATCACTGGCGATCGTCAAAGAGCTCTACCGCCAAAGCTATCCCACGCAACTTAAGGCCGTGTCCTAAGTTCCAGGTTTGCAACCCGCCCCTGCACGATCATGCGGCGAATACTCCGGCGTCCTTCCAGGAGCGCCGGCCCAAAACAGAACAATCAATCGGAAGAAGATAAACATGGCCAAAATCGGCGTACAGGCGATGATGTTGATGCAGGGCTTCGCGCAGGACGGAGCATTTGAAACGCTCCGGAAAGTAAGCGCGATTGGCTACAACGCCGTCGAAATTTCGCAGATCCCCATGTCTGAAAAGATCGTCGGTGAGCTGGACCGCGCCCGGACTGAACTGGGGATGGACATGGCGGCCCTGTCCGTGGCTGTAGATCTCCCGGCCGGCCGGCCTGGCGACACGCTGAAAAAGGACTTCGCCAAGATCGTCGACGACGCCAACCGTCTTGGGTCCAAGTTTTTGCGCATCGGCATCTTGCCCTTTCCGGCCCTGAAATCGCTGAATGCCGTCGTCGACTTTGCCAAAGAGGCCAATGACTATGCAGAGCAGCTAAAGGACCACGGCATCGGCCTTTACTACCACAATCACCACGTCGAATTCGCGAAGCTCGACGGCAAATACATGCTGGACATCATCGCCGATAATTCCCCTGCCATGGGCTTGGAGCTTGACGTGCACTGGGTGCAACGCGGGGGCCACGACCCCGTCCGCACCATCAACAAATATGCAGACCGTGCTGCCATGATCCACCTCAAGGACTACCGTGTGGGCGAAGTGCCGGAGTCTGCTTTCGCGAAGCTCGCCGCCGGTGACGCCAACGGGTTCCGCAACGAGTTTCGGAACGTTATCGAGTTCGCCGAAGTGGGCGAGGGCAACCTCGACTTCCCCGCCATCATCGCGGCTTCCCAAGCCGCAGGAGCAGAGTACCTGCTCGTCGAGCAGGACGAACTCTACGGACGCACGGTGTGGGAAGCGCTCCAAACGTCCTACGACAACCTCGTGGCCATGGGGCACTCAGACCTCTTCTAATCCCAGCTTTATTCAAGCAGTCAACAAGATACGGAGCATCACCAGATGAGCAAAAAAGTACGCCTTGGCATTATCGGCCTCGGACAGCAGGGCAGCATGTACGCCCACTTCATCAGCACAGGCAAAGTCCCCAACATGGTGATCGGCGCCGTGTGCGACATTGATGCGTCCAAAAAGGAAGAAGCCGCTACCAAGTACCTGGACATCCCGTTTTACGACGACTACATCACCATGCTCGACAGTGGAGACGTGGATGCTGTGGTGACCTGCGTGCCCCATTTCCTCCACCCCGAGATGGGTATCGAAACGCTGAAGCGCGATATTCACGCGCTCGTGGAGAAACCCGCAGGCGTTTACACAAAGCAGGTCCAGGAACTCAACGACTTCGCCGACAGCAAGCCCGAGTTGTCCTTCGCAATCATGTTCAACCAGCGGAACAATCCCCTGTACCAGCGGCTCAAGGAGATCGTGGAGAACGGGGAGATCGGCGACATCCGCCGGACCAACTGGATCATCACCACTTGGTGGCGCCCGCAGGGCTACTACAACTCCAGCGCATGGCGTGCCACATGGGGCGGTGAAGGCGGCGGCGTACTGGTCAACCAGGCACCGCACCAGCTGGACCTCTGGCAGTGGATCTGCGGTGTGCCCAAGTCCGTATACGCAAAGGTTGCCTACGGCTTCCGACGCGACATCGCCGTCGAGGATGAAGTCACTGCAGTGGTTGATTACGGAGATGGCGCCACCGGGGTTTTTGTCACGGCAACCCACGACGTCACCGGAACGGACCGCTTCGAGATCCTGGGCGACCAGGGCAAGATCGTCGTCGAAAACAGCAAGACAGCGACCGTAACCCGGCTGGTCAAGCCGGAGCGTGAACTCAGCGATTCGATGGGTATGGACGACATCCGGAAAGTGGTCACGGGACAACTGAACCCCGACGAGCTTTACACTTCCGAAGTCATCGAATTCCCGTCCCCTTGGGGGGTGCAGCACGCCGGCGTACTGGAAAACTTCGCCGCCAATATCCTCAACGGCACCCCGTTGCTGGCCCCGGGTTCGGACGGCATCAAGGGTGTTCGTCTGGCTAACGCCATCCACCTCTCCAGCTGGACCGGGAGCGAAGTCGACCTGGACTTCGATGAAGACCTGTTCCTCGCTGAGCTGAACAAGCGCATCGCCGACGAAGGAAAGTTCCCGCAGCGCGTCTGATTCCCTGTCAGCGACTCCGGCCAACTCGGAAATCCGCTAAACGGGTGCCCCGGCCCAGCCCCATATGTCCCGTCGAGCGCCCCTAAACCAGTCCTTGAAAGGTCTCTTACTGTGAAAATTATTGCTGCGGAAGTCTTCGTGACCAGCCCGTCCCGTAACTTCGTGACCCTCCGGATCACCACCGAGGACGGTGTGACCGGCATCGGGGATGCCACCC
>NZ_JBFOHM010000023.1:0-2598 GCF_040812005.1 Arthrobacter sp. HS15c
GTGACGGCGTGCCTTTTGAAGAATGAGCCTGCGAGTTAGTGTTACGTCGCGAGGTTAACCCGTGTGGGGAAGCCGTAGCGAAAGCGAGTCTGAATAGGGCGTTGCAGTGGCGTGATCTAGACCCGAAGCGAAGTGATCTACCCATGGCCAGGTTGAAGCGACGGTAAGACGTCGTGGAGGACCGAACCCACTTCAGTTGAAAATGGAGGGGATGAGCTGTGGGTAGGGGTGAAAGGCCAATCAAACTTCGTGATAGCTGGTTCTCCCCGAAATGCATTTAGGTGCAGCGTTGCGTGTTTCTTACCGGAGGTAGAGCTACTGGATGGCTAATGGGCCCTACAAGGTTACTGACGTCAGCCAAACTCCGAATGCCGGTAAGTGAGAGCGCAGCAGTGAGACTGTGGGGGATAAGCTTCATAGTCGAGAGGGAAACAGCCCAGACCACCAACTAAGGCCCCTAAGCGTGTGCTAAGTGGGAAAGGATGTGGAGTTGCGAAGACAACCAGGAGGTTGGCTTAGAAGCAGCCATCCTTAAAAGAGTGCGTAATAGCTCACTGGTCAAGTGATTCCGCGCCGACAATGTAGCGGGGCTCAAGTACACCGCCGAAGTTGTGGCATTCAAATATTAGCTCAGCTGCTTCCTTGTGAAGTTAGTTCAGGCGTTTGGATGGGTAGGGGAGCGTCGTGTGGGCAGTGAAGTCGCGGTGTAAACCAGCGGTGGAGCCTACACGAGTGAGAATGCAGGCATGAGTAGCGAAAGACGGGTGAGAAACCCGTCCGCCGAATGATCAAGGGTTCCAGGGTCAAGCTAATCTGCCCTGGGTAAGTCGGGACCTAAGGCGAGGCCGACAGGCGTAGTCGATGGACAACGGGTTGATATTCCCGTACCGGCGAAAAACCGTCCATGTTGAACAGGGGATACTAACCGCCCGAGACCTGACCGCCCACCCTTGTGGTGACGTGGTTTTTGGTGGAGCGCGGGACCGAAACCTGGGAGGCAAGCGTATTAACAGGTGTGACGCAGGAAGGTAGCCAAGCCGGGCGATGGTTGTCCCGGTCTAAGGATGTAGGGCGAACGGTAGGCAAATCCGCTGTTCATGATGCCTGAGATCTGATGGGACCCCCTCACGGGGGGATTTGGTGATCCTATGCTGCCGAGAAAAGCATCGACGCGAGGTTTTAGCCGCCCGTACCCCAAACCGACACAGGTGATCAGGTAGAGAATACTAAGGCGATCGAGAGAATTATGGTTAAGGAACTCGGCAAAATGCCCCCGTAACTTCGGGAGAAGGGGGGCCCCAACCTTGAACACCACATGCTGGTGGGAGGGGATCGGGGCCGCAGAGACCAGGGGGAAGCGACTGTTTACTAAAAACACAGGTCCGTGCGAAGTCGCAAGACGATGTATACGGACTGACTCCTGCCCGGTGCTGGAAGGTTAAGAGGACCGGTTAGCCGCAAGGCGAAGCTGAGAATTTAAGCCCCAGTAAACGGCGGTGGTAACTATAACCATCCTAAGGTAGCGAAATTCCTTGTCGGGTAAGTTCCGACCTGCACGAATGGAGTAACGACTTCCCCGCTGTCTCAACCATAAACTCGGCGAAATTGCAGTACGAGTAAAGATGCTCGTTACGCGCAGCAGGACGGAAAGACCCCGAGACCTTTACTATAGTTTGGTATTGGTGTTCGGAGTGGCTTGTGTAGGATAGGTGGGAGACGTTGAAGCCCGGACGCCAGTTCGGGTGGAGTCATCGTTGAAATACCACTCTGGTCACTTTGGACATCTAACTTCGGCCCGTAATCCGGGTCAGGGACAGTGCCTGATGGGTAGTTTAACTGGGGCGGTTGCCTCCTAAAAAGTAACGGAGGCGCCCAAAGGTTCCCTCAGCCTGGTTGGCAATCAGGTGTCGAGTGTAAGTGCACAAGGGAGCTTGACTGTGAGAGAGACATCTCGAGCAGGGACGAAAGTCGGGACTAGTGATCCGGCGGTACATTGTGGAATGGCCGTCGCTCAACGGATAAAAGGTACCTCGGGGATAACAGGCTGATCTTGCCCAAGAGTCCATATCGACGGCATGGTTTGGCACCTCGATGTCGGCTCGTCGCATCCTGGGGCTGGAGTAGGTCCCAAGGGTTGGGCTGTTCGCCCATTAAAGCGGTACGCGAGCTGGGTTTAGAACGTCGTGAGACAGTTCGGTCCCTATCCGCTGCGCGCGCAGGAAATTTGAGAAGGGCTGTCCTTAGTACGAGAGGACCGGGACGGACGAACCTCTGGTGTGTCAGTTGTACTGCCAAGTGCACCGCTGATTAGCTACGTTCGGATGGGATAACCGCTGAAAGCATCTAAGCGGGAAGCTCGCTTCGAGATGAGATTTCCATACACCTTGTGTGTGAGAGGCCCCCAGCCAGACCACTGGGTTGATAGGCCGGATGTGGAAGCGAGGACTAACGACTCGTGAAGCTGACCGGTACTAATAGGCCGATAACTTACACCACACACCAATGCGTGAACGGCATTCAAAAGACGTTCACACCAAGCACTGGTAAAAAGAAACAAGACTGCTTGCGTCCACTATGTGGTTCCCAAACAACAAACCC
>NZ_JBFOHM010000024.1:0-1722 GCF_040812005.1 Arthrobacter sp. HS15c
CCTAGACGATATGAAGTGAGGGGTGTGCGGGTTCGCCCGTCCGGGTCGGCCATTATCGCCGGGCGGTCCCGCAGCGCCGGCTTGAGTGAATCCGTACCGCGTGTGGGGGTAGGCGGCGCTGCGGGGCCTGATCCCGGCGGTGATGTCCTTTATCCCGGACGGGGGCAGGTAAGGGGTCTTAAGGCCGCGGGGGCCGGGGCCTTCTGTTTCACAGAGGTCCGTGGGTTGCCATTGACGGCTCCCCTTGGCCTGACGGCTCCTCCGGGGGTGCAATGGTAGTGCCACATGTGAAGTTTGGGAGGTCCCGGCTTATGTTTGAGCATACTTTCATCGGGCTCGATGTTCACGCGGTCAGCGTCGTGGGCCACGCGTTGAACCCGGGCACCGGGGAGATCAGCAACCACACGATGGCTTCTGATCCGGCCATGGTGCTGGAGTGGGTCCGCCGGTTCGCCCCGCCGGTCACGGTTGTCTACGAATCAGGCCCGACCGGGTTCGTCCTGGCCCGGTACCTCCGCGCGCAGGGCATCAACTGCGTGGTCGCGGCGTCCTCGAAACTGTTGCGGGCCCCCGGGGACCGGATCAAGACCGATAAGCGGGACGCCCGGGTGCTGGCCGAAATGCTCGCGGTCGGCTCGGTCACCGAGGTCCGGGTCCCGGACCCGGACGAAGAAGCACTCCGGGACCTGTCCCGGCTGCGTTCCGGCACTGCCACAGACCTCGCGCACGCCCGCCAGCACGTGAACGCGATCCTGTTGCGCCACGGCATCCGCTACCCCAAAGAGACCAGATGGACGAAAGAACACGGGCGGTGGCTGCACCGCCAACGCTTTGAGGAACCCGCGCTGCGGTTCACCTACGAAGCCGATGTCGAGCAGGCCGAACTGCTCGCCGTTCACCTGAAACGCATCGACAAACAGATCACCGCCACAGCTCCCGCGTGCCGCTACGGCCCGGTGATCGACGCGTTAATGTGCCTGCGCGGCATCCAGATCACGACCGGGTTCGGGCTGGCCGTGGAAATCGGGGACTGGACCCGCTTCACCGGCTCGTCCATCGGCTCCTACCTCGGCCTGGTCCCAAGCGAGGAGTCTTCCGGCCAATCCCGGCACCAGGGCCCGATCACCAAGGCCGGGAACACCTACGCCCGCAAACTCCTCATCGAAGCCGCCTGGCAGCACCGGCGACCCTACGCCCGGCCCGGGGAACGGCTGCTGCGCCAACTCGAACTCGTCGCTCCCGCAACCCGGATCCGTGCACTGGAGGGAAACCACAGGCTCCATCACAAGTGGGAACACTTCGATGAACGACACAAAATGTCAGTCAAGGCCAACACCGCGATCGCCCGCGAGCTCGCCGGATGGTGCTGGTCACTGGCCGCCCCGCTCCAGCAAGGAGAACGCATGACCGCGGCCTGACCCAAACGTGCCCCCGGGACGTGGTGAAAGTGCGATGGCAGCACGCGGAGCTAACTCGAGAGAACGCTATGAGCAGACGGCCCCCCACCGTCAACGCTCGAAACTAGACCACCGATACGCTCCAGCCGAACAAATCGTCATGCGGTAACCAACCCGCGAATGTCAGCCTGACAATGCAGTCGAAAACGACTCGCCAACACCTTCACCACCGACCGGCCGGCCACCTGAGTGAGGCGGCCCCTGGACCAAAAGCCAGGAGCCGCTCACCACTGCCTCTTGACAGCCGGACCTACATATCAGCGTT
>NZ_JBFOHM010000025.1:0-1343 GCF_040812005.1 Arthrobacter sp. HS15c
CCGGCAGGGTGGTTGTAGGTGCTCCTTAGAAAGGAGGTGATCCAGCCGCACCTTCCGGTACGGCTACCTTGTTACGACTTAGTCCCAATCGCCAGTCCCACCTTCGACAGCTCCCTCCCACAAGGGGTTAGGCCACCGGCTTCGGGTGTTACCAACTTTCGTGACTTGACGGGCGGTGTGTACAAGGCCCGGGAACGTATTCACCGCAGCGTTGCTGATCTGCGATTACTAGCGACTCCGACTTCATGGGGTCGAGTTGCAGACCCCAATCCGAACTGAGACCGGCTTTTTGGGATTAGCTCCACCTCACAGTATCGCAACCCTTTGTACCGGCCATTGTAGCATGCGTGAAGCCCAAGACATAAGGGGCATGATGATTTGACGTCGTCCCCACCTTCCTCCGAGTTGACCCCGGCAGTCTCCTATGAGTCCCCGCCATAACGCGCTGGCAACATAGAACGAGGGTTGCGCTCGTTGCGGGACTTAACCCAACATCTCACGACACGAGCTGACGACAACCATGCACCACCTGTGAACCGGCCCCAAAGGGGAAACCACATTTCTGCGGCGATCCGGCCCATGTCAAGCCTTGGTAAGGTTCTTCGCGTTGCATCGAATTAATCCGCATGCTCCGCCGCTTGTGCGGGCCCCCGTCAATTCCTTTGAGTTTTAGCCTTGCGGCCGTACTCCCCAGGCGGGGCACTTAATGCGTTAGCTACGGCGCGGAAAACGTGGAATGTCCCCCACACCTAGTGCCCAACGTTTACGGCATGGACTACCAGGGTATCTAATCCTGTTCGCTCCCCATGCTTTCGCTCCTCAGCGTCAGTTAATGCCCAGAGACCTGCCTTCGCCATCGGTGTTCCTCCTGATATCTGCGCATTTCACCGCTACACCAGGAATTCCAGTCTCCCCTACATCACTCTAGTCTGCCCGTACCCACCGCAGATCCGGAGTTGAGCCCCGGACTTTCACGGCAGACGCGACAAACCGCCTACGAGCTCTTTACGCCCAATAATTCCGGATAACGCTTGCGCCCTACGTATTACCGCGGCTGCTGGCACGTAGTTAGCCGGCGCTTCTTCTGCAGGTACCGTCACTTTCGCTTCTTCCCTACTGAAAGAGGTTTACAACCCGAAGGCCGTCATCCCTCACGCGGCGTCGCTGCATCAGGCTTGCGCCCATTGTGCAATATTCCCCACTGCTGCCTCCCGTAGGAGTCTGGGCCGTGTCTCAGTCCCAGTGTGGCCGGTCACCCTCTCAGGCCGGCTACCCGTCGTCGCCTTGGTGAGCCATTACCTCACCAACAAGCTGATAGGCCGCGAGTCCATCCAAAACCACAA
>NZ_JBFOHM010000026.1:0-1115 GCF_040812005.1 Arthrobacter sp. HS15c
TGTACTGCCCAAGGACGTTGGTCGGGTGAATGTAATGGCTCGCCGGAGTCGTTGACTGATGGGTGAGGACCTCCGGTTGCACAGTGGAGTTGCTTAGACAACCGCTGAGGCGACCAGGAGGTCCTCATGTCCCACGCTAATGCCGCTCTGACTCCACGCCAACGTTTGCGCGTCGCGCGTTTGATCATTGACCAAGGATGGCCCGTGTCCCGGGCCGCCGAACTATTCAACTGCGCCTGGCCCACCGCCAAGCGCTGGGCTGAACGCTACGCCGCGATGGGTGAGGCGGGTATGACCGACAGGTCCTCACGCCCGCACCGGGTAGCGAACCGGACCCCTCAGCAGCTCGTCCGCAAGATCGTCCATCTGCGCTGGAAACAACGGCTAGGACCGGTCGCGATCGGAGCGAAGCTAGTTATACCGGCGTCCACGGTCCATGCGGTCCTGGTCCGATGCCGGCTGAACCGGCTGCACCACGTGGACAAACGCACCGGCGAGGTCATCCGCCGGTACGAGCACGACAGGCCCGGGGCCATGATCCACGTCGACGTGAAGAAACTCGGAAATATCCCGGACGGGGGCGGCTGGCGCTACGTCGGCAAGCAGCGGGGTGATCGGAACCGTGCAGCGACACCAGTCAGAACCGGCAGCCGCCGCCACCCCATCATCGGCACGGCCTACGTGCACACGGTCATCGACGATCACTCCCGGGTCGCCTACGCAGAGATCCACGGCGACGAAACCGCGGTCACCGCAGTAGCCGTCCTGAAAAGAGCCGTGTCCTGGTTCGCCGCCCGCGGCGTCACCGTCGAGCGGGTCCTCTCCGACAACGGATCAGCCTACAAATCCCACCTCTGGCGGGACACCTGTCGTGAACTGAACATCAAGGCCAAGAAGACCCGCCCCTACCGCCCTCAGACCAACGGCAAGATCGAAAGGTTCCATCGCACCCTCGCCGACGGCTGGGCCTTCAAACGCTTCTACGCCACAGAATCAGTCCGCAGAAACGCCCTCCCGGCATGGCTGCACCACTACAATCACCACAGGCCCCACACCGCAATCGGAGGCCACCCGCCCATCAGTCGGTTAACCAACCTGCCTGGGCAGTACAGCTA
>NZ_JBFOHM010000027.1:0-1037 GCF_040812005.1 Arthrobacter sp. HS15c
ACGCTCGTTACCTTTTTCGTAGCCCCTTTCTGGTGCAGGATGTGGGTGTGCTGGCCTGCCGGTCCCGGCATGATTGTGACGCTCTGTTTTTTGATGATCCGAGAGTGGTGTCACCGGGGTTGGCGGGTGCCGAGGGACCGCTGATAGGGACATGGCCGTTGGATTGCCGTGCGTAACGTGGGTGCCGGGCTTCGACACCGTGGCAGGCTGGCCGGATCTGTTGGCTCGTGGTCGGAGGTGTTGGCGGTGCTCAGGGATTATGGCTCGGTGGATGTATTCATCGGTGTGGATGTTGGCAAGGACGGCCATCACGCCGTGGCGCTGGATAAATCAGGGAACAGGCTGCTGGACCGGGCGCTGCCCAACGATGAGGATGAGCTGCGGCAGATCCTTCAGGATCTGGGCTCTCATGGGCGGCTGCTGTTTGTGGTGGACCAGCCGGCCACGGTCGGGGCGCTGGCGGTAGCGGTGGCCCGCGCCGACGGTGCGGTGGTTGGGTATTTGCCTGGTCTGGCGATGCGCAGAATCGCGGACCTGCACCCGGGTGAAGCGAAGACGGACGCCCGTGACGCGTTCATCATCGCCGATGCGGCCCGCAGCCTGCCCGGGACGTTGAGGTCGCTGGAACTTGGTGATGAGCAGCGCGCGGAACTGGTCATGCTCTGCGGGTTCGATGATGACCTGGTCGCCCAGGCCACCGCGACCTCGCACCGGATCCGGGGACTGCTGACCCAGATCCACCCGGCACTGGAACGGGTCCTGGGCCCGCGCCTGGACCACCCTGCCGTAGTGGACCTGCTCCGGACCTGGCCGACCCCGCAGGCACTGCGGCGGGCCGGGACCAAACGGATCGCGGCACGGTTGCGGAAGCTGGCGCCACGGATCGGTGACCGCCTGGCCGGGGAGATCAGCCAGGCCTTGGACCGGCAAACCGTCGTGGTCTCCGGCACGGAATCGGCAGGGATCGTGCTGGCGCAGCTGGCCGGCATGCTCGACGGGCTGCACACCGCCAGGGATACCGTGCTGGCCAAGGTCGA
>NZ_JBFOHM010000003.1:0-213551 GCF_040812005.1 Arthrobacter sp. HS15c
GGGTGGCATCCCCGATGCCGGTCACACCGTCCTCGGTGGTGATCCGGAGGGTCACGAAGTTACGGGACGGGCTGGTCACGAAGACTTCCGCAGCAATAATTTTCACAGTAAGAGACCTTTCAATGGGTCCGCCGCGTCAGCGGGCCGCTTGATCAAAGGGGGAAAAATCGGCGGTGGGTGACGTTATGAGGGCAGCTTGAAGGCTGCTGATCTGGGTAACGAGATCGGCGTCGGCGGCGAGTTCAGGCTTGACCAGAGCCATGAGCGCAATCGTGCGTTTCCTGCCCTCCAGTGCGAGGGCTGCTCTGATTTCCGCGGCACGCGGGTCTTGGAACTCCTCTGCGGATGACAGGTAGGCCATCCATGCAGAAATCATCCGTGCGGCCCCGTCTCCCGGCCGTCCTGCAGCGCGTTCGGCGTTCAGGACAGGCAGGGCGCGCATCCGCAACTTGGTGGTCCCGTCCATGGCGATCTGCGCCAAGTGGTGAGCGATCCTGCCGTTCCCAAACCGCTCCAGGAGAGCGAGGCGGTAATCCCGGATCATGAGGCTGGCTGGCAGGTGCCTTGCGGCTTCATCCCAGAATTCCTCCACAGCTGCCCGGCATACGCCATCGGACAGGGCTTCGGCCACGGTTTCGTGTCCCCGGAACTTTCCCGAATAAGCCAGGATGGAGTGCGCTCCGTTGAGCAGCCACAGCTTTCGGTTCTCGTATGGTTCTATGTCGTCCACGAACACAGCGCCGGCGTCCTCCCAATGCGGACGGCCGGCAGGAAAGCTGCCACTGAGGACCCAGTTGTGGAATGGCTCGGTAATTACCGCAGCCGCATCCCGGTAGCCGCAGGCTTCGGCAACCAACTCAAGGTCCGACGTCGTGGTCCTGGGCGTGATGCGGTCCACTGAAGTGCTGACGAAGCTGACATTCCCGTCAATCCAGTCCGCCAGACCCGCGAAGGGACCGGCCTGGCCAGCCGGCCAGGCTGCGAGGGCCAGGACAGCCTTCCGTGTCACCTGCCCGTTGTCGGCGAGGTTATCGCAGCTGACGACGGCGATAGGTCCCGCGCCGGCCTCCCTCCGGGCGGCGAGGGCCAGGACCAGTCGGCCCAACGGCGTCGAAGCCTCCAGGCCTACGCCGTTCGTCTCATACTGTGCGTAGGCAGCCTCGGTGATCGTGAGGGTGACAACAGCAGTTTCCGGCGCCGCGACCAGTTCCATGAGTCGCTGCAGGTCTGCTCCGTCCACTGCTTCCACGATGCTCGTGACGAGTTCGAACGTGTCCCCGCTGCCAGACCGCTGAACAACCGTGTACAACCCGTCCTGGGCGGCAAGCGTTTCCGCTGCATCCGGGCGGCGGCCACTGAAGGACGCAATCCCCCACTGGGCTGCATCGCTTGCGTGGTACGTGTACCAGGCCTGGTGGGAGCGGTGAAAGGCTCCAAGTCCAATGTGGACAATTCTCACCGGTGCCGGTATTGCGGCGCTGTGCATGGGGCGGTTAAGCAGCGGTGCTGGACTGCCTGCTGCCGTTGTCACGCTCCCGAGGGCCCCGGCGCTCATAGCTTGAACACACGCCGGGGTGAAGTGTCTACGGTGTCTTTCATGATCTCGTGCGCACGCTCCTCGCTGACTCGGTGCTCGGCCACCATGCGGGCCAGGAATGAAGCCTCCACCCGGCGGGACGCCTCGTGGCGTGCCGGGATGGAGCAGAATGCCCTCGTGTCATCGATAAAGCCAGAGAAGCGGGAAAATCCGGCGGTTTCGGTAACCGCCGACCTGAATCGCTGCATCGCATCCGGAGCGTCGAGGAACCACCACGGCGCACCGAGATAAACCGACGGATAGAATCCCGCCAGCGGGGCGAGTTCACGGGAGAAGACGGTCTCGTCCAAGGTGAAGAGCACCAGGTGGAAGTCCTTGGCCGTGCCGAAATCCTGCAGAAGCGGGCGGATGGACTCGGTGTAATTGACAGCAAAGGGGATGTCATGGCCGGTGTCGGGACCGAAGGCCTCAAAGCTTGGCTGGTGGTGGTTCCTGAATGAGCCGGGATGGACGGTCATGACCAGCCCGTCTTCTACAGACATGCGTCCCATTTGGTAGAGCATGTGCGCTTCAAAGGCGTCGCGTTCAGCAGTGGTAAACGTGCCAGACCTCGCGAGCTCGAACAGTCGGGTGGCCTCGGACTCGGTCAGCTTCAAGGTTGCAGGAGTTCGTACTCCGTGGTCTGCCGAGACGGCGCCGTGGTCGATGAAGTAGCGCCGCCGGCTCTCCAGCGCATGAATGTATCCCTTATAGCCGTTGTCCACCTGTCCCGCCGCGCTGAGGAGGCGTTCTACGTTTTCTTTCCAGCTGGGATGGGCAATGTTCATGTAAGCGTCGGGCCGGAAGGTGGGCAGAACTCGTCCGTGGAATGTGGGGTCCTCCGCGAGGGCTTTATGACTGCTCAGACTGTCCAGCGGGTCATCGGTGGTTGCCAACACTTCAATGTTGAAGTCCTTGAACAGCTGCCTGGGACGGAAATCTTCTTCCTGAAGCTTCGCCGAAAGCTCGTCGTAAATGGCGTCCGCCGATTCAACGCTGGGTATCCCCTTAAGCCCGAAGACGAACTGGAACTGGTCGCGAAGCCAGTGGCCTGAAGCCGTTCCATCAAAAAGAGGCCAGGCCTTGCAAAACTCGCGCCAGATGGACCTGCTGTCAGCCCCTTCCGTTCCGCCCTTCGCTGGGGTCAGCCGGGATAGCGGCACACCACTGGCGTGTATGAGGCGCACAACGTAATGATCCGGGCTGACCAGCAGAGCTGCCGGGTCAGGAAAGGAGCTGTTCTCCGCGATGACTGCGGCATCCACGTGGCCATGGGGAGAAAGTATGGGAAGGTCCTTCACTGACTCCAGCAGGGACCTCGCGATTCGACGCATCCCGGGATCGGAAGGAAGCAGGCGATCCGGGTGGGTTAGGGACTGAGACATGCCTTTATGCTCTCGGACTCATGACCATTTGTCAACCGGTTGCCATCATGCATTTCTTGCACTGGCCGGTGTGAGTACCCTGAAAACATAAGGAAATTATGATGCGATGCCATACTTTCCTGAGACTACCTGAGCATGCTTTCCATGGAAATGGCAACCGGATGGGCTATGATTAAACGGTGACTGAACTTTCACCCCCAGAAGCGGACGCGAAGGCCTCCCCCGGCAAAGCCGATGGCAGGGCCGTCAAGACCAATGCCACGATCTATGACATCGCGAAATTGGCAGGCGTGAACCCTTCCACGGTTTCCAGGGCGCTCAGCAAGCCCGGACGGGTGAGCGTAAAGACGCGCACGCTCATCGAGGACGCGGCGGCGGAGCTTGACTACCAGGCCAACCCCTTTGCGAAGGCCTTGCCCACTGGGAAAACCAGTACCGTCGGCCTCATCGTCGCCGATATAGCGAACCCCACGTTCTTCGGGACGATCCGTGGCGCGGAATCTACCGCAGCGGACCAGGACTATTCGGTCATCCTTGCCGAATCGGCCGAATCACCGAAAAAGGAACTTTCCGCAGCGAAACGGATGATGGCGAGCGTGGACGGTCTGATTCTCGCCAGCCCGCGCATGGACGATGATCACATCCGACAGTTGGCTGGGGAAAAACCGGTAATCGTGGTGAACCGCAACGTTGAAGGCATTACATGTGTGGTGCCCGACGTTGACAAAGGTCTGGGGGAAGCGGTTCGCCATCTCGCGGGGCATGGGCACCGAAAGATAACCTTCGTCGCAGGCCCGGAGGCGTCCTGGATGTCCAGCCGGCGATGGCTCGCCGTGCAACAGGCATGCGAATGGTCCCGCATAGAACCCCTGAAGGTGCAGTCCCAGACCCCGACCATAAAGGGGGGACGGGCGATTGCCCGCACTATCGTCAGCAGCGGAGCCTCCGCCGTCATTGCATACAACGATCTTCTCGCCATAGGTCTGATGCAGGAACTCCAGGCAGCAGCCTACGTGGTTCCGGATCAAATCAGTATCGTAGGCTTCGACGACATTTTCGGAGCCGACTTCACAACCCCGGGGCTGACCACTGTCCGCGCGCCGATGGAAACCTGCGGCGTTGAAGCAGCCGGCCTTCTACTCAAAGCCCTCAAGGGACATGGAGACGTGCCTTCAACCCGATACATAGATACAGAGCTGGTGATCAGGGGATCAACGGGAAAGCTCCTCGCCTGATCCTGCCGACGGGCTGGTTGCGGCAAAACATGTTGGCCGCGTTAAGGAACTCCCGAACTGCCCTCCATTGGGGTGGTTTCCAAGGGCCTGTTCGACAATCGGTTGCACATGCCGCCTGCCGCTGGCGACGCTACCCCGGAACCGTGAAGCATTGGGTCTCAGCATAATGATGTGGCCCAAGACAAATCTTATCCTCGCCACAAAGCCCGTGCGTCGGTTATACTTTTGGCAACCGCTTGCCGATAGGCTCTTGCGAAGAAAACCTACAGTCAGGAAGTCACTCAATGTTGAGACCTCAGGCGTCAGAAACTCGGGACCTCGTCAATCTGGACGGGATTTGGCGGTTCGCCGTGGACCGGCCCGAGGTAAGCGAGCCTTGGTCTGCGCCACTCCAGGGCTCACTCGACGTGGCTGTACCGGCGAGCTACAACGATCTCTTTCTTGATCCCAAGATCCGGGACCACGTCGGCTGGGTATGGTATCAGCGCGACGTATTCGTCCCCCGTGGATGGGGCGACAGGGATACTGTCATCCGCTTTGAGGCGGCGACGCATCATGGAAAGGTTTACGTCAACGACGTGCTCGTCGCAGAGCACATCGGTGGCTACACCCCGTTCGAGGCGGATATTACCGATCACGTGCAGCCCGGAAAGCCCTTCCGTCTGACCGTTGGAGTGGACAACGAGCTTTCCATCCACACCATCCCACCAGGGCACGTCCATGTGGTCGATTCGGGGCAGCGCAGGCAGAGCTACCACCATGACTTCTTCAACTATGCGGGCCTGGCCCGCTCAGTCTGGCTCACAGGTATTCCGCGGACACGTATCGAGGACATCGCCGTCACAACCGGGGTTGAAGGTGCCGCAGGGACCATCAAGTATTCGGTCGTCACGACAGGGTCTGCAGAGGTGCGGGTGGTACTGCGGGACGAAACCGGTGCGGAGGTCCTGAACGGCAGCGGTGCTGAGGGCACGCTTCGCGTTGAGGAAGTGAAGCTTTGGCAACCGGGGGCGGCTTACCTCTACAAGCTGGAGGTCTCGCTGCACGGGGACGGCGAGCTCGTTGACTCCTACACGCAATCAGTGGGCGTGCGCACAATCGAAGTAACGAAAACTGAGTTTCTCATCAACGGCAAGCCGTTCTACTTCACCGGATTCGGCAAGCATGAAGACACTCCGGTTCGCGGTAAGGGGCACGACAATGCCTACCTCGTTCATGACTTTGAGCTGATGAAGTGGATCGGAGCCAATTCCTTCCGAACGTCCCATTATCCGTACGCAGAGGAAGTCCTGGATTACGCCGACAGGCACGGAATCGTCGTGATCGGCGAAACTGCCGCCGTCGGGTTTAACCTTGGCGTCTCAGGTGGAATGTCCGCCAAAAATCCGCCACCCACGTTCTCCCCCGATACGCTGGGCGACGAGATGCAGGAGACCCACGCGCAGCACCTTCGTGAACTGATTGGCCGGGACAAGAATCATCCGAGTGTGGTGATGTGGTGCATCGCCAACGAACCAGCAAGCCAGGAAGACGGCGCCTACGAGTACTTCGCGCCGCTTGCGGAGCTGACCCGCAAGCTGGATCCCAGCCGCCCCATCACGTACACCGCCTGGTTGCTGGCAAATGCAAAGAACGACCAAATTGCGACGCTGTTCGATGTGATCGGAATCAATCGGTACTTTGGGTGGTACATCGACAACGGTGACCTCGCATCGGCTGAGGTCAAGCTCGAAGCTGACATCCGCGACTGGGTTGAAAAGTTCGACAAGCCGGTCATGATGACCGAGTACGGTGCAGACACGATGGCTGGCCTTCACTCGCTCAACGACATCCCCTGGTCGGAGGAGTACCAGATCGCCTACCTCGAAATGAACCACCGGGTGTTTGACAAGTTCCCTACCTTCGTCGGCGAGCAGGTATGGAACTTCGCCGACTTCCGGACCACGCCAGGAGTTCATCGGGTCGATGGAAACAAGAAGGGCATCTTCACCCGCGACCGTCGCCCGAAGGGTTCCGCTTTCTTCCTTCGCGGCAGATGGACCGCGACGGGGAACGTGAAGCCATCACAGCAGTAGTAATCCAGCCGTAAGGAAAGGGTGCCGCTTCCGTAGCGGCACCCTTTCGTTTCTGTTCTGCATAGCCGGGTTGGCCCTACACGTTATGAGTCCACTCGAGAATAGTAGTGAGTGCACTAATAGGAGTCCGGAATGAGGGTGGATCGCGGTGGTGCTGCCTTCCATCCGGCGTTGTCCCTGCGGGATAAACTCCGCGTCTGCAGGGGATCACTCCGACGCAATCGATGTGCCGCAACGCGTCAGCCGGGCGGGCGGTGATCGGAAAGCCGGTAGCGGGGTAGGAACGCCGCGACCGCCAGGGCCGCAAGCGCGGCAACTGCTCCACACCCCATCATCATATGAAACGCCCCCTGTGAAGGAATGAGAGTTCCTGACAGGTTTGTGCTCATTTGCGCGAAGACCAGACCGGCGACGGCGGCCGACAGGGACGTGCCAACGGAGCGCATCAGTGAATTGAGGCCATTGGCAGAGCCCGACTCTGAGGGCGGAACCGCGCCCATGACCAATGCGGGCATGGCGCCGTATGCCAAACCAATGCCGGCACCGACGATGCTTGAGACGGCCACTAACTGCCAGACTGCTTCCATGGCAAAAAAGCCGATTGTGTAGCCAGCAGTAACTAGGACCGCCCCGGCCATAAGGGACCATTTCGGCCCCCATGCTGCTGAAATCCATGCGGACAGGGGCGCGACAGCCATCATGACCAAACCCGAAGGAGCCATTACGAGACCCACGACCAACATCGACTGGCCCAGCCCATAACCGGTCTCCGCCGGCAACTGCAGAATTTGCGGCAGGCTAAGCGACATGGAGAGCATGGAGAAGGCGAAGATCAGCGACGCCAGGTTAGTCAGAAGCACCTGACGGCGCCAGATGGTCCTCAGGTCCACGAGCGGCCGGGCCACGCGCAGCTCCCAGAAAGTCCATCCGGTAAACAGGATCAGGGACCCTCCGATTAACCCTAGTGTCGTAGCCGAAGTCCAACCCCAGGTTCCGCCCTTGGAAACAACAAGCAGCAGCATCACCAGGGCTGCTGACATCGACACGGCTCCCACCGCATCAAAACGCCCTCCCGATTTCACTTGGGATTCCGGCACCTGCCACGCAATAAGGAAGAATGACACCAGGCCGAGTCCGGCCGCCACCCAGAACAGGGTGTGCCAGTCCAGGGTCTCTGCGATCACTGCGGCAACAGGCAGCCCGAGAGCACCGCCGACTCCAAGTGAGGCGCTCATTGTCGCTGTGGCGCCGCCTAGTCTCGCTGGCGGCAGTTCATCGCGCATGATGCTGATACCCAGTGGGATTACGCCTGCCGCGAGCCCCTGAAGCGTCCGCCCGATAATCAACGGCGCCAGACTGAAACTGAATGCGCCGACCACAGAGCCCGCCACAAGTAAGGCCAGGCTGATCAGTAGCATGCGTCGCTTGCCGTACATGTCTCCCAGCCGGCCTACTGTGGGCGTGGCGACAGCACCGGCCAGCAAAGTTGTAGTGACGGCCCACGTGGTGTCCGATGCGGAAGCGTGCAGGAACTCAGGCAAACGTGGGAGTAACGGAATAACAAGGGAATGCATCAAGGACACGACAATGCCGGCGAAAGCAAGCACCGCAACGATCCTGCCTCGGCCCTTGGAAGCATCACTTTCGGGAGACCCTGCCCGGCGACGGGAAGTATCTACTGTCATGGCTGTTCCTTATGTAATGGGAGAGGGTCGATCGCTGGGGCCTCTCACTGCACGAACTTCCTGGCGCTGTGAACAACAACAAGGCGCGGTCAGGTCTGTTCTGAGCGCCCGTGGGCCTAAGCGGCGAAGTACACTTCAAACTCGGACAGCTCTACTATCCGACGTGTTCCATCGTGGGCAACGACCCAGAACAACTCCATCGCGGGCTGGACGTCAACGACCTGCCCTCGCACATGACGAGTAGTACCAACCCTGGCTTCAATGAGGTCTCCCCGCGAGACTTGAATGCAGGTCTGCACACGTGATCCCGTCCGCGGTGCAGAAATGAGTTCGCAGTCTAGGCTCTGGCTTGGTGATTCCATCCTGTCGATGCCCTCAGTTATTCGATTTGGCGTGGTCAGAAACTAGGCTGGCGACAAGATCCGGTTCTGCTACCGGAGCGAGATGGGCCGTGTCTTTCAGTATTTCGTGCCTGGCGGTCGGTACTCCCCTGACAATCAGTTTCTGTTCGTCGATCGGGTTAGCCGAATCGGCCTCGCCGCTGATGACCAGAACCGGTGCTTTGATGTTCGGCAGATCGTCTCTCACGTCCGATTCAGCGAGGAGATCACACGCGAAGGCGTAACCCACTGGGTCTGTGGACGCCAGCATCTGCCGGTGCTCATCCACGATGGAGGGTTGCCGCTGCTGGAACTCCGGTGTGAACCAACGGTTAATTACCTGGGGAACCAATGGGGCGATGCCCTCGGCTCGCACCTGTTGACCGCGTGCGACCCAGACCTTCGAGGAAAAGCGGGCGGCACAACACATCGCCACAGCGGATTGCGTTCTTTCCGGCAGGAGCGCTGCCGCCCGCAATGCCACCAGGCCACCCAGTGACACACCGGCAATATGAGCTTTATCGATGTCCTCGGCATCGAGCACCTCGAAGAGATCGCTGACAAGATCATCGAGGCTAAAGGGGCTGTGCCCGCGGGGCCCTCCCCGGTCCCTCTGATCGAAGCGAACGACGTCGAAATCTCTGGGGAGCCGGGCAACCACTCCGTCCCACATCTGCCCGCTCGTGGCCAATGAGTTAACAAACACAATGGTTCCCAAAGCTGGATGTGAACCCCTTTTCCGCTCAACTGAAACGTTGAAACCTCCGCCGCTCATAGGCTGGTCCTTCCTATCAATATGGGTCATCAAACTGATTTGCGGCTGCCGCACCCCGAAGAAAGCCACTTAGGGCGACCGCATTCGCTGTGCAAAAGCCGCGCTGGCCGGCAGCCAGGACTCGGAGAGCCCGTCTGCCGGCCAGCGACCGTGGATCATCGGTCGGTGGGTTTATTTGCCTGAAACTCCGAATACCCGAAGGTCAGGAATAGCGTTGCCGGTACCGCGGTACTCAAGGCCCTCCTTCATCGCCCAGTTGGTTTTCAGGGAGAAGAAGGGAGCGAACCAGGCATTGTCGATAGCGTATTTGTTGATCTCTTTGTAAATTTCACCGGCACGTGTGGTATCAGTTTCCGTGGCTAGCTTTGCCAGAAGCTCGTTCATCTTCGGGTCTTCGAGCTGGAAGGGGTTCTGTGATCCATTTTTCCCGAAGTAGAGGGCGACAGTACGTGAGGGAGCGGCCGTGCTGCCCAGGTTGAAGTACATGCCCCATTTCGTTGTCTGGCCCGAGCTCTGGGCAGGCACCGGTTCCCATTCCACCTTGATGCCAACATCGGCAAGGGACTGGGTAATGGTGGCCTGATAAGTCTGCACGATAACGTTGGCAGGCATCGTAAGGCTAAATCCGTCCGGGTACCCCGCTTCTTTAAGAAGGCTACGGGCCTTTTCCGGGTCGAAGCTGTAGGCGTCGTCCAGCTGTTCGACGTATGCCGGGGAGAGTTTGTTGAAAATCTGCGTAGTGGGACGGCCGTTGCCGCCTAGGAGCGCATCGAGCATTTTTTGGCGGTCAAATGCATGGTTGATTGCCTTCCGGACGCGGACATCTGCCAGCGGCTTCGCAACTTGGCCGGCACGGTCGGCGATCACCAGTCCACCGGTCGTCACTCCCTCAACGGGCGTGATGGTGAACCCGCTGGCTTCGATCTGCTTGGCCTGGCCGGCATCAACTGTCCCGGCATCAAGTTCTTTGGTCAGCAGTGAATTGAACAGTGCGGTGCGGTCCTGGATGGCCCTAATAGTGACAGTTTTGAATGGATATGCTGCGGCATTCCAGTGGTCGTCTCGCCTGTTGAGAACGTACTTCGTGCCGTCAACAGTCGCTGCGCGGTCAAGAGTGTAGGGACCTGATCCCACTGGGTCCAGAGCGGTGCGGGCCTCGTTGATCGTGTCGGGATCTCCGATCGCCCCGGCGCCGTAGGACAGGGCCACAAGCAGGTTGGGATCCGGACGGCTCAGGTTGATGACGGCGGTGTGTTCATCCGGCGCGTCGATGGAAGCCACGGCAGAAAGGTTGCTCTTTTGCGGCCCTGCGGTGGTCCGGGTACGGTCCAGGCTCACTTTGACTGCCTCGGAGGTTACAGGGTCGCCGTCGCTGAACTTCATGTCGTCCCGCAGCTTGAGCGTGAGGGAACGTGCGTCCGGGGAGTACTCCCAGCTCTTTGCTGCACCGGGCTTGAGCACGCCTTCGTTGTCACTGTAGATCAGAGTGTCATACACGGCACCCCAGACGTATCGCTGCTGACCATCGTGCAACTGGGCAGGATCCAGGGAGTTCGGTGCCACTTGGACCCCGAACGCGAGTGTAGTAGGGGCGGTTTCCGCTGCAGGGGTTGGGTCTCCCCCGCAGGCAGAGACAGCCAAGCTTGTGGCGAGTACGACGGCGGCGGTGCCGGCGAATGCTCGGGATAGGCGAAGGTTTGGCATGAAAGTTCCTTTGACTCGTAGGTGCCAGGCAATGCTTGAATTACGTGTGCGCCGAGGGCTGTAGGCGCGTATAGATGTCCCGTGAAGTCAGTGCGTTGAGCATGTCGTCTCCACGGCGGTAGCGGCCGATATTTTCCACGATGGTGTCAATCGACCGTTGCGTGCGATTTGGTAGTTTAGGGGTGACGTGGGGCGTAATGACCACGTTGTCCATATCCCACAGGGGTGAATCCGTCGGCAACGGTTCCGGGTCGGTTACGTCCAATCCGGCCCCTGCGATTTGACCAGTTTGCAGGGCTTCGATGAGCGCCTCCTGATCAATAACTCCTCCGCGGGCCATGTTGATGATGTAAGCCTGATCCTTCATGGAGGAAAATTCCTTGGCTGAAAACAGGTGGTACGTCTCGTCATTGAGTGGTGCGGCGAGCATGATGACATCGGATTCTTCGATCAGCGGCCGCAAGGAATCACCGGCGTCCTTTGAAAGCATCAGATCCACCTCGTTGGGCGTCTCACCGACACTGCGGCGATACGCAATGACGCGCATTCCGAACGCTTTGCCGAGGCGTGCCATTTCCTGACCGGTATGCCCAAACCCCACGATCCCGAGCGTCTTGCCCCAGAGAGCAAGCCGATTCTCGTATCCCGGAATCCGGGTCCAGACGTGAGAATCCTGAAGTTCAAAGAGCCGCTTGGCATCGAAGGTCAAGGAAAGTGCGAAGTAGAAGGCATGCTGCGCAAGCGCTGGGGCAGACCTGCCCGCCGACCCTGTGATGACGAGGCCCTTCTCGAAGACTTCGGCCCGGGCAGACTTTGTGAGGCCAGAGTGATCGCAGTGCACCCATTTCAAATGCGGAGCGGCCAGGAAGCGGTCGTCGATATCCGTCTGGAGGATGGCTACGTCCACGCGTTGAAGAGCATCGTCAATGGTTGCCCCTTCTCGGGGGTGAACATGCAGGAACTCTGCCGGGGCGAACGCCTTCCGAAGCTGCTCTATTTCGTCTGGCTGATAGAGCACAGTGGCCAGCACGCTTCGGATCTCGCGTGCTTCAGATCCAGTATCCATCTGATTCAAACTCCTTTGTTTATGGCCAACGCATCGGGAGTTCGCCGATGCCCGCCTTCCGCAAGTATCACAACCCCGGACGTGCTTGTCAACCGGTTGCCGAATTTCAGCAAGAGAGACTCCACGGCCGAGAAATTTGCTTATTCCGGATGCGAATCTGAAGTAGACCGCCTGCTCTAATGCCACGATTACACGGTTATCTACTAGTCGTTAGCTTCGCCGGCAACTGTTGCGCCAAATCAGACGGCAAGCGGTTGTCAAAGAAGTGTGGACGTGGTTTACTTCAAGTGATGCGGGTAACAGCGGCTTGCCGGTGTGGCCGCGGACCGCCATCGCGTTCCTGGCGGAAATGGTTTGAAAGGCCGACAAAGGGGTCGTGATGTCCCACAGTATTTCTCCAGCGCCAACAGGCCGGGAGCAGTTCCGCAACGACATGCATGCCCACCCGTCCTCCACGTCGAGTCCAAACGGTCACCGCACCGTGCCGGATCGGCGCGCCAAAACAAGGGCGTTGCAGCTTCGGAGCGTGCCCATGGCCGTCCAGGCTTCTGCATCGGCTGCCCTGATTGAAATTTGGCTGCCGGCTACTCCGGCTCCCGTTCTATCTCATTAAGGTTCCCCATGATTCCCTATATTCTTCGCAGGCTGGCAACAGGAGTGATCCTGACAGTCCTCGTGACGCTCATAACGTTCTGGTTGTTGAGCTTTTCCTTTACCGGTGTGGCGACCAACATTCTGGGTCCTGCCTCCTCGGCCGAGGCGGTCGATGCCCTTATGGACAAGCTGGGGCTGAACCGCCCCGTCCTCGTCCAGTACTTCGACTGGCTCTGGGCCGTTCTCAGGGGGGACTTCGGGGTCTCCTACTTCACCAGTGAATCGGTGAGCAAAGCTGTTTCGGTCCGGCTGGGAGTGACGCTTTCCATCGTTCTCGTGGCATTGGTGCTTAGTGTCGTCGTCAGCGTCTTTCTCGGCGTTTTGGCTGCTTCCCGGGCTGGAGCTGTGGACCGCATCGCCCAAGGCACGTCCCTGATCGGGAACCTGTTTCCGAACCTTCTTATTGCGATCGCGCTGGTTGTTGTGTTTGCCCTTAATCTGCGGTGGCTCCCAGCTACTGGATTCACGCCCTTTTCAGAGGATCCCCGGCGCTGGGCGGCTTCCATTACGATCCCCGTCATAGTCCTGGTCATCAACGGCGTGGCCAACATGTCGGCGCAAATCAGGGGAACGATGATTGGGGAACTTCAAAAGGACTATGTGCGAACGCTTCGCACCCGGGGAATCCCGGCATGGTCCATCGTTTACCGGCACGCGCTGCGTAATGCAGCTGCGCCCGCCCTCGTCGTGCTCTCGCTGGAATTCATCTCGATGTTTGGCGGCGCACTCATTATTGAGAACGTCTTCGCGCTGCCCGGTTTCGGCTCCTTCGCCTTCAATTCCTCACTGCAAGGGGACATTCCCGTGATCATGGGCGTCACCATTTTCAGCGTCATGCTCGTCGTATCCGTCAATCTGCTGACCGACGTCATCAACGGTTGGCTCAACCCGAAAGCGAGGCTCTTTTGAGCACCGAAGTAGCGCTCCTCGAGACGGACACGATAGAAGCCGCCTCACACCGTTCCCCGATCCGACGACTGCTGCGGGACCCGCAGGCGGTTATCACCACAGCATTCCTTCTCACCGTGATCCTGATGGGTCTGTTGGCGCCCTTCATCACCCAGCACGGTCCCAACGAGTCCTCACTCGACGCGGTGAACGCGGGAATCGGAACACCTGGATACCTCTTGGGAGGAGACCAAAGTGGACGGGACTCCTTCTCGCGGTTGCTGTACTCGATCAACACCGGCGCCATCTCTGCGCTCATCGGCACCGGCGTTGCTTGCGTGGTCGGCCTGACCTTCGGGCTGATCGGCGGTTACTTTGGAGGGCGGGTACGGACCGCGATCGAATGGATCTTCAACCTGGTTATGACGTTTCCGGGCCTCCTGCTCCTCATCGTCCTGATGCCCCTGACTAAAGGCGACTTCCGCATCACGATGTTGATCTTCGGTGTTCTTCTGTCACCGTCGATCTATCGCATCGTCCGGAACGTCACTGCAGGCGTGAAGAATGAGCTCTATGTTGACGCGGCAAAGGTTGCCGGATTATCGACAGCGAGAATCCTCGGCAGGCACGTCATGCCCGTAGTGCAGGGCCCGGTCATTATCTCCGCGGCATTTCTCATGGGCGCTGCTGTTAACCTTCAGTCTGGCTTGGCATTTCTCGGCGTAGGTTCCACGGAAGTTCCCAGCTTCGGAGCAATGATCGCTACCGGCTTCCTGAACTTTTATGTTCATCCCCTGCAGTTCCTGTGGCCGGCTCTGCTGCTGGGCGCAACAACTGCTTCCTTGGTCCTCCTGGGGAACTCCCTGCGCGATGCGCTTGAAGGCGCCCGGCCGAAGGCAGCCAAGCTCGGTAGCATCAAGGTCCTTGCACCCGGGGCGGCACGCAGTGAGGCAAAGAGCGACACATCCCACCTCTTAAAAGTACGAGACCTGAAAATGGAGTACCCGACGCCTTCAGGGGAGCCCAAGCAGGTACTGAAGGGGGTGTCCCTGGAACTCAAAGCCGGAGAAACCTTAGGCCTCGTCGGTGAGTCAGGCTCAGGGAAGACCCAAACAGCCTTCTCTGTCCTCGGTGTCCTGCCTCCAGAGGCCGTAATCACAAACGGATCGGTACTGCTTGAGGGACGGGAACTGCTTGGCCTTTCGGAACGGGAGCTGCGAAAGATCCGCGGCAAGGAAATCGCCTACATTCCCCAAGAACCCATGTCCAACCTCGACCCGTCGTTCACTGTTGGAAGCCAGCTCGTTGAAGGCATCAGGACGGCCTCCGGAATGTCCCATTCAGCTGCCAAGGCACGTGCCCTCGAGCTTATGGAGCGGGTCGGCATCCCCAATACCCGCCGCACTTTTGACCTCTACCCTCACCAGATCTCCGGCGGTATGGCCCAAAGGATCCTCATCGCCGGAGCTGTGGCCAGCCAGCCGCGACTGTTGATTGCTGATGAACCTACCACAGCCCTGGACGTCACCATCCAGGCAGAAATTCTGGACCTGCTTCGTGACCTCCAGCAGGAAATGGGTATGGCGATCCTCCTTGTGACACACAACTTCGGTGTGGTCGCGGACATTTGCGACCGTATCGCAGTGATGCGCGAGGGCCTCATCGTAGAAGAAGGAGACGTTATGCAGGTCTTCCATCACCCACAGCACCCGTATACGCAGAAGCTTCTCAGGTCGATCCTCGACGAGAGTAACCTCCGCGAAGACCTTGCGCCTTTGGTGGCCACCGGTAAGGAGCAGAAATGAACACGGACTCGCTACTCCAGGCCGAGGACCTTCGGGTTGCATTCCCCGGGCACGGCCTGCGCAGAAAAATGCATGAAGTCCTGCACGGCGTTTCACTTTCGATCGCTCCCGGCGAAGTTCTGGGACTTGTTGGTGAATCAGGCTCTGGCAAAACAACCATTGGTCGCGCCGTGCTCGGACTCGTGAAGCCCACGGGTGGAACCATCAAGTTCCAGGGTGAAGACATCACTCATGCCAATCCAAGCCGGCGACGTGCGCTGGCACGGGATATTCAGGTGGTGTTCCAAGACCCGTACTCATCCCTGAATCCAGCGCTGACCATTGGCGACATTCTGACGGAGCCCCTCGTGGTGCAAGGTGCAACCCGTGCTGAGGCCCGCAAGAGGATACGTGGACTGCTGAGCCAGGTAGAACTGCCCGCCGACGCGGCCGAACGCCTGCCACGGGAATTCAGCGGCGGCCAGCGGCAGCGAATCGCCATTGCCCGCGCCCTCGCCCCTGAGCCGAAGCTCATCATTTGCGACGAACCGGTGTCGGCCCTGGATTTGTCGACACAAGCCACTGTTCTACGCCTTCTCCTTGAGATCCAGCAGCGGACAGGTGTTGCGTGCCTGTTCATCTCGCACGACCTGGCTGTGGTTCGGTACGTCAGCCACCGGGTCTCCGTGATCTATAAGGGTGACATCGTCGAAACAGGACCTGCAGGGCAGGTCACATCTTCCCCCAATCACCCTTATACCAGGACCCTTTTGCTCGCCGCTCCGGTCGCTGACCCCGTGGAACAAAAGCGCAGGCGACTCGAAAGGCTGCGCCTGGCCAAAGAGCAGAGCGCTCTAAATCCAGTCGTAGCCGGCTAACCAGCCAGGCACCTCATCCAGATAGGTCATGATGCAAAAAGAACTGAACATGTACGAGCGCGGTCTTCCTCAGGACAGCCGATGGCATGAACCCTTCAATGTGCTGCAAACCAATCTCCAGGAGATAGATGCAGACATGGATGCGGAGGCGGCAGCTGATGCCGTCGTGGACTACGGGGCAGACACGTGGCTTCTTAACGCCGGCGGTATCATGTCGTTTTACCCGACAGACCTTCCATTCCAGACGCGTAACCCATTGTTGGCCGGACGTCCTTCAGGGGACCTGTTTGGCGACGCCGTCAAAGCGGCTAAAGCCCGGGGACTGAAGGTCATTGCCCGGTTCGATATGTCAAAAGTAACTTCACGTTTGGCACGCGAACACCCAGAATGGCTATTCCGCTCGGCGGAGGGAAAACCGCAAATATACAACACGCTGTATAGCGCCTGCCCCTCGGGCGATTACTATCAGCTGCGGACCTTTGACGTCTTGGATGAGGTCCTCGACCGTTATGACGTAGACGCCGTCTTTTTCAACTGGTTCAACTTCAATGTGCGCGACTACGACGAAGTCATGCATGGCCCATGCCACTGCGAATCCTGCGCCAAGGGATTTGCGCTCTTCAGCGGTGGAAGTGATTTGCCCACCGACAGGACCTCCGAGTCATTCGGACTCTGGAGCGGATATACGGCCGCCACGCTCAAGCAGCTCACCTCCAAAATCGCGGACCACGTAGCAGCCCGGGGAAAGGACATAGGAGTCCTCCTTCGCGAGGGTGCCCCCATGGTCTATATCGAGGGAAGTAACGCCTTCAAGTCCATGCCGGGAAAAGAGCTTTGGCCGCATGCTACCGCTGAGGCGGTCAGCGCCCACGTCGCCTCGCGGCCGGAGGCAGCCATCATGGTGAACTGCGTTGCGTTTATCGACTCCGCCTACCGGATGGGCTCCGAGCAGCCGGAGCACTTCGCCCAGTACATCGTGCAGACGATTGCACGCGGTGGAAACCCGTCCGCCTATTACTTCGGAGCTCCCGGCCGGCTCCCCACGGAATGGAGTACGTCCCACGCCCGGGACGTCATGAGGTTCCGTCAGCGCAACACTTCGGTATACAAGGACCTGCGGCCAACCGCCGCCATCGCCTTGGTTCGCCCGAACTTTTCATCCGGCGCCGCAGGTAACTACTGGGAGATCGTTGAAGAGTTCCGCGGGCTATACCTATCGCTGCTCGAAACCCACCTCTCCTTCGACGTCGTCCCCGTTAGCGAGCTGGCAGCCCTCGAAACTAAAGGCGAACTGGGCCGTTACAGCCTGGTCGTCCTGCCCGATCTGGGCAACATGGGTAGCGCGGCAAAAGCCGTCGACGCCTTTGTCCGCCGCGGCGGGAAAGTGATTTCCACAGGTTCTGCCGGCCTCAGCCGGGACGGTGACCTCGAGATGTCCAGCAGTCTTGCCCTTCAGGCACTGACTCCGGCGCTCGAAGGAACTGAACTTCGCTCCACTTACGTCACCGATCAGCCTCAGCCCAGGATGGCTGACTATCACTATCAGGCTCCGCTGCTACCGGTCTTTGGTCGCTACCAGCGCTACGTCTGGAAACCAGGTACCGCATCCACTGGTTTCATGCTCCCCCGTGCGCCGTTCGGCCCACCCGAACTGGCCTACGGCCACCAAGGAAGCGGCGACCCCGCCTATGTTCGCGGGAAGTTCGGGAACGGGGATGTTCTTCATCTCCCTTGGACAATCGGCCGAACCTATCGGGAATTCGGAAAAACAGACGTGCGTGACCACTTCGCCGAGCTCGTGCAGACGATGGCGGAGCCGGAACTTACGGCTGACCTGCACGAAAACATTGAGCTAATCTCCGGCGCCAACAACCAGGGCACCGTGATCCACCTGATCAACCACTCCGGTGTTCGCCGTCGTACCTACGGCCCACACTTCCCCTTCAGCGGCGGACAACTGCGCCTTCACGGAGGAGCATCGAGGGAACTCAAGGTCCAGGCGCTTGTGGCAGGAACTCCGCTGGAGACCCGCGCCGAGGGCAACGACTTGCTGATCGAACTACCAACGATCGAACTCTTCGAAGTAGTGCAATTCACCAACTGAAGGACGCCGACAATTGCTTGCCGGGGCCACCCCGTCCTGCGCGTGCGAACCACGATTTCCTTCCTAAAACTTTGACCGAAAGGAGCGCGACCACGTGTCACACGCTGCCAACGTCCAGGATGCAGAGCTACAAGACCTTGCATCCGGAGTAACTGACCAAAAAGACACCAGCGGCCGGATCATAGACGAGCTAGCTCGAGTACTGCCGCCCGAAGCACTCACCACTGATCCCGTCGCCATGGGCCCATATAGACAGGACCGCGCCTTCGACCCCGACGCGGGCATGCCGATGGCTGTTGTACTTCCCTTGACCACCGAGCACGTCAAGGCAACCATGCAGTGGGCGGCGAAACATCGGATCCCCGTGGTACCCAGAGGCGCCGGGACGGGGCTCTCCGGAGGCGCAACCGCTGTCAGCAACGGCATAGTGCTGAGCACCGAGCGGATGCGGAACATCACGGTGGACACAGTCACCCGCACTGCCGTGGTCCAGCCTGGGCTTCTCAATGCTGAAGTCAAGGCAGCAACTGCCCAGGCGGGACTATGGTATCCACCCGACCCCGCTTCCTACGAGATCTGCACCATCGGCGGCAATGCCGCCACCAATGCCGGCGGACTGTGTTGCGTCAAGTATGGAGTGACGTCCGATTACATCCTTGGAATGGAAGTAGTCACCGCTGACGGCCGCGTCGTACGCCTTGGTGGACCGCGGCTGAAGGACGTTGCCGGACTGTCCATGCTCAAACTCTTTGTCGGCAGCGAGGGAACGCTTGGCATCATTACCGAGCTCACCCTGCGGCTCCTGCCGACAGCACCACCGGCACGGACTGTAGTAGGTTGGTTCGCCAGCAGCGGGGAGGCTGCAGCCGCGATCCTGGAGATCGCGTCGAGCGTCCGCCCTTCAATGCTCGAGTACATGGACGCGACGTCCATCAACGCCGTCGAAGACGTTCTTGACATGGGCCTGCACCGGCAGGCGTCCGCCCTCGTTGTAGCACGCTCGGATGACCAAAGCCCCAGCGGCACCGAAATAACCACCATGCTGGAGGCCTTCCGGCGGCATGGCGCTTTCGAGGCATTCGAAGCCTCAAACGAGCAGGAAGGCGAGCGTTTTGCCCACGCCCGGCGTATCGCTATCCCTTCAGTCGAACGGTTGGGCACGCTGCTGCTTGAGGACGTGGGAGTAGCCATCCCCCGGCTCGGAGAACTCATTCTCGGAGTCGAGAAAATCGCTGAAGCCCGCGATGTGGTCATCGCATTCATCGCCCACGCCGGTGACGGCAACACCCATCCGCTGATTGTTTTCAACCCGGACGACGCCGACATGAAGGAACGCGCCTACCTCGCCTACGGTGAAATCATGGACCTGGCCATAGAACTGGGAGGCACCATCACCGGCGAGCACGGCGTAGGCCGACTCAAACGGCCCTGGCTCGTTGACCAGATCGGAGAGGATCTGCTTGAGATTTCACACAACGTGAAACGCGCCCTCGATCCGGCAGGCATCCTCAACCCCGGAGCCGTCTTTGCCGCTGCAGGTACTGCCGGCGCCGCGACAAGGACAGGACACTCATGATGGACCAGGAAAATCGCATCCAAGCCGGAGGCCTCTCCGTCGATACAGCCCTGCACCGTTTCATCGAGCAGGAGGCCCTGACTGGCACGGGCATCGAAGCAACGGACTTCTGGCAGGGTTTTGACCAGATTGTGCGCGATTTAGCACCACGGAACAGGGAATTGCTCGCCCGGCGCGACGAACTGCAGGCACATATTGACGAATGGCACGCGCTGCACCCGTTTCCGTTCGATCGGAATGAATACCGGACCTTCCTGGAAGGAATCGGGTACATCCTGCCCGAACTGGAAGACGTACAGGTGCTCACCACAGGAGTCGATAAGGAAATCGCCGTCGTAGCCGGACCCCAACTGGTTGTCCCCGTTTCAAATGCCAGGTACGCACTTAACGCCGCCAACGCGCGGTGGGGCTCCCTTTATGATGCGCTGTATGGCACAGACGCGTTGGCGCCTGCGACGGGAGTAAAAGGCTACGATGCGGCACGCGGCAGGCTGGTGGTGTCATTTGTGCGCGGCCTGCTCGACGAGTTCTTCCCTCTGACAGCCGGACGCCACGGCGATTCGACAGGGTACACCGTTCGCGACGGCAAGTTGACGGCGGAGCTGGCGGACGGCACCTCGAGCAGCCTGACTCAGCCTGAACTCTTCGCTGGCTATCTGGGTGAGGCCGGCTCGCCATCGGCGATCCTTTTGTGCCACCATGGGCTTCACGTCGAGATCACTGTCGACCCCTCAACACCGGTCGGACAGACGGACCCGGCAGGCATCTCCGATGTCCTCCTCGAATCCGCCATCACGACGATCGTCGACTTCGAGGATTCAGTTTCCGCCGTGGACGCTGAGGACAAAATTCTCTGTTACCGCAATTGGCTCGGGATCAATCGTGGCGATCTGGCAGACACGTTCGCAAAGGGCAACGAGGTGATGGTTCGGCGGCTGGCAAGCGATCGGCGCTATACCTCCCCGGATGGCGCGGGAGAGGTCACGGTGCCCGGACGGGCGCTCCTCTTCGCCCGCAACGTCGGCCACCTCATGAGCACCGACGCCGTACTCGATGCTCAGGGAAATGAGATCGGCGAGGGCATCCTGGATGCCGTCGTCACCACGCTAACCGCACTGCCCGGCCGGGATCCCTCCAACCCCCTGCGGAACGGGTCTCAAGGCTCCATTTACATCGTCAAGCCGAAAATGCACGGGCCGGCCGAAGTAGCTTTCACGGTGGAACTCTTTCGCCGAGTGGAGGAACTTCTTGGCCTGCCGGTGAACACGCTGAAGCTCGGCCTCATGGACGAGGAACGACGGACCACAGTCAACCTGAAGGCCTGCATAGCGGAAGCCCGGGAACGACTGGTATTCATCAACACCGGATTCCTGGACAGGTCCGGCGACGAAATACACACATCCATGGAGGCTGGGCCCTTCGTCCGCAAGGCTGATATGCGCAACCAAGCCTGGATCTCCGCCTATGAAGATCAAAACGTCGATATAGGCGTCGAAGTGGGGCTGCCCGGCCACGGCCAGATAGGCAAAGGCATGTGGGCGATGCCGGACCTCATGTCGGCAATGCTCGATCAAAAGATAGCCCATCCCATGGCCGGCGCCACCACAGCCTGGGTACCTTCGCCGACCGCGGCTACCCTCCATGCAATCCATTACCACCGTGTTGATGTCCCTACCCGGCAGCTGGAAATATCGCTTGAGGGCCGTCGCGGAACGCTCGATGGCCTACTGACTCTGCCCATCGCGGTTAACCCGGCGTGGTCGGCAGCCGAGCGCCAGGAGGAACTTGATAACAACATGCAGTCCCTGCTCGGATACGTCGTCCGCTGGGTCGATCAGGGGGTGGGGTGCTCCAAGGTTCCTGACATTCATGACGTTGCACTCATGGAGGACCGTGCCACCCTGCGCATATCAAGCCAACACATCGCCAACTGGCTCAGGCATGGAGTGGTGAGCGAGCGGGACGTGCACGAAAGCATGCGTCGGATGGCCGCAGTTGTAGACGCACAAAACTTAGCTGACCCGTTATACCGCCCTATGTCTTCCAACCATGCGGAAAGCATCGCCTTTCAGTGTGCTGCCGACCTGGTGTTCCAAGGAGCCGCACAGCCCAACGGCTACACCGAGCCTCTCCTGCATCAGCGACGACGAGAGCTGAAAGCGAGACTCATCAGCTCTGCAGCTCTGCCCACACGAAACTAACCGGCGTCAAGGAGACCCTCATGCAGAATTACATTGAATCATTTTCAGTTAGTTACCCAGCAGCCGCCCGGGCTGTGTCATTGGCCATTGAAGAAGGAGCAAAGCGCGGTGTGGCAGTGGCAGTAACAGTCGTAGATCCCACGATGGGCCTTATCGCTTTCGGTCGCGCGGATGGATCGATGCCCCACAGCGTGGAGACCAGCCGGAGAAAAGCCAACACAGCGGCTTCCTCACGGAGACCGACCGGGTGGATGCAGGGAGACTTCGCACTCACTCTCCCAATGGGAACCGACAACCTCCTCACAAACATCCGCGGCGGATTCCCCGTCGTCCTCAACGGAAAGCACGTGGGAGGCCTTGGCGTCGCAGGGGGAACTCCCGACCAGGACGCCGAAATCGGCCTCGCAGTCCTGGACATGTTGAGCAACGCGATCGCGACGACCTGATCCTTGCAGGTGGGAGCCTCTCCGCTATCGAGAGGAGCAGTTCCCAGTCAGCGGAGCGCGCCATCTGTTCATTTGACGCCCGGGCCTCTGGCGTGACAGCCAGGGTATTTAGAGGTACACCAAAGCGCCGCAATCTCCTGTGACGAATGTCCTGGAGATACCACGAGCCCTGCTTCACGCAGCGCAGCGTCAGGCACAAGGCCCACCGGATAGGCCGCAGTAACTGCGAGTAGAGGAGCAAAAAGATGACCGGAATAATCCTTGTAGGGGTTGATGGGAGCAACACGGCCAAGAAAGCAGCGGAGTCCGCGCGGGACCTTGCCGCAGCCTTGGGAGCGTCCCTGCATGTAATGTCGGCTTTCGGCGACGACCGCACCGAGGCCTTCAGCAGCGGTAGTGACGAATGGCTTGTATCCGAGGCTGACGGAGCGGAGACTGTGGCACGAAAAGTCGCTGGATCCCTCTGGCGGAAAATCCCGGTGACTTACTCTGTTGCCCAGGGAAAGCCGTCCGACGCACTGATCAACGAGGCTCTCCGCCTTGAAGCGCGGGTTATCGTGGTGGGCAACCGCAGAATGAAGGGCATCAGCCGGGTGCTAGGAAGTGTGGCCAACAGCGTGGCTCATAACGCCCCCTGCGACGTTTATATCGCCAACACTCATCATGCCGACTAAGCCGTGGAGCGCGGCACTAGCCCGGCAGTTGACATTGTCTACTCCTGCATCCCCTTGCGACAGTCCGAGTCGGCAGCAGACGCTTGGATCTCCTCCATTCTGATGTTGAAGGGCTAACCATGCGGATTGTGATTGCTCCGGACAAGTTTAAGGGTTCCTTGTCGGCTTCGGATGTCTGCATGCACTTGGAAATCGGCCTGCAGGCGGTTGGTGGAAACCTTGATATTCTCCGGATACCGGTAGCCGACGGCGGCGAGGGAACCCTCGACGCCGCCGTCGGCTCCGGCTTCACCCGCCGCCGGGCCACAGTGACCGGCCCCGCGGGTGACCCGGTCGAGGCGGACTTTGCGGTCCGGGGAAATGAAGCCGTCATCGAGATGGCCACGGCATCAGGGCTGGCCCTGATGCCGCAAGTTCTCCTTGGAGGCCAGCCCGATTCGGTTTCCGCCACTACTGCTACCAGTCTTGGGACGGGCCAACTGATCCTTGCGGCCTTGGATGCAGGTTGCCGTCGGATCATCCTGGGCGTCGGCGGCAGCGCCAACACCGACGGCGGTGCCGGCGTTCTTCAGGGTCTTGGCGCCAAGTTTCTGGACGCAGACGGTAAGGAATTGTCGGCGGGCGGAGCCGCCCTGGGCCGCCTTAACACCATCGACTTCAGCGGGTTTGAACCCCGACTGAAGGACGCACGCTTCGTGCTGGCATCCGACGTCGACAATCCGCTGCTCGGCACCGGGGGTGCAGCGGCGGTGTTCGGCCCGCAAAAGGGCTTGGCACAACAGGACATCGACACGCTCGATAGTGCGTTGGCCAGGTTTGCCAAAGTCCTTGCCAGCGAAATCGGTCACCGCGCCATCAAGGCAACGGAGGCCCCCGGAGCCGGAGCAGCAGGAGGTGTAGGTTACGCCGCCATTGCGGTGCTGGCCGCGAAGCGGCGCCCCGGGATAGATGTCGTCCTCGAATTCACAGGACTGGCTGAGCGTCTGGCCGGCGCCGACCTAGTGATTACCGGTGAGGGCAGCCTCGACAAACAAAGCCTGCTGGGAAAAACGCCTCTGGGTGTAGCCCGAGCCGCAGCCGCGGCAGGATCGCCCGTGGTGGCTGTATGTGGGCGCACCACACTGGCCCGGCGAGAGCTCGCGGACGCCGGCTTCCAAGAGACATACGCTTTGACGGGACTTGAAAGCGACGTAGAGACTTGCATTGCGCAAGCCGGACGGCTTCTGGAGCGGGTGGGCGAGCAGATCGGTAGACGCCTGGAGGCTACCATCCCGGCTCGGACGGTCCACCCGCACAAGGGTATCGCTGTCCGGAGCCCGCTTTGACCTGGTCATTTCTCCGCCTGAACAATCCGGCCGAGTAAATGGTGTGGGTTAAGACGTCTAGTTGTATCGTCCCGGCGGGTACGTGCCCGACAACCATGTCCGCCAGCGGATCAAAACCTCCAGTGCGCAGGATGTCGGCTGACGCCTCATCCTGCGGGCAAGTCAGCCAATCCAGATAGGGTACACCCCAACCTGACGTCAGACAGCCCAGCAAAACATCGTCAGAATAGGGTCAAGTAGGCCATTTCTACACTCGCTCAGCCGAGGGTCTCAGACTCCAACCTGACAGGGGGCCTGCCGAGATCCTTGCTGCCGTGGGCAAGGCGACGTGGCCCGTGGCCGGACGGCCGGACCTACCGCGACGCAACATCCTTGAGCTTGAGCCGGATGCCGTCAAAATGGCGCTGCAGCCGTTCGGACGCCAGGGCCTTGTCCTTCTTCTCCACGGCCTCGTAGATGTCCCAGTGGACGCGGGCCTGTTCCTCGAGGTTGACCGGGCCGGAGCCCAGCGCCTGGTGGATCTGGCGGTAGACCTGCCAGAACACGTCCATCAGGTTGATGAGCAGCGCGTTGTTCAGCGGAGCGTAGAGCCGGCGGTGGAACTCGGCGTCGTGCTCGGCCAGCGCCTCACCCTTGGCCGCGGCCGCCTCCATGGCCTCCATGGTGGTTCGCAGGTCCGCGAGGTGCTCGGCGGTCATGAGCTCGATCGCCGAACCGATGAGGCCGGATTCCAGGGCTTGCCGGACGTCGATCAGTTCCATGGCCTCTTCGCCCTTGTGCCGCAGCGACAACCGGCCGCGGAACGTCAGCCCGGAAACCAGGGCACTGAAGTTGTTGGGCGCCACGAACATGCCGAAGCCGTGCCGGATCTCGATCACACCCAGCGCCTGCAGCACCTTCAGGGATTCCCGGACGGTGTTGCGGCCCACGCCCAGCTCGGCGGACAGCTCACTTTCGGTGGGAAGCGCGTCCCCCACATCCAGGCCCTGCTCCAGGATGAGCTCCATGATCCGCGTCTGCAGCGCGTTGGACCTGATTTGGGCGCTGAAACGGGCTGGCGATACTTCTCGCGATGCAAGGGCCACGTGATCTCCTCCTCGTCGCCAAGGCGACTTTCTCTTGCTACAGCTTACAGGAGATGGGATGTCCAATGTCTAGATGTATCGAATGAATAGAAATATATCGTCCGCGTCACCCCAGCATCTGCCATACCAGCTCCCTGCATTCCCTGTACCCGGTGGACTTGGGGTCAATCAGGTCGTAGTGGTCCCCCGGCACCTTGGTCAGCCGCACCGTCATGCCGGCGGCGACGGCGGCTGAAGCGTAGGACTCGGACTGGCTCAGCGGAACGGTGGCGTCGGCGGCCCCGTGGACCACGTGGACGGGCACGTCCAGCGGTATCGCCGTCATCGGATCGGCGTACCTGAGGCGCAGCGGATATTTCGACGACGATCCGCCCAGCAGGTTGCTCACGGCACCGTTGCTGAGGTCCAGCTTTTCGGCCTCGGCCAGGTTCAGCAGCCCGGACTGGCTGACCACCCCTGCCAGCCGCACCGCGCCGGTGCCGTTTTCCCGTAGGACCTGACGGTCGGCGTCGGGCAGTCCCAGATGCGCCAGCCGCCCGCGGCCCGCCGCCCACACTGCCAGGTGGCCGCCGGCCGAATGGCCCAGGGCCACCACGCGGTCCAGGTCCAGCGAATGCTCCGCGGCGAGGCCGGCCAGCTTGTCGATTCCCGCCAGGACGTCGGCGAAGGTGTTGGGCCAGCCGCCGCCGTTTCCGGCCCTGCGGTACTCCAGGTTCCAGGCCGCCATTCCGTGGGCGGCCAGGTCCTTGGCCAGCGGTTCGCCGAGCTCGGCGCCGTACTGCGAGCGCCAGTAGCCGCCGTGGATGACCACCACCACGCCCCGGCGCGCGCCGCCGTCGGGCAGCTCCGGAAGGTAAAGCTCCCCGAACTGGCTGGGATCCTCACCGTAGTGGTACTTATGCCGCTGCACTGCGCCCTCCCCTGGCCCTCCCGCAGGAGACTCTTCCTCCACGGGGACGGTCCCCTCAGAGCCTGGCGAACACGCGGCCAGAACGCCGATGCCCGCCGCGGCGGCCAGCCAGCGCCGTTGAGACGAACGCCCGACGCCGCAGCCCAGCCATGTGCCCGAGCCTACCGTGCGGTGCCGGGCGGGGCCGTGGAACCCCGGACCTCCAGCGACGTGGGCACGAGGTGGATCCGCTGCAGCTGCACGGACGCCTCGAGCCGTTCGATGAGGTACTTTCCGGCCTGCACGCCCACCGCCAGGTTGCCGTTGTCCACCGAGGTCAGCGAGATGTGCCGGATCCGGGCAAGGTAGCTGTTGTCATAGCCCACCACTGACAGGTCCGCGGGCACGCTGAGCCCCTGGTCCGCGGCCGCCGAGAGGGCGCCGATCGCGGCGAGGTCGTTGAAGGCGAAGATGCCGGTGGGACGGTTATCCCCGGCAAGCAGCCGGCGGGTGGCCGCATAGCCGCTTTCCTCGCTCATTCCACCGTTCTCCGAAAACTCGTCCGGGTCCAGGCCGGCGTCGGCCATCGCCGCACGGAACCCGGCCAGGCGGAGGGTGCCGATCTCACCCGGCCCGCGCAGGTGGGCGATATGGCGGTGGCCCAGCTCGATGAGGTGCCGGGTGGCACTGCGGGCGCCGGCGTCGTCGTCGTCCACAACGATGTCCATGCCGGGAAGGTTTGGATCGCGCGTGCCGGCGAGCACCACGGGAATGGATTCGGCGGCCGTTTGGATGGCCTCGGACTCGGGGGTTGTTCCGACGACGACCAGCCCGTCGATCCCCTGGTGCACCAGCGCTTCCACCGAGCGACGCCCGATCCGCCGGTCGGTATAGCTGTCAGCCAGCAGCGGCGAGAGCCCGGCCGTGTGCAGTGTGGCGGACAGCCCCTCAAGCAGCTCAACAAACCAGGGGTTGCGCAGGTCGTGAAGCAGCACACCGACGGTGTCGCTCCTGGTCCGGGACAGCCCGCGTGCGTGCGCGTTGGGACGGTAGCCGAGCTCGGCGATGGCCTCGAGGACCACCCGACGGCGGGAGTCGCTGACGTGCGGGGCCTCGCGGAGCACAAGCGAGACCAGCGATTTGGAGACACCTGCGCGCTCGGCAACGTCACGGATGGTGGGCTGCCGGACCGGGCGGGCACCGGCATCGGATTCAGGCATGCAACTCCTCGGGTCGGATCCAGTCTAGGGCTTGCGCAAGTCCGTGGGCTGCCTCAATATGGAACGGTCTATATTTGTCCAAACAGATGTGTCCACACGAGGAGTCAACGATGACGGAAGCAGGACGGCGCCTTCGGGCCGGAATGGTGGGAGGCGGCGCAGGTGCTGACATCGGCAAGACGCACCGGTTCGGGATGCGGCTCGATGACCGGTACGAACTGGTGGCCGGCGTGTTCGGCCGTGACGCCGGGCAGGCGGCCCGGCTGGCGGCGGAACTTCACATCCCGGAAGGCCGGGCGTACGCGGACTTCCGGCAGATGGCCGACGCGGAGGCCGCCCGGCCCGACGGGATCGACGTCGCGGTGGTGGCCACCCCCAACGACAGCCACTTCCCCATCGCGAAGGCCTTCCTCGAACGCGGCATCGCAGTGGTGTGCGAAAAGCCGCTGACGGGTGACTCGGCAACGTCCGCGGAGCTGGTGCGCCTCGCCGACGAAAACGGCACCATCCTGGCGGTCCCGCACTGCTACTCTGCGTACGCCATGGTCCGCCAGGCCGCGCGAATGGTCCGCGACGGAGCCCTGGGACGCATCACGTTCGTCGACGTCGAACACGCCTCCGGCTGGGCATCAACCCCGCTGGAGCTCACCGGGCACAAGCAGGCGAAATGGCGTACCACTCCTGAAGTGGCAGGATTCCCCAGCGTCGTGGCCGACCTGGGCACCCACGCCTACCAGCTGGCCCGCTACATCACGGGGCTGGAAACCGACGAGCTGACCGGCCAGCTGCAGACACTGGTCCCCGGCCGGGAAGTCTTCGACCACGCCACCGTTTCGCTGTGCCTCACCGGCGGTGTCACCGGCCGGATCTGGGCCAGCATGGCCGCCACCGGCCACAACCACGGGCTCCGGATCCGTGTCTTCGGGGACAACGGCAGCCTGGAATGGCAGCATGAAGACCCGCACCACCTCTCCGTGCAGGACCTGGCGGGTACCACCACCATCCTGACCCACGGCCTCAGCACGCTGTCCGACGACGCCTCCCGCCTCACCCGCGTGGGCCTCGGACACCCCGAGGGCTTCCTCGAAGCCTTCGGAAACTTCTACCGCGACCTCGCCGACGAACTCACCGCCCGGCGCGACGGCACCGCAAGCACCATCCGCGAGCTGTCCTTCCCCACCGGCGTTGACGGCCTCATCGGCGTGCAGTTCGTCGAAGCCGTCGCCGCTTCCCACGCCAACAACGGCGCCTGGACGGTCCCCGCCAGCGCATCCCTCCAGGAGGTCTGACCATGCAGCGCTTCGCCCTCATCGGGGCCGGATTCATCGGCACCGTCCACGCGGCCAGCCTGGCCGCCAACCCCGACGTCGACTTCCGGCTGGTGTACGACGTCGACACGGCACGGGCAGGGGCCGTCGCCGGGAAGTTCGGCGCCGCCGTCGCCCATTCCCTGGAGGACATATTCGACTCCGGTGAGGTGGACGCCGTCTTCATTGCCTCCTCGACGGACACGCACGCCGCCCACCTCCGCCGCGCCGTCGACGCCGGCCTGGCCGCGCTCTGCGAGAAGCCCATCGACCTCGACCTGGCGCAGGCCAGCGACGCCGTGGCCCATGCCCGAGGGCGTTCGGCCCGGGCCATGGTGGACTTCAACCGCCGGTTCGACCGGGATTACGCCGAACTCAAGCGCATTGTGGACTCCGGCGAAATCGGAACGGTTGAACTCATCCAGCTCTCCAGCCGCGGCCCTTCCATGCCTCCGCTGGAATATCTCGCGACCTCGGGCGGCCAGATGCGGGACCAGGCCGTGCACTTCTTCGACCTGGCCCGCTGGATCTCCGGCCTGGAGCCGGTGGAGGTCTTCGCCACGGGCTCCATCCTTGCCGAGCCGCGGCTGGCGGAGATCGGCGACGTGGACACGTCCGCAATCACACTTCGGCTGCCCTCCGGGGCGCTGGTGCAGATCGACTGCACCCGGCGCACCGGCTACGGCTACGACGAACGCATTGAGGTCCTGGGCTCCACGGGCATGGCCGAGGCCCGCCGGCAGCGCGACGGCAACGTGTCCCGGTACGGTGCCGGCCGGGTGGCGGACGACGGTCTTCACCAGGGCTGGTTTGAACGCGTCAAACCGACCTACGCTGCGGCGCTGGCTTCCTTTGTTGACGCGCTGGAGAACGGATCGGCCATCAGCCCGTCGCTGGAGGACGGCCTGAAGGCCCAGGCCATCGCGGAAGCGGCCACGCGTTCCCTCGCCACAGGGAAGAGCGAGCCGGTTCTGTACTGAGGCACGCTCCTGCTGACGCGTGAAACGACCGGCGAGTGCGGCCGGGGTGCCCGGCTGTGACCGCCCGGCCAAGACCCTCTCTCACTTCCTGCGGGTTTTTCCCAATCCCTCTCTCACCCGGTGATAGAGGGATCGGGATTTTCCTGCAGAAAGTGAGAGAGGGTCGGGACTGAACGCCCGCCGTCGGACCCCCGCCGTAAGCTGGAGCCATGCCGAGTAACTGGGACAGCCTGGATGTCAGCCTCCGCGAATCCGTGCAGGAGAACGTGGAGATCTACGAGCGCGTCCGCCCTGCCCTGAAGCTGGTCACCAAGGACGTTCTCCATATCCTCCGGGACATGCTGAAGGACACCGAGGTGACCCCGCTGTTTGTCACCGGCCGCACCAAATCCGTGGAGTCGTTCAAGGAAAAAATCTCCCGCATCGAGGAACCGCTGGAACCGGGCGGGCCGCCGGTCCTGAAGTTCCCGGACCCGTTCCGGACCCTGAACGACATGGTGGGGGTCCGGGTCATCACCAAGCTACCGGCGGAGAACGCCCTGGTGGCCAACCTGATCAAACGCCAGCGGAACGTGTTCGACTGCCGCGGCGACCGTGAAAAGGACATCGGTTCCATCGAGTCCGGGACCTACGGCTATTCCAGCCGCCACCTGATCCTGCGGACCATCCAGAACGAGGCCGTCAAGGAGTACCAGCAGGCCTTCAACCCGGACATCCAGCCCAACGGCAGCTACTTCTTCGAATGCCAGATCCGCACGGTCTTCGCCCACGCCTGGAGCGAGATCGAGCACGATATCCGCTTCAAGGCCGAGGACCCCCGCGCCTGGACCCCGCATTTCGACCGGCAGTTCACGGCCACGGCCGCCATGCTGGAGACGGTGGAGAGCGCGTTCGCGGACCTGCACGAGCGGTATGAGGAAGTCCGCAGTTTTTGGGACGTTGAGGGTGAGGGCGCCGCCCAGCTCACACCCAACCGCATCCGGGACGTCTGGCGTACGCTGCTGCCGCACGTGGACCGTAAAGTTGATGATGACTGGGGCTGGGCCGCCGAACTCATGGCGGCGCACGGCCTCAACCAGACCGTGCAGCTCGCCGGGCTGCTCAGCGCCAACCGGATCACCGAGGTCCGCAAGGCCCTGGACCACCGGTACTCCCCCGGCCCGGACCGCCTGCTGGATGACCTCCTGCTGTGGCAGTACGGGACCAAGCACATTGACCTCACCGCCGAGGCGCCCGACGCCGTTCCGCACCCGCGGCGCGACAGCCTCCTGCGGCGGCTGAAACAGATCGAGCGTTACCGCCAGACCAAGAAATAGGGATCCATGCAGCCCCTGCAGCTCCAGTCCGTCAGGGCCACCCTCCGCTCACCCCGCCGGCTCAAGACCGAAGCCCTGGCCGGACTGGTGGTGGCCCTCGCCCTCATCCCCGAAGCCATCGCCTTCTCGGTGATTGCCGGCGTCGATCCGCGGATCGGGCTGTTTGCCTCCTTCACCATGGCCGTCACCATCTCCTTTGTGGGCGGCCGGCCCGCCATGATCTCCGCGGCCACGGGCGCGGTGGCGCTGGTGATCGCCCCGCTGATGCGCAGCCACGGCCTGGACCACCTCATCGCGGCCGTGATCCTGGCCGGGGTTTTCCAGATCCTGCTGGCGGTCCTCGGCGTCACCCGGCTGATGCGGTTCATCCCGCGGTCGGTGATGGTGGGATTCGTGAACGCCTTGGCCATCCTGGTGTTCCTGGCCCAGATTCCCGAGCTGATCGGCGTGCCGTGGATGGTCTACCCGCTCGTGGCCATTGGCCTGGTCATTGTGGTGCTCCTGCCCAGGATCACCACGGCCGTGCCCGCGCCGCTGGTGGCCATCGTGCTGCTCACCGCGTTTGTGGTGGTGGCTGGAGTGGACGTGCCGGCCGTCCAGGACAAGGGCCAGCTTCCGGAGAGCCTTCCCTCAATCTTCATCCCTCATGTGCCGCTGACGTGGGAAACGTTCCAGGTCATCGCCCCGTTCTCGCTGTCCATGGCCCTGGTGGGGCTGCTGGAATCCCTGCTGACCGCCAAGCTCGTGGACGACATCACGGACACGCGCTCCAACAAGACCCGCGAATCCTGGGGCCAGGGCGTGGCAAACATCGTCACCGGCTTCCTCGGCGGCATGGGCGGCTGCGCCGTGATCGGCCAGACCATGATCAACGTCAAGGGGTCCGGGGCCCGAAGCCGGGTGTCCACGTTCCTTTCCGGGGTCTTCCTGCTGATCCTGGTGGTGCTGCTGGGTGACGTTGTGGGCCTCATCCCGATGGCCGCACTTGTGGCCGTGATGATCTTCGTTTCCGCCATCACCTTCGACTGGCACTCCATCGCGCCGCGGACGCTGCGCCGGATGCCCAAGTCCGAGACTGCCGTCATGGTCATCACCGTGGCCGTGGTGTCAGCCACGCACAACCTGGCCATCGGCGTCGGGGCAGGGGTGCTGGCGGCGATGGCCATGTTCGCCCGGCGGGTGGCCCACTTTGTCACCGTCGAGCGGACCGTGGTGGAGCTGAACGGCGAGGACGTGGCCACCTACACCGTGGACGGTGAACTGTTCTTCGCCTCCTCCAACGATCTCTACACCCAGTTCGAGTACGCCCTGGATGCCGAGCCGGACATCAGCCGGGTAGTGATCGACCTGCACGCCTCGCACCTGTGGGACGCCTCCACGATCGCCGTTCTGGACGCCGTCACCGAGAAGTACCGCAGGCACGGCCGGGAAGTGGAGCTGATCGGGCTGAACTCGGCGAGCGTCCAGATGCGCGAACGGCTGGCGGGCAAGCTCAACTGACGCTGGCTGCGGAGCCGAAACTCAACGGGGGGTGTCGCTGCGGGCCGTCCGGTTCCGGCCTTGGGACTTGGCCGCATAAAGTGCCGCATCCGCCGAGGCGACCAGGGCGTCCAGGCCCGGCGTCCCGGCGTCGTACGTGGCAATGCCGTAACTGACGGTGGGCATCCTCGGGCCTTCCGGTCCGGCCGAATCCGCCATCCGCCGGCTGATTGCGTCCGCAATCCGTTCCGCGCGGTCCGCCGTGGCCCCGGGGATGAGCAGGATGAACTCTTCCCCGCCGTACCGTCCTGTGAGGTCGGTTGTCCGCACGGTGTCCTGGCACGCTTCGGCGAATGCCCGCAGTGCGAGGTCGCCGGCGGCATGGCCGTAGGTGTCGTTGACCGCCTTGAAATGGTCCAGGTCGGCCAGGATAAGCGCCCCGGAAGCACGGGTCACGGCCGGGTCCGCCAAGTGTTCCGAGGCGAGGTCGAAGAAGGCCTTGCGGTTGAGCAACCCCGTGAGGTCGTCCCGGGTGGCCACCATCCGGAGGGCGCGGGTCTGCTGTTCACTGCTCAGCGCCGCCATGCTGAAGGACACCACCACCAGCAGCACCATGGTCACCAGCGTGGTCACCGCGGAACCGAAGTACGTGACGAAGGTGTGTCCGGCCGGGCCTTCGATCAGGAAGACCACCAGCCGGGCGAGATAGAACGCGGACATCCCCGCCGCCGCGGCAGCCATGGGGATCCTGACGCGCGAATATCCCGGCTCGAGCCGCCAGAGTTCCCTTGAGGCAAGCCCCACGGTCAGGCTCATGGCGGCCAGGAACACTGCGCCGCCGGACCAGGTGTTGGTGCCAGGATTGTCGACGGCGGAGGCAACCAGGGTGGCAAGGGGTATCGCCGTGAACAGCCACCGCCGCGGCGGCACAGTCCGCAGGGACCGCGCACCCGCCCAGACGGCCATCCCGCCGTGAACCACCAGGACGTTTCCCAGGGGATTGGCCCACCACTGATGGCCGGTTCCATTGAAAAGGAAGGCGGCTGAACCGGTCAGGAAAAACACCAGGGCAAGGCACCACCAGCCGCTGTAGGGAGACCGTGTGAAGCGGTAGGCCGAAAAATAGAACAGCAACCCCAGCACCATGGCCATCAGCGCGAACGCGATTCTGAGCGTCGCTGTATCCAGGACCATTTTCCGAAGTTCCCCCCGACTGCCGATGTGATGCAAACCTCAGTATCGCACCGCGGCCCGCCGTACCGGGCAAAAACCCGCGAAGAGACGGCGTGGGTTGTTACCGAGCGGGGTCATGAACTGGCTCCGGGCCGCCCGCCAGTGCCAGCATGATTAGATGCTTGAGGCAACAAAATCCCAGAATCCCCCTATTGAGGCCCCCACCAACCCTGCGCTGGCTGCGGAGGCGAAGATCGCCAGGATCGCGGTCACCGTCTTCCCGCTCCTGGTTGTCGCGGCGGGTGTCCTGGGATTCTTCATCCCTGGAGCGTTCAAGCCCCTGGGCCCCAGTGTGCCCTACCTGCTGGGCATCATCATGTTCTGCATGGGCCTGACGCTGACCCCGCCGGACTTCGCCGCTGTGGCCAAGCGCCCGTGGGCAGTGGTGCTGGGCATCGTGGCCCACTACGTGATCATGCCCGGGGCCGGCTGGCTGATCGCCGTGGCGCTGAACCTGGAACCCGAGCTGGCCGTGGGCCTCATCCTGGTGGGCTGCGCACCGTCCGGCACCGCCTCCAACGTGATGGCGTTCCTGGCCAAGGGCGATGTTGCCCTGTCCGTCGCAGTGGCCTCGGTCTCCACGCTCATCGCGCCCATTGTCACGCCGCTGCTGGTGCTGTTCCTCGCCGGCTCCTACCTGCAGATCGACGCCGGCGCCATGGTGGGCGACATCGTCAAGACCGTACTGCTGCCCGTCGTCGCCGGCCTCCTCGCCAGGCTCTTCCTCAGGAAGCTCGTCACGAAGGTGCTCCCGGCACTTCCGTGGGCATCCGCCGTCGTGATTTCCCTGATCGTGGCCATCGTGGTGGCCGGCAGTTCCAGCAAGATCGTCGCGGCCGGCGGCATCGTGTTCCTGGCCGTGGTGCTGCACAACGGCTTTGGCCTGGGCCTTGGCTACCTGGCGGGGAAGGTGGGCCGGCTGGATGACAAGGCACGCCGCGCCCTCGCGTTCGAGGTGGGCATGCAGAACTCGGGCCTGGCAGCCACGCTGGCCACCGCCCACTTCTCACCCCTGGCGGCGCTGCCGTCCGCCGTCTTCTCGCTGTGGCACAACATCTCCGGCGCGATTGTGGCCGCCTGGCTGGCCCGGCGCCCGCTCCAGGACGCGAAGAGCGCCTGAAGCGAGACGGCCCGGCCGGCGTCAGCAGAACGCGAGGGACCCGTCGGGCCTGGTGGGCAGCTGACGCTCCCAGTGGATGTAGTCGTCCTCGGTCAGCGCCGCCTCGTCAATCTCGACTCCCCAGCCGGGCCGGTCAGGCCGAAGTTCGAGGTGGCCGTCCACGGGAAGGTACGGGTCGGGGCACCAGGTGGTTTCCTCCAGCTTGTACTCCAGGATGGAGAAGTTGCTGCAGGCTGCCGCGAAGTGAAGGTTGTGGGCAACCGCCAGCGGACCCATCGGGTTGTGGGGCGCCACCGTGGTGAAGTGCGCCTCGGCGATGGTCGCGATTCTGCGCATCTGGGAAATTCCGCCCACCACGCAGATGTCAGGCTGGACGATGTCCGCCCCGCCGCCGGAGAGCAGGCTGAGGAACTCGTTGGCCGAGTACAGGCTTTCGCCGGTAGCGAGCGGCACCTTGAGTTCAGCGCGCAGCCGGTGCCAGGCGGGAAAGTACTCGGGCCGGATGGGTTCTTCGAAGAACAGCGGCTGGTACGGGGCGAGTGCGTTGCCCAGCTGGACGGCCTGGAAGGGCTCGAAAATTTTGGCGTGGGCATCGAAGGCGAAGTCCCATGCATCGGGGCAGGCTTCCCTGACGGCCCCAAAATACTCTGCGGTCTCGGACACGACAAGTCCCCACCGCCGGTTGTGGATGTCACCCCGGAAGGGGCTCAGCTTGAACGCCGTGAAGCCGTAGCGTTCGTTCAGCTCCTCGGTCACGGCCAAGCATTCCGCCGGGTCCGGTGCCGAGTAGACGCCGGCGTAGACGGAAACCCTGTCGCGCACGGTCCCGCCAAGGAGGCTGTACACCGGCACGTCTAGTGCCTTGGCAGCAATGTCCCACAGGGCGTGGTCAATTGCAGAGATCGCGGCGAGGCCAATCGCCCCCTGGGGAAAACGCGCCTTGCGGATCAGTTTTTGGGTCACGTACTCCACGCGGCGGGGATCGTCGCCTTTAACCTGCTCAAACAGGTAGTCCAGCACGGGCACCAGGGCCCAGTCCGGGCCGTGGTTGTACGCCTCGCCCCAGCCTGAGATGCCTTCGTCCGTGTCCACCCGCAAGAGCAGCCTCGGCCGGTTGCCGACGCGCTGCATGAACGTCTTGAATCCGGTGATCTTCATGCGCTGACTGCCGTCCCGGTGCGGGTGCCCGCGGCAAAGAGGTCGTTCACGGTGCTCCAGTCCGCCAGTATCCCGGCGATCTCCACACGGACGTCGTCATTGAGCTCGTGGCTGGGCGGCCTGATGGTCCGTTCGCAGAGGCCCAGCTGGGACAGCGCTTCCTTGACGACGCTGACGTTGTTGGCCGACCTGTCCTCGGCCCGCAGCTCCTCGAACCTGGATATCCGGGACAGCAGCGTGCCTGCCAACCGGTAGTCCCCGGCGCGCAGGGCGTCGCGCAGGGAGAGCGACAGTTGCGGATTCACGTTGACCAGCCCTGAGGTAAACCCGGTGGCGCCGTGGGCGGCATAGGACAGGGCGTATGGTTCAGCCAGTCCTGCGATCCAGACGAACCGGTCAGCGCCGGCCAATTCCCGGATCCGTGCGAACTGGGTGGGGTCCGGCACGGCATATTTGATGCCAATGACATTGGGGCAGCGGCCGGCCAGCTCAACCAGCATTGCCGCCGTCACCCACTCGTTGCGGATGTACAGCACAAAGGCGGTGTCCGGCGTGGCCGACGCAATCCGGGCGTGGTACTCCACCCAGCCGGCGGCAGAGACATGCGGATGCGACGGCTGGTGGATCATCGCCATGCGGATGCCAACCGCGGCGCCGGCCCGGACGTCGGCAATGGCAGACTCCACGTCGTGGCCGACACCCAGAAGGAGGAAGGCTTCCGGGCCGACTGCCTGGGCCGAAGCCTCGATCAGCTGATGGCGCTCCCGGGCAGTCAGTGCGTAGAACTCGCTGGTGTTGCCGTTGGGAGTAATCGTGGTGACGCCGTGGTCCACCAGCCGCCGAAGGAGCTGCTTGAACGCGGCGACATCGACGGCACCGTCCCGGTAGGGCGTCACGGGAATCGCAACAACGTCGGCCAGGGCTGTCCGGAGCTCGGGGAATGTCATCGTTTCCTGCCAGCGATCTGTCCGACGGCGCGGACCTCGAAACTGCGAATGTGGTTAAGGACCAGCTCGGCCGCACGGCCGGCATCGCCGTTGCGTGCCGCCGCCAGGATTTCGGCGTGCTCGGCCGCCTCTGTCTCCCAGGACGGCTGCTGGATCCAGGCGTTGACCGAGATGAGGGCCGTCTGCTCGCGCAGCCCGTCGAGCATGTCCATGAGGACAGGGTTGCCGCAGTTGGAATACAGCAGCTGGTGGAAATCCCTGTTGGCGAGGCTCCGTTCGGCTTCGTCCTTGGCGGCCGAGGCACGGTCCAGCGCGTCCTGCGCAAGGTCCAGGTCCAGTCCGCGGTCCACAGTGCGGGCGACGGCGACCGGCTCAAGGAGTGAGCGGACGTCGAAGACGCTTCGCGCCATCTCCTCATCCACCACGCGCACAGTGGCGCCCTTGTATTCGCTCATCGTGACCAGTCCGGCCCCCACGAGGGTCTTGAGCGCCTCCCGCACGGGCGTTTTGGAGATTCCGAACCGGCGGGCCAGTTCGGTCTCAACCAGCGGCTGCCCGGCAGGCAGCTCGCCCGTGAGGATGGACCGCCTCAGCGCCTCCACCACAAGACCGGTCCGGGACGACGCTGGCAGCAGACCGCTGGGCATGGATTCCGTGATCACAATAAATTCCTTTCCATGCAACTCATCATATCAGGTGTATCGTATGTAGTATATGATGTATGACAGCGGCGATTCACCGGCATCTCCGGCCGGCGCCTAACGAGAGGAACGCAATGATGCGTAAGAACGAAAGCTCATCCCCCAGCAGGATCCTCAAGAGAAGGACCGCGTTGTCCCTGGCAGCCGTCCTCGCCAGCACCATGGCCCTGGGAGCTTGCGGCACGGGAGCAGACACCGGCAGCGCCGAAAAGGGTGACGTCGTGCTGGAACTGTGGGACACCGATACCCGCCCCGAGCGCACGGAGAATCTGAAGACCCTGATCAGCATGTTCGAGGCCAAGAACCCCGGCATCAAGGTCAACTACCTCGGGCTTCCTACCGACTCATACATGCAGAAGATCAGCACGGCCATCGCCACCAAGGCGACGCCGGACATCATCACCCCCAAAGCCTCCGACATCTCTGCGCTCGTCGCACAGGGCGCCCTGGCCCCCCTCGAGAACGACTTCAAGAGCGGCGGTTGGGAAGACAAAATCTCGCCGGCGATGACCAAGTCCTCACGGGCGGCCTCACCCGATGGAAAGCTGTACCTGACACCGGCAACCAGCCTTGCCGACGTCGTCTATTACCGCTCCGATCTGTTCAAGAATGCCGGGCTGTCCAGCCCCTCCACCTGGGACGACTTCTACACCGCGGCGCAGAAGCTGACGGACAAGGCGTCGGGCAAATTCGGCTACACACTCCGGGGCGGCAACGGGTTCTTCCCGCAGTTCGTCCAGATGGTCTACCCGCAGGCCGGAATGGACAAGTTCTTCCGCGAAGACGGCACGTCCACCCTCAACGACCCGGCAGTCATTGCCGCAGCGGAGAAGTATGCCGCCCTGTACGGCAAGGACACAGCAGCCAGTGACCTGACCGCCGACTTCAAGACCATGGTGGCCCAGTTCGGCGCCGGCGGAGCTGCCATGCTCAGCCACAGCATTGGGTCCTACCCCACCCACGTCGCCGCCCTGGGCGCCGACAAGGTCGAAGCGGTTGCGCCGTTCCCGTCCGCCTCCGGAAAATCCGTTCTTACGGGCCGCATGACCACCGGTTTCTCCATGTTCCAGGCCAGTACGCACAAGGAAGCCGCCTGGAAGTTCCTCCAGTACACAATGAGCGTTGAAGGCAACAGCTTCTGGGCCCAGAAATCCGGCTACCTGCCGGGCAACACCGAGGTGGCCAAGGAGTCGTGGGTGACGCAGAACCCGGCGATGCAGGCATCCGTCAAGGCTCTCGAGAACAAGGACGCGGTCCTGCTGGAACAGCCCTACTACCTGCCTGAGTTCAACTCGATCACCACCACCGACATGCTCCCCGAATGGCAGAAAGTGCTCCAGGGCCAGCTCTCCATGAAGGATTTCCTGACCACCAGCGCCGACAAGCTGACCAAAGCCCAGCAGAAGTACATGAAGAAGTAGCGCCATGGCAGTCATCACTCCCGCCCGCCCCGCACGGGCGAAGCGTCCCGGACGCTCACGACACTCAGGCCTGAGGCGCCTCTATCCGTATCTCCTCATCGGTCCGGCGGCAATACTGACCCTGGTGTTCCTGGTCTATCCGGTAGGCAGCGTCTTCTACTACAGCCTCCAGCATTCGAATGTGACCCAGCCCTGGAACGACGGCTTCGCCGGCCTGGACAACTTCATCACCATGGGCTCCGATCCCCTCTTCTGGCGGAGCCTTGCCTTCACCGCCCAGTGGGTGGCCGTCGAGGTGGGACTGCAGTTCGTCTTCGGACTGGCACTGGCCTTGCTGATCAACAAGACATTCATCGGACGCGGCCTGGCCAGGGCGCTCGTGTTCTCGCCCTGGGCAGTCTCAGGGATCCTGACCACCACCATCTGGATCCTCATCTACAACCCCTCCACCGGGATCGGCCGCTACTTCGCGGACATCGGCATCGGCGAGTACGGCGTGTCCCTGCTTTCGGGGAGCGGCACCACCTTCTGGGCCGTCGTGCTGGCCGAAATGTGGAAGGGCATCCCGTTCTTCGCCATCCTCATCCTGGCCGACCTCCAGTCCGTGTCCCTGGAACTCTACGAGTCCGCGGAGGTGGACGGCGCCGGCACCCTCCGGAAGTTCGTCTCGATCACGTGGCCGCACATCCGCCAGGCCATCATTATCGCCACCCTTCTCCGGGCCGTGTGGGAGTTCAACAACGTTGATCTGCTCTACACGCTGACAGGCGGCGGACCCGCGAGTTCCACAACCACCCTCCCCCTGTACGTCGCCCAGACAGCCATCCATGACCGGGACTTCGGCTACGGTTCGGCGCTGACCGTTGTGGCCTTCCTGATCCTGACGTTCTTCTCGCTTGTCTATCTGCGCATCACCAAGTCAAAAGAGGATGAAAAATGACCTCGCTGCTTCCCACGGCACCCCTCACCCCCGCCCGGCCAGAGGCCGCCGGCACACCTGCGCCTCGGCCCATGAGTGCCCTGAAAAAGCGGGAGCGCCGCATTGACCGGGTCCTGACCTACGCTCCGCTGACGCTGTTCCTCATCTTCACGCTCGTCCCGTTCTACTGGATGCTGCTCTTTGCGTTCCGGCCCGCCGGCTCCACGTCGCTGGTGCCGTGGCCGATCACCTTCGAGCACTTCGAAACGGTCTGGAATGGTTCAGGCTTCGGCATCTACTTCCAGAACAGCCTTTTCGTGGCCGGGATGAGCCTCCTCACGTCCACCGTCATCGCCCTGCTCGGCGGCTACGCCCTGGCCCGCTTCAGGTTCCGCGGCAAGACACTGTTCCTGGTGGCCATGCTGTGCACCCAGTTCGTGCCCGGCGCCATGATGCTGATTCCGCTCTTTGAGATCTTCAATGCCGTTGGCCTGACCAACAACCTGTGGAGCCTCATCATCTCGGACACCGTCTTCCACCTGCCGCTGTCCCTGATCCTGATGGCCGGCTTCATCCGGAACGTCCCCATGGAACTTGAGGAAGCTGCCTGGGTGGACGGCTGCACGCGCATCCAGGCCTTCCGGCTGGTGGTCCTCCCGCTGCTGAAGCCGGGCATTGTGGCGGTGGGATCCTTCGCGTTCATCAGCGCCTGGAACAACTTCCTGTTCGCCATCATGTTCATGAGCACGCAGAGCCGTTTCACGGTTCCCGTGGGCCTGAGCTACCTGCTGGGCGAGTTCGGCGCGGACTTCGGGGCCCTTGCCGCCGGCGGCGTCGTCGCTATCATCCCGGTGGTCCTCCTGTTCGCCTACGTTCAGAAGTTCCTTGTCCAGGGACTGAGTGCCGGTGCCGTCAAGGGATGACCAACGCAACGGATCGCGCAACTGAACCCCTGATGACCTCGGCAGCGGCAGATTCCACGCCTGCTGAAGTGAACGCCGCATGTTCGGCAGCGGCTGGTGCCGCTGCCGGACTCGGCGAGTCCCTCCGGTCTGAGCGGTCCGCTTTCCTTCACGAGCTTGCCAACGAACTGGACCGGGACCGGGAGGCGATAGAGGGCGCCGCTGCGATTGAAACCTCGCTTTCGGCGAGCCGGCTTTCCGCCGAAATGACGCGGGCGGTGAACCAGGCGCGCCTTTTCGCGGACGTGCTCGACGACGGCGGGTATCTGGAAGCCACCATCGACCACGCAACGTCCACCACACCGGATACCCGCCTCACCCGGATACCGCTCGGACCGGTGGCAGTTTTCGGTGCGAGCAACTTCCCCTTGGCTTTCGGAGTTCCCGGCGGTGATACCGTCTCCGCCCTCGCCGCCGGTTGTCCTGTCGTCGTCAAGGGTCATCCGGGGCATCCGCACACGAGCCGGCTCGCCTTTGAGGCGATCCAGCGGGCCGCGACGACGTCAGGAATGCCCCCTGGAACCATTGCCCTCGTCACGGGAATCGAGGCGGGGCGCAGCCTGGTTTTGGATTCGCACATCCAAGCAGTTGGATTCACCGGGTCCACCCCAGCAGGTCGGATCCTGTTTGACCTCGCGTCCTCCCGCCCCTCCCCGATTCCCTTCTACGGTGAACTCGGAAGCCTCAATCCGGTGGTGGTGACAGCCGCCGCTGCCCTGGCGAGGACGCCTGGCATCGCAGCCACACTGGCATCGTCCATTAGCAGCAGCGCCGGCCAGTTGTGCACCAAGCCCGGCCTCATCTTCATTCCGTACGGTGCCGGCGATGCCTTGGTTGCCGCCCTCGCGGAGCTGCTGGCCGCCGTGCCTGCATTAACCATGCTGAACGACGGAATCCAGCAACGCTTCACCCAGAGCGTGGAGGGCTGGACGGCTGCTGAGGCTGTGTCGGTTCTTGTCGACCGCACGCATCGTGGTTCGGCTGGCCCGCATCTGACCAGCGTCGACATCGGACGGCTCTCGGGACCTTTGCTGGAAGAGGCCTTCGGACCTGCGGCAGTCATCGTCAGGTACGACACCCAGGAACAGGTGGTCGCCGCCCTCCAGTCGGTGGGTGGACAGCTCACCACGAGCCTGCTTTTTGAAGAGGCTGAAGCGGCCGAGCTGGGGTCCATCGCCCGAGCCATGAAGGGCCGTTCCGGGCGGCTCGTGTTCAATGACATTCCTACTGGAGTCGCCGTCTCGTGGTCCATGACCCACGGCGGCCCGTACCCGGCGACAACGAATTCAGCGCATACCTCCGTGGGGAGCGCCGCAATCAAACGGTGGCTGCGGCCGGTCACCTATCAGAATGCGCCGGAAACGGTCCTGCCGCCGGAACTGAGGGAAGCTTCGCGCGGCATTCCCCGGCGAATCAACGGTTCACTGACCACGTCCTGAGGTCCAGTCCCGCCCGTGCAGGCGTTCGAAGCCGTCCAGCATCAGGTCAAGGGCGAACTCGAACTCAAACTGGTCGTCGCAGCCGTAGCTGACCACTGAGCCGTCGTCGTGCCGGGCAACTCTGGCCACTTCAAGGATGTTCGGATACCTCCGCGCCATCTCCTGGAGTATCGCAGCCTGCACCTCCGGCGGCATCACGGCCTCCGGGCTTCCGGCGGCGGCGTCGAACAGCTCCTGGGTGAAGCCCCACATCCGGCTCCCCAGCGCGTGCATCACGTGGTGGGTGAGGTCAACGGAGAAGCCGCCGGCCAGGAACATTCCGATGACTTCGTCGGTGTACTTGAGGACGGCGGGCGTCCGGTTGGTGCGGGTTTCCAGTGCATGGCGGGCCCACGGATGCCGCAGCAGCGCCTGCCGCGCGGAGAGCACACGCAGCCGGACTGCATCCTTCCAGCCAGCGCTGGCAGCGTTGGGGGCGATCTCGCCGATGACGACGTCCACCATGCCGTCAAGGAGTTCATCCTTGTTGGCGACGTGCTTGTAGAGCGCCATCGGCACCACGCCGAGCGCCTCGGCGAGCCGGCGCATGCTCAGCGCCTCAAGGCCCACTTCGTCGGCGAGCGCGACGGCGGCCTCGAGCACGCGGGCCCTGTTCAGCGGGGTGCGGCGTGGGGTTTCCAGCTGCTGGGTCATCCGGCCCACCCTTCCTTAGCCGTTTTCTATTGACAAGTGTACGGCGTACACCTAGCGTGATGCACATCAGGTGTACGCCGTACACCTTGAAGCCAAAGGGACCGACAATGCCAACGAAAACCGAGCTCGCCCCTTCCCGCACACTCCGCCGCAGGGCGCAGTGGCCGGTGCCCGCCGGGCTGATCCTCCTCAGCCTCATCCCGGTCATCGCCGGGGCGGCGCGGCTCACGGAGCTGACCGGCGGAGCCGCGGTCACAGCACAGAATGCCAGGTTCTTCGCTTCACCCGTCCCCGTGGTGGTCCACATCGTCAGCGTGACGGTCTACAGCCTGCTGGGTGCCTTCCAGTTCGTTCCCGCGCTAAGGGGCAGGCGCGGCTGGCACCGCATCGCCGGACTCATCCTGATACCGGCCGGACTGCTGACAGCCTTGTCCGGCCTGTGGATGTCCGCCTTCTATCCGCTCCCCGACGGCATCACCGACGTGCCGCTGCGGATCCTCTTCGGCTCCGCCATGCTGGTGAGCCTGGTGATGGGCGCCCTGGCGATCCGCCGGCGGGACTTCGTCCGTCACAGCGTATGGATGGCGCGCGCGTACGCCATTGCGGTGGCTGCCGGCACCCAGGCGCTGGTCATCCTGCCTTGGATGCTCCTGGCGGGCCCGCCCAGCGAACTCATCCGGGCACTGCTAATGGGGCTCGCCTGGGTGATCAACCTGGCAGTGGCCGAATACGTCATTCACCGGCGGGCCCGGGTCCCCGCAAGGGTTCAGCGGCCGTCCGCGCGCATAGTCTTGGATGCAAAGGCATTGCACTCGCGCGGTTGACAGAAAATGGGGTCTTACATGGCTGAAGTCTTCGCCGGAATCGCCGTGGTGGGCTGCCTGTTCGGAGTCATCGCCGCACTCGGTGCGATCGCGGTCCGGGCCCGCCGCCGGGGCGCCACCGCCTCGGCTGTTGCCGCCGCGATGGCCGCCTACGACGAAGCCATGCATTCGACCGCCTACAGCACCTTTGTTGAAATGCGGTCCCAGGACGAGCGGTCTTCACCGGTCGCCGCTCCCGACAAGGACTGACAGGGGCGGAGTCGCCAGGTGACTGACCTGCAGCAGTCCGGCGCTACTGGCAGAGCTCGGTGAACGTAGCCCCGGCCTTCTGGTAACCGTCCTGCAGGCCGGCGAGCTTTTCAGCGTCCGGGTTCTCCTTCGCGGACTCATCCGTGAATTCGATGATCGCCTGGACGGCGGGCTTCAATTCGTCCGAAGCCCCAGCCACGATCGGGCGGAGCTTGTTGGCGAGGATCGTCATGCCCGTCTTTCCCATGTTGGCGCTGGAGTCAGAAGCAACGATCTTGATCCGCTCGCAGGTCGCTTCCGTGGACAGCTTTGCCGGGGCGGCACAAGCGGAAGCAGAGACAAGGAGGGCGCCGGCGAGCAGGGCCGTGGTGAGTTTCTTCATGATTCCCTTGATAGGTGGCTGAACATCGATTGTAAGCAGATCCGGCAGCCACACGGTCCGGAGACCGAACGGATGACGCAAGCAGCTTCGCGAAATCCGCCTAGCCAAGCCATGAATGCGGAAATGACTGTCAAGCCTGGAGCTGGTGCGCCGCATACCCGTCCCGCCACAGGTGTGCGGGTTCGAACCCGAGCCGGCTGCGGGCCTTGTCGATGGACATGAGCGTTTCAAACTCGCCCAGCCCTGGCCGCACGGGCACTCCCGGGAAGTGGAGTGCGGCGAGCTCGGCGGTAGGAACGGCGCTTCCGGTATCGGAGGCCGCGACGTCGTAAATTTCGAACCCGGGCGCAGCGTGCGCCAGCGCGAGCGCCACCGCGGCCGCTCCGTCCCGGGAATCGACATAGCTGAACAGAAGGTCACGGCGATATGCGGGATCCGAGGCATTGGCAAAGGTTCCGTATTCGTCCGGAGCCACCACATTGGTGAAACGGAGCGAGCTGATGCTCATCCCCGGTTCCCAGCGGACCAGCTGGGCCCACATCGCCTCCTCCGCAACCTTTGCCAGCGCATAGGTGTTGTTGGCGGCCGTCGTCGACTCGTCGATGGGCAGCGCGGCGGGCGGCTCATCGAACGGGAATCCCATGGCGGTGATGCTCGAGGCGGTGACGATCCTGCGGATGCCTGCCCGCATGGCTGCGTGAACCACGTTGAAGCTGACAGACATGTTGTTCTGGAAGGTTGCCGCGTCGGGAACGAGCCCGTTCACCGGGATGGCCGCCAGGTGCACCACCGCATCCAGCCCTTGATGCCGGGCGGTGACGCCAATCATGCTGTCCAGCGTCTGCCCGTAGTCGGCGAGGTCCACCCGGGTGAAGCCAGCACCTGCTGTTCCCGTGAGGTCGAACCCGGCGACCTCGTGCCCCTCGCTCCGGAGGCGGTCCACGGTGGCCCGCCCCAGTTTGCCTGAGCTGCCAGTAACTGCGATGCGCATGTAGGGTCCTTCTTCTTGTCTCGTCGTCATCAAGATTTGGCCGCAGCCGGCCTACGCCCGGGTTCGTTCCTCGAGTATTTCGAGGATGTGCCGGTATTCCTTGCCGGTGGCACGGCTCATTCCGATCTCGCACGTGCGGTTGCAGGACGCATGCGCCTCAAAGCCGCCCGCCGCCACCTCCGCCGCCTCATCCCGCGTGGCCGAGGCCGTCAGTTCCGGGTGAAGCATGCCGCGGTCGCCGGCGAATCCGCAGCATCCCCACGAATCCGGAACCACAGCCTGCCCGGATACAGCGTCGGCGAGCACGCGGAGTCCGTCGTTGGTTCCCAGGCGGGTGCTGGCGCAGGTGGGGTGGAGGACTATCGAGGCCACCTGTTCCTGCACCCGAAGATGCGGGAGCAGTTCGGCGGCGGCGAAGTCGACGGAGTCAATGACGCGCAGCCGCACGGATTCACCGGCGGACCCGCGTACCTTGTCGAGGGCGTGCAGCAGGCCTTCCGTGCAGGAGGAGTTGTCTGTGACGATCGGCAACCGTCCGCCGTCGGATGCGGCAATAAGGGCGGCCACGGTCCGTTCGGCCATCGCGGCAAACCCCTCGGTCAGTCCCTTGGACTTCCACGGGGTGCCGCAGCACAGCGCGTCAGCACTGGGCGGGATCACGACGCCGACACCCGCCCGGGCGCACAGCCGACGGAACGCTTCGGCTGCTCCGATGCTGCCTTTGGCAGGTCCGAACATCGAACCTACGCAGGAGGCAAAGAACACGGCCTGCGCCGGCGTTTCAGACTCCCCGGCAAGCTCCACCCCGGCCCGCCTCGTGCCGCCAGCAGGCAGATCAGCCGTCCAGCGGGGCACCACATCGGTGCCGAGCACGAACCGTGCCGCGTCGCTGGCACCGCGGACTGCCGGCGCCGGCAGCCACTTCGCAACAGTCAGGGCGGTCGCAGCCACCCGCGTGACCGGCGCCCATTGCGCGGCGGCGGCCCGGCCTACTGCCTGGGTGGCCCGCGAAGCGTCCTGCTCACGGAGCCGGCGGACAAGATCCCCGGTGTTAATAGACACCGGACACGCGGTCTGGCACATCCCGTCAACCGCGCACGTCTCCACCGAGTTGTACGTCTCGGCCCGCGCAAGCTCGTCGTCGAGCGCCAGATTCCCGCTGGCACTCGCAGCAGCCCGGGCGCGGCGGACCGCAATGCGCTGGCGCGGCGTGATCGTCACGTCCCGGCTCGGGCACACGGGCTCGCAGTAGCCGCACTCCACGCACCGGTCCACTTCGGGTTCGACGACGGGGGTGAGCTTCAGGTGCGCCAGGTGCGATTCCGCGTCGTCGCTCATCAGCACGCCGGGGTTGAGGATTCCGTCAGGATCACAAAGCCTCTTGACCTCCCGCATGACGCGGTAGAGCCGCGGCCCGAACTGGCGTTCGACAAACGGGGCCATGATGCGGCCCGTGCCATGCTCGGCTTTCAGGGTGCCGCCAGCTCCGAGGACCAGCTCCACCAGGTCTTCAGTGAAGGCCCGCTGGCGCCCGATCGCACCGGCTGACGTGAAATCCTCCGTGATGAGGAAGTGGATATTGCCATCCTTCGCATGCCCGAAGATCACGGCGTCGTCGTAGCCGTACTCTGCAAAGAGCCGCTGCAGTGAGGCACAGGTCGGCGCGAGCAGCGGGACGGGCACCGCAATATCCTCCAGCAGGGCTGTGGTTCCTGGGCGCCGGGCGCCTGCAATTGCGGCATATAGACCCTTCCGCGCATGCCACAGGTGCGCACGCTTTTTGGGCTCCGTTGTCGGCTCAAACGAGGGGGCTCCGGCAGCTGCCAGGGCAGCCCGCGCGTCGCCCAGAAGCCGCCCCAGTTCGTCCTCATTCTGTCCCTGGTATTCGATGAGCAGGGCGGCGTGGGAGAGGATACTGACCTGGTCGAGGATGTCCGCGGTAGCGGAATCGTCCTGCACCACCCGCAGGGATGCTGCATCCATCAGTTCGATGGTGGCCGCACCCGTGTCCACCAGGACGGGAAGGATCCGCGTGGCCTGTTCCAGGTCCTCGAAGATCACCAGCGCGGTGGCGGCATACGGCGAAATCTGCACGGTGTTGAATTCAACCTCGGCAATGAACCCGAGTGAGCCTTCGCTGCCCACCATGAGGTGGGCGAGGATCTCCGCCGGTGCGTCGAAGTCGAGGAACGAGTTCAGCCCGTAGCCCATGGTGTTCTTGCCGCGGTACTGGCGCAGGACTTCCGTTGCCAGTTCGGGGTCCGCCCGGATTTCATCGCGGAGTTGGGCCAGCCCGGCATGCAGCGCCGGTTCAGCGCCGGCGAGGCCCCCGTCAGCATCCGGCAGGGAGGTATCCACCACAGTTCCGCCGGGCAGGACGAATTTCAATGAGCGCATGGTCCGGTAGGAGTTGTAGTCCGTGCCGCAGGCCATGCCGCTGGAGTTGTTGGCCACAACACCGCCGACTGTTGCCGCGATCTCGCTGGCCGGATCCGGCCCCAGCTTCCGGCCGTGGCGAAGGAGCCTGGCGTTGACCTGGCGGATGGTGGCACCGGGCTGGACGACGACGGTACTGCCGTCAGCTGCGGGCCGGATGTCCCGGAAGGCGCCCCTGACGTCGATCAGCAGGTCATCGCCCGACGCCTGACCGGACAGGCTGGTACCGCCGGAGCGCAGCGTGATGGAACGATGGTGCGAATGCGCGTAACGGAACGCGGCCGAAACGTCCTCGAGCGACCGTGCGCGAACCACCGCCGCCGGGGTCAGCAGGAAATGGGAGGCATCGACGCCGGCAACCACGCGGTCGAACACGTCGACGCTTACGTCCGCACCCGTCGTCGACCGCTCACGGGACGCCGGCGGAACGGCGCCGTCCCCGGCGCCGAGTGCCGCACGAAGCGAGGCGGCCAGGGCGCGGTCGCCGGCCTTAACATCCGCGCGGTCTGCCGTGCCCTCAAGGTGAGTCGCTTGCATAAACTATCACTTCCGAATTATGATACACTTTACAAAACCTGCAGGGAAAGTTTCAGCACCGGAGATCCACGGGGCGCTTCCTGCAGAACCGCCATCCCCGATCGGAGCGCCCCGTGGCAACTGGCCGAAACGCCGCCCCCGTTGACGGGCAAGTCCGCCTCCTCACGAAGGTGGCGCGCATGTACCATGAGCGCGGAATCCGCCAGGCGGACATCGCCACCGCGCTGAACATTTCCCAAGCCAAGGTCTCCCGCCTGCTGAAGCGCGCGGTCACCCAAGGAATCGTCCGCACCACTGTGATGGTCTCCCCCGGCGTTTACTCGGATCTCGAGGAGCGGCTGGAGGCGAAGTTCGGACTGCTGGAAGCTGTCGTCGTTGATATCGAGAGCGACGACGACGAACGGGCTGTCCATTCTGCGCTCGGTGCGGCGGCTGGCAGCTACCTCGAGGCCACCCTCGGCGGTGGGGACCGGATCGGCATCTCCTCGTGGAGCCAGACACTGTTGGCCCTCGTGGACCGCATGCGGCCATTCAACGTTGGCGGTGCCACCCAGGTTGTCCAGCTTCTTGGCGGCATCGGCACCCCCGAAGTGCAAAACATGGCCCAGCGGCTCGTCGGCGAGTTTGCGCGGATGCTCGGGGCGGAGCCGGTTTACGTTCCCGCGCCCGGCGTGGTGGCCGACCGCGCCATCAGGGATAGCCTCCTGCAGGAAGCCGCGCTCACCGAGGTGGCGCGGCGTTGGAATGAACTCACCATGGCTATTGTGGGCATCGGCAGCATCGAACCGTCCAACCTGCTGGCTGAAAGCGGAAACGCATTCTCCCCGGGTGACCGCGAACGGCTGCTGGCTGAAGGGGCGGTCGGCGATATATGTCACCACGTTTTCACCGCAGACGGGACGGCGGTCACGGGTGACCTTGCTGCCCGCACCATCTCGATCCCGGTGGAAAACTTCCTGTCCATCCCCCGCCGCATTGGCATCGCCGGTGGCCTGCGAAAGCGAGAACCGATTCGCGGAGCCCTGGCCGGCGGGTGGGTCAACGTCCTCATCACCGACATCCACACCGCCGAGGCACTGGCCGGCGAAGAGACCAGCGGCGCTGGAACCGAAAGCCCGGAGCTCACCGCTTAGCGGGGAGGGAGGCGAGGAGCTCGTGCAGGCGCTTGACGCCGGACTCCAGGCTTGTCAGCACCGGGACCGCCACGTCGCAGCCTTCGGCGGCACTTGCCATTGATGCCTGGGCCAGGACCACGACGTCTGAATCCTCCGCAGCATTCCGGATAGCCGCCGCCACCTTGAGGTCGTGGCTCGGACGGTCACCGGAAGCGACAGCCGTAAAGGCGCCCTCTACCACTACACTCCGGATGGTGGGCGTGAGCCCGGCCACCCGGGCCCGCTCGGCGATGAGCCGCGAGGTGGGCCCGCACGTCGTCGGCAGGGTAGCCAGCACAGTGATCCTTGACCCTTTGGCCACCGCTTCGTCGGCCATGGCCTCATCAATGCGGAGGATGGGAATGCCCACCTCGGCCGAGATGGTCGCTGCCAGCTCCGAGATGGAGGAGCAGGTCAGCATGATGACCTCGGCACCGGCATCGGCAGCCGCCCTGGCGAGTCCCGCGACACGTCGCGGCACGGATTCGGACACATCAGGATCACCCAGGTCGGCCACAATGCGGTCGTCCAGGTAGTTGATTGCCGTGACGCCGGGCAGTTCCCGCTTGATCAGCTCCATGACGGGGCCAATCACCACCGCGCCCGTGTGCAGCAGGGCAATCCTGGGGGTCTCGCTCATTCGGTTGCCTATCCCTTCACTGAACCGGCGGCCATGCCGGCCATGATCTTCTTGTTGAGGAACACAAACACAATCAACAACACCACGATGTTGATGCTCACGGCCGCAAAAAGCGGCCCATACTGGGTCGAACCGTACTGATCGCTGAGGCTCAGCAGTCCCACCTGGATAGTGGCGAGATCCGGCCTGGTGGTGAAGGTCAGTGCGATGAGCAGGTCATTCCAGACGCTAAAGAACTGGACCAGGCCGATGGTCAGGATCGAGTTGCGCATCATCGGCAGGCCGATCACAAAGAACGAGCGCAGCGGGCTGGAACCGTCGACAGTCGCGGCCTCGAAAATCTCACGCGGGATGGACCGGAAATAGGCGGCCATCAGGAAGGTGGTGAGCGGCAGGCCCATCACCGTGTAGGTGATGATGAGCGGCCAGAGCGAGTCCGTCAGACCCGCCCGGAAGTACACCGTGAACAGCGGCACCAGGATCATCTGCCCGGGAACCATAATGCCCGCAAGGATGTAAAGGAGCGTGCCCTTCCGGCCCTTCCAGACCAGTACCTCCAGCGCGTAGCCTGCCGCCACGCCGATCAGCACAATGAGCGCTACCGACGGAATCGTCACCAGGATGCTGTTGAGGTAGTTCCGCGACACGTTGCCGTTGTTCAGGGCGGTGGTGTAGTTGTCGAAGATCCAGTTTTCGGGCAGCGACAACGCCGGGTTGGACAGGAACTCGGACTGCGTTTTGAACGAACCAAGGACCATCCAGACCTGCGGGTAAAGCACCACAACCACCACTATGGTGACGATGATCCACACCGGAAGGCGCCTAAGGGCACGGCGGGCACGACGGCGGTTGCGGAGGGGTTGTTCCGAACGCTGCAGCTCCGTGGCAGGAGGGTTTTCAAGCTGTGGCTGGACGGTCATCTCAATCCTCCGTCTTGCGTTGGGACGATCGGAAAATCGCGAGAGTGAAGATCAGGCACAGGAGCGTCAGGACCAGGGCTATGGTGCTGCCATAGCCATACTCCGCGTACTCGAATGCTGTCCGGTACATGTAAAGGGTCAGCGGGGCGGTGGAGGTTCCGGGGCCGCCGTTGTTGAGTGCAAGCAGGCTGTCGAAGACCTTCAGCGTCGCGTTGAGGCTGAAGATGATCGAGGACAGCAGAATGGGCAATGACAGCGGCACCACGATATGCCGCACCAGCTTGAGCCCGTTGGCGCCATCGAGCTTCGCCGATTCGAGAATCTCGTCGGGAATGTCGAGGAGGCCCGCGTAGAGCAGAATGGCGTAGAAGCCCATGGAACCCCACAGCGTCATGGCCAGGGCGGTGGCCATGGTGCCCGAGGTGGTGGCGAGGAACTCCACGCTTTCCCCACCAAAGAAATTTATGAGGTCGTTGACGGGGCCTTGGTTATCTCCCACGGCGACAAAGCTGCGGAACAGCAGGGCGACGGCGACCGTTGGCAGGATCGCTGGGAAAAAGACGATCGTGCGAAGCAGCGATGAACCTTTGCGCAGGACAAAGACGTAGAGGAGTGCCAGCATGTAACCGAGCAGGATCTGGCCCACAGTGGCGACAATCGCGAAGAACACGCTGACCCCCAGGGACTGCAGGGCCGCCTCGTCCGTGAAGAACTTGGTGAAGTTGTCGACTCCAACAAACTCGAAGCCGCGAAGGGTGTTTCCCTCAAAGAAGGAAAGGCCCAGGGACCAGGCAACGGGCCCAATCTTCAGCAGGGTGTACAGCAGGAGGGCGGGAGCCAAGAGGATGATGATCGTCTTGCGGTCTCCGAACACCGAGTTCATAGTTCAAACCTTTCGTCGGCAGAAGGCCCGGCCACCCTGAGCGGGCGGCCGGGCCAAACCGAATCAGCGGGCTGCGTCAACGCTCTTCTGAAGGGCGCTCATGTAGTCCTCGGCCGACATCTGGCCGGTGGTGAGCAGGGAGACGTTGGTCGAGGCCAGCGAGTTGCTCTTCGGATCCAGCAGGGCTTCGAACCAGAGCACGGGATCCTTGAGCCCGGTGATCTTCTCCTGGATCTGGGAGGTCATGACGGGCAGTTCCTTGACATCCTCGTTGACCTTGAACCCCGAGATAGTGCCGGAGTCCTTCAGCGCCTGGGCGCCGTAGTTCTCCGAAATGCACTTCAGCCATTCGCCGACCTTCGGCCCGAACTGCTTGGGTGACATGGCCATCACAGCGCCCGCGTTCGCCGCGAACTGGTCAATGCTGCCGGAACCGCCCTTGACTGCCGGGAAGGCCATAAAGCCGATGTTGGTGTCGCCGATGGTGTTGCGCGTGGGATCGTTGATGGAGCTGAGCAACCAGCTGCCGTCATAGGTCATGGCTGCCTTGCCGGTGAGGAAAAGGTTCGTGGACGTGTCGGCGTCGCGGGTTGAGAAGCCCTCTCCCAGTGCGCCGGAGGAAGCAAGATCGGCCAGGGCCTTGGCGCCCGCCACGTACTTGGGGTCGGTCAGCTTGGCCTTGCCATCCCGGACATCCTTCATCGCATCCGGGCCCACGTTGCGGAAAATATACATGCCCATGAGCCGGGTGAGGGGCCACCCCGATTTCCCCGCCTGGGTCATCGGCATCACACCTGCCTGGGCGAGCTTAGCGTTCGCTGCCGTCAGCTCGTCCCAAGTCTTGGGTTCTTCGATGCCGTTGGCGGCGAAGATCTGCTTGTTGTACCAGATTCCCTCGATGTTGTACTGGTACGGCAGGGAAACCATGCCTCCGTAGACGTTCTCCACGGTGGCGGCAGCCGCGGGCAGGAGTTGGTCTCCTGCGCCCAGCTTGTCCAAGGCTTCCTTGTAGTCCAGCACGAGGCCTCCCTTGCCGAGGTCGCCGTCAGGGCGGACCATGGCAGTGCCCGCGATGAAGTGTGCGGGCAGCGCACCCTGGCCGGCAAGGAGCGTGACCTTCTGTACGACGTCGGCCTGGGCGACCTTCTGGTGTTCAATCGGGAGTGCCGCGTTCTCTGCCGAACAGGCGCCCTTGGCCAGGGCATCAAGGGTAGCCGGGAGGGCTTTGTTTTCGTTCGCCGTCAGGATGGTGAAGCTGCTGGGATCGGTCCCGGTGGGTCCGCCCGTGCTGCCGGCCGTGCTGCCGGCACCCTGTGGTGATCCGCCACAGGCAGAGAGCGGAGTGAGCGCGAGTGCGACGGCCGTGGCCACCATTACCCGACGACTGCGGATTGCTTTCATGACGTCCTCCTTGACGGCTGTCATTCGGTGACAGCGACCTCTGACTGATGCGTTTTCAATCAGGAGTGAGAGATTATTCAGCCCCTCGTTCGTGTTGAGCGTATCACATTATTCGCCCCTTGTGAATATTCATTCGAGTTTGAGAGAATAATCAATATTGAGTCCAGGCAGCAGCCTGACGAGGTAATCGACGACGAGGACGACACCATGAAAAGCACTACAGCGAAGCGGCACCATGCGCCGCTCACCGCGCTCGACGCAGCGAACGTCGTTTGGGCAGGCGGCTTCTGGGGTGATGAACTCGAGCGCACGCGTACAGCGACTGTGCCGGGCATGTGGGCCTCACTCAGCGACCCGGCCGTAAGCCCGGGCTGGCGGAACTTCCTCATCGCGGCCGGCGACGCCGAGGGCCAGCACGAAGGCCCACCGTTCCTCGACGGCGACCTCTACAAGTGGCTCGAGGCGGCCATCAGCCTCCTCGAGACCTCGCCCGACGCCGCCCTTGAGGCCAGCATCAATGCCATCGCGGCGAAGATCGCCTCTGTCCAGCGCGAAGACGGCTACCTCCACACGCCAACACGTATCGCCGAACGCAACCACGAGCAGGCCCAGGCCCTCGCCGACCGGTTCAACTTCGAGACGTACAACCTCGGCCACCTCATCACCGCCGGCGTGCGCCACCACCGGGTGACAGGCGAAACGGTCCTGCTGGACGCGGCCGAGCGCGCCGCGGGCTTCCTTGAGAACCTGGCCACCAACCACACCGACCAGCTCGCACGCAGCGCGATCTGCCCGTCGCACTACATGGCTGTCATTGAGCTCTACCGCGCCACCGGCAACGAACGCTACCTTCGCCTGGCGGAGACGTTCGTCGCAGTGCGGGACGGATTTGCGGGCGGCGACGACAACCAGGACCGCATCCCGGTCCGCGAACAAAAGGTAGTGGCCGGCCACGCTGTCCGCGCCAACTACCTGTACGCCGGACTGGCGGACCTGGTGGCCGAGACCGGCGACCCGGAGCTCACCGAAGTGCTCGAACGCCTGTGGCGGGACGTCGTCGACACCAAGCTCTACATCACCGGCGGCTGCGGTGCGCTGTACGACGGAGCGTCCCCGGACGGCAACCCGGAGCAGAGCCAGATCAGCCGGGTGCACCAGGCCTACGGCCGCCCCTTCCAGCTGCCGAACACCACTGCCCACAACGAGTCCTGCGCGAACATCGGCATGATCCTCTGGAGTGAGCGGATGCTGGCCCTCACCGGCGACGCGGCGTACGCCGACGTGATCGAGCGCATCGCCTACAACAGCCTGCTGGCCAGCATCAGCCTCGACGGCACACGCTACTTCTACACCAACCCGCTCCGGCAGGTCCGCGAGCTGCCGTTCCCGCTCCGGATGCCCGGTGAAACCGCCCTGCGGCCGGTGCCGGAACCGCCGGCCTCCGACTCACGACTTCGCGCGGAATACATGAGCTGCTTCTGCTGCCCGCCCAATATCGCCCGCACCCTGGCGCAGTTCCACGAGCGCGCCATGTCAACCTCCGCTGAAGGCCTGTGGGTTCATCTCTACGGCAGCGCCGACGTCCATGTGGAGCATGAAGGCCGGGGAATCGGACTTCGGGAAGTCTCCAAGCAGCCCTGGGGGGAGCGCGTCGACTTCACCGTCACCTCCGTGACCGGCGGCGGCATCCCGCTGAAACTGCGGATCCCGGGCTGGAGCGAAGGCGCGGCCATCACCGTCAACGGTGAACCGGCGGCAGCCGGCGAACCCGGAACGTATGCAACGATCGACCGCGAGTGGCAAGCAGGCGACACGATCACCCTGGCACTGCCGATGCCGGTCAAAATGGTGCGCGGACACCGTCTGGCCGAGGAAATCACCAACCAGGTTGCGGTGACCCGGGGTCCGGTCACCTACTGCCTGGAAAGCCAGGACCTGCCGGCAGGAGTGCGGCTGGAGCAGATCGCACTGCGCCGCGGCACGACATTCACTCCCGTGGAGACTGACATCGAGGGCCGCCGGATCATGGCACTCGACTGCGAGGCAGTGGTCCTGCCACTTACGGAAAGCCAGGGACTGTATACCGAAGTCGGCGACGCCGAACTCGTCACGGCACCAGTGCGGCTGATTCCGTACTTCACGTGGGGCAACCGCGGGGCGTCCGAAATGTCCGTCTGGCTCCCGCTGGCATGGTGATGAAAATGACCCCCACAGTTACCCCCGGCCTCGCCACGGATCCGTCCGCCACAGCCCGGGCCGACGCGAAATCCCAGCACGTTGTTGCGACCTATCACATCGAGACCTCCCGCGACCTCCGGCACGCAGCCGAAGTACTGGCCGGCGAGCAGTCCACCGGCACGTTCATCAGGGTGGCACGGGAGTCCGACGAGCTGCGTTCCCGGTTCGCGGCCCAGGTGGTGGACCTCGAGGAGATCCCGCTGACCGGTTCGTCGCCGCTGCCAGGCGCCGTCGGCGACCCGGCCAACCGCCGCCGCGCCAGGGTGCGGCTCCGGTTCCCGCTGTCGAACTTCGGCCCCTCCCTGCCCAACCTGCAGGCCGCCGTCGCCGGCAACCTGTTCGAGATCAAGGAACTGGCAGCGATCAAGCTCATGGACCTTGACCTCCCCGAGGCCTTCGCCGAGCGCTACCCCGGACCGGCCTTCGGCGTTGAAGGAACCCGGCGGCTGATGTCGCGCCCCTCCGGCGCCCTGATCGGGACGATCATCAAGCCGAGCATCGGGCTGACCCCCGAGGAGCTGGCCGAGGTGGCCGCCGAACTCGCCAGTGCCGGCGTCGACTTCATGAAGGACGACGAACTGCAGGGCAATGGCCCTTCCGCCCCCCTGGCCGCGCGCGTGCGCGCAGTGATGCCGGTGCTGAAGCGCCACGCCGACCGCACCGGCGTGATGCCGATGTATGCCTTCAACATCACGGACGACATCGGCCGCCTGGAAGCGAACCACGACCTGGTGGTCGAGGCCGGCGGCACGTGCGTGATGGCCTGCATCAACATGATCGGCCTGTCCGGAGTGGAATTCCTGCGCCGCCACGCTGCGGTACCCATCCACGGGCACCGGGCGATGTTTGGCGCCATCAGCCGGTCGGACCAGCTGGGGTTCTCGTTCCGGGCCTGGCAGAAGCTGGCCCGGCTGTCGGGGGTGGACCACCTGCATACTAACGGCATCAGCAACAAGTTCTACGAGAACGACGGCGAAGTGCTCGACTCCATCGCGGCGGTGCGGGAACCCCTTCTCGGACAGACGCCCACGCTGCCTGTACTATCGTCCGGACAGTGGGCGGGCCTCGCCCACGCAACCTATGCGGCCACCGGCACGGATGACCTGCTGGTTCTCGCGGGCGGCGGAATCCACGGCCACCCCGACGGGCCGGCCGCCGGCGTCAGGAGTATGCGTGCCGCGTGGGATTCCGCCGGGCGCGGCGAAGAGATGGCGACAGCCCTCGCCGCTTCAGCCGAGTTCCGCCGTGCCGCCGAAGCCTTCGGAGCGCCACGTGAATGACCTCCGAATCGCCTTCTACGGCGATGATTTCACCGGCAGCGTCGACGTGCTCCTGCAGCTCCGGCGCGCGGGCTGGACAAGCCGTCTTTTCCTGGGGCTCCCGGACGGTGCCGAGCTGCAGGCCGCCGCCGCGGAAGTGGACGCCGTCGGCGTGGCGGGCGTGGCACGCTCTTTGCCGACAGGCCGGATCGAGCCGGAAGTACGGCCCGTGCTCGAGGCGCTCAGGGCGCTCCGGCCGCAGATAGTGCAGTACAAGGCATGTTCAACGGCTGACTCCTCGCCGGGGGTGGGAAGCCTTGGCCGGGTCATCGAGATCGCCAGGGACGTGTTCGGTCCCGCCACCGTGCCCGCCCTTTTCGCGCAGCCTGACTTCGGCCGCTACACCGCGTTCGGCCATCACTTCGCCGCAGAGGCGGGGCAGGTCTACCGCCTTGACCGCCAGCCGACGATGTCACAGCATCCGGTCACCCCGATGCGCGAGTCCGACCTCGCCAAGCATCTCTCGCTGCAGACCCGCCTTCCCATCGGCTCCATGCACCTCACCGAATACACGGACGCGTCGAACGTCGCCCGTAACCTCAGGCTCCGGACCGAGGCCGCAACCGTCCTGGATGCCATGACGGACGGGCACATTGAACTTGTCGCAGAAGCCGTGGTGGCCAACTCCCGATCGAACGCACCGCAGTTCGTGATCGGCTCCGGCGGGTTCAGCCGTGGCCTGGCGGCCGCCCTCTCCCACGGCAACACGACCCAGGTGGACATGGCCGATGAGCTGAACGCGGACGGGCCCGTGCTTGCGGTCTCGGGCTCCCAGTCACCCCAGACGTCGCGGCAGATCGACGACGCCCGCCGCCAGGGCTGGACCGTCCTCGCTTTGTCCACACAGGATGATGGTCCGCTGAAGGACCGCGTCATTGCTGAGCTTTCGGCCGGCCGGAGCGTGGTGGTGACCACCGGCGATGCGGCAGAACCGCGCGACGGCGGCAGCCTGGTGGAGGCGCTTTCGGCCCGCCTGTCGGGTGTCGTCGAAGCCGCGCTCCGGGTGGGCGGCAACAACCGGGTGATCGTCTGCGGCGGGGACACGTCCAGCCACGTCCTCCGGCAGCTCGGCGCCCGTTCCCTGTCGATCGCAGCGAACCCGGTGGGCAACGTGGTCCTGTGCCGGGTTGCATCCCCGACCAGCTGGCTGGACGGCACCGAAATGCTGCTCAAAGGCGGCCAGGTGGGTCCGGTCGACCTATTCGAGCTGGTCCGGACCCTCCAGGCCAGGCCGCGGGTCGCGCCGATCAGCTGAGCCAGGCGTTTCAGCTCCCGGCCTGGAAGCGTATGCTCCAGGCGGCCGCTTCACGCGGAAGCCGGTATTCCTCAGGCAGGGACGGCCCGCACGCCGCTGATCCCAGCCCGAGCTGTGCGTGGTCGATGTTCAGCCACACCCGGCCGGAATCCGCCAGATCGTGGGGGTGCCGGGCGCGTTCCAGTGCCTCGCCGGTCCAGCGCCGTGCCGTGAAGTCGAACAACGGCTCACCATCAACCCGCAGGGTGGGCAGCCCGGTGCCTGACATCTCCAGCCAGCGCGTTTCCACGTGGTTGCCGTTTTCCTGGGGCACCGGGTAGCCAACCTGCAGGGCGTCAATACTCGACGCATATGTCCCGACGGCGGCGGCCTCCCGCGAATCCGCGTATGACTCCCCCGGTCCACGTCCGAACCACCGCGCTTCCTCGTAGGCGCCCGGCAAGCCAAGCCGCAAGCCCAGCCGCGGCAAGACGATGTCCCGGTGCTGATAGGGCGTGTCCGCCCACGGGCCGGTGAAATCCACCGAGACCTGGAGCCGAAGTCCGGAGCCGTCGGCGGTCCAGTCAAACACGTACTCCATCGCATGCGGGTGGGTTGCCGCGGCGCAGCGCCCCGCTACGCGGAGGCGGTCGCCGTCGGCCTCGATGCGGTCGGTGCGGTGCTGCATCCGGTCGAGACCGACGGCGGACCACACCGCCGCGAGGTTATTGTTGCCGCCCTGCCCGCGGTCGTTCTCAGTGGGGGCCCGGTACACGTCGAGCTGCGGACCGTCGAGTTCCAGCCGTCCCAGCCGTATGAGCCGGCCGGACACCGAATCGAATACAGCGTCACCGAGCCGCAGCCCGCCGTCGGACGACACATGATGCCGTGCGGACACAGGCCCCCGCAAAGGTTCCACGCGCCGCTGCTTGGGACGGACGGCCAAGACACCCTGGGACCACGCCACGAGGTGCCCGGCCCGGGCCCAAGAGGTGTCTTCCTTGAGTTCGGCTTCGATGGTGAGCCACCACTCGCCCGGTTCGTCACCCGGGGCAACCGGGCATGGCACCGTGACGTTCTCCCCGGCGGCGACGGCCGGGACGGCAAGGACGCCGTTGCCGCGCGGGACACCATCGAGCTCAAGGCGCCATGTGAACGTGAGATGGTCGAGCCCGACGGCGTCGTGGTCGTTGCGGATCACGATCGTCTCCCCAACGGAAATCTCCACCGGCTGGAGCACTTTCTTCAGTTCGGCCAGGCCGGGCGACGGTGTGCGGTCCGAAAAGACCAGTCCGTCCAGGCAGTAGCGGCCGCCGTTCGGTCGGTAGTCAACGTCAGAGCCGTGCATGATGAACTCGCGGCCGGCGGCATCCCGGTGCGTGAAACCGTGGTCGATCCATTCCCACACAAAGCCGCCGCAGAACCTCTCGTGGGCCTTCAGGATGCGGTGGTAGTCCGCGAGCGAGCCGGGACCGTTGCCCATCGCATGGGCGTACTCACAGAGCAGGAACGGCAGCGAGCGCCGGCGCGCATCGTCGTCGTCGTTGATTCCCTGAGGCCGTGGATCCTCACGCCGGCCTATCTGCTCCAACAGCTCCAGGGATGGGTACATCAGCGACGCGAAGTCCGAGTTGCGGTAGCTCGGGTCGCGTTCGTAGTGGAGGGGACGCGACGGGTCGCGGTCCCGGATCCAGGCCTCCACGGCGTCGAAGTTTTCGCCAATCCAGCTCTCGTTTGCCAGGGACCAGGCCACGACGCTGGGGCTGTTCTTGTCGCGCTCCACCATGCGGCAGGTGCGGTCGAGCATGGCCCGCAGCCAGCGGGGGTCCGCCGGCGGATTGCCCTCCCAGCCGGCGTAGATAAAGCCGTGCGTCTCCAGGTCGGATTCCTCCACCACCCAGAGGCCGTACTCGTCGCACAGCCGGATGAACTCCGGGTGGGGCGGGTAGTGGCTGGTGCGTACGGCGTTGATGTTGTGCTGCTTCATCAGCACGATGTCGCGCACCATCGTCTCCCGGTCGAGCGTGCGCCCCGTGTCCGGGTGGTGTTCGTGCCGGTTCACCCCGCGGAAGAACACCGGCCTGCCGTTGACGCGGAGCACGCCGTCGGAGATCTCCACGGTACGGAAACCTATCCTCAGCTCCACCGTCTCGCCCGCTGACGTGAGCGTCCCCCGGTACAGCCGGGGCGATTCGGCGCTCCACGGTTGAACGGGCACGGCGGCGGTTTCGCCGGCGGCCATGCTGATCCCCAGCTCCGGGATCTCAACGCGGGCGTGGGTTGAGGCGTCCACCCGGAGGGTGCCCTGGCCGGTCCGGTGGTCGAAGCCGGCGTGGACAAAGTAGTCGTCAATCGCACCCGCCGGCCGTTCGAGAAGCTCGACGTCCCTGAATATCCCGGGCAGCCACCACATGTCCTGGTCCTCCAGGTACGTGCCTGAGGACCAGCGGTGGACGCGCACGGCGAGCACGTTCTCGCCCGGAAGAACGGGGGCGTCGAATTCGAAGGGCAACCGGCTTCCGTTGGAAAAGCCCAGTTCCTGCCCGTTCAGCCAGACCTTCGCGCAGGAGTCCACACCCTGGAACCGAAGAATGGCCTTGCCCCAGTCCTCAGCCACGTCGAAGACAAGCCGGTAGTCGCCGGTGGGGTTTTCGGTGGGCACCCGCGGCGGGTCCAGCGGCATGGGCAGTGCCGTGTTGGTATAGAGCGGCCCCTCGTCGGTCCCCAGCAGCGACCGCGCTGGTCCGCCGGCCAGCGGAGTGACCGGTTCAAGGACCCAGTGGGAGGGTACACGGATGGTGTCCCAGGCCGTGTCGTCGAACCTGGCCTTGATAAATCCGTCGCCGGTGCCAGCCGCAGTCGGCGAAAGCCGGAACCGCCAGCTTCCGTTGAGGCTGAGTCGGCGCGCATTACTGAGCGCATCCGCACGCGGCTCGCGGCGGCCGGATCCCGGGGCGTGGTCCTCCCAATATTGGCGCATGGCAGTCCTGTTCAGTGTGCGTTGTTTGCGGCGGATTGCCGGATTCGGCGGATGCGCAGGGCGAGCGCCTCGCCGCCAGGCAGCTGGACAGGATCCGCCCCCGCGGCGAAGGCATCATTCCGCTGGACGTCAGTCAGTTCGAAGGCCTGGTCAGCGGTCTTGATGGTCATGTTCCAGGTGTCGATCACGTCAACCTCGAAGCGGTCCCCGACCTCCAGCTGGATTCCCAGGCCCGTATTCGGCAGCCGGAACGTCCACGACGCAGGAGCCGACCGGCCAAGGTACTGGAAGTACACCTGACGTGGAATGCCGGCGACGAACCCTTCGTCCCACCAGTTGTCGATGGGGTTCAGACCCTCGCCATCCACCTCGTCCAGCAACCTCCGCAGGAAACCCAGCCGTTCCGGACTCTCGCCCTGCAGGCGGCCACCTTCGACAATGTGAAGGCTGCCGCCGTCGAGCACAAAGCTCTCACCGTGCGAGGCGTAGCAACCTGACACCGTGGCAATCCAGAACTGATGGACCAGTTCGCGGGCGGTGAGGTGCCCCCAGCGCTCGGGCACATCGCCTTCGTACTTGATCTCGTCGAGCACGATCGGCTTGAGGTAGGCGTCGCGGAACAGCGAAGCGCGGCCGAAGTCCTCGGTGGCCTGGCCGAGCTGGATCGAGGCGTGCGTGACCCACGGCTTGTTGTGGTCGTAAAAACGGACCCAGTTATGGATGGAACGCAGGTGGTCATGGGGATCCAGGGCGGCGAGCAGTTCACCGGCCGCATCCCACCGCTCGGTGGGGCGGTCAAGGATGTCGAACTCGTTGCACAGGGACCACCAGATGTTGGGATAGGCCGAGAGCCGGGCAACTAGGTAACGCAGGTACGCGGCGTCCTCGGCTTCGGTGAGTCCGTCGAGGCCGAAGCGGCCGTTGTCATAGGCGTTGTAGATGAGGACATCGGCCTGGATCCCGCGGGACTGGAGGAGCACGACGGCGGCGTCGAGCCGCCGGAAGAACGCCACCACCGGGCGCGTCACGTCGTAGCGACCGTCGGCCCTGCGTTCAAAGGGCAGCAGCTCGGGGAAATGCTCCACATAGCCGCCCGCCTGCGGGAAGACCATAAAGCGCAGCTTGTTGAAGCCGGCTTCAGCGACCGAGTCGACCGTCGCCGCAAACTTTTCCTTGGGCTGGTGCAGCCAGTTGTAAACAGTGGCGCCGACCGGGCGGAACGGAGCGCCGTCCGCGTGGGCGAAATGGAACGTGCCGGCCACCCTGACCGGGCCATGCTCCGGCGGTTCGGGGCGGACCACGTTGACCGTGCCGGTGACACCGGAAAGGCGGGCGTCCTCCGACGTTGTGGTCCAGGTCCAGCGGCCTTCACGTTCGGGGGCGAAGCGCGCCAAGTAGCGGTCGCCGCCGTCCCAGAACCCGGGCACCCTCCTGATGTCTCCGGATTCGTGCTCAAAGACGGCCCAGAACGGAACCTGATCCGCCGGAATGGGTTCCTCCGGTCCGGTGAGCCCGACCTCGAGCACCGCGTAGCGGGGGTGCGTCATGGAAAGTCCTTTCAGGCGAGCGCCGGCGCTCGGGAACGTTAGAGGGGCAGCTATTGAACCGTATCAATAGATAATCCCACGAAACAAGGCTCCGAGAACGAAACTCTTGAAACGTGTCAAGAACTGCGCCATGATGAGGAGGACCCCGGACACAGTTCCACTTCCCAGGCCTGGGCCGACAGGCCCGCCCCCTCAGGAGTTTTTATGAGCATCACCGTTGGTGCACCAACGTTCGAACACCACCGCCAGGCCCTCGGCACCGGCGTCGCCGCGCCACGGATCTCCTGGAAGACCCAGGCACCTGCGGGTTGGACCCAGGCCGCCTACGAGGTACGGGTGGACCGCGGGGGCACCGTTGACTCGCCACCGTCAGTCGGCTCGGCCGATTCGGTCCTGCAGCCCTGGCCTTCTGCGCCGCTCGGCTCCCGCGAGCAGGCAACCGTCCGGGTCCGGGTCACCGGTGCGGACGGCACGCGCTCGGAGTGGAGCGAACCGGGCACTGTTGAGGCGGGGCTGCTGGAGCCCGGCGACTGGCAGGCGATGGCGATCGGCGCAGGCTGGGAGGAGGATCCAGCGTCGGACGAACGGCGGCCGCCACTGCTGCGCCGCGAGTTTACTGTGGGCGGCGACGTCGCCTCTGCGCGGCTCTACGTCACGGCCCACGGCCTCTACGAAGTCGAAATCAACGGTCGGCGCGTGGGCGACGACGCCATGTCACCCGGCTGGACCACCTACAACCATCGGCTCCGGTACTACACCTACGACGTCACCGGCCATCTCGCTGCCGGTGCGAACGTCATCGGATCCTGGCTCGGGGACGGCTGGTACCGCGGGCGGCTCGGCTGGTACGGCGGCTTCCAGAACCTCTACGGCACCGACCTGTCACTGCTCGCCCAGCTTGAAGTCCGGTACCGCGACGGCTCGGTGGAGGTCATTGCCACGGATGGCTCCTGGCGGGCGGCGCCAAGTCCCATCGTCCGCAGCGGAAATTACGACGGCGAGCTGTACGACGCGCGGCTTGAGCTGGACGGCTGGTCCCGGCCCGGATTCGACGACGCCGGCTGGCACCGTGTTGTCGCCGCCCACCGCAACCCCGCCACGCTGGTGGCTCCGGAGGGACCCCCCGTCCGCTGCACGCAGGAGCTGACTCCTGCGGCGGTGTTGACTACCCCGGGCGGCAGGAAGGTCCTTGATTTTGGCCAGAACCTCGTGGGGCGCCTTCGCATTCGGGTTTCCGGCGAGGCGGGCAACTCAGTCCTCATCAGCACCGCGGAGGTGCTGCAGGACGGCGAGATCTATACGCGTCCGCTGCGCAGCGCGAAGTCGACCGACGAATACATCATGGCCGGCCGGCCGGACGAGGAATGGGAGCCGCGGTTCACCTTCCACGGTTTCCGCTATGCGGAGGTCAGCGGCTGGCCGGGCGACCTTGAGGCTGCCGTTGCCCGCGGCGACATCGTTGCCCGCGTTTATCACACCGACCTTGAGCGCACGGGCTGGTTCGAGAGTTCGAACCCCAGCGTCAACCGGCTCCACGAGAACGTCCTCTGGAGCATGCGGGGGAACTTCCTCGATATCCCCACCGACTGCCCGCAGCGGGATGAACGCGTCGGCTGGACCGGCGACATCCAGGTCTTCGCGCCCACCGCCTCGTACCTCTACGACGTCTCCGGCATGCTCTCGAGCTGGCTGAAGGACGTGGCGGCGGAGCAGCTTCCCGACGGAACGGTGCCCTGGTATGTCCCCGTTATTCCCGCGCACAAGATGTGGACTCCCATCCGGCCGGGGGCGGCGTGGGGCGACGTCGCAACGTTCACGCCGTGGACTCTGTACGAGCGCTTCGGCGACCCAGGGATCCTGGAAGCGCAATATGACAGCGCGAAACGCTGGGTGGAACTGGTGGAGCGGCTCGCCGGCCCCGACCGGCTCTGGAATGAAGGATTCCAGCTGGGCGACTGGCTCGATCCGTCCGCGCCGCCGCATGATCCGGCTGACGCCCGGACGGACCGGTACCTCGTGGCCACGGCGTACTTCGCCCGCTCCGCGGACCGGATGGCCCGCATGGCCGGGGTCCTGGGCCGGCCCGAAGACGGGGAACGGTTCGCCCGGCTGGCCGCCGACGTCCGCCGCGCTTTTGCCGCCGCGTATGTGCTCCCCGACGGACGCATGACCAGCGACGCCCAGACGGCGTACTCGCTGGCCATCGGCTTCGAACTGGTGCCCGAAGCCGAAATGGCCGCCGCAGGGCGCCGCCTCGCCGAACTGGTCGAGGACGCCGGGCACCGCATCGCCACGGGCTTTGTGGGAACGCCGCTGGTTTCTGATGCCCTCACGGTGACGGGACATGCGGACTCCGCCTACAGCCTGCTGCTGGAAGAACAGGCTCCGTCCTGGCTGTACGCCGTGATGCAGGGCGGCACCACGATCTGGGAACGCTGGGACAGCATGCTGCCCGACGGTACGGTGAACCCGGGCAAAATGACCTCGTTCAACCACTACGCCCTGGGAGCCGTGGCCGACTGGCTCCATCGCGTGGTGGCAGGCCTGGCGCCGGGCGCCCCGGGGTACCGGCACATCGTTTTCCGGCCGCAGCCGGGCGGCGGGCTCACCCACGCTTCCGCAGAACACGAGACGCCGTACGGACGGGCGGCCATCGCCTGGCGCATCGACGGCGGGACCCTGCGCGTGGACGTTACCGTACCCACGGGCGCGACGGCGACAGTGCAGCTTCCCGGGGACGGCGCCGTGGAGATCCACAGCGGTACGCATCACTTCGAAAGTGCGGCAGCCGCCGTCGACCGCGTTCCCGTGCCGGTCCGCGAAGCCTCCGCGATGTAGCCGGTGACGGCGGCGGGACCGAATCCCCGCCGCCGGACACCTCAGGCGAGAGTCGAGGCCCGGACCATCAGCTTCGGCTGGAAGACGATCTGCTTGGCGGACTTCGCGTCATTGGCGATGGCCGCATGGAGGAGTTCCACGGCTGCTATGCCGAACTCCTCATGGGGTGCCCGGACCGACGTCAGGGGAATCACCGAGGCTTCCGCGAACTCGATGTCGTCGTACCCCACGAGGAGGATGTCGGCAGGGACGTGCAGTCCGCTGTCCACCACAAGGCCGTGCATCAGGCCCAAAGCCAGGAGGTCATTGGCGGCGAAAATTGCCTCGGGCCTGCGCTCCGGTGAGCGTTTGGCGATCTCAATTGCGACCTCCCGGCCCACGGCGAGGGTCCGGCTGCCCACATTGATCACCTCAAGGGTGGCATCCACGCATTCGCGCACCGCCCGGCTGGCACCCTCGATCCGGTCCGAGATCTGCGGGACCCCCAGAGGCCCGCCGACAAAGGCGATGCGCCGCGCCGACTGCTCAATGAGATGCTTCGCTGCCAGGTATCCACCCATTTCATCATCCACCGACACGGAAGGCTGATCGCCGGCCAGGGCCCGCTGCCCCACAAGAACGCTCGGCGTGCCTAGCCTGCGGATGTGGGCCAGCCGGTCCTCTATAGGGCCATGCGATGCCACCAGCAGGCCGCGGACGCGGTGTGCCTGGAACATTTCCAGGTACGCGTCTTCCCGTTCCCTGCTCCTGTTGGAGTTGGCCAGGAAGACCGAGAGGCCGTCAGCCGCGGCGCGCTGCTCGACCCCCTCGGCAATGGTGGCAAAGAACGGGTTGCTGATGTCAGGCGCTATGTACGCGATCGTTGCGCTGCTGCCGCGGCGCAGCTGCGATGCGGCGTCGTTGCGGACGAAACCCAGTTCGTCGATGGCACGCTGGATCCGCTCGCGCTTCTCGGGGGACACCTTGTCCGGATGGTTGATGAAGTGCGAAACAGTGCCCTGCGCCACCTGCGCCAGCGCTGCGACTTCCCGGATCCCTACCCTTGAGGCCATGGCCTAGTAGAACTCGACGGTGTTGACCCTGTTCACGAGCGGCTCTCCGTCAAGGAGCCGGGTCGCGTTCGCGGCGAACAGTTCGGCGATGAGCCTTTCCTCGTCGTCGTTGATCGCCGCGGCGTGCGGGCTGATCAGGACGTTCGGCATTCCCCACAGCGGGCTGTCCGCGGGGAGCGGCTCGGTGTCAAAGACGTCGAGGGCGGCGAAGCCGATCCTGCCGTCAGCGAGTGCCTCCACCAGGGCAGGCTCATCCACTGTCGCTCCTCTGCCGACGTTCACGATCGTGGCCCCTGGCCTGACGCCGGCCAGGACGGCCCGGCTGACAATCCGGTGGGTTGCCTGGGTTCCCGGGAGGCAAACGACGATGGCGTCCGCCGTGCCGACGGCTTCTGCCAACTGTTCCATGGGGAAAATCCGTTCAATCCCTGGCACCTCCACCTGCCTGCGGTGGGCACCGATGACCCGTGCGCCAAGGGCCGCCAGCTTTGCCGCCACGGCCCGGCCGATGCCGCCAAGGCCCACCACGAGGACGGTCTGCGCTGACAGCTGTGCCACTGTGCGGCGCTCCCCCCACGTCCGGTTCCGCTGATCGGCCAGGAGCCTGCCGAGGTCCCTGGCGCCGGCCAGCACCCCGAATACCGCGAACTCTGCGAGCGGCTGGGCGTGGACGCCGCCTGACGTGGTGAAGGCAACGCGCTCCAGCTGCATCTGGCTCAGGCCTGCGGCCCGCACCTGCCCGCCGCCTCCGGCAGGCGTGGTGTGCACCCACAGCAGCCGCCCGTTGGCCTCAACCGCGCGTCTGAGCTGCGACGACGACTGGTCAGGCACGCCGTACAGCGCGTCTGCCGAGTCGATTAGTTCCTCAAACCGCGCCTGCTCCCGGGCGGTGCGCGTGAAGGTTTCGTCACCCCGGTGATCACCGGGATACCGCTGGGGCGGCAGCAGCGCCTGGTCGCGGACGACCTCCACGCGGGGTTCGGTCCGCTCAATCAGGCTGCACAGTTCCTCAGGCAGCGGGGTTGGCACAACAACGCGGAGGGTCTTCATGGGTCCACTCTAATTGAACAGCTTGACACGTTTCATTCCGCGGGCCGGGCTAAACCCCTACCCAACGCACCAGCCCCGGACTACACTCGGAAACCGAGAGTCCGTGCAGGCAGCCGGACGCCGGGAGGGATCGGAGGTGGTTTTGATGACTGTTACAGCCGCGCGCCCAGAGCGCCCCGCACCCATCAAACCAATCACCCCCGTCTCCAGCCTCCGCACCGCCTAAGGGCGCGCACCAACAGGCCGCTGCCCACCGGGCTGCGCCCCACCAGGTGCATGGGGACTTTTCCCGAGGACTCACCTTGAACAATTCGTCAGGCACCAGCCTGGACAGCTTTGCCGTATCCACTTCCAGCCACGACGGACCCGAAAATTACGGCTACTCCCCGTCCGTCGCCGAACACTTCGACACGCACCAATCCGAACACAACCGACACCACCGGCCGGGACGGGTGGTGCGCGTTGACCGCAACCTCGTCCTGACTGCCGTCGGCACGGAACTCCTCCACCTGCCCTACCCCCTCGACGCCGGCCCGCCGGTCACGGGCGACTGGGTCTGGATCGGGCCCAACCGCGCCGGCGACCGCCAGATCACCGGGATCCTGCCCCGCAGGTCCGAACTCAGCCGCAAGCGCGCCTTTGAAGACTCTTCGGAAGCGCAGGTCCTGGCCGCGAACATGGACGTGGTGGGCGTGGTGGTCCCGGTGGACCGGCCGCTCACGCACAACCGCCTGCAGCGCACGCTCGTTGCGGCCTGGGATTCCGGCGCGGTTCCGCTGGTGATCATCACCAAGGCCGATCTTGCGGACGTGGCGGACGACGTCGTCGGAAAGGTCATCCTGCAGGCGGCGGGCGTGGACGTGGTCACCACCTCGGCCGAGAACGGCGACGGGATCGATGCGCTGCTGGCGCACCTTCCGCCGCAGTGCACGCTGGTCCTCCTCGGCCCGTCGGGCGCCGGCAAGTCCACCCTCATCAACGCCCTCGTGGGCCACCAGGTCCAGCACACCGGCGAGGTCCGCTCCGGCGACTTCAAAGGCAAGCACACCACCACGTCCCGGGAACTCGTGCCGCTGTCCAACGGCGCCGTCCTCATGGACACCCCGGGCGTCCGGGGATTCGGACTGTTCGACGCCGGCGAAGGCATGGGCGAGATGTTCGCCGACGTGGAGGACCTGGCCAGCCGCTGCCGGTTCTCGGACTGCGCCCACCAGCAGGAACCGGGCTGCGCGGTTCAGGCGGCCCTGGCGGACGGGTCGCTCGATGAACGCCGCTGGCTCAGCTACGGGAAGCTCCAGCGCGAACTCGCCGCGCTGGCCCGCCGCACCGATGCGGCCGCCCGCCGCGCCTACCAGCGCGAGTGGCACCAGAAGGTGGTGGTGGCCGGGAAATCGCAGCGCTCCGCGGAGCGTGACAGTTCCGAGCGGCGGGAGGAACAGCGGTCCAAACGGAAGCGGCGCTGAGAGGGGCCTGATAAAGGCCGCTTCATATTGACGCGGGTCGGGAAAACCCTTCAGGTGCCAGCCTGCTTTGGGTAGGCTGAAAGCGCTTTCCCGACCCGCTCTTCCAGAACCCCCGCCATCCCGAAAGGGCCTCCATGAGCCACCGCTCGCCGTCGTTCCCGCTGTCCAGCGTCCGCCTTCTGCCCAGCGCGTTCAAGAATGCCCAGGACGTGGACCTCCGCTACGTCCTCAGCCTCGACGCCGACCGGCTGCTCGCGCCCTTCCGCCGGGAAGCGGGACTTCCGACGGCGGCACCCGGCTACGGCGGCTGGGAAGCCGACGGCCTGGACGGGCACATTGGCGGCCACTACCTTTCCGCCTGCGCCCAGCTCTTCGCGGCCACCGGCGATCCCCGCATCCGCGAAAGGCTGGACCACGTGCTCGGCGTCCTGGCCGAATGCCAGGCTGCGGCCTGCGACGGATACCTGGGCGGCGTACCAGGCGGCCGCAGGCTTGGCGAGGAACTGGCGGGCGGGACTGTGGACGCGGACCTGTTCACCCTGAATGGCCGCTGGGTTCCGCTGTACAACCTGCACAAAACCTTCGCCGGCCTGCTCGACGCCTACACCTACGCGGGATCCGCCCAGGCCCTCGCCATGCTGACCGGCCTGGCCGACTGGTGGCTGGGAGTCTCCGCAACGCTGGGCGACAACGCCTTCGAGGCAATGCTTCACTGCGAGTTCGGCGGGCTTAACGACACCTTCGCCGCGCTGGCGGACATCACCGGCCGCGACGATTACCTCCGCGAGGCGCACCGGTTTGCCCACCGCGCCATCCTCGACCCCCTGGCCGCCGGACGGGATGAGCTCGACGGGCTGCACGCCAACACCCAAATTCCCAAGGTGGTGGGCTACGCCGGGCTCGCCGCCACTACCGGCGACGCCGCCTCCACCAAGGCTGCGGACTACTTCTGGGACACCGTGCTCACGCGCCGCACGGTCTCCATCGGCGGCAACAGCGTGCGTGAGCACTTCCACCCGTCCGGTAATTTCGCGTCCATGGTCCAGGACGAGCAGGGCCCGGAAACCTGCAACACCTACAACATGCTCAAACTCGCCAAACTCCGCTTCGAACGCACCGGCGACCCCGCGGCGATCGACTTCTACGAGCGCGCCACGTACAACCACATCCTCTCCTCACAGCACCCGGAGAACGGCGGCTTCGTCTACTTCACCCCTATGCGGCCGGCCCACTACCGCGTCTACTCCAAGGCCCAGGAATCCATGTGGTGCTGCGTCGGGTCCGGACTGGAAAACCACGCCCGCTACGGCGAACTCATTTACAGCCACGGCCCGGATGAGCTCTCGGTGAACCTCTACATTCCGTCCGAACTGGACTGGGCAGCACACGGCGTACGCGTCAGGTTGGAGACGGACTTCCCCCGCTCGGACACCGCCACTCTGCACGTCACCGCCGACGCGCCTACCGCGTTCACGCTGCGCCTTCGCCGTCCCGGCTGGGCCGCGGGCATGGAGGCCGACGCCGGCGGGCAGCTTCTGGAAGCCGGGCCGGGGAGCCGGGAAATCGCCATCCGCCGGACCTGGGCAGGCGCCACCACCGTCACCGTCCGCCTGTCGGCCGAAGTGCGGGCCGAAGCGCTGCCGGACGGCTCACCCTGGGTCTCGTTCACCTATGGGCCGGTGGTCCTGGCAGCCCGCAACGGCGCCGACGGCGTCCCCGGCTTCGAGGCCCCGGACGAGAGGATGGGCCACGTCGCGTCCGGACCGAAGACTCCCCTTGCCGGCACCCCGGTGGTCACGGCACCAGCCCCACTGACGCCGTCGTACTCCTGGACCGCAAGACGCTCACGGCCGAACTGACCGCGGAGCTCGACGGCCGCCAGGTCAGCGTCCCACTGGAGCCGTTCGCCGGCATCCACGACGAGCGCTACACCGTCTACTGGCCCGCCGGGCCCTCGGCTGCGGAGGGCACCGCCGGGCTGGCCGCCCTCGACGCCGCCGCCGCCGGCGCCGCGGATGTCATTGACAGCGTCACCGCCGGCGAGCAGCAGCCCGAATCCGACCACCATTTCGCCGGGGAATCCACCCGCGCAGGCGGCAGCGAAGGGTTGCACTGGCGCAGTGCCACCGGCTGGTTCTCCTATGCGCTGGCCGGACCCGGAGATGCCCCGGCGGTGCTGCGCGTCAGGTTCCGCGCCGAGAGCCTCGACGGCAGGGGACACGAACTGCGCCTCGACGGCGTTCCGCTCGGCGAACCCGGCACTGCGTGGCGTAGCGTGGACGCGGACGTGCAGGATTTCGTGGTTCCCGCCGGGACCGCGGAGCCGCTCGTTTTCGCAGTCCATGCGCTGCCCGGGACGGCCACCGGCGACCTGCTGTCCGTCCAGCTCCTGCGGGGCGATGCAACGTTGTAAAATATCCGTGACAGGCCGCCCGGGCCTGGAACAGCATCAGGGGGAGGCAGGATGGCGGCAACGCTTCACGACGTGGCCCGCGTGGCAGGCGTGTCCTTCAAGACCGTCTCCAACGTGATCAACAACCATCCGCACGTCCGGGACACCACCCGCGCCAAGGTTGAAAAGGCCATTGCGGAGCTCGGCTACCGGCCCAACCTGACCGCCCGCAGCCTGCGCTCCGGGCAGACCGGCGCCATTACCCTGGCACTCCCCCAGCTGAGCCTGCCGTATTTCGCCGAACTGGCCGACGCCGTGATCGAAGCCGCCGCGAAGCATGGCCTGGTGGTGCTGATCGAACAGACCGGCGCCGACCGGACGCGCGAGCTCGAGGTCATGGCCAGCCCCCGGCTCAAGATGTCGGACGGCCTGATCTTCAGCCCCCTCGCCCTCGGCCAGGAGGACGCGGACCTGATCAAGGCTGACGTGCCGATCGTCCTGCTGGGCGAACGCATCTTCGGCAGCGCCTCGGACCACGTCACCATGCAGAACGTCACGGCCGCCCGGGCCGCCACCGAACACCTGCTGGACCTTGGGAAGAAACGGATCGCCGTCGTGGGCGCCCATGAAGGGGAAGTGATCGGCTCGGCCGGACTTCGCCTGCGCGGGTACCGGGAGGCGCTCGAAGCGCGGGGAATTCCGTACGACGACGGGATCGTCGCCTACGTGGTGGACTGGCACCGGTCCAATGGTGCGGCCGCCATGCATGACCTGCTGGACCGCGGCGCCGCCTTCGACGCCGTCTTCGGGCTCAACGACACCCTGGCCCAGGGCGCCGTTCGCGTCCTGCAGGAAGCGGGCTTCCGTGTCCCGGACGACGTCGCCGTGATCGGCTTCGATGACCTCGATGAAACCCGGTACACCCTGCCCACGCTCAGCACCGTCGATCCCGGCCGGACGGAAATCGCCGAGACCGCCATCCGGATGCTGATGGAGCGGATCAAGGACCCGAACGGGATGCCGCCCCGGGAGATCGAGACGGCGTTCCAGGTAGTGGTGCGCGAATCCACGGTGGGCTCAAGCGCGGCGTAGGCCACGGTGTGCCTGTGCCCGCCCCCGGGTTTGGCGTCAGCTCCTGGCCTGCGTGGCGTAGGCGGTGGCCGTCTCCCGAACCTGGTTCACGTAGGCATCGGACTGGTTGTAGGCATAGATCGCGTCAGCCCAACCTCGGTCCGTCACCAGATCCCGCCCGCCGCCGCACAGGTAAGCGGCAGCACTGACGGCGGCGTCGTCGATGTTGAAGGGGTCGGCGTTTCCGTCCCCGTTGCCGTCCCGGCCGGCGAACTTCCACGTGGAAGGGATGAACTGCATTGGCCCCACGGCGCGGTCCCAGTGGGGGTCGCCGTCGAGGGCACCTGCGTCCGTGTCGGCGATGGCGGCAAATCCGTCACCGTTGAGGCTCGGACCGACAATCGGCCCGGTGGCCTGTCCGGCGGCCGAGAGGCTTCCGCCACCGTACGTCCCGTGGGCTGACTCGACGAAGCCGATGGCCGCCACCGTGTTCCAGCCGATCCCGCACCCCGGGTTGCTCGAACTGGCGGCAGCGGCCGCGGTGGCATAGGCCTGCAGCGCCCGGGCGGGGATGCCCGTTTCGGCGGCCGCGCCAGCCAGCCACTGGCCGTCAACAACCCTCGTGACGTTCAGCGCAGGGGTGCTGGTGGTTGAGAGCACCTCAAGCCTGGCCGCGGACTGCGGCGGCGCGGGCAACATCACGGCCGCCGGCTGGCCGCCCATGCGGAGCGCCCAGAACAGAAAGCCGGTAATGACGCAAACGAGGACGACGCACAGTACGGCCATGCGCTTGAGGCGGAGCATGACTCATTCCTATCAAACTTGTGAGTCGCTTATATCCGCACGAAGATCACCCTTGGCCGCACAGGCACCGGAGGACCTTGCGTGGCAGCGGTCCGGTCAGGCCTTTTCAACCCATTGGGCGCGCCACTCGGGCGCGTCGAAGGGCTCACTCCAGTAGGCCGTTTCCTTGGCGATTCTGCCGTCCCGGAATTCGAAGATGAACACCGTTTCGTACTGCGGACCGGCGTAATCCAGCAGGGCCTCTGCGATCACCAGGTCCCCGCCGCTGGACATCCGCCGCGGGGTGATGGTGGGCAACTGCGGGAAGGCGTTATAGATGCCCCGCCGGTTCTCCGCGCCGCGCACGATTTCCCCGGATTGCGGCCAGTGCATCACCGCGTCGTCATGGAACAGCTCGTCCATGACCTCAATCCGGCGGTCGTTGATGCATGCGATCAGCCGGTTGACGACGTTTTCATTAGCGCTTGTTTCAACCACGGTGTTGACCTGATTCCTCGCGAGTTTTCCCTGTTCGGCCGGTGCTTCATTTCGGGTCATCCTAGCCCGACTCCGGTGGCGGCGGCAGGGCTGCGTCAGGGAAATCGCCGGCTGAATGCCCGCGCGCTCCTGCCCAGTTGCTTTTGGCGGCACCACCCGTAAAACGGTTTCCCCATCCGACACGCCGTGTCCTGACGCGGTCAACATGCTGCGGGCGGAAGCAACCGGGCAGGAACGCACGCAGGACCTACTCCCACCGCGCGGTTGGCCACCCGTCCTTCCATTCAAGGTCGGCCAGCCCCAGCCGGAACGCACCGTCGAGCTCCTCGGCGTAGTAGTGGAACGCGAGGGTGTCCCCGGAGACGGACTGGCCGCCCGGCCCCACGCGTCCGCCGTCGGTGGCCAACAAAGGCGTGCCGCCGCCGTCGAGCAGTTCCTTGCCCTCGGCATCCAGATACGGACCCGAGATGCTGTCCGACCGCCCCACGGCGATGTTGTACGTGCTCTCCAGCCCCTGGCAGCAAAAATCCCGCGAGAAGAACAGGTAGTACCTGCCGGCATGCGGCACGATGTAGGGCGCCTCGATGGCGTTCGGCGGCGCCTTCCGGTCTGCGATGGTTACCGGATCCCCCGGGCTGGCGCGCAACCCGGTGGGCCACTTGAGCTCCACGAGCTGCAGGCCGGTCCAGAACGAGCCGAAGGACACCCATGGCACCCCGTTTTCGTCCTCGGCGATGCCGGGGTCGATCGCATTGAACCTTTCCCCCTCGGAGGAAATCACTTGCCCGCGGTCCACCCATTCGTACGCGGGATCGGCGGGGTCCAAGGTGGTGTTGGTGGCCAGCGCGATCACGGAACGGTTCTTGCCGAACGTGGACGCCGAATAGTACAAGTACCAGGTGCCGTCGTGCCGGATGAGTTCCGGTGCCCACAGGTTGTCCACGCCAGGGACGGCGGCCTCCAGCCACGCCGGCTTCTCCTGCCAGACCTCGCCGGCGTACTCCCAGTCCACGCCGTCGTCGGAGCGGCGGACCTGGATGTTGCCGTCCGCCACCTGCCCATTGCCCGTGGAGTAGACGAACCACGGGTCCCCGTCCTCCCCTTTGACCAGGGCGGGGTCATGGGTGAAGAAGTCGCCGGTGAGGTCCGCTGGCCTTTCCTCGGGAGCCGGCGCCGCACCCGGAGAGGCGCCGCAGGCTGTCAGGACAAGGACGACGACGGCGAGCACCGCTGCCAGCCGCACTGCTGTCAGTCGAACAGCAGGGCGGCGGGCTGCGGGGCTTTTCGGCTGGGAAGGCACGTCAGCCAAGCGCGACGGCGGACCAGGACACGGGCGGCAGGGTCACCGTGAGCGTGCCCTCCTCCAGGACGGCGCCGTCGAGCTGCTTCAGGCCCACCCGGTCCTGGTCCTCGAGGGTGTTTTTGGCGTAGACGTCCGCATCGTGCAGGGTCACGGCCTCGGTGATCACCTTGGCGTTGAGGTCCGCGACGTTGATGGTGACATCGATCGCCTCGGTCTGGCTGCGGTTCACCAGGAAGAGGGCCGACTCGCCGGTGGCGGCGTCGGCGGTGGCCACGGCGTCCACCAGCGGGGCGTCGCCGTAGACCGCCGTTGTGTAGGTCCCGGCGTCGATGCGCGGGCGCAGCACCTCGCCGCGGGCCAGCCGGGAGGTGACGGAGAACGGGAAGAACGTGGTCTGGCGCCAGGTGTCGCCGCCGGGTTCGGTCATGATGGGGGCGATGACGTTGACCAGCTGCGCGAGGGAGGCCGCGGCCACCCGGTCGTGGTTCTTCAGGAGCGTGATCAGCAGGTTGCCGAACACCACGGCGTCGGCCACGGAGTAGGTGTCCTCCAGCTGGCGCGGCGCGTGGGTCCAATCCTCGTTGACCTCGTCAGATGCCTGGTGCTCGTCCAGGTACCAGATGTTCCACTCGTCGAAGGAAAGCTGGATGGTCTTTTTGCTCTTCAGCTTGTGCTTGACGTGGTCCGCGGTGGCCACCACGGTTTCGATGAAGTACTGCATGTCCAGCGAGGACGCGAGGTAGGAGCCAAGGTCGCCGTTGCGCTCCTGGTAGTAGGCGTGGCAGGAGATGTAGTCCACGTAGTCGTAGCTGTGCTCCAGGACCACACGCTCCCATTCGCCGAACGTGGGCATGGAGGACCCGGACGAACCGCACACCACCAGCTCCAGGTTCTTGTCCGCGGTTTTCATGGCGGACGCGGTGCGGGCCGCGATCTTGCCGTAGTCCTCCGCACTCATATGGCCGATCTGCCAGGGGCCGTCCATCTCGTTGCCCAGGCACCACATGCGGATGTTGTACGGGTCCTTGGCGCCGTTGGCGATGCGCTGGTCGCTGAGTGCGGTGCCGGAGGGGTGGTTGGTGTATTCCAGCAGGTCAAGGGCCGCTTCGATGCCGCGGGTGCCGAGGTTGACGGCCATCATCAGTTCGGAGCCGGTGAGCTCGCACCACCGGGCGAACTCGTCCAGGCCCACCTGGTTGGACTCGAGCGAGTGCCAGGCGAGGTCGCGCCGGACGGGACGCTGGTCGCGGGGTCCGACGCCGTCCTCCCAGCGGTAGCCGGAGACGAAGTTGCCGCCGGGATAGCGGATGGTGCTGGAGCCAAGCTCCTTGACGAGTTCGATGACGTCCAGCCTGAAGCCGTCCTCGTTGGCGGTGGGGTGGCCGGGTTCGTAGATGCCGTCGTAGACGCAGCGGCCCAGGTGCTCCACGAAGGAGCCGAAGATGCGGCGGCTGACGGGGGCAACGACGGCGGACCTGTCGATGGTGATGACGGTGGGTGCCACAACAGCCAAGTCGGTCTGTTCAGCAGCAGCGGAGGTGATGGTCACGGTTCTTTCCTGTTCTGTATAACGTTGTAGAAGTTGGGGGGGTTGGACGTTGGGGATCAAAACGTTGAGGCATTTAAGCGGCGGCCGGGGCGGTGGGCCGGGCAGATGCGGAATGTGCCGCGGCCGGCGTCTCCGCAGTTTCGAGGACGGCCAGCCGGCGCCCAACCACCCAGCCGGACAGCAGCAGCGGAAGCGAGGCTCCCACCAGCGGTACCAGCACAGGCAGTGCGGCAAAGACGACGACGGCCGCCGCCAGGGTGGCCAGCAGCGACAGGCCCATCAGCGGTGATACGAGCGGCAGCACAAACGCCGTCCGCCAGATACTGACAACCGAGTCGCGGTAGCGGCTGCACAGGGCAACGGCCGCCGCGGCCGCGGCAAGAGTGCCCACGCCGGCCAGCGCAGCCAGCACCAGAAACACGGCATAGACCGGCGAGGCCGCTGCCGTTGTTCGGGCCGCGGTCAGGACATTAAGGAAAAGCACGACGCCGGCCAGCCAGAAAATGCTGCCCACCCGGCTTGTGTGCCAAAACTGGGCGCGGTAGACCCTAATGAAGTCCCTCACCACGTGGTCACTGGAGCTGTTATCACCGGCATCACCAAGACGCAGGCGGGCGAGGACGGTGGTGGCGGCGACTGCGGCCGGGAACAGCCCGAAGAGCACCAATCCAGCCAGGGCGCCGGCCACAAACAGCACGTTGACCAGCACCAGCCGGGTGGCGAAGCCCAGCCACATCATCACGCGCCCAGCCCAGCCGAGCGGAACATCGGTCATGAGACGCCTCCCCTGGTTCCGCTCCAGGCCACCCCGCGCTGGTCGATTCCACTGAACGACAGTGCAGGGCGGCCACGGACCGGGTCCCACGCCCCGAACACCACAGCATCAAGCTCAACGGCCCCTCCGGATCCGTCCGGCTCCCCGGCGATTCGCAGCCGCGCCGGGGCGGGTGTCCCGTCGGAAACCATGGGAACCTCGATTGCCACTTCGGCGGCGACGGCGGCAACCAAGTCCGTCGACTCAGGGTCGAACCGGAGCACCTGCCAGGTGCCGTCAACATGCTCGGACGACGGCAACGTTTCGGATTCCCGGCCGGCGAAAGGCTGGGGTGAGACCACAGGCCAGCCGGCGGAGTTGAAGAACAAACGCCGCAGCTGCACCACATGCTCGGTGGGGTCAGCAGCGAACCGGACGTGGTGCACCATAAAGTGCTCCGGAGCCCCGTCCGGGCCGTCCTGGGTGAGGACCGAGTTGTGGCCGGGGGCAAGCCAGCCCGTGCCGCCGTCGAACTGGTGGCTGCCCAGCATCTTGGTGCCGACGGACCCCGGCGGTGCGTCCAGGTCCGTCATGAGGCGGCCGTGGAAGTCACGGTACGGGCCGGTGACGGCGTCCGCCACAGCCACCCTCACGTTGTAGGAGCTGAAGAGCGAATCGTAGGAGGCGAAGAGGACGTAGCGTCCGTCCTCGGGCCGGCGGAGGATAAACGCACCTTCCACGGCGCCTTCCACCGAATTTGGCCGGCGCGCAATGACCGCCCCGAGGTCGCCCTCCACCAGCGGCAGCCCGGACGTGCGGTCCAGCGGCAGGATGTAGATACCCGAGAAGAACGAGCCGTACGTCAGCCAGGGGGCGCCATCGGCATCAACTGTCACGGCGGCATCAATGGCGTTCTGGGAGTGCTGGCCCGACCGGGTGGCCACCACCAGGCCGCGGTCCTGCCAAGGACCGGACGGCGACGGTGCAACCGCCAGTCCGATGGCCGACGTGTTGGACCCGAAGGTAGAGGCGGAGTAGTACATGTGCCAGTCCCCGGACTCCCAGCGGACCACCTCAGGTGCCCACAGTCCCTTCGCACCGGACCAAACAGCTGCCGGGCCGGGGACGCCATCCAGTGCCGTCCCGGCATATGTCCACTCGACCAGGTCGTCAGACGTGCGGACATGTACTCCAGTGGGAATATATTCCGAGTTGGCCACGGAATCGGTGGAGAACATGTAGTAGGTGCCGTTGTCGTCGCGGACGACTGTGGGGTCATGGGCATGCCGGGCACCCCAGGCAGCCGGGTCTGCGCTGGGGTCAGCGCTGGTGATGTCTGCGGTTGTCATGGTTCAGCCCTTGGACCCGGAGAGGGCGATGGATTCGATGATCTGGCGCTGGAAGACAATGAAGACGATCAGCACAGGCAGCAGCGCGATGAACGAGGCGGCCATGATCAGGGGGTAGTCGGTCTGGATGGCGTACTGGGCGTTGAAGTTGGCGATGACCAGCTGCAGGGTCTGTGTACCGGGCGAGTTCAGGTAGATGATGGGCGCGAGGTAGTCGTTCCACACCGCCATGAACCAGAGGATGAACTGCGCGGCGAGGGCGGGCCTGATGGCAGGCATGATCAGCGTCCAGAAGATCTGCAGGTAGGACGCGCCGTCGATCCTTGCGGCTTCCACGATGGAGTCCGGGATGCTGTTCAGGAACTGGCGCAGGAAGAAGATCATGATGATGTTGCCGAAAAGACCGGGCACGATCAGCGGCAGCAGGGTGTCCACCCAGCCGATGCTGGCAAAGATGGTGAACTGCGGAATCATCAGCGTGGGGAACGGGATCATCAGGCCGGACAGCAGCCCCAGGAACAGGACGTTCTTGAACGGCATCCGCATCTTGGCGAACGCGAAGGCAGCCAGCGCCGAGGTAAGCGAGCCGATGATGGTTACCGAGCAGGCAACGATCAGGCTGTTCTGGATGCCGGTCAGGAGCGGGCCGGCCGTCCAGATCCGGGCGTAGTTCTCCCAGACAAACGGGTCCGGAATCCACTGCGGGGGAAGTTCGAACACGCCGTCCTTGGTCTTCAGGGACGTGGAGAACGTCCAGGCCAGCGGGGCGATCATGATGACGGCGCCCACGGACAGGATGAGCGTGGTGATGACGTTGCCCAGCTTCAATGAAGACTTGGCCGAGCGTTGGCCGTTCCCCCGCGGCGGGCCGGACGGGCCGCGCCTCGCGGGGGCGGGGATGGCGTCGGTGGGGTCCAGCGGAGGGGTGGTGATGACGTTCTGTGCGGACATGGCTGCCTGCCTCAATCGATCGAAAACTGGTTGCGGCGGTTGAGCCGGAACTGGATGAAGGTAATGGTGAACACCAGCAGTCCCAGGACCACGGACATGGCCGAGGCGTAGCCCATCTGGAGGTTGTCGAACGCTTTTTGCCAGATGTACCAAACGATGGAAGCCGACTCGAACTCCGGTCCGCCGGTGGGGGTCATGATGTTGATCTCCACGAAGATCTGCGAGCCGCCGATGATGGACGTGACAATCAGGAAGAACGTGACCGGGCGGACCATTGGAATGGTGATGTGGCGGAACTGCTGCCACGCTGAGGCGCCGTCCAGCGAAGCCGCCTCGTAGAGGTACCGCGGCACGGACTGCAGCGCGGCCAAGTACAGCAGCATGGAATATCCCAAGCCCTTCCAGACGGCCATGATGATCAGCGCGGGCTTCACGGTGGACGTGTCCTGCAGCCAGTTGGGGCCGTCAATGCCGATCAGGCCCAGGCCCTGGTTGATCAGGCCGAAGTCCCCGTTGAAGGCCCACTGCCACAGGATGGCGACGGCGGCGATCGAGGAGATGACGGGCAGGTAGTAGACGGTGCGGAAGAACGTGGTGCCGCGCATCTTGCGGTTCATGGCCAATGCCAGCGCCAGCGAGATGACCAGACCGACGGGAATGCCGATCATCATGAACAGCGTGTTCCACAGCGACTTCAGGAAGTAGCGGTCACCGAACATCTTGGTGTAGTTGTCCAGCCCCTTGAAGACCGGGGCGGAGATGCCGTTCCAGTTGGTGAAGGACGCGTAGACGGAGAACAGCAGGGGGAAAAGCGTGAAGAGGAGGAACCCGATCACCGGTATGGCAACAAAGAGCAGCGCGGCCTGGTGTTCCTTCCGGTGAAGCCGCGAGCGTCGCGGGCGCGTGATGGTTGTCATCGCTGGATCCTCTTTGATTCTTGATGGTGGCGCCGGTGGGGCACCAGGAAAAGAGTGGTGGGTAAGGTGCCGCGGCCACGCTCGGGCACGGCCGCGGCACCTGGTCTGCTGGGTTAGGTGCCGGCCTGCTGGTTGGCGGCGTCCAGGAATTCCTGCATCCTGGGCTGGGCTTCCTTCAGGTAGTCCGCGGCGGTCTGTTTGCCGTCCAGCACGGGCTGGATGTTGGTGAACAGTTCGTCGTACCACTCGGCGTTGTAGGTGTTGCCGCCGGGCAGGGCACGGCCGTAGTCCTTGACGATCTCCAGGAACTCGGCCTTGTTGGCCGGCTTGGTGGAGGTGTCCGCGGCCCAGGTTTCCGCCATGTCCTTCAGGTTGGGGATCTGGATCCCGGCGTCAACCAGGCTCTGCTGGGCTTCCTTGTTGGCCGTCAGGAATTCGACCAGTTTGACGGCGTCCTCCGGGTACTTGGTGCTTTCGGAGACGGCGATGCCGAGGGTGCCGATCCAGCTGGCGGTCTTGCCGGACTCACCTGCCGGGTAAGGGATCACATCCCAGTCAAAGCCCAGCTTCTGGTAGGTGGAGAGGTCCCAGGGGGCGATGGGGAAGAACCCGATCTCGCCCTTCATCCAGCGCTGGTAGGTGTCCAGGGTCTGGGCTTCGGCCGCGGCGGGCGTCACGCCGTGGACGTTCTGCAGGTCGGCGAACCACTGGAGGGACTCGGCAAACTCCGGGGTGTCCACAGTGACCTTGGTGCGGTCCGCGTTGAGCCAGTCCCCGCCGTTGGACCAGACGAACGGCTGCAGGTTCCACTGGACGTTCAGGCCGGTGCCCCACTGGTCCAGGGCGCCGTCGCCGTTGGTGTCGGCAGTGAGCTTCTTGGCCGCAGCCACGAACTCGTCGAAGGTGTAGGGCTTGTCCTTGTCCGGCAGCGGGATGCCGGCCTTTTCCAGCATGGTCTTGTTGTAGCCGAAGGAGAACGGTCCCACGTCCTTGGGCAGGGCGTAGATGGCGCCTTCGCCCACGCGCTTGCCGTCGAAGCGGTAGCTGTCCACGCCGTATTCCCAGATGTTGTCCAGGTCGATCGTGTCGGAGCCTTCCACGTATTCGGTGATGTCCTTGACGATGCCGTTCTGCACGTAGGCCTGGACGTCGCCGGGACCGATGTAGAACACGTCCGGAACCTGCTTGCCGGCGATGGCTGCCTTCAGCTTGGTGGCGTACTGGTCCGCGGTGGTGACGATGATGTCCACGTCCACGTTGTTTGCCGTTTCAAACTGCTGAACTGCTTTTTCGTAGGCCTTCTTCTCGTCCTCACCTCCGCGGAACATGAAGGTCAGCTTCTTTTCGCCGGTGTCCCCACCGGTGGGGGCGGAGCATCCGCCGAGCATCAGGCCGGCGGCGGTAAAGAGCGCCAGGGTAGCGGCCATGGGACGTGACTTCATCATCACGCAGTCCTTCCGGGTTGGGTTGAGCGATCAAGTTTATGGGCTGGTGGAGAGCCGGCCCCGCAGTCCGCTGTGGCGGACCCGCATCCGGGGCGGTTCGTTTGCAACGTTGTAAGAAACAATCACACAGCCACTCGGACGCCGTCAAGGGGATATCCGAAATTAGTTTCCCCTCCGCTACCGGGCGCCTTGACGGTGGCGGGGCCGCATGCAATATTTCTCTTTACAACGTTGCAACAATTGTTGGCCTCGGCGCATCCCCGACGCCCGTGAACACATTTCCCGAACAACTCTTCGGAAGGACCACGTGATGACGAAGTCACGTTCTTGGGCTGTGCGCGCCGCAGGATTGGCGGCCATTACCGGCCTCGCCCTGTCGGCCCTGGCACTGCCACCAGCCACGGCCTCAGCCCCCGCCCAGGCAGCAACGAACCCCATGACCGCAACGGCCACGAACGCACCGGCCGCCCAGCAAAAGGTGGGCCAGAACCTGCCCGCCGACCTCCCCGGCGGCAAATCCGTGGTCGGAGCGACCTCACCCATCCACGATCCCGCCCTGATCATCGCCGACGACGGCACCTGGTACGTGTACTCCACCGGACTCCTGAACCGGGAGAACGGCGGCACCATCCAGATCTTTTCGTCGCATGATGAAGGAACCACGTGGGAGTACACCGGCACCGTCTGGGACCGGATACCGGCCTGGATCGATCAGCATTTCTCCGACGGCGAGCTCCCCGGCAATCTCTGGGCGCCGGAAATCACCGAACATAACGGAACCTACTACCTGTACTACTCGGCGTCGCGCTTCGGCGGGAACAACTCCCTCACAGCACTGGCCACCAACACCACCCTGGACCCCAGCGATCCCGACTATGAGTGGGTGGACCAGGGCCTGGTGGCGTCCTCCCCGGCCACGGGCCTAGATCCGAACAACCCCGGCAAAACCTTTAATGCGATCGACGCCGGGATCATCGAGGATGCCGACGGCACCCCCTACATGGCGATCGGATCGTTCTGGTACGGGATCTTCCTCGTCCCGCTCGAGTGGCCCACGGGAAAGCCGGTGGAAGGCTGGCAGTCGCAGACCGTGAATATCGCGGACCGTTTTATGCCCGGCAACCCCGTCGAAGCCCCCTACATCACCGAGCACGACGGCTACTACTACCTGTTTGTCTCCTTCGACTCCTGCTGCCGCGGCGCCGACTCCACCTACAAGGTTGCGGTTGGACGCTCCACCTCGGTGAAGGGTCCGTATTTGGACAAGGACGGCCGCGACATGTTCGGCGGCGGAGGGTCGGTGGTCCTCGATTCACACGGCGCCATCACCGGTCCCGGCGGCCAGTCGGTCTTCGGCGATTACCTGGCGTTCCACTACTACGACGGCTCCAACGAGGAGATCCCCTACTTCCCCACACTGGGCGTGCAGAAGATCAACTGGATGGACGGCTGGCCGGAGTTCAATCAGACCGTGGAACTGCCGGCAGTCCAGAAGCAACCGAAGGACACGGCGGTGAAGGCGGGCAAGCAGGCCTCTTTCAGCGCCACCGCCACGGGAACACCCGGGCCGGTTGCCGTCTGGGAAACATCGTCCGACGGCGGCGCCTCCTGGCAGCCGATGGAATCCCAACCTGCCACCCGGCGGACGGATGAGGGCACCTACCGCTCCACGCTGGAGTTCACGGCGGGCGCGGAACAGGACGGACTGCAGGTCCGCGCGGTGTTCCGGAATGCCCACGGGAAGGTGACCACTGACGCCGTCGGACTTTCCGTGAAGCAGTAAACGCCGGGGATCCATCCCGGCCCGACACATGCGGCCACCGTAATACTGCACGCTGGAGTATTACGGTGGTCCGCTGCGCGGGATTCACCCTTTCACGGCAGGCAAGGCTAACCTAAGTAGTCCCCATTTTTCACCCGACGTCCCTCTCGGGTCCTGCTAGGCGGTTTTCGTGCGTCCACTCCACCGATCCCGGATCACTTTGGGCGTTGCCGCCCTCCTGACACTGAGCGGCTGCGGCTTCAGCGGCGGGCAGGCCCAGCAGGGCACTGCGACGGCCACGGCCGACACCAACCAGCGGATTGTGGTGGACAACTTCCGCGCACCGGTGGCCAACTGGGCGCTGGAATCCGACGCCGCGTACGTCCTGTCACTGTCCGGCTGCCTCGAGACGCTGACCAGCTACGACGCCGCCAAGGGCGAAGTGGTGCCCATGCTGGCCACCGAATGGACCCAGTCCAGCCCGCTCGACTGGGACTTCACCATCCGCGAAGGCGTGAAATTCCAGGACGGCACCGCCCTGACCGCCGAGTCGGTAGCCGGCGCCCTGAAGCACGTCCTGGCCGCCACCGTCCCGGCCCGCGCGTTCAACAGCAAGATGGTCAGCTCTGTGACCGCGCTGGATGCTGACACCGTCCGGGTCACCACCCCCACCGCGAGCCCGCTGGTCCCCTACCGGCTCGCCAGCGTCAACGCCGGCATCCTCGCACCGGCCGCCTACGCCGGAGTGAATCTGAATCCCTTCGGGACCTGCACCGGACCCTTCGTCCCCACGTCCGAGGTGTCCCAGCAGTCCCTGACCCTGGAGCGGAACGGGGACTACTGGGGCGGCGGCGTGCAGCTCGCCGGCGCCGAAGTCCGCTTCATCACCAACGGTGCCACCCGGGCCGCCCAGGTCCAGACCGGCGAGGCCGACATTTCCCTCTCCATCCCCGTGGCCAGCCTGTCCCAGCTTGAAAGCGCCGACGGCGTGAAGGTCCTCAAGGCCGATTCGCCTCGCACGGCCACCCTGTACCTGAACAACAGCAGGGAACCGCTGAACAACGTGGACGTCCGGGCCGCGATCCGGGATGCCCTGGACCTCGAGTCGCTGGCAGCCAGCGTGTACGAGGGTGCTGCTTTGCCGGCCAAGGGTGTCTTCGCGCCGTCCGAACCCTGGGCCGGCGACAAGCAGGAAGCCCCGAAGCAGGACCTGGACGCGGCCAAGAAACTGCTCGCCGACGCCGGCTACACCGCGGCCCGGCCGCTGGAGATCATCGCCATCGTGGAGCGGGCCGAGTTCGCCGACGTGGCAGCCGTCATCCAGGAGAACCTGAAGGCTGTGGGGATCCCCGTCAGTATCCAGGCCAAGGAATACGCCGCGGCGGAGCCCGCGGTCCTGGCGGGCAACTACGACATGCTGCTCAGCCAGCGGAACCGGCTGATCGACATCGCCGATCCGATCGGCTTCCTGACCGCCGACTACACCTGCACCGGAGCGTACAACCTCAGCCACTTCTGCAACGCGGAGTATGACCGGATCGTGGCCGAAGCAGCCAAGACCGTGGACGCCGACGCCCGCTACAAGCTGTACGCGGACGCCGGAAACATCCTCGCCGAACAGGCCGTCAACGTCTGGCTGGTCAACGAACAGGCAACCGATGCCGTCCGCACCAACGTGCTGGGCTACGTCCAGGACCCACTGTCCCGCTACGTCCTGACGGCCAAAACGGCCAAAACGGGTTCCTAGGAACCTTCCTCCGCCATGCTCCCCTTCATCGCCAAGAGAACAGCCACGCTGGTGGCGGCCGTTGTGGTGTCCTCTTTCGCGGTGTTCCTGATCCCTTACTTCACCCCCGGCGACCCCGTCCGCAAGATCATCAGGTCGCGGGTGTCCGGGGATGTGGTGGATGACGCCGCCGTGCAGTCGCTGAGCCTCAGCCTGGGCCTGCAGGATCCTCTGGCGCTCCAGTATTTCCGCTGGCTGGGCCGCATCGCCACCGGCGACATGGGCCTGTCCCACGTCAGCCGGACGCCGGTGGCGGACCAGGTCCTGCCTGCACTGGCCGTGACCCTCAGCCTGGTAGTCCTGTCCCTGGGCCTCGCCGTCGTGGTGTCGCTGCCGCTGGGGATCGCGGCCGGACTGCGGCAGGGGAAGGCCACGGACCGCGTGATCACCACCGTCACCCAGTCCTTCATTGCCATGCCGGAATACTGGGTGGCGCCGCTGCTCGTACTGGTCTTCGCGCTCAAACTCTCCGTCCTGCCCTCCGCGGGCTGGGCCGGCCCGGCGTCGATGGTCCTGCCCGCGGTCACTTTGGCCCTGCGCCCCATCAGTTACTTCACGTCCGCAGTCCGCTCCGGCATGATCGAAGCCGCCGCTGCGGAACACGTTCCGGCCGCCAGGGCGCGGGGGCTGAGCCAGGCCCAGGCGATCCTTCACCACGTGGTGCCCAACGGGCTGGTCCCGCTGTCCACGCTTTTCGCCGTCTGGTTTGCCGGCCTGCTGGGCGGTTCGGTGATTGTGGAGGTCATCTTCGCCGTGCCGGGCATGGGCCGGCTGCTGTTCGACGCCGTCATCAACAGCGACATACCGCTCGCCCAGGGCGGGGTGGTGGTGGTTGTGGCCCTCGCCGTCACCGTGACCACCCTCGCCGACCTCGTGCACCGCCTGCTCAGCCCGGCCGTGGAAGGCAGCTATGCATAAGCGAACAGGGCTGAACCGACCGACGACGAGGCGCGGGGTCGCAACCGTCGCGGCGGGCGCCGTGCTCGCCGTCGTGGTCTTGGCCGTGCTCATTGCACCCTGGATCTACCCGTACCCGCCCTCGGAGCAGAACCTTGCCGCGCGCCTCGCCCCGGCGTCCGCCGATCACTGGCTGGGAACCGACCACCTGGGCCGCGACACCCTGAGCCGGCTCCTCGAAGGCGGCCGGTTCTCGATGTCCGTGGCCGCCCTGGCCACGGTGCTGACGTGTGTGCTCGGCGTGGCCGCCGGTGTGCTCAGCGCCCGCCGGCGCGGCTGGCTGGACGAATTCCTCACCCGGACCAACGATGTGCTGCTCGCCGTTCCCGAAATGGTGGTGGCGCTCTTCATCGTGGCCACGCTCGGCACCGGATTCGGGCCGCTCCTGCTCGCCCTGACCGTCACCGGGTGGACGCCTTTTGCCCGGCTGGCACGGACCCTCGCCTACGACGTCTCCAGCCGCGGCTTCGTGGAGGCCGCGCGCGTGGTGGGCTGCCCGCCGTCGTTCATCATCTTCCGGCACGTCATCCCGCACCTGGCGGCCCCCATCCTGGGCCAGGCCACGCTCCGGTTCGGCCAACTGCTGATCAGCGTGGGCGCCCTGTCCTACCTGGGGCTCGGGGTCCAGCCGCCGCAGTCGGACTGGGGCTCCATGATGGCCGCCGCTCAGCCGTACACCGAACGCGCCCCGCTGGGGATCCTCGCGCCGGGCCTCGCGATCTTTGTGGTTGCGCTCTGCGTGACTTTGCTGGGCCAGCGCGCGGCCCACATGGCTGCCGGTCCGCTGCTGTTGCCCGCGGCGGAGGCGAAATGAGCGGCCTGAACAACGTGCTGGAGATCAGCGGCCTGGAGGTCCGGAACCTTGGGGCTGCCGGAACGTACGACGGCGGCGCGGCCGTGGGTGCCGCGGCTCCCCTCGTCCGGGACTTGTCGCTGTACGTCGGCGCCGGCGAATTCGTGGCGCTGGTGGGCGGCTCCGGATCAGGAAAGACCCTCACCGCGCTGTCCTGCCTGCGGCTGCTGCCGGCGCAGCTGGGCATCACGTCCGGCTCCATCCGGCTGGGTCCGGTGGACGTCACCGCCGCCAGCGAGCAGGAGCTGACGGCAGTCCGCGGCGGCCAGGTGGGCATGCTGTTCCAGCAGCCCAAGCGGATGTTCAACCCCAACCGGACCATCGGCCAGCACCTGCTGGAGCCGCTGCGGATCCACGGCGGCCTGCGCGGGACGATGGCCCGGGATGCCGCGGTGGAGATGCTTCACGAGGTCGGTTTCGCCGACCCCGCCCGGGGTTTCCGCGCCTATCCGCACCAGCTGTCCGGAGGGATGGCACAGCGGGCGATGACCGCCGTCGCCCTCGCCGGCCGTCCCCAGCTGCTGCTGGCGGACGAGCCGACGTCGGCCCTGGACAAGATGCTGGAACGGCAGGTGCTCCAGCTGCTGGACCGTGAGCGGCGGGAACGCGGACTCGGCGTCCTGTACATCACGCACAATATTGCGTCCGTGGCTCCGTTCGCCGACCGTGTGCTGGTGATGGATGCGGGCAGCATTGTGGAAAGCGGTCCCACGGCTAGGGTCCTGGCCGCACCGCAGCAGGACTACACGCGTGAGCTGCTCGCGGCGTCGCAGCTGGCGCCGGACTCCCGCCGCCGGCCAGCGCCGGCCGAACGCGACGTCCTCACCCTCGCCGGCGTGCACAAGACGTTCGGGCGTCGCAGGCGCAAGCACACCGTCCTTGAGGACGTGAGCCTGGAGCTGAAGGGCGGGGAAATCCTGGGCATCCTGGGCCAGTCCGGCTCGGGCAAAAGCACCCTGGCCCGCGCCGTCGTCGGGCTGGAAAAGGTCACCCACGGCACCATCAGCCGTCACCTGGAAGAAGCGGGCAGCGTCCCGGAGGCAACCGCCGTCCAGCTGGTGTTCCAGGAGCCGCACAGTTCCTTCGATCCGCGGATGACCCTGCGCGCCAGCATGGAGGCACCCCTCCTGCGGCGGCGGGGGCTCACTGCCGCGGCGCGCGCCCGGCGGATTGCTGAGGCCATGGCCGAGGTGGAACTGGACGAATCCATGCTGGACCGGCGGCCGGGGCAGTGCTCGGGCGGGCAGCTTCAGCGCGCCACGATTGCCAGGGCCCTGCTCCTGGATCCGCGGGTGCTGATCTGCGACGAGGCCACCTCGGCACTGGACGCGCTGACCCAGCGGACCGTCCTCAACCTGCTGCTGCGCCTGCAGCGTGACCACCGGCTGTCGCTGATCGTGATCTCCCACGACATGGACGTGGTCCGGTACATGTGCGACCGGGTGGCCGTGCTGCTGGAAGGACGGGTGATTGAGGTTGCCGAAACCCAGGCGTTCTTCGCCAGCCCCGCCCATGAGCACAGCCGCGCCCTGGTGGACGCTGCCATCCCCTGCCGCGGCGACCACCTCCGGTCTCTGATGCGCGGGACTGCTTCCGTCCAGGGCTGACTCCTGGCCCGTGCGCTTGCCCTTGAGGGGCAGGAGCGGCGCCGGTAGGGTTCGGTCATGGACATCATCCTGGTACCCGGATTCTGGCTGGACGCGTCGTCGTGGGATGAGGTCACTCCTCCCCTGGCCGCCGCCGGCCACCGCCTGCACCCGCTCACCCTCCCCGGCCTCGAATCAGCCGACGCGTCACGCGCCGGCATCGGACTGCGGACCCACATCGACGCCGTCGTGGCGAAGCTGGATTCCCTCGAAGGCAAGGCGGTCCTGGTGGGCCACTCGGGCGGCGGGGCCATCATCCACGGTGTGGCCGACGCCCGGCCGGACCGCATTGAGCGGAACATCTTTGTGGACAGCGGGCCGCTCGGCGAGGGGGATGTCATCAACAATGAACTGCCGGCCGACGGCGACGACATTCCGCTTCCGCCGTGGGACGGTTTCGAGGACGCCGACCTGGTGGACCTGACGGACGGGCTCCGTACTCAGTTCCGGTCCCGGGCCATCCCGCAGCCCAAGGGCGTGGCCTATGACAAGCAGCACCTCCACGACGTCCGCCGGTACGACGTCCCGGCCACGGTGATCGCGTGCGAGTTCCCGTCGTCGCTGCTGACCGAGTGGATCGACGCCGGCCATCCGTTTGTTGCGGAGCTCGCCCGGATCCAGGATGTGGAGTACGTGGACCTGCCCACCGGGCACTGGCCACAGTTCACCAGGCCGGCCGAACTGGGCCAGGCGATCCTGAAGGCGGTGGACCGCACGGCCTGAGGGCCGCCGTCGTACATCCTGCAAAAGTGACCCGTGCGCTTCGTGGACTTAGGGAATAGATTAGTAGTGCGACTTAGTGAACCGGCGGCCTGACTGCCGGTTCACTCCCAAGGTGGGGTTTGGGAAACATGCCGGGGCCGGCGGTGAGATGGCCTCAGGGTGAGACCAGGCCACGCTCCCCAGCCACCGCCGGCCCCCTGACGTGTCCGGCGTCGAAAAGGCTCTCGCGTTCGAACCGCCTCACTTGCGCGGCCGGCTGACCAGTCCAAGGCAAAGGACGGCCGCCGCTGCAGAAACAGACGCGACGACGCCGAACGGAACCGCATCGTTGGCGCCGCCGATGCCTACGAGGGGTGCGGCGAGTCCGCCGAAGGCAAAGCGTGCCAGCCCCAGGAGTGAAGAGGCCGTCCCGGCGATGTCCGGATAGTCCTTGAGCGCCAGCGAAGTGGCGGGCGGGCTGGTGACGGCCACGCCGCTGACCATGGTGAACAGGGACAGGATGATGGCGGCCAGCGGCAGGTGCAGGAGTGCGGTGGCAAGCAGCCCGAGAGCGCCCGAGGTTGCCATCATGAGGCCCAGGGTGAGCGTTCCGCGTTCGGACCACCGTTCAGACAGCCGGCCGGCGGCGAATCCGAAGACCATAAAGCCGAATGAATTCAGCCCGAACGCCAAGGAGTAACCCTGCGGGGACAGGCCGTACATGCCCTGGAGTATGTATGTTGCCCCGCTCAGGTAGGCGAAGATCGCGGCGTAGCTGAAGCCGGTGATCAGCACGGCTCCGACGAACACGCGGTCTGCGAGGAGTCGGCGGAAATCGTTGAGGGTGTGGGAGAAGCCCCCGGTGACGCGCCGGTCTGCCGGCAGGGTCTCCCGGAAGACCGCCAGACAAGCCGCCAGGATGGCGATTCCCACGGCCGCAAGGAACAGGAAGACTCCGCGCCAGTCGGTGACCGTTGCGAGCTGCCCGCCGATGACGGGTCCGATAATGGCGGCCAGGCCTCCGAGCACTGTGAGCCGGCCATAGTAGCGGAGCAGTTTGCCGCCCGAGTAGACGTCGCGGCCTGCCGCCTGCGCGATCACTATGCCGACGGCGCCGGCCAGGCCCTGGACGAACCTTGCCAGGATGAGTGTCTCGACGGTGGGGCTCACCGCACAGAGGGCGGAAGTCAGCGTGTAAGCCACCACCCCGATCAGCAGCGGCGTCCGACGGCCCAGGCGGTCCGAGAGCGGCCCGGCCACGAGCTGGCCTATGGCGAGGCCCAACAGGCAGGCGGTGATGGTCAACTGGGCCACCGACGTCGTGCTTCGAAGCTCTGCCGTGAGGGCAGGCAGGACGGGCAGGTAGAGGTCCATGGAGATCGGACCGAAGATTGTCAGGAGGCCGAGCACAACCGCGAGCGGGCGGCCGACCGTTTGCTCACGTGCGGGCGTCGGGGTGTCGAGGGCTGTCACGCGTGCTCCGTTCAGGGGTGATGGCACGGCCCGGGGCTGGGGGCCGGGGATTCCGGTGGAATGGGCCTTGTCCTCAATGCAACAGGGTCCGCCCGTTCCTAGCGAGGGCTCCGCTTATCCGGGTCCTGGCAGTACCTCCCTAACGTGCGGGTCCGGGGGTAGCGTGGACGGGTGGACAACAGGATGGAAGTGCGCGAGTTCCTCGCCTCACGGCGTGCCCGGATCACTCCGGAAATGGCGGGGCTGACGCTCTTTGGGGGCCGACGCCGCGTCCCGGGCCTGCGCCGCGAAGAGGTGGCGATGCTCGCCGGTGTCAGCGTGGACTACTACACCAAGCTGGAGCGCGGGAACCTGTCCGGCACATCCGAAAGCGTCCTTGACGCCATCGCCCGGGCGCTGAAGCTCGACGAGGCCGAACGGGACCACCTCTACAACCTTGCCCGCGCGTCCAGCCCTTCCGGCAGGGCACGACGGCGGCCCCTCCAGAGCGGCGCGGTCCGGCCGCCCCTCCAGTTCATGCTCGACGCCATCACCACGTCGCCGGCCTTCATCGGCAACCACCGCATGGACATCGTGGCCGCCAACCAGCTTGGCTTTGCCCTGTACTCGGAGATGTACCGTGGACCAGCCCGGCCCGCCAACCATTCCCGGTTCATCTTCCTTGACCCCAAATCCCGCGATTTCTACCCCAACTGGGATCTGGCGGCCAACACCAACGTGGCTATCCTGCGGACGCAGACCGGACGCAACCCCTTTGATAAGCGGCTGGCAGACCTCGTCGGGGAACTGTCCGTGCGCAGTGAAGAATTCCGGACCCGCTGGGCCGCCCACAATGTCCGGCGCCACTACGCCGGCACCAAGGTTTTTCACCACCCGGTGGTGGGCGAACTCGAGCTTGCCTACGAAGCGATGGAGCTGGCCGAGGACCCCGGCTTTACCCTCACCGTCTACCCGGCAGTGCCCGGATCCCCGTCAGATGAAAGGCTGCGCCTGCTCGCGAGCTGGGCAGCTACCGAACGGATCCAGGACGTGGCCAGTGCAGCCGAGCCGCAGGACAGCCGCCGCCCGTGAACGCCGCCACGGTTCGGTCGGGCTGGGTTGGACGGGGCTAGGCGGAGGGCACGAGCCTGAAAGCGTAGCGGCCCTGGGGTCCGCTGCCGGGATTCATCGAGAGGTCGACTCCCTCGGTGTCCAGCTGCACCTGCACCTTGAAGACGCTGCCCTCGCAAGGGACCTGTACGGGTGCCAGAACCTCGACGCCTGACCAGGAGGACACAGACAGCTCCGCCTCGGATGGTCCGTCGCAGATGAAGTGCAGTTCGTAGTTTCCAGGTTTGGCCGACAGCCCGGAGCCGATGGTGGTGTTTGAACTGGCGGACCCGGCCAACTGGCCAGGCAGGGGTGGTTGCAGCTGCTGTGATGACCATTCACGCATGTCATCGAAGCCAGAAGGCTTCGGGACGCTGTCCGCGTGGAACGGGGTCGGCTCCATTGATGCCTGTGGCGATGTTTGGACCTGCCCCTGACCCGGGCCACTGTACTCGCAGCCCGACAGCGGAATGACAAGCGCGGCCGCAACGAGCAGTGCCCGCTTGCGCTGAGTCTTCGTCCCCCAAAGAGCTGACATGCCCCGAGTCTAGGGCCTAAACCGCAGGGTGGTGGCATGATGGGGCACATGAGCCGAGTCACGTGTGATCTGACTATCTCCCTCGACGGGTTCGTCGCCGGCCCGAACCAAACCCCGACCGACCCGCTGGGTGACAACGGGGAGCTCCTGCACCGGTGGCAGTTCGAGGAACCCGAGGACAACGCAGCCGCACTGGAAGGCATCCTCGCGGCTGGCGCCTACATTATGGGACGGAACATGTTCGCCGGGCCCGGGGAGTGGGATGCGGAATGGCGGGGTTGGTGGGGTGAGGATCCTCCGTATCACGCACCCGTTTTCGTTCTCACCCATCAGCAGCGCCCGCCTGTGCAGATGCGGGGCGGTACAACGTTCAACTTCGTGGCCGACGGGATCGAATCGGCGCTGGCCCAAGCGCGGAAGGCCGCCGGAGGCAAAGACGTGGCCATTGCCGGAGGGGCGCAGACCGCCCGCCAGTACCTGTCGGCAGGGCTGATCGACGAGCTGAGGCTCCACATCGCGCCCATGATCCTTGGGGCGGGTGAACGGCTGCTCGACGGCGTCGGGAACCTCAACCTTGAGCCGACGGAAGTGAGCGGCACCCGCCTCGTCACCCACGTGCGCTACCGGGTCATCCGCTGACGAGCTACGCGAGGGCTTGTTCCCAGGCCGTTTGATTCCGCACGACGTATTCAGCTGCTGCGCGCCAGTGCTCGCCGTGTCCGTCGACGTACATGTCTGCCCACGGCTGGAACCCGGTCTCGTTCGAGGATTTCAGGAGGTTGAACATCGCTGCAGTCCGTTCCGCCATGGCGGCCGGCAATGCCTTACGCAGCGCGTCATCAGCTTGGTATCCGTCAACAACTGCTCGCAATCTCCGGGCGGCGTCTTTCACCGGCTGCCCCTCGCACAGCAGGCCGAACGACTGCGCGGCGTACGCCAGATCCCACAGCCGGGTGCTGGGCCCGGCGCCGTCCCAATCAATGAGCACCCACCGGTCGCCCATGATGAGGTTCCACGGCGCGAGGTCGTTATGGCACATCAGGTCCGGATTCTCAGCGGGCAGCAGCATTTTCCAGTCGCCCGGATTGGGAATGGGGACTGTTTCGCTCGCCTCATGGATTTGCCGAATCATCCGGCCGACCCGCCGCAGCTCGTCGTGCCCGAGCGGCAAATGATCCATCGCGAGTGCGCCTTCGACATACTCGACCACATTTCGACCGTCGTCGTCCCGGCCCAGTGGCTGGGGTACATCCACCCCGAACGACCGGAGCGCGCCAAGGTAGCTTTGCACGGCGGCTGAATTTTCCAGCCAGGGCTTTCGGACGGTGTAACCAACACGGACCACACGTCCGGACGCATTTCCGCCCGTCAGTTCCTGCTCGTCCCCGCCCATCCCAGCAGGCTACCGGATGCAGAACCCGGCGACGACTGGGCCCCTCACTCGCGCTCGACCGAATAACGGAGCGAAACCACGCCGTTGCTGAACGTCCGCGTCCCCTCAAGCTTGACGTTCAGCCGCAGATCCGGGACCTCGAACAGCCGCCGGCCCTGCCCCAGAACTATGGGATGGACGAAAATGTGAAAGTCATCGATCAGGCCGTGCCGCATGAACGTGGAGGCTAAATTGGCGCCGCTGAGGACGATGTCGCCGCCGGGCTGCGCCTTCAGTTCCGCTATCTGTTCAGGCACGACGTCGTGAATCACCGTGGTGTTCCAGCCCGCCCGTGTGACGGTCCGCGAAAACAGGAACTTGGGAATGTCGAGCCAGATTGCGGCGAACTCGATCTGGGGCGCCGAGAGGCCGGGATTCCTGTCGGCCGCGGGCCATACATCTGCCATCAGCTCATAGGTGACTCGCCCGAACATGAACGCTCCCGCCGTCCGGAACTCATCGTTCAAGTAACGGCTCAATTCGTCGTTCACCAGATGCCAGCTGATGTCCCGGTCCGGGCCCTCGAAGAATCCGTCCAGGGAAACCGACGACATCAGCATGATTCTGCGCATGGGACCTGATCAGCTCGCGGCGAGCGGCAGCACCATCAGGTAGCCGGCCGGCAGGTCGCTGCTCCACCGTCGCGGCTCGCGGACCACGAACTGCGTCGCCAGCTGCTCGGGGGTGAGCAGGGTGTTCGGCGCGGGCGAGGGGCCCCACTGCCCGCTGCCGTGCGGGTAGAGCGGATCCTGGACGCGGACGCCGGTGACGGAGAACTCCGGGAACTGGGCAGGGTCGCCGATCGACTCGAACCCGCTCATCACCCATGCGTGGCGACCGCTCCACATGACCAGCCCGACCGGCCGGCCCGTGGCGGCGATGGCGCGGGCCGCGGTCTGCAGGGCTTCGTCGCGGTCGACGATGCTGACCACGGTGTACGGCCCCATCCCAACCTCGGTCAGCACCTGCGCCCAACCGAGCGGGTTGGCGCCGTTGAACGAGTTGGACGACCGCGCCCGGGCCATCTCCCACAGCTCGCCCTGCTGGGCGGGATCGGCCCACGAGCCGCCGCCCGTGTCATCGATGAGGTTGTGCGCGATCTGGATGCTCGCCGCCACACACCAGTCGAAGGTGTACTGCGGCACGAAGTCCCCCTCCTGGTAGAGGTTGACGGCGAAGGCCTGGGGCACCGCCGGTGGTGTTGGAACCGGCGTCGGCGTGGCTGTCGGGGTGGGTGGGAGGGCGGGATCGACGTCGGCCGGCGGGGCCGAGGAAGACGTGATCGCTCGCTCGGTGGCGGTCTCGTCGAGGTCGACTGCGGGCGTGCAGGCCGTGAGGAGGGTCGCCAGGACAACGAGCCACGCCAGAAGACGGGCAGGGGCACCGGTCATGATCCAGTTTAGAGGCCGTAGTATCAGTCCGGCCAGCGATAAATATCGCTAGGGTGCAGGGTAGCTTTCAGCAGAATAGTCCTTCGAATACGATCTTGTGATGCCTCTCCTTATCGCTCCGGACGTCAGTTACCACTCCTCCTGGCTGGAAGGATCCGCAGAATTTGACGGCGCTCACCGGGACGGCGGCGGCGCGGAGGACTGGCCCCTGCAAGATCTCAAGGATGCCCGGTCGTTCCGTCGCTTCGTCGACGCCCTGCTCAACGATGCTTTGCCGGAGAGCCCGCGGAAGCCGGGGCATGTACCCTGCACGTACTTGTGGATCGTGGAGGGTGACACATTCCTTGGTTCCCTGGCCATCAGGCACGAACTGAACGATGTCCTTCTCAATCAGGGTGGACACATCGGCTATAGCGTTAGGCCCTCCGCGAGGCGCCGCGGCCACGCAGCGAAGGCGCTGGCTGATGCCCTGCCGATTGCCCGGGAACTGGGAATCTCCCGGGTTCTTCTCACGTGCGACGAGGACAACGCCGGCTCAAGGGCAACCATCGAACGGAACGGCGGTATCTACGAGGACACCCGCAACGGCAAGCGCCGCTACTGGGCAGCTACCGTATGACCGTGCTCGCCGTCAGTGAACTGTGAGCTGAGCCAGGTTTCTTTCGACTCGTGGTGGAAACACGCGAATACCGATGAGCATCTCCCGGGCATAGCATTTAGGGTCCCTTCCGCGGGCAGTTTTGCGGGCGGGTCATATGGGCGTGACTTTCGGCAGTAAATGGCGGCTTTTTCACGGCACTATTTGTCGCATGGCGCAGCCCGCAAGGGGATCCTCGTGCGGGACAACACCTTCTGGCACGATGTGATCATGAGCATCAGTGCTGCGCAGGCAAGCGCGTTTTACGACGAAGTCCTCGGACGCAGGATGGTTTGGGCTGTTCACGACCAGAACGGATATCCGGCACCTGTTGGGGAAAATGGGCAACGAAGCATGCCCTTTGGGTCGTTGATAACCCGCGCCGAAAAGATTGTGTCCTCGGCGGCTGCCTACAAAGACTTCCAGGTGGTCTCAATTCCCCTGGACGAATGGCGCTCAAAGTGGCTCCCAGGCCTCGAACAAGACGGGATCCTGGTAGGGCTCAATTGGTCCGGATCCCTCGCCACTGGGTTCGACGTGGCACCCTCCGCTGTATTGGACTCCCTGTCAGCCCGTGAATCCTCGTAAATGGCTTCGCATAGGATGCCAGTTCCGTAAGACGTTCCCTAGCGGGACGGCGGCAACTGCCATTTCCAAGTGGCCCCTTAACGGGACGTTTGGTGGCTGCACAACAATAATCCTTCGAGAATCGCCGGGACGCTCTAGGCTTAGGCACCAAGCAGCGTCAGCGAAGCATTTGAATTGGGGGCAACGTGAGAGATGGCACTGGCAATATCTTCTGGCGGATCTTCGGCTGGATCATAGTACTGGTCGTTGTGGGGTTCATCGTGGCGGGGTTGTGGGCCATTACAACTGTTATGCCGGCAAAATCGTGACCGGAGAGGGTTCGCCTTACGCCCAGGGGAAGCAGCAGCTGCGGCTCCTGTGTAGACGAGACCGTCTTGAGGGTAACGAACGCGAAGCCTAGACTCCCTTCAATCCATACGGAGGGTGGGAGTGCACATGGCGCCCGGAACACTGTTCGGCCTTGTTGTGGTCGTAGCGGGCATCTTGATCCTGCCAGTGTCACCGTTTCTAACGAATGTTGCGGCGAGAAGCCAGAAGTATTTGAGGCCTGGTCTGGACGAGGAAGCCTTCAGGCGGCGCAATCTCCGGATATTGAGGTTTATGGCAGGGGCTTGGATTGTGATCGGCGTAGGAGTCGCCATCTTCGGCTTGTTGACGGGACGGTGATTATGAGAGCGATGCCGGTCCTCTTCCTGATAATCGCGGGGAGTTTTTTCATTCTGGCCAGGCATTTCTACTCGCGTTTCCTCTTCTCCCTCATCCGGCAGATACCGCCGATGAGGAATAGTGAGAAGTCTTTCCTGAAGTTGATCGCGGCGGTTTCCGTGTGTTTCGGCGCAGCATTCATCGTTCTGGGAGTACTTATGGCCGCGAATGTTGCCTTCCCGTCGTGACAGATCTTGATGGCCGGCAAGGGTTGCATTGTCCTGGACCCGCTCATTCTCGGCCGTTTTGGGTGGGATGTGTGAAACGTGAAACGGCCCGGTAGAGGTTCCTATAACGGACGGTCTTGCGGGCACGGTCGAAGACGAGAAAGTCTGTCTTGAAACCCCTATGATCCAGTTATGCCCGTCGATGACCTTTCGTTCCTTGCAGCCGATCTTCAAAGCGGAGCACGACACGACCCCAACGGTGAGGTTATGTGGCCGGGTTCCCAGGCCCCCGCCGTAATCGAGGCACTCGCAAACGCAGGCCGATTGATCTTAGGGCTGGATATTAGAAACTATGGCGCTGACGGCACGTTTGTTGAGGTGCCGTGGTCGTCGTATACGGGTTCCGATCTGCAGGAAGGCCGTGATTTTGCGCTGGAAGTTCTTAGCCATGGGGATCTTCCGGGCGAGTGGGTCTTGATTACTTGGTGAACCAAGATCCATGCGCTGGCGACCCCCGAGAACGTCCCACTAGCGGATCGTCTACCGGCCGCCGACACCGTCGCGGGCCGGCCGTCTCGTATGTTTGGGGATTCAAGGCGCAGAGGTTTCGAGACACTGAATTCATAGTGACTGTTGGCCGGAGCAATGTTGAAACGCAGCTCACTTCAACCGAGTCAATGACGCCCCTATCCCGCCCGTGACACTTGTGGTCGATGACGATACCGGGTTGGATCAGGCCATGAACGTTATTATGGGGGTCGCCGCCATGGTCATCGGAGCACTGGGATTTTGGCAGCGGGACAGAATTTCTCAGATGAATCGTGATTGGAACAAGCGTTTCGGCAAACCGGGCGAGCTGGCGGCAGAAGTCGGGACCGCAAAGTACTTTGGTATAGGCGCCATGTTCATGGTTCTGGCGGGCGCAGCCACCGTTATTTACTCGCTGGTCACGGGGCAAATGGGTGGGTCAAGTGACAGATCTGCCGCACTAATGACTATCATCATTGCCGCCGTTGGGTTCGTCGTGCTGGGTGTGGTTTTCGCGGTGATGCTGTTTAAGCGTCGGTCGAAGTAGTCGGGCCAGCGGCAAGCGAGTGCTTCACCCCGACCAGATTCAGGAGAGCCCTCAAACGCTGGAGACTGCCCGTAGAGGGATCGGCTAACCGGGGACCTTAGCGCAAAAGCTGAGGGCTCCAACTGGGCCGGTAGGCTCTGGTTCGTGATTGCTCAAATCGTAGGAGAAGGCCTTCCACTCGTCGTGATTCACGGATTCGGCGTTGATCATCGGATCATGCTGCCGTTGGAGGACGCTATCGATGACTGCGGATGGCAGCGGATCTACATCGACCTAGCGTGGGCCGAAGGGAATGTTGACACCAATGTCTCCAGCGCGAACGAAGTCGCGCAAGGGGCTCTGGACGATATCCATGAGTATCTTGAAGACCGTCCCTTCTCGGTGATCGGCAACTCCTTCGGAGGCATGATTGCCCGGCACGTAGCCCACGTGCTTCGAGATCAGGTTCTTGGCCTGGCTACTCTGGCGGGTGTGTTCGAGCCGATCCATCAGGCGCGTAGCCTTCCCCGCCGACAGGTTGTCCGAGAAGACCCGTCCGTTCTGGCTTTGGCTGGCCAAGTAAGGGATGACTACGAGGAGATGTCCGTCGTTCAAAGCGAGGCCACACTCAATGCGTTCATCCGGTATGCACTTCCTGGCCTTCGCGGCGCGAATCAAGCTGTCCTCGAACGGGTGGCGGCAAATTACGCGCTCTCTGTCGAACCGGAGGTTGCACATCCTGCTCCCTTCGAGGCGCCCTCGCTGCACCTTTTCGGGCGTCAGGACCATGTGACTGGCTACGAGGACGGGTGGAAGCACCGGGACCACTATGTTCGGGGCACCTACGTGGTGCTGGACGCCGCTGGCCATAACGCTCATCTCGAACGTCCGGATCTTACTGCCGCGCTGGTGAAAGATTGGCTCGTACGGATCAGCACGTCTGCCCGGTGAGGGATCCCTTTCGTGCACTCGAGCTTGTCCGTTTAGCGTTCCTTTCGCAACCCAAGCTCCGGAGTAGTCTCGGAGACCAAAGAGCTTGCTGTGCCAGGATCGAGGGGGCCGAAATTGGAAGGCATCGTGTTCATGCTGGTCGCAACTGCTTGGTTCGTTTTGCGGAGGCGTATCGCGGAATATCAGGTGTACCTCGTTACCGAGAGGTTCAAAGTCCTTCCTGCAACGGGCAAAACGGAGCAAGTCCGGGCCATGCAAATTGTCGGCACCTTGTTCTGCACATTACTTTTCTGCGCCGGGGCAGTCATCGTGATCCTCCGAGTGTGGCTTAGATAGCCCCGTAACCCAGCCACGCCCGACAGTTGGCTTCAACGATGGGGTGCCCGGTGATAGCTACGCGGCCAGCCGGCAAAGGGTCGAGTTACGGGGCGACTTCGAGGCGGGTCTTTACGGGGCTCAGCGCCGTGAGACGCTCAGCGGAAGGTTGTCATCATGTGCTTCCTGACTGATAGTCGGGGTATCTCGTTGATAATCCAACCGTTGATGGCGGCCTGGTTACGTAGAGCACTCCGGTGGATACACCCCACATTTCGCGCGTATAGTCCGGCTATGAAGGTGCCCTGGTTACGACTGGTCACTCTTGGATTGGCCTTGCTGCTGCCTACGGTGGTCGGTGCCTGCGCATCCCCGCCGCGTTCGTCCTCTCTCCGGCTCGTCACTGTCGATATGCCGCAGGAACAAGGCATGGACGCGCGTTTTGAAGGCACGCTGGGAGTTGATGGCAACGGCTGTGTTCATGCCACGCTTCCAGACGAGACGGTATATACCCTCGTGTGGCCACAGGGGTACACGGTTCAAGGTGATTCGAGCTCCATTGAAATCCTCGACGCAAGCAGGAACGTGGTGGCGCGTTCGGGATCGAACTTTGTCGTCGGCGGCGGTCTTGTTCACGATGATGCGTCCAAAGACCAGTGGACCGAGCAGGACTGTGCCAAAGGCAGACTTTGGCTGGTATCGCAGGGGTGACACGTTCGAGGTTCCCCAAACGGAACCACACAACCACCAACCCAAGATGGGCCTGACATCCCTTGTAGCCAACTTCGGCTGATCAAAGTCTTGAAAGCTGGCTTATCCCGAGATCCGTTGACATAGAGACGAAGGCACGCTGACAGTAGTCAATGGACACATCGGCGCGGGATAGAAGGATTCGGATCGGTGCGGGACTGGTCATGGCCGGACTCGCCGTCACGTCGATGATCATTATTCTTGCCTCCGGCCCGGACCTCAGAACTGACGTCATTCCGATCATGGTCGCCTGCGTTCAAGCGCTCCTTACGTTTGGCCTCGGAGCCTGGCTTGCCTCCGGCAAACGCGGCACGGCAGAACTGGTTCCGGTCCCCGACCTCTGGAGGAGAATCTTTCTCTTCATTACTGTTCTGCTCGGCGTTTTACAGTTTGTGTGGCAGTTGATCGATGATCCCCGCCACCTGGTGCTGGCCGCGTCATGGGCCAGCTTGGTAGGCATGGGGATCATGCTGCAGTTCGGGACGGGCCGGCATCATTTCCAGAACGAGGAGCAATGGATCACCGCGTTATCCCCCCAGGACGCGGTGGACGCCTTGGCCCGGGCGTTCAGCCGGCCCGGATTGACCACGAAAATCACGGGTTCGGACATTTGGGTGGAAATTAGCCGAGAGTGGCAGGGCGACTGGCGCCACCGCGATGCTGCCAGGCACCTGAAGGTACGACCTCACATCCATTTCGTGATTGATGCCACCGACAGCGGAACCCGGGTTACAGCGTTCAGCCGGGAATTACAGCTAGGGATGTACGACGTGTTGAAGCTCGCGGAAGAAATGAGTGAATCAGGGGTTGCTCTGGCCAGACAGGCCACATCCTGACAGGAACGCTTATTTGTTTCGAGTCTTCAATGGCCACGGCGACGGCCTGACTAACACACCCTTTCCAGTCCAGAACGACCTGCAGCGCCTCAGGTTTAGCGCCTGAGATCCAACCCGCCCCGGGCCCGCGGACTGTGTCGTTCAAGGTTCCCCCAGCGCCCACTTCATGGCTGACTTCACGGCACGGCGACACCCGGACATCGCCGACGTGAGGATCCAACCTACTGGGAGCCGAGCCGCCGATTTTCGCTTCGCTAATAAAGCAGCTGGACGTTCTCGCACTCCGACTGGCTACACTTGGCACCACCATCAGGACGTCGGACTCGTGCAGCTTATTAGAAGTGACATCCACCGCGCGACCGGACATACCGGGGGATTCTCACTGAGGTAAATATGAAAAACGAATTCTTTGAAGACGACGAGTACTATACGTGCCCTCCGCTTACGCCTGACCTGGTTGACCGAGCTGAACGTTCCCTCGGATACCACCTTCCACGCGCGTACGTGGACCTCCTCCGAGAGCGAAACGGAGGCGTTCCTCGCAAACGCTGCTATCTAACCCAGTTTCCGACTTCCTGGGCCCCCACTCACTTCGAAATTTCAGCCGTGCTTGGACTCGGCGGACGCCTGGGTGTTGACTCTGAGGAAGGACAGGGGAGCGCTGATCTGATCCGTGAATGGGGTTATCCAGATCTGGGCGTAGTCGTATGTGACACGCCATCCGGAGGTCATGACACTGTGATGCTCGACTACACGGAATGCGGCGAGGTAGGGGAACCTCGCGTTGTTTATGTCGACGAAGACCGAGTCACTCGGGTTGTCGCCTCCTCATTTTCGGACTTTCTCCTTTCTCTCGTTACATGCTCTTACGCCGAATGATACGGCCGCCATTTGTCGCCGAAAGTCACACTTATTGCTGAGACTCACACGCGATTGGAGCCCCACAGGCGAAAGTGTCCCGTAGAAAGGTTCCTACAACGGACCGTCTATTGGGACAACCTGAGGGCGAGCCCTATTCGAGGGATAAGGCTCTGAACCTGACGGAGAGAAAGAGGTCCGAATGGTTGATGAGGGGGCCCGGTCAGACCAGCCAGCGCCACCAGCGTGACTTCTCCGGTGCCGCCGTCGGTTCTGGCTCCGGCTCCTCGCCCAAGGCCAGCGCGGCCTCGACGATGTCGTCCGCGGTGAGCGTCATGACGGCCTCACGGTCGAGCGCGTCGAGACTTTGTTTCTCGTCGAGCGACAGCCGCAGCGCCTGGCGGTTGAGCGCCTGCTCGAACAGAGTGCGGGCGAACCGTGCGTTGCCGGAGTCCTCGCCCGCGTGGAGCCCGGTGAAGATGCGGCGCAGCATCTGGTCCGCATCCGGCCCCAGCGTGTACTCGTGCTGGGCCAGCATCTGGTGGAAGATCGTCTGGAGTGCGTCGACGGAGTAGTCGGGGAACGTGATCTCGCGGGCGAACCGGGAGCGCAGTCCGGGGTTCGATAGCAAGAAGGACTCCATCAGCCGCGGGTACCCGGCCACGATCACGACCAGTCGGTGGCGGTGGTCCTCCATCCGCTTGAGCAGGACTTCGATTGCCTCGGGGCCGAAGTCCATCCGGCCGTCCTCCGGGGCCAGCGCGTAGGCCTCGTCGATAAACAGGACCCCGTCCAGCGCACGCCGGATCACCCGGTCCGTTTTGATGGCGGTCGAGCCGACGTACTGCCCCACCAGGCCCGAACGGTCGACCTCGACCAGGTGGCCTTTCTGCAGCAGACCGACCGCGCGGTACATCTCGGCCAGGAGCCGGGCCACGGTGGTCTTGCCCGTGCCCGGGTTTCCGAGGAACACCAGATGCTGTGATGTGGCCACCTCCGGCAGGCCGTGCGCTTTACGGCGGGCCTGAACCTGGAGCAGTGCGACGAGGGCCCGCACCTGTTCCTTCACGGTCTCCAGTCCGACCAGCGCGTCGAGCTCGGCCTGCACCTCGGACAGCGGCCGGCCCGGTCCGGGCCTCGCACCGATGAAATCGCCGACCAGGTCATCAACGCGCTCCGAACCGTGCAGCCTGAGCTGATCGGTCAGATGGCCGATGGTTTCGCGCAGGTCATCGAGCGGATTGCGGCTGCCAGCCATGCATCCACTGTAGTACTCGATACCCGACCGGGGTGGGGTTGGCCTCACCCAGTATCCATGGTGGTGACTTCCCGGCTACCCATCTGGAAACTCTCCTGTTCCTGGGGGCGTGGCACGTCGCGGCGATGTTTGGGTGTCGCGGGATCGGCGGTCCTCCGCTGGTGAGTGGAGCGGGGCCTTTCGGTGCGGTGAGGTTCGGCCCGACAAGGGGTCTTAATCGGCCGCGTCGTCCTCTGCTGACTTGCCGCTGTCGAGGTTGATCTGTTCGACTTCGCTGGGGGTGCAACAAGGGCGGTCACTCTTCTTCTGGTCGGGCTCGATCGAGCCAGTCGCCGAACAACGCGGCGAGCAGTTCGGGCCGCTCGTGCATGAGCGCATGGCCGGCGTCCTCGATGACAGCCAGGGTGGCGTGGGAGTAGCGCTCGAGCAAATCGGCCGCGTCGGAATACCCGACGACCGAATCGCATCGGCCCGCGACGACCAAGGTCGGCGCAGAGAAGGCAGCCGACCCGACGTCGACCGTCCACCCCGCGAAGATGCGCCCCAACGCAGCCTCGTCCACAAGCGCCGCACCCGGTGCAACGCGATCGCGGTACCGGCGGGCCGTAGCCTGTGTTCGCACAACAAAGTACTCCTCGAACCCCGCCCGCTGTGCGGGTTCGAGTTCGTCGTACGCATCGGCGTCCTGGCGAACCACGTCGTGGCCAGGCACGCTGCCCGACCGCTCGGCGACGGGGCACAACAACGCCAGACCGAGCACGGTGTCCGGTCGCCGCGCGGCCACCCCACGAGCCAGGTAGGCACCGTAGGAGTGCCCGAGCAGCATCACCGGTCCCGCGCCCAGGTGATCGATGAAATCGACGAGCAGCGTCACCACATCGTCGTTGCAGGTCAGGCCATCGGCCGTCGACAGGCCCATTCCCGGTAGATCCGGATAGATCCGCCGGTATCCCGTGTCGGGAAAGATGGCCTCGATCGCCGCCTCGATCTCGCGGTGATCAACACCGGCGCCGTGCAACGCAACGAGCGGCACGCCGACGCCATGCTCGACGTAATGGACCAGGACGTCGTTGATCCGGCACTCCATACCCGACACCCTAATCCAGGCCGACGAAATGAACCGCGCGGTTCCCCAAGGGACACCGCTCTTTTCAAAGGTCCGACTTCAGACGAGACTCGTCTCCGGCGCGGGCGGTTCAGGGGCGCAGCCGACCATCCACAGCACTAGTGAAAGGGAATCTCTGCGCCCTGCGGGAAAGGCAGGACGCCTTGCGCGGGGGTATGGGTGAACCACTCGCCGCGCTGCTTGGTCGCAAAGATGATGACTCTTTCAGCTGTATCGAGCGGATCGCCGTCCGGGTAGGTTTCGCCTCCAGTGCAGGTCGGGGGCATAGACGTGATACGCAGGTCCCCCTCTCCGGGATTCCCCTTGAGGACCTGCTCGACTTCTACAAGGTGGGTCGTGGCCTCGGAACCGTAAATGGTGGTTTCGCCGGCCCGGCTTACAGACTTTCCGATGAGCACGACGCTGGCTTTGTCGTATTGGTCTTGAGGGGTCTCGAACCGGGCCCAGTCAACGCACGCTACAGTGCCACCGCCTGTGACGGGGCTGCTGGCAGAACTGGCGGAGTTCGGCGTGGGTTCCGCAGTTCCCGGTCCACTAGTCACCTTGTCGCCGCATGATGTAAGCAGCATGGTGATAAGCACGTACGGAACTATGAATTGCCACAACCTAATCCGTTTCATTGCGCTCCCTCATAAGTGGATGCTGACCGGAGCATATAGGGTGCGTACCCGTATTCATAGGAGATGAAGGGATGAAATGATCATTGCCCCTGGCACCGGCCCAGTAATTGGAGAACGAAGCATCATTTTCTTATACAGCCTCGGCTTCGGGTCCAACGAAAATCCCCGGCCATACGGCCGTCTACTACCGAATTGTGCATAAACACCTCATTAAAGGTTCCGCTACTGGTCACCCCGATCTACGCTGACAGTAAAACCGGACTTAGTGAAAATGCTGGGGAGCAGAAATGGAACCAGTCACTGTTTATGGTGGCAAGGGCACAATCGAACTAGGCGTCAACGGAATAATCCATCTCAAATGGAAACCCGGGATCGTTCTGGACGGTGACGACGTGCACGCGGCCATGGCAACCCTCAACAAGATTGCCGACGGCTCCGAATACCCGATGTTGGTAGACATGGGGACCACCAAAGCTGTGACCCGTCAGGCCAAGTCCGCTTTCCAGATCCCCTGCGCCGCTTCGCGCATTGCCTTGCTTGGCTCAAGCCCGGTCGACCGCGTCATTGCCAATTTCACCATCGCACGGCAGACCCTGCCGTGCCCAACGCGGTTCTTCACCTCCCGCGATGAGGCCCTGACCTGGCTCCTCCTCAGTCCGCTTCCCTGACCAACGTCCCGATTTGCCTCTTTCGTCGCAGCTGCGATTCCGTCAAAGGAGCGCCACTGTCTCCCCCTGCCTGTACACTCAAAGTATCGAACATATATTCGAATAAAGGTGTGTTGTGGGCGTTGTTGTCGGTCCCCGTGTGATAGATGCGGGCCTCTCCTTGCGGCTGGTGCTGTTAGCCCCAGTAGCCGTCGCTGCCGGCTACCCGTCGCCTGCCCAGGACTATTTCGACGGCCGGATCGACCTGAATGAACACCTCATCAAGGACATCACCAGCACGTTCGTTGTCCGCGTGACAGGCGACTCGATGGAGCGGGCAGGAATCAGCGACGGCGACGAACTCATCGTCAACCGGGCGCTCGAACCCAAGGACGGCTCCGTGGTCATCGCCGTCCTGGACGGCGAACTGACCGTCAAGCGGCTCCGCATCACCGCCACGGGCGTGGTGCTGCAGGCAGAGAACCCCCGTTACCCGGACATCCGCGTACCCAGCCTCAGCGAGCTGACCATCTGGGGCGTAGCCACAAGGTGCCTGCACCATGTCTAATGCGCGGAATGACAGCGGGCGTCCGAGGGCGCGCTCAGAGGAGCCGCACCATGCGGATCTCGCGCACGCCGTCGTCCACCATCACCGTCCCGTCCGCCACGAACCCGTGCTTGCGATAGAACGCCTGCGCCCGGGGATTCGGATCGGCAACCCAGAGGGCGGCGGAGTCGTGCGGGCCGATGACGGCATCGAGGAGGGCGGCCCCGGCGCCGGTCCCGTGCTCAGCCGCGAGGACGTACAGCACATACAGGTGCGTCCCCCACTGCGCCGCGGAGTCCTGCGGCGGCCCCGCCATCGCAATCCCGACCACTTCGCCGTCGCGCTCGGCCACCGCGACGCGGTTCGCCTGATACCTCTCATCGCTGAGCGCGGCGGTCCAGAACCGTTCCCGGGCGGCGGGCAGCTCCGGGTCGTCGAGGACGCGGTCCGACATCACGCCGCGGTACGTCTCACGCCACGACCGCACATGCATGCGCGCCATCCCGGGAGCATCCTCGACGCGTGCCTGGCGGACTCGCACCTCGGTATCCATAGCCGAAACTCTACCGAGAGCACCGGCCGGTCCTATGTCTAAACCAGCACTGATGCGTCAAATGCAGGAAATAGCCCTGGTGGACGTGAACTGCTTCTACGCCAGCGCGGAACGCGCGTTTGACCCTTCCCTCGAAGGCAAACCGCTGGTGGTGCTGTCCAACAACGACGGCTGCGCCGTCACCCGCTCCCCCGAGGCCAAGGCACTGGGCATCGGGATCGGGGAGCCGTGGTTCAAGATCGCGCCCCGGGCGAAAGAGTGGGGGCTGATTGCCAGGTCCAGCAACTACGAGCTGTACGGGGACATTAGCGCCCGCGTGATGGAACTGCTGGGCCGGTACTCCGCCTGGCTGGAGGTCTACAGCATCGACGAGGCATTCCTCGGCGTCAAAGGCACCCCGGAGGCACTGCTCCAGCTGGGCCGGGACATGAAAGCCGCCGCCGCGCGGAACGTGGGTGTCCCCGTCTGCGTTGGCATCGCCCGGACAAAAACACTGGCCAAGCTCGCCAACAAATGGGCCAAACACAACCCAGCGTTCGACGGCGTCTGCCGCTGGGATTCGGTGCCTGCAGCCCGGCGGGAGGTACTGATGGCGGGCCTGTCCGTCGTCGAACTCTGGGGAGTGGCCACGCGCCTGACCAAACGCCTGAACGCGATCGGCATCCATTCCATCCTTGACCTCAGCCGGGCGGACCCCGTCCGGATCCGCGACAAATTCTCCGTGGTGCTGATGCGGACCGTCCTGGAACTGCAGGGCACCCCCTGCATTCCCATGGAGGAGGAGCGCGTGGGCCGGGACCAGCTGATCTTCTCCCGCTCGTTCTCCACGCCCATCACCACCACCGCCGAACTCCGCCAGGTCCTGAGCGTCTACGGCCAGCAGGCCAGCGCCCGGCTCGCCAAACACCACCTCCAGGCGAAGGTGCTCACAGCCTTCGCCGGCACCTCGCACTTCAACCAGAAAGACACCTCCTACCCGTCCGTCTGCGTCCCGCTCCCCATGCCCACGGCAGACCCGGTGATCCTGACCAAGGCCGCCCACGCCCTGCTCCCTGCCATCCACGAGGGCGTGAAGTACGCCCGTGCCGGGATCATGGTCACCGACCTGCGGCCTACCGGAAACCAAAAACCCCTGGAAATCTTCGAAAACCCGCACGAGGAACGCAACATCGGCCCCCTCCTCGAAGACATCGCCCGCCGGTACGGCCGCGGCTCCATCGGGCTGGGCCACGCAGGCATCCGCGGCGGACCGGACTGGAGCATGAAACGCGGCATGCGCTCCCCGCGCTACACCACCCACTGGGACGAACTCCCCCTGGTCAAAGCCGCCTGACAGCACGGCATCCCGGGAGTATTCTGGACCGCAGTGATTCTTAATATGTCTCTGTGACCCAGAGTTCCCGCAGCCTCCCACAGCTCCGCCGGCCGTCCCGTCCAGGAGCGCTGATTCCGCGTGCCCGCAAGGGGAACTCGCCACGAGTTCCCCCTCTCCCCGCACACACCGGAACCACCATCGGGAGAACCCATGTACATCACCACCAAAAACCATTCAGGCACCACACCTGGCCACGATCGGGACAGCCTTCGCCCGGACTGCAGCAACTGCTTCGCGCTGTGCTGTACTGCCTTCGGCTTCGCCCGGTCCGCGGATTTTGCCATCGACAAGCCCGCTGCCACGCCCTGCCCGAACCTGGACCAGGACTTTTCCTGCACCATCCATGACCGGCTGCGGCCCCGCGGATTCCGCGGCTGCACGGTTTTCGACTGCTTCGGGGCCGGCCAGGCCGTGTCCCAGCAGCTGTTCGCAGGCATCAGCTGGCGCGACGCCCCGGACTCGCGGCAGGACATGTTCGCCGCGTTCAAGGTCGTGCGGCAGCTGCACGAGATGCTCTGGCACCTGGCCGAGGCACAGGAAAGAACGTTCGACGCCGACAGCGCCCGGGAGGCGAAGGAGCTCCGGAAAATTATCGATGACCTTGGCCGTGGTCCCCTGCCCGGGCTGCTCGCCTGCGACCTCGAGAGCCTCCACTCGGCGGTCAGGACCATCCTCGTGGCGGTCAGCGAGGAAGTGCGCGCGGGCTACTTTGCCGCGGGAACAGACCAGTTGGATGCCACGCTCCGCCCCGGTGCCGACCTGGCGGCCGCCAACCTGCGCGCCCGGAAGCTGTGCGGGGCGGATCTGCGGGGTGCCTGCCTGATTGCCGCCGACCTGCGCGGCAGCGACCTTGCGGGCGCGGACCTGCTGGGTGCGGATCTTCGGGACGCAAGGCTCGACGGCGCCGATCTCACCGCTGCGCTGTTCCTCACCCAGCCGCAGCTCAACTCAGCCCGTGGCAGCAACGCAACGCTGGTTCCGCCGGACCTGTCCGCCCCGCCGCACTGGCAGGATGGCTGAACTGGCCAGCTCATCGGTTTATGCGCGAACGTACACTTGGGGCCCGGGCCGGAAGTGTACGTTCGCACTCCGGCGCGGGTGCTCAACTGTACGTTCGCGCTTAGTGGCCGGGGAAGCGATAGAGCTTCGCGCCGTGCGCGGGCAGCTTCACTTCGAGTGCTGGCAATCCGTCCTTGAGCCCGAGCGTGGCGTCATCCCCGCTCCATGCCTCCCGCACCTCGCCAGGGGAACCATCGGCCCCCACACCCAGATCCCCCAACGGAACCGTCCGGACGAGGTCCGCTTCCCCGGTGTTGAACGCCGCGACGAAGCGGTCCTCCGACGTCGTGCTGTCCGCCGCCCACAGCACCAGGTCGCCGTCGCGGAGCAGTTCACGGTTGTTGCGGCTCGCGTTGAGGACGTCCAGGAGGTCGGTGTTGGTCAGCAGCGCCAACGTTTCGGGCGGCGACGACGGCAGGTCGCAGCCGAGCATCAGCGGCGACCGTGAGACGCACCAGAGCGTCAGCATGGTCCGCTGCTCGTCCAGGGTCAGGCGGCTCAGCCGCTCACCGCCGCGCTCGGCCCGCAGCGCGATCCGCCCCACCGGGAGCATGTCGGCATCCGCCCACGCGCCTGCGCGCTGATGCGGGGCCCAGCGCGCCATCCGCGCGAACTGGGCTTCGACATCCTCCCAGACATCCCAGAGATCATCGGAGACGCGCCACATCTGGGCGTTGCCGCGGAGGTGTGCCAGGTGGGCCAAGGAGAGAGCGCGGCCCGGCGACAGGCTGAGCACCATGTCCCGGCCGCAGCGTGAGATGGCCCGCTGGTAGGCGGCGATCTCGGCCGCGAAGTACGGCCCCAGCATGTCGTCGGCCTTGACGAAGTCCACGCCCCATTCCGCGAACAGTCGCAGCTGGGAGTCGTAGTAGGCCTGCGCGCCGGGATGGCCGTGGTTAAGGCCGAAGTTATCGGTGTTCCACTCGCAGGTGGAGGACGTGTCGGCAATCTGGTCAGCGGTGGCGTCGGTCCCTTCAACGGGCAGCCCGTCCCGCACGGCCTGGCGGGGAATGCCGCGCATGATGTGAAGCCCGAATTTCAGGCCCATGCCGTGAATCCGCTCGGCGAGGGGCCCGAAGCCCCGGCCGCCCGCCGCGGAGGGGAAGCGGTTGACGGCGGGAAGCTGCCTGCCGAAACGGTCCAGCTCCAGTACGGCGCCGTCGTTGTAGCCGCCGGCCCGCGCCGCCGGCTCGTACCACTGGATGTCCACCACCACGGTGTCCCACCCATACGGCAGCAGATGCTCAGCCATAAAGGCGGCGTTAGCCAGCACCTCCTCCTCCGTCACGGTGGTGCCGTAGCAGTCCCAGCTGTTCCAGCCCATCGGCGGCGTCTTCGCAAGTGTCATCGGGCCAATTTACAACGATATAAACTGAAGCACCAGCACCCTCCGCTGGCCGGATTCTGAGAAACTTTACGAAATCCTTGACAACTTTCGTGAGCAAAGTAGCGTGGAAGCCACACCCTCCACCGGAAAGCGATCCAATGAAGAACTGGGCAGGAAACCTCGAATACTCCTCCGCCGAAGTCCACCGTCCGGACTCGGTGGCCGGGCTCGCCGAGGTGGTAGCCGGCGCCTCCCGCGTGAAGGCCCTCGGGTCGCGGCACTCGTTCAACCGCGTGGGCGATACCGATGGCGTCCACATCCTGCTGGACGCCCTGCCCCAGGAGATCGAGCTTGATTCGGAGCGGCAGACCGTCCGCGTCAGCGGCGGCATCAGCTACGGAGCCCTCTGCCGGACGCTGGAAAAGTCGGGCGTCGCCATCCACAACCTCGCCTCACTGCCCCACATCTCGGTGGCCGGCGCTATCCAGACGGGGACGCACGGCTCGGGTGTGGACAACCCCTCCCTGGCCGGCGCCGTCGAACGCATTGACCTGGTCCGCGCCTCCGGCGAGCAGGTGTCCCTGTCCCGCGGGGACGGGGACGAATTCCTGGGCAGCGTGGTGGGCCTCGGCGCCCTGGGCATCGTCACCGGCCTGGAGCTGTCTGTCCGGCCTAGCTTCCAGATGCGGCAGCGGGTCCTGGAAAACCTGCCGTGGGAACGGGCCCTGGCCGACTTCCCGGCCCTGGTGTCCAGCGCCTACAGCGTCAGCCTCTTCACCGACTACGCCGGGGAGGACATCAACCAGGTGTGGCTCAAGGCCCTCGATTCGGACCCTGTCCTGACCGACCTGTTCGGCGCCACCCCGGCCGTGGAGGCCCGGCACCCGCTGCCCGGGATGTCCGGCGAGAACTGCACGGCGCAGCTGGACGAACCCGGCCCGTGGCTGGACCGGCTCCCGCACTTCCGCCACGAATTCACGCCCAGCAACGGCGAGGAACTGCAGAGCGAGTACATCGTGCCCCTGGAGCACGGACCGGCGGCCATCCAGGCCGTCCGCGGCCTCGCGGGCAAGCTGGCGCCGCTGCTGTTCGTCTCCGAAATCCGCACGGGCGCAGCCGACGAGTTCTGGCTCAGCCCGTTCTACCGGCAGCAGAGCGTGGCCCTGCACTTTACCTGGAAGCCGCTTCAGGCCGAGGTGGAGGCCGTCCTTCCGGAGCTGGAGGAACTGCTCCGGCCGTTCGGGGCACGGCCGCACTGGGGCAAACTGTTCACCCCGGCCGGCCACGACTGGGAGGCGCTGTACCCGAGGTTCGCCGATTTCCGCGCCCTGGCAGCGGAGCACGATCCGGCCGGCAAGTTCCGCAACGGCCTGCTGGACAGCATCCTCGGCGCACCCGCGGCCAGCCTGCGCTGAACCAACGTCGTCCGCTTGAAGGGGAGGCGTCAGCCGATCAGCGCCAGCACAGCCCCGGCCATCACGACGCCGCCGGACTGGGCCCTCACGTCGGTGACCGTCCCGTCACGGTGGGCTGCCACCTGGGTTTCCATCTTCATGGCCTCGAGCACCACCACCGGATCGCCCGCCGAAACTTCGGCACCGGGCTCCACGAGCCACTTCACCACCGTGCCGGACATGCCGGCCCGGAGCTCACCGGGATCGGCGGCACCTGTGGTGGCACCGCCGTCGTACTCTCCCTCAAGGGAAACCCCCGCCGGAACGCCCCCGCCCGAGCGCGCCCAGCCATCCAGCAGGTCAGCGGGAAGGCCGACGGCGAGGCGCCGGCCGTCGACGTCGACGGTGATGGTGCGCCGCGCACCGTCCGGGACGGACGTGCCGAACTCCGGATCCGCGGTGATGGAATCGGCGAAGTCCGTCTCGATCCAGCGGGTATGGATGCCGAGCGCGGTCTCCGAGGTGAAGTCCGGGGCTTCGACGACGGCGCGGTGGAACGGCAGCACGGTGGCCACCCCGGTGATTTCCATTTCCGCGAGGGCGCGGCGGGCACGGCGGAGCGCCTGCTGGCGGTCGGCGCCGGTGACGATCAGCTTGGCCAGCAGGGAATCGAACTGCGGCGCCACGATGGAACCGGAGCGGACCCCGGAATCCAGCCGGATGCCGGGACCCGTAGGCCCGCTGAACGTGGCGATGGTTCCGGGCGACGGCAGGAAGCCCCGTCCCACGTCCTCCGCGTTGAGCCGGAATTCAAAGGAATGGCCGCGCGGCTCGGGGTCGGCGGTGAAGCGCAGCGGCTCGCCGGCGGCGATGCGGAGCTGCTCCTGGACCAGGTCGATGCCGGTGGTTTCCTCGGTGATGGGGTGCTCCACCTGCAGGCGGGTGTTCACCTCAAGGAACGCCACGGTGCCGTCGGCGGCCACCAGGAATTCCACCGTCCCCGCCCCCGAGTAGGCGGCTTCGCGGCAGACTGCCTTGGCGGCGTCGTAGATTTGCCGGGTCTGCTCTTCGCTCAGGAAGGGCGCGGGCGCCTCTTCCACGAGTTTCTGGTGCCGGCGCTGCAGCGAGCAGTCGCGGGTGCCCACCACCACCACGTTGCCGTGCTGGTCCGCCAGGACCTGGGCCTCCACGTGCCGGGGCCGGTCCAGGTACCGCTCCACAAAGCACTCGCCGCGGCCGAAGGCCACCACTGCTTCGCGGACGGCCGAATCGAAGGATTCCTCGATCTGGTCCATCTCGCGCACCACCTTGAGCCCACGGCCGCCGCCGCCGAAGGCCGCCTTAATGGCGATGGGCAGGCCGTGCTGTTCGGCGAATTCGCGGGCCTCGGCAGCCGTGGCCACCGGACCGTCGCTGCCGGCCACCAACGGGGCTCCGGCGCGGACGGCAATTTCGCGCGCGGTGATCTTGTTGCCGAGCTGGCGGATGGCTTCGGGCGTGGGGCCGATCCAGGTCAGTCCGGCGTCCAGGACCGCCTGGGCGAAGCCGGCGTTCTCGGACAGGAAGCCGTAGCCCGGATGGATGGCGTCGGCACCGGAATCCTCGGCTGCCTGCAGCAGTTTGGGGATGTCCAGGTAGGTTTCCGACGGCGCGTTCCCGCCCAGGCTGTACGCCTCGGTGGCGGCGGCCACGTGCATGGCATCGGCATCCACGTCCGCGTACACGGCCACGGATTCCAGGCCGGCGTCCTCGCAGGCACGGGCAATGCGGACGGCGATTTCTCCGCGGTTGGCGATCAGGACCTTGCGCATCAGTTGCTCACTTTGTCTGGGGATTTTTTGTCTGGGAATTGTCGAGGGAAGAAATGCTGGTGGGCAGCCCGTAGCCGGGAGCCCAGCGGAACCGGATGGAACCGCCGATCGGAACCTGGGCGGCCAGGTCCAGCTGGTGGTCCACCACCACGCCGATGACCGGGTAGCCGCCGGTGATGGGGTGGTCGGCCAGGAAAAGCACAGGCTGGCCTTCGGGCGGGATCTGCAGCGCGCCGGCCATGGTGCCTTCGCTGGGCAGTTCACCGTCCCGGCTCCGGCTCAGCGGCGTTCCGTCCAGGCGCATGCCCACCCGGTTGGAGCGGGGCGTGACGGCCCAGTCCTGGCTGCAGAGCGATTCCAGCGCGGCGGCCTCGAACCAGTCGTCGCGCGGGCCGGGCACGATGTCCAGCACGGTGACGCCGGTGTCCGGAAACTCCGGCTGCAGTTCGGGGTTGCCCACCACGTTGGAGGACATGGCAACGCCCGCGCCCAGCAGCTGCCCGGCGGCCAGCGGCGCAGGCCCGATCCCGGACATCGTGTCCGTGGACCGGCTGCCCAGCACCGCATCAGCCATCGCACCGCCGCGGATGGCAAGGTAGCCGCGGAAGCCGCGCTCGGGCGCCCCGATGGTCAGGATCTCGCCGTCCAGGAGGGCAAACGCCGTAGCCATGGGCACGGTGCGCACCTGCTCCGGCTGCCCGCCGTCGCTGTCCTGACCGTCTGATTCGGAAGCGTCCGACGGCGTCACTACAGTCAGTTCCGACGGCGCACCGGCGACCGCCAGGACCTGGTCCCCCACAGCCTGCACGCGCAGCCCGCCGGCAACGGATTCGACGACGGCGGCGGACGGCTCGTTGCCCACGACCCGGTTGGCGCGGCGCAGCGAGGAACGGTCCAGCGCCCCGGCGGACGAGACGCCCAGGCCGGCGTGGCCCGGACGGCCAAGGTCCTGGATCAGGCTCTGCAGTCCCGGCGAGAGGATCCGCAGGCCGGACTGCGTGTCCGCGGCGCCTGCGGCGGAGTCGGAGGCGGCGGCAATGGGTTCCGTCACGTCAACGAGCTCGCGCACTGCCCGGAACTGCACACGGTCTCCCGGTGCTGCCAGGGCGGGCTGTTCGCGGCTGAGGTCCCACATATGCGCCGCGGTACGGCCGATCAGCTGCCAGCCGCCCGGGGACTTCCGCGGGTACACGGCGGAGTAGTTACCGGCCAGGGCAACGGAACCTGCGGGGACGGCGGTCCGTGGCGAGCTCCGGCGCGGTACTTCAAGAGCCTGGTTCTCGCCCACCATGTAGCCGAACCCCGGGGCGAAACCGCCGAAGGCCACGGTCCAGATCTGTCCGGCGTGGGCGGCGATGACGCCCTCGGCGCTGAGGCCGGTCAGCCGCGCTACTTCGGCGAGGTCCTCGCCGTCGTACACGGTATCGATCTGCACCAGCTTGCCTTCGGCATGGGACTGGACCGCCAGGTCCATCCCCAGCAGCAGGGCCGCCATCCGGCGGGCGGCGGCGGGTGAGTCCGCCTTGACCATCACGGTTTCGGCGGCGGCGAGGACGTCCACCTGGCCGGGCAGCGGCTCCTCCAGAAGGAGAGCCTGCAGGGCCAGCACGTCGTGGAGCCCGGAGAGTTCGGCGAGCACCGCCGTCGTGCCTACCGGCCGGACGGCGAGCACGCGGGCTGCCGCGCTGGTTTTGCTGACTGTTTCCATGGTGATCATTCCGCGGCTCAGGCGAATGCCGAAATAGTGACGCCGGCGGCGGCAAGCGCGGCCTTGACGGCGGTGGCCATTTCCACGGCCCCCGGGGAGTCGCCGTGGACGCAGATGCTTTCGGCGTGGATTTTCAGGACGGAGCCGTCAACGGTGCGGACGGATGATTCGGTGGCCATCCGGAGCACGTGCTCGGCTACCTGCTCCGGGTCCTCCAGCACGGCGCCGGGCAGGGAACGGGATACCAGGGTGCCGTCGGGGTTGTAGGCCCGGTCCGCGAACGCCTCCGTGACGGGCCGCAGTCCGGCGGCTTCGGCCAGCCGGAGCACTTCGGACCCCGGCAGGCCAAGGATGGGAAGTGACGGGTCCACGGATTTCACGGCGTCCACCACGGCCTGCGCCTGGGCGGTGTGGTGGACGATGGCGTTGTAGAGGCCGCCGTGGGGTTTCACGTACCGGACCTGGGCACCCTCTGCGGCCGCCAGGGCCTGCAGGGCACCGAGCTGGTAGACGACGTCGTCAGCGAGTTCGCCGGGGCTGATGTCCAGGAAGCGGCGGCCGAAGCCGGCCAGGTCCCGGTAGCCCACGTGCGCGCCGATGACCACGTTGGCGGCCGCGGCCTGGCGGCAGGTGGCCCTGATGACGCTGGGATCGCCGGCGTGGAAACCGCAGGCCACGTTGGCGCTGCTGACGGAGCGGAACATGGCTGAATCGTCGCCGAGCGTCCAGCGCCCGAATGATTCGCCTACGTCACTGTTCAGGTCGATGCTTGCCATTGTGATCCTCATCTCATGGGTGTGCTCTACCAAGAATGCCTTAAAACCCTAAATTGTTCAACAATCCAACGATGTTGAATCTGAGGATTTTTTCGCTTCGTTAGGCTGGAGGAATGAAACGCTGCCTTGCCGCCCTGTCCGCCGTCCCCCTGATGCTCGTCCTCGCCGGCTGCGGATCCGTGCAGGAGGCCGCCGAAACGGCAGCCAGCGACGCGGCCTCCAAGGTTGCCACCGCCGCAGCCGATGAAGTGACCAGGCAGGTCTGCGCCGTGATCCAGGACGGCCTGGTCAGCGTTGAGGACAAGGCGGCGCTCGGCGGGCTCGTCGCAGCCGCCGAAACAGCCGGCGTCCCCGCCGAGATTACGACGCCGCTGGGCCAGATCGCGGATGCCGGCGACCAGGTTCCGGCCGAGTCAGTCAATGCCCTGAAGGCAGCCTGCCCCGCCTAATCCCGCCTAATTATTGGGCGCGGCGCTGGTCATCCGCGCCAGTTGTCGAGGTTGTCCACTCCGTGGAGTTTGGGGGCGTGGTCTCCCGCGTGGCGGGCGCGCCGGTCGTCATGCTCCGGGAACGGCACGACGGCGGTGCCCGGCCGCGGGCTCGGCAGGGAACCCACCAGCTTGGCCAGCTCCTCGTGGAGCACCTTCCAGCCAATGGCCGGGTCCTGGGGATAGGCGCGGATTTCGGCCTGGCCCGCGGCGGCCAGGGCGGCCGCGCCTGCTTCGGTGAGCTCCACCCGGAACTGCCTCCGGTCAACCGTCTGCCGCGTGCGCGTAATGTGGCCGGTCCCCTCCAGCCGGAGCAGGACACGTCCGAGGGTCTGGCTCTGCACGTGGACCACTTCCGCCAGCTGCTCCTGATTAAGGGGTCCGTCAGCAAGCCCCTCGAGGGCTATGACTGCGGCGCGGGTCAGGCCCAGCGGCGCGAGCGCGTCATCCTGCCGGCGCTGGACCATCCGTGCGGCGAGCGTCAGCAGGCGGTAGCTGTTCCGGGCATCTGGATCAAGATTGCTGGTCATCGGCCGCTGCCTCCTGTGGATCGCGGATCGGGCGCAATGCCACCTCGATTGGTGCATCACTTCCGCCTCCACCATAAGCATGCTTACCATGCACATTGCAAGTATGCTTATTATTCCTTGCCATACATGCGGCCGCTCCTAACCCTCTGTATTCTCGTTGAAGCTGCCGGCGCCCCGCGCCGGCTGCGTCCAGCGGTGGACGACTGCTGGTTTCAGCAAACGAAGGAGCTGCACCATGGGTGGAGTCATTGTCGTTGGAGTGGACAGCAGCGAAACGGCCAGCAAAGCCGCCGAATGCGCACGGGACCTGGCGGTAGCTCTGGGAGCCTCGCTGCACGTTGTGACCGCGTTCGAGAGTGAGCGGGCGGAGGTTATCGGCCGCGGCACGGACCAGATCGTCATCTCCGAGGCCGACAGTGCCGAACGCGTCGCCAAGAAGCTTGCCGGTTCAGCAGGGCAGGCGCTCAACGTGACTTTTTCGGCCACCCGAGGCAAGCCCGCCGAGGGCCTCATCAAGGAAGCAACCCGCCTGGATGCCACCATGATCGTGGTGGGCAACAGGAGGATGCGCGGCATTGGCCGGGTCCTGGGCAGCGTGGCCAACAGCGTTGCGCACAATGCCCCCTGCGACGTGTACATCGCCAACACCTACGACGACTGAGCCCCGGTCCGAACGGCCTAGCGCTTGCCCTTCTTCCGCGATCCCTTGCCCCGGCCCTTGTCGGGGTTGGGGGCGTAGCGCTGGGCCACCTTGGGCTTCTTGACGGCAGGCCCCCGCCGGTCCGGCTTCGGTTCCTTCTTGGGCTTCTCCTGCTGGGCTGACGGCTGCCGTGAGCTCTGCGCCGTCCGGCCACGGACTATGCCGATGAATTCCTCGATGATTTCATCCGTTGAGTCGCTCGGCCACGCCACCGCGATTTCCGTGGCGGGGGCACCGGTCAGGCGCCGGGCAACGGTGTCCTTGACGTTGAAGTGGCGCGCCACAGACATCGGGAGAATGATCAGGCCCGCCCCGGACGCCACCACCTGCATGGCCATTTCCGCGCCGCCAAGTTCAGCCACGTCCAGGAAGGTCTCCTGGGCCAGGTCAGCCAGGGCCACTTCCTCGAACACCGAGATCTCGTGCCCCTTCGGCGCCACCACCACGGGCTGCTCCTCATAGAGGGGGATCACGCTGAGGCCTTCGCGCTCCACGGGGAGCCGGACGAAGCTGAGGTCCGCGGAACCGTCACGCAGCACCTCCAGCTGCGCGCCGTCGTCGGACATAAACGACTGCAGCGGGATGTCCAGCACCCGCTCCTCCCAGCGGCGGATCCACTTGCCCGGAGTCACGCCGGCAACGTAGGCGAAACGAAGCACCCGCGGGGCCTCTTCCTCCGTTGATTCGGCGGGGCTGGGGTTCTGCGGGGATTCATTGTCAGCGGGCACGTCTTCACAGTACCGCCCGCCCGGATACCCTTGAAGCATGACCTCTGCAAACTCCCAGTCCATGAAGCCGGCCACCGTTGCCAAGAAGCTTGGCATCTACCTGCCCGCAACACCGCAGGAGTTCCAGGATTCAACCATCACCCGCGCCGATTTCGCCGAGCTCCAGGCCAACCCGCCGGAGTGGCTCGCCGAACTCCGCCGCAACGGGCCGCACCCGCGCCCCGTGGTGGCCCAGAAACTGAACGTCTCCATCAGCGGCCTGGCCCGCGGCGGTGTTGAGGAAGCGCTGACGACGGCGGAAATCACCGCGCTGCTGCAGGCTCCCCCCGCGTGGCTGGTCACCGAGCGCTCCACCCACGCCGCCGTCCGCGCCGAGGCCCAGCGGGTCAAGGACGAGGCAGCCAAGAAGGACGCCAAGAAAGCCCGCGCCAAGGCAGAGTAGACCGTTTCGCTCCGCGAATCCGAGGCTTGTTCGCGGATCCGAACCCTTCAGGGGCCGGATCCACGGACAAGCCTTTGTTATACCCGGCCTGGACTCCCGGAGGGAGTCAGTCCTGGTGCAGCTGCACGAAGTTGCCGCAGCCGTCGTCGAACACCGCACTGATCCCGGAATGGTCCTCGGACGGTTCACCCTTGAACGCCACACCTGCCTCGACGAGCCGGTTGTACTCCGCCTGCACATCCGGAACGCCGAAGACGATGGCCGGGATTCCGGCGTCGTGCAGGGCGTTCATGTAGTTTGCCCCGATCGGGTTGTCGCTGGGCTCCAGCAGGAGGCCCACCGACCCGGCGCCGGCACCCGGGTCCTTGACGATGAACAGGTTGTATTCGGGCATGGCCATCAGGGTCTCAAAACCAAGGGTCTGCGTGTAGAACGTGTGGGCGGCGGCGGGGTCCTGGACGTGGATGCTGCACATTTTGAGTCGCATGTTCCCACGCTACGCGGCGCCGCCACGGCTGAGTAGCTCCTCATCCCGGGGCTGCGTGCGCCGGGGCCTGCCCATTGACCCGGATGGCCGCAGGGGCTGGAATGGAAGTAGCAACCCGGAGTCCTGGGCCGGGCCTGACGCTGGAGGTGCCGCGGTGCCCGTCTTCACAGAATCCGTCCTTTCGGGAGCCTGGCAGCTGTTGTTCTGGGGGGCCGTGCTGGCCTGCGCGGTGGCCGCAACGGTTTTTGCCGTCCGGCTGCACTCCGCGCCGGAGCCGGCGGGCCGTGCTTCGGACACGCTGTTCTGGGACGTATTTATGGGCTCAGCAGTGGCAGTCCCCGCGCTCCTGATCCCCACGCTTGCCTCGCCATGGTCAGGGCTGGTGCTCGCCGCGGTGGGCGGGGCAACAGGCGTCGCTGCCTACAGGGGCCACCCGCGGATCATGGCGTGGCACACCAGCCGGCGGCAGCGCCGGCAGGAGCTTCCCCTCCATACGGCAGCGCAGGCGGAACACAGCACACTCCTGGCCCGCTGGAGCCGCTACGAACTGGACCCTGCGTACTGCATCGACTACCCGGCCATGACCGACGTCCGGCAGCCCGAAACCGCCGCGGTGATCAGGGCGATGCGGGAAGCCGAGCAACTACGGACCGTCCCCCAGCAGGGGTACGTCCCCGCCGTCGCGCGCCTTCGCCTGGCCCTGACGGAAGCCGAAAAAGCAGCCGGAATCCCGGCCGCTGCTGACTGAGCGCGCTGGCGCCAGCCCGGCGTCGCACTGGATGCGGGTGACCGGCCTAGCTATAGTCGACTCCTAGTCGACGGTGGCAACCCAGACGGTCCGGGTGGCGCGGGGTGACAGCTCAATGTCGCCGCCGAGCTGCTCCAGCAGGTTTTCCACCGCATCGCGGTCGTCTGCGGTCAGGGCCGCCAGGGACGAGAAGCGCGCGAACCACTGCCGGGCGTACTCCCTGGCAGCCGGGCTCACGGGTGCGGTTGTTGTCACCTCGGACCGCGTGACGCCGAAACCGGCGGCCTCAAGGACCGGGGTCCAGTCCGGGTGGTGGTTCCACCCCTCGGCGGCCGCGGCGGCGTGGCAGCACTGCTCCAGCAGGGCCCCGGGTGTGTCGCTGAGGAAGCGTGGCAGTGTGGCGAGCTCAACGACCACCAGCACCCCACCCGGCGCCAGTTCCCGGCGGACCCCCGACAGCAGCCGGGCGGGGTTGGCGACGTGGTGCAACGAGGATGATGCCCACACCAGGTCAACCCGCGCCTCCGCCGCTGTCTCCATCGCATCCGCCGTGATCAAGGTGCCGGCAAGAACAGGGAAGCCGTCGTCGAGGTCTGCCTCGAGCACGGCAAAGCCCTGCCTGCGCAGCAGCCCGAGCATCTGCAGGTCGTTGTCGATGCACGTCAGCGAGGCGTCCGGGTACCGGGCACGCAGCAGCCGGCTACCTGCGCCGGTGCCGGCACCGAGGTCAACGATGCTGCGCGCAGCTGCAGACCCGGCTAAGTCCAGTGCGGCTGCGAGGTTGTCCCCGAACACGTCGGCATCGAGGTCCAGGACGAGGTGCTGGTCGTGGCTGCCAGGGTGCTGGTGATGACGGTGGGAATGGTGGCCGTGGTCCCGAATCCCGCTTGGCTGGTTATCCATGCTGTTCAACTTTCTACTATCGCCGCAGGGCCCATGCCGGCCGTCTGGCGGTCTCCATCAAGGCCATGGCGCCGGTGACCCGCCACCAGCTCGGCGACCGCCGCTTCCGAGGCGGCCGAGAAGGGGCCGAAGTGCCCTTCAACCGCCCATCGGGTTTCTTCTTCGATAAGGTCGGCGTTGATTCTGGCGCCGGCCATGACACCCTCGGCGGCCGCGGTGATCACCTGGGCCATGGTGTTTGAGACGTTGCCCGCCGCATACACGCCGGGGACGGCCGTGGCACCCATAGCATCGGTCTCGATAAAGCACCCGGCCCCCGACGGGTGCACCTGGGACTCCAGCCCGAGTGATTCCAGAAGCGCGGATCTGGCCTCCATCCGGGTTCCGACAGCCACCGCCTGAACGTCAAAGGAGTGGCCCTGGCGGAGCGTGAGCCCCGTGAGGACACCGTCGACAGCGTCAACAGAGGCCACGGCGCCGTCAACGACCGTTACGGACCGGCCCGCGAGCTTTTCCCACTCCTCGTCGGTGGGTTCCACGGTGTCGTTGAGGAAGAGGGTGATGTCGGGGGACCACTGCCGGAACAACAGTGCCTGATGGACGGACAGCGGGCCGGTGCCCAGCACTCCAATCTTTTGCCCGCGGATTTCCCAGCCGTGGCAGTAAGGGCAGTGCACCACGCCCTTCCCCCACTGCTCCCGCAGCCCGTCGATGGGAGGCAGAACGTCTGTCAGGCCGGTAGTGACGAGGAGGCGCCTGCCGGAGAACCGGCGGGCATCCCCGAGGGCCACCTCGAATCCGTCGGCGGTTCGCCGCGCCGAGACGGCTTCGCCGTCAATGACTGTTCCGCCGTAGGAGTGCACTTCGCTGCGTCCGACGGAGAGGAGTTCCCCGGGGTTCATGCCGTCCCTCGAAAGATAACCGTGCACACCGGCCGCCGGCGCGTTCCGCGGAGCTCCGGAATCGATGACCAGCACCGAGCGCAACGCCCGGCCCAGCGTCGTGGCCGCGCTAAGTCCGGCCGCACCGCCGCCAACTATAACAACGTCAAACCGTGTGGTGTCCATAGTGCTGTGTTCCTTTCGTCGTGTCCTGAAAGTTCGCCGGCTGCGTCCTTTGGCGCTGACACCAGCTTTCACCCCACCACCAAATGTTGGCAAACATAATTGCCAATATGGCAAAATGGTGGAATGGCGAATGAACTTGACGACGTTCTCGGGGCGGTCGGCCCCCGGCTGCGGGCCCTCCGTGCTGAACGGAACCTCACCCTCGGAGAGGTGTCCTCCGCATCCGGCGTATCGGTGAGCACCCTGTCCCGGCTGGAGTCCGGCCAACGCCGGCCAAACCTCGAGATCCTGCTGCCCCTCGCAAGGCTGTACGGCGTTCCCCTCGATGATCTGGTCGGTGCCCCGCCCACCGGGGACCCGAGAATCCACCTCCGGCCCATCACCCACGCTGGCATGACAGCGGTTCCGCTCACGCGGCGCCCAGGCGGACTGCAGGCTTTCAAGATGGTGCTCGACGGTGACACCCGCGGAACCGAGCCCGACCCCCGCGTCCACGAAGGCTACGAATGGCTCTACATCCTCAACGGACGGCTGCGCCTGGTGCTGGGCGACAAGGACTTTGAACTTCGCCCCGGCGAAGCAGCGGAATTCGACACCCACACACCGCACTGGTTCGCCAGCGCTGACGGCAGGCCCGTCGAGTTCATCAGCCTGTTTGGACAGCAGGGCGAGCGGATGCACGTACGCGCGCGGCCCAAGCCCGCCTAGCCGAAGAGGTCCGCGGGACTTCGGGGGCCCGTGCGCCCAACCGTCGTCTAGACTCGTTGAAGCATCATCGGTACTGGGGGCAGCCGATCATGGATCCCCCGTGCTGTGAGCGCCATCGGCCAACAGAAACAGGATCCAGGAACCATGAGTCACCCCAGCTACCCTCACCCGCCCCAGAATGACACCGGAGCAGGCGCTCCGCCCATCCCGAATGCACCATCCACCTTCGGAGGGCAGTACTACCAGGGCGGACAGCAGGGCGGCTACCAGCCGGGACCCGACCAGGGCCCTTATGGACACGTTCCCTACGCCACTGGTCCGGGAAAGTCCTTCCTCACCACGTGGCTCCTGTCCCTGCTCCTGGGCAACCTGGGTGTAGACCGCTTCTACCTGGGCAAGATCGGCACCGGCATCGCCAAGCTGCTGACCGCCGGCGGACTCGGCATCTGGTCCATCGTGGACCTGATCATCACCCTGACCGGCAACACGAAGGACAAGGACGGCCGTCCGCTGGAGGGGTACCCGGAACACAAGGTGAAAGCCTGGATCATCACCGGCGTCGTCTGGGTCCTCGGCATGGTGGTGGGAACCGTGGTCACACTGGCGTCCATTGCGTCCACGGCCGCCGTGGTGAATGAACTTCAGAAGTCGACCGCGTCACAGTCTGCCGCTGCAAAGGACACCGCGGCTACCGAAGCGGCGCCCGCTCCGTCGTCCGGAACCGCTGATGCGAACGCCTTCGACATCACCGTATCCGAGGGCAACACGGTGAAGATCACCGTCATTGACTCCCTCTACGTGGCTGAGATTCCCACCATGTCCTACATGAAACCGAACAACGGTGGATTCCTCCTGGTGGAGGTCTCCTGGGAGACCCTGACCGGAACCAGTTCCCCGAACCCCGCAAACTTCGAGGCCTACGATGCAGAAGGCAAGGAAGGCGAATGGATCTCCCTGGAGACGGGGGGCCTGCAGGCCGAAGACAGCACGGCGGGACAGGTCCACAGCGGCGTCCTTGCGTTCGACATCAACAACGGACCGACCACCATCAACATCAGCAACGACTTCGGCGACAAGGCAGCCACCTTCACCCTGACGCCGCCCGTCGGTTAATAGCCGATCCACGCCTATCAAAAACCCGCGGCTCCCATTCCGGGGCCGCGGGTTTTTGATGCACGGCAGGACAGGCGGAGATTAAGTGCTGTGTCGCTGCGGCTGGAGTGCCGCGACAGAACGCCGGTAGCATCCGAGGATGGAACCCACACAAGCGGAAGTCCGTGACCAGTTCGGCAGGAACCTGGAGGACAAGGGTGCCTGGCGGCAGGCCACCACCCTTGACGCCGCCGGGGAACTGACGGCCCGCTGGCTCGAAGGAAAAAGCGAGTACCAGGCGGCCACCTTCACGGCCCGCTATGACGACGAAACGGAATCCATCGCCGTCGAACTGGCCGTCCTCAACAGGAGCGGCCTCTTCACCAAGGAATCCCAGCCCGGCCTCCAGGCCGACGGCACCGCCCAGCGCCAGTACGTCACAGGATTCTGCAGCGCCGAAACGGCCGCCGGTCTCCTGGCCCTGTCCACCCGGTCCGAACTGGTCACCGTGGCCCACGCCCCCGGCGAGGCCAGCAGCGCGTCCATCCCTGTCACCCTCGACGACGGCGAGGTGGTCACCGTCCTGGGCTCCAGCGAGAACCCGGTCACCGAGGACCAGATCAGGGACTGGGCCGAGGAAACCAACGAAAACCTGGCGCTCCTGCTCGCCGACTCCTGGTACGTGGAGATCCTGGACCCCGCCTGGGGCAGGAATGACGTCCTGTTGCCGGCCGTCCGCGCCGCGCTGACCGCTGCGAAATAACCGGTTCCGGTCAGCGGGCTGCTTTCCGCCTGTTATCCGGCAGGCTTGGCAGCCAGGTTCTCCCTGACGACGGCGACGATCTCCGTTTCATAGGCCTGCGATGACCGCATGGAGCCGCGGAACCAGCAAAGGGCGTGCACGCCGGTGTCGCCGGGAGCCACCATCGGCCGCAGGTTGTCCACGGCGGAATCCGCGGTGACGGCATCCCAGTCCCAGCCCGCGCCGCCGTCGGACGTCCGCCCCGAGTAGATCTCGTAGTGATCCGTCGGCTCGCCGGAGCGCGGATCCACCGGGGCTGAGATGTAGACATGGTCGAGATCGTATGGATCCACGGCCCCCAGACCCGTGTAGTCCTGCTCGTGCGGGAGGTATCCCGGGCCGGCCACGGCGAGCGGGTGCAGGGTCCAGGCAGAGCCGTCAAAGCGCGCATACAGCAGGCGGTGATCGTCGACGTCGAGCTGCTGGACCCGCTTGAGGACTCCAGTGACGTCGTTGGCCCGGCAGGTGATGATCGCGGCGAGCTGGGTTCCCTGCCGCCGCAGGTCCGCGGTCCAGCCATGGGTAAGGACGTCGCCGTCGAGCTCGGTGCCGGCCGCGAAAATGGTGGTCAGCTCAACCTGGCTGACTCCGGCGGACCCGATCACGGGCTTGCTGATGACCTGGCCGGCCGCGTCATGGAGCACGTCGCCCTGGATGTAGCCGTGGTAGATGCTGTTGTTGAAATCGCGGGGGTGGTGGTCAGTGGTGATCAGGTCGATCCGGTCCGTGCCGTTGGAGCTGTACCGGGTGTAGCCGTTGACGTAGCCCACCTTTGGGCGGGTGAAGAGCTTGCCCCCGTAGCTCCAGGTGCTGCCGTCGTCGTCGGAAACCATCAGGGTGGGGTCATCGTTGATGGCACGGACGAAGTTGTAGGTCCGCGATTCAGCGCCGAGGCGGTGCAGGTTGGAGTAGGTGGCTCCGCGTCCGTCCGCGAGTTCGGTCCAGTCGAAGACCTGCTCCGCCTCCCACTCGCTGGCGTCATGCGGCCGGACCGAGACGCGCCAGCGGGAGTAATTGTCCGTTTTGTGCTTGGCATACATCGCCAGGTAGCGGCCGTCCGGCCGGATCAGCAAGGCCGGCGCGTTGTGGTCATCCGATTCGAGTTGCTCATGGAGGACGTGGACCTTGCTTTCACCCGTGGCCAGGTCCAGGACCGCCACCTCAATGTTTCCGCCGCGGCTTTCACCACCAGTCCCTTCGGGAGCGGCGACCGATCCCACCAGGAGCGTGTTGTTCGCCGGATCCACCAGCGCCCGCTCGTCCTGGAACCAGCACCAGGCGCCGTTGTTGTTGAGCAGGACAGGAGCGTACGTCATTGGAGTTCCTCGCCGTGATGCATCGTTTCAGAAAGTTATCGATACTATCTTACACGGGATGTTAGCGCCAACAAGGGGCTGGGCTGGCCGTCAGTACGGCCAGCCCGCACCTTTCCCTACAGCTCCACGTTGCCGCTTTCGCCCACGCCCATCCGACTGTGGGTGACCTTGGACTTCACCCACTGCAGGACCGTGGCGACCGTCCCGCCGGGGCTGGTCCAGTATTCGGCGGAGTCCGAATCCACCCGGAGCAGGCACACCTCGGGCGTGTCTGGCCCGTCCGGGAACCACGCCTCAACAACCTGGTTCCACAGTTCGCGGATTTTGGCGCGGTCGGTGACCACCTCGGCTGTGCCGGCCACGGAAACCCATTCGGTGCGATTGCCAAAGGAAACATTCACGCGCGGGTCAGCCCGGACCTGGGACACCTGTGAGGTGCCGAGGCCCGTGAAGAACCACATGTCGCCGTCGTCCAGCACTTCCTGGACGGCGAGCGGCCTGCTGACCAGGGCACCTTCTGCATTGATGGTGGTCAACATCCCGATCCGGGAATCGTTGATGATGTCCGTAACTTTGCTGATGCTCTCGGAGTCCGTCATGCCCTCACCTCATTCTGGTCAACAGGGGAAGCTCCCCTGCGCCAGCCTATTGGTAAGCATGCTTATTTTCCAGTGAAGCCTTCGCCGGATCTGCCCGGCTACACCCATGCGGGCTCAGCGACGCGGGCCACTTCCGCGATGCGGGCTGCGGTCAGCCGGCCCATGCGAATGGCGCCGTCCACGTGCTGGTAGCCTTCGGCGGCGAGGTCGGAGGAGCACCAGTAGATGGGGCCCACCGCGGTGTGCTGGTCCTTCCCGTAGCGGTGGAGGCCGCCCAGGTCGTAGCTGGAGGCGTAGGCGCCGCGCGTCCACTCCTCGGAGCCCCAGTCCGATTCGTAGTACACCTCGGGCTTCAGGGCCCTGTCCCCCAGGAACCCGGCGATCGACTCCAGCACCACGCGCTTGCGCTCGTCGGCACCCAACTCGAAGACGGCGTCGGCCTTTTCATCCGAAATGAAACCCACCAGCGTTCCGCGGGTATCACCGTGGTTGGTGTTGTCGTAGACCTCCTGGACCAGCGAGCCGGCGCCGAAGCCCGTGCCGGACAGGCCGTCTTCGCGCCAGAAGGGCGTGCTGTAGACGGCGTGGACCTTGATGACCAGGCCCAGGGACTGGTGCTGGTGCATCTGGTGCTGGCGGCGCGGAAGCGGCGGGTTGAAGGACACGCGGGAGTACAGGTTGGGCGGCACGGCCATGATCACGAACCGCGCGTTCACTGTGGCCCGCTCGGAGACCACCCTGACGCCGTGGCCACCGTCGCTGCCTTCCATCCAGTTGATGGTGCGCACGGGACTGTCAAGGACGACGTCGTCACCCAGCTCCTGCGCCTGCAGCAGGGACACCTGCTGCATCCCGCCCACCACGCGCTTGTCCAGGATGAAGTCCTCGTCGGTGAGGTGTGTGAACGACCCGGCGGAAGCGGCCATCAGCACGGCCTGGAGGGCGGAGAAGGCGTGCGCGGGCTTGGTGAGCATGCCGCCTGCGATGAACAGTCCGATGTTGTTGCACGCTTCCTCGTTGTCGGAGTTGGCGCGCAGCCAGTGATGGAAGGAAATGGTGTCCAGTTCGCGGGCCTTCGGATGCGCCCACGGCTCGGTGGCACCGATTTCGGAGGCCAGCCCGTCCAGCAGGGCAATGAGCTTGTCCATTTCGACGGCGGTGGCCGGGTCCACCGGGAAGGAGTCGCCGGTGTATCGCACCGGCTTGCCGTCGGCGCCGATGTAGACGGACTCGCCGTCGCGGTAGCGGGAGTAGGTCTTCAGGCCCAGTTCGTCCAGCAGGTCCAGCAGAACGGTCTGGTCCGGCGAGACCCACTGGCCGCCGATCTCCAGCACGGCCCCGTCAACGGTGTCCGTCCAGGTCCGGCCGCCCACACGGTCGCGGGCTTCCAGCACAGCCACGCTTAGGCCGGCCTTTTTCAGTTCACGGGCTGCGGTCAACCCGGAGGGTCCCGCTCCCACGACCACAACGTCGCGGTTTAAGTTCAGCATGATGTCCTCTCTGCGGCTGCGCGGGTGATGCGCATCACTAAATGAATGGCATTCATTTATTAGAACTATAGCGGTTTGTCCGCGGCTCCGGAAGAGGCGGGTGGAATAATGCTGGGGAACCTCCACGAAAGGCCCGCACCATGCCGGCAGCCGCCGCCCCAGGAACCACCGCCGGAACGGCCGGCACCAGCACCGACTCCACTGACGCGTCAAAAGGCGTTCGACGCCGGGCGGGCCGCCCCTCTGCGGCCCTGCTGGACCATGCCGGGATCACGGCAGCCGCCCTGGAACTCATTGGCAGGAAGGGCTACGACGGCCTCACCATGGCTGCCCTGGCACGCCAGCTGGACGTGGCGCCGTCGGCCCTTTACAACCATGTGGCCTCCAAGCGGGATGTCCTGCTGCTGGTGGAGGACCACCTTGCGGCGCTGGTGGACGTTTCAGGATTCGGAGCGGGATCCTGGGAGGATGCCGTGCGGACGTGGGCCTGGAGCTACCGGGATGTTTTTGCCCAGCACACGCCCCTCATTCCGGTCATCGCTGTGCTTCCAGTGACTGATGCGCCGCAAACACTGGCCATGTACGAGACCGTGAGCGGCGGGTTCCTGGCGGCGGGCTTCCCGGAGGAACGGATCGTGTCAGCGATCGTGGCCCTGGAATCGTTCATCTTCGGTTCGGCCTACGACGTCACGGCGCCGGCGGATATTTTCGACGCGGGCAGCATGGCCAGTGCCACACCGCACTTCACGGCGGCCGTGCGGAGCCTGGCGGCACGGGGCGACGAGCGTCCTGCAGATGTGGCCTTCGGCCTGGGGCTGGAGGCCCTCATCACCGGACTCGGGGCACTGCGGGGCTGACGGCATTTCACTCTCCAAGATCCGTCGGTTGATACCAGAAAGGCACCATGTTTACCTTCGACCAACTGGCTGGATTCATCGCCGTGGCAGAGGAACTCCACTTCGGCCGGGCGGCCGAAAGGCTGAACATGACCCAGCCTCCGCTGAGCCGCCAGATCCAAAAACTGGAGAAAGCCATCGGCACGGAATTGCTGGAACGCGACAACCGAAAAGTGCAGCTCACTCCTGCCGGCACCGCATTCCTGGATGAGGCCAAACGGCTGATGGCACTGGCCAACCGCGCGCCGATGACCGCACGGAGGATCGCCACCGGACGCTCGGGCGTGCTGCGCGTCGGGTTTACGGCGGCCAGCGCGTTCAGCGTCCTGGGTCCGCTCCTGGAAGAGATTGCGTCAATTCTTCCCGAGGTGGACATCGACCTCCAGGAACTTGTCACCAGTGAGCAGATCCAGGGCCTGCTCACTGGTGAGCTGGACATGGGCCTGGCCCGACCCCCTTTCGACCGGGAGGTCTTCGATTCGCATCTGCTGAACCGGGAATCCATGGTGCTGGCCGTACCCGCCGGCCACAGGCTGACTGGGCTCTCCCGGGCCGTGGAGGACGAAGACCTGCGGGACGAACCCCTCATCATGCATTCACCAACCCAGGCCGCCTACTTCTACGACCTGGTGATCCGCATGCACAGTATCCAGCACGGCAACGTCATACACACCGTCAGCCAGATCCTCACCATGGTCTCCCTGGTTGCAGCCCGGCGGGGCGTAGCCTTCGTCCCCCATTCGGCCACACTCCTCGCAATCAAGGGCGTCGAATTCCTGCCGCTGGCCGGCAGCAGCAATGATGATCCGGTTGAGCTCCATGCCATCTGGAACCGCAAGGTGGCCAACCCTGCGCTGCGGCGGCTCCTTCAGGACTTCGAATTCAGGACGGAGTAGGACCGCGGCAGGGAGCCGGCAAACTCCGCACCTTGATGCAATTTGGGTATCAATCAATACGAAAAGGCACTTAGACAGGCATCACTTGGGCTGCCTACTCTGGACGGAACCAACACCCCCGCCGCCAGCGGCATTCACACAGAGGACAACATCGTGGCAAAGTACTCCCCCCAGGAACTGGCAGACACCCTCAAGGAAGGCCTGCTGTCTTTCCCTGTGACGTCGTTCGATGCCCAGCTGCAGTTCGATGAGGAGAACTACCGCAAACACCTCGCCTGGCAGGCCAGCTTCCCCGTCGCCGGACTCTTCGCAGCGGGCGGCACCGGCGAAGGCTTCTCGCTCACGCCGGCGGAATCCGAGCGCGTGGTCCGCACCGCCGTCGAGGAAGTCGGCAACCTGGTTCCCGTGCTGGCATCCGCCGGCGGCTCCACGGCCCAGGCCATCGAAAACGCCCAGGCCGCCGAAGCCGCCGGCGCCGACGGACTCCTGCTCCTCCCCCCGTACCTCACAGAAGCTGACCAAGGCGGCCTGATCGACCACGTCAGCGCCATCTGCAGCGCCACCTCGCTTGGTGTGATCATCTACAACCGCGCCAACGCCATCTACAAGGACACCACCGTGGCCATCCTCGCGGACCGCCACGAAAACCTGATCGGCTTCAAGGACGGCGTGGGCGACCTCGAACACGATGCCCGTGTCTACGCCAAGCTCGGCGACCGCCTCTTCTACCTCGGCGGCCTGCCCACGGCGGAAACCTTTGCCCTCCCGCTGCTCCAGCTCGGAATGAGCACGTATTCCAGCGCCATGTACAACTTCGTCCCGCAGTTCGCCCTGGACTTCTACCAGGACGTCCGCAACAACGACCGCGTCGCTGTGAACAAGAAGCTCAACGACTTCGTGATCCCGTACCTGGACATCCGCGACCGAGTGAAGGGCTACTCTGTCTCCATCGTCAAGGGCGGTCTGGACGCCATCGGCCGCTCGGCAGGCGGAGTCCGCCCGCCGCTGCAAAACCTGGCACCCCAGGACCTGGCGGACCTCAAAGCCCTCATCGCCACCGTCTCCTGAACATCCGCCTCCTGATTCCCCTCCCCTAGGAGTAACCACCGTGACACTCACCGGACATTCCCTGATCGCCGGGCAGCCCGTCGTCGGCGACGGCAAGACCGCCTTCGGCTTCAACCCCGCCACCAACGGGGCACTCGAGCCCACGTACACGCTGATCACCGAGGAACAGCTGGCGACGGCGACCTCCGCCGCCGCGGCTGCCTACCCGTCGTTCAGTACCCTGGACCCGGAGACGCACGCAGGCTTCCTGGAAGCCATCGCGGACAACATCGAAGCCATCGGCGATGAACTGGTCATCCGGGCCGGCCAGGAAACCGGCCTGCCCGCGGCCCGGCTGCAGGGTGAGCGTGCCCGCACCACCGGCCAGCTCCGCCTCTTCGCCACCGTGGTCCGCCAGGGTGACTTCCGCGGCGTCCGCATCGACCCGGCCCTGCCGGACCGCACCCCGCTGCCCCGGGCCGACATCCGCCAGCGCCAGATCCCGCTGGGCCCGGTTGCGGTCTTCGGCGCCAGCAACTTCCCGCTGGCCTTCTCGACGGCGGGCGGCGACACCGCCTCGGCCCTCGCCGCCGGCTGCCCCGTAGTCTTCAAAGCCCACAATGCCCACCCCGGCACCAGCGAACTCGTTGGCCAGGCCATCGTCAAGGCCGTCAAGGACGCCGGGCTCCACCCCGGCGTGTTTTCCCTGATCTACGGTCCTGGCAGCAGCATCGGCCAGGCCCTCGTTGCCGATCCGGCCATCAAGGCCGTGGGCTTCACCGGTTCCCAGAGCGCCGGGATCGCACTGATGCGCACCGCCGCCGCCCGCCCGGAACCCATCCCGGTGTACGCGGAGATGTCCTCGCTGAACCCTGTGTTCGTATTCGAAGGCGCCCTCAAGGGCGACGTCGACACCCTGGCCCAGCAGTACGTCACCGCCGTCACCGGCAGCTCAGGCCAGCTCTGCACCTCCCCCGGCCTGCTGTTCGCCCCCGAAGGCGAACTGGGCGACAAACTCGCCGCCGCCGTCGGACGCGCCGTCTCTGCCTGCGCGGGCCAGACCATGCTGACCGAGGGCATCGCCGGGTCCTGGCATGCCGGAACCGAGGCGCTCAGCTCCGCTGCCGGCGTCGACATCGTGGGGCAGGGCACCGCCGGACCCACCGAAAACGCGCCCGCTCCCACCATCTTCGGAACCGACGTCAGCGAGTTCGTGTCCAACCACGTGCTGCACGCCGAGATCTTCGGCGCCGCCAGCCTGGTCATCCGGTACGGCTCGGTAGAGGAACTGATCACAGCCACTGAACGGCTGGAAGGCCAGCTCACCGCCTCGCTGCAGCTCACCGAGGAGGACTACCCGACGGCGGCCCTGCTGCTTCCGGCCCTTGAGCAGAAGGTGGGACGCATCATCGTCAACGGCTGGCCGACCGGCGTCGAAGTGGGCCACGCGATGGTCCACGGCGGCCCGTTCCCGGCCACGTCGGACACCCGCACCACGTCAGTAGGCACTCTGGCCATCAGCCGCTTCCTTCGGCCGGTCGCCTACCAGAACCTGCCCCAGGAACTGCTGCCCGCCGCGCTGCAGGATGCCAATCCGTGGCACCTGAACCGCCGCATGGACGGCACGGTTGAGGCTGCAGCCGACGTAAAGGAAGGAATCAACGCGTGACCGCCCGCACGGCTGCATGAGGGCCGTGCCTGGTCCGGCAGGACTTTAGCTTCCGCACGGCCGACCCCTCCCGCAACAGGATGCGGCCGTGCGGAAACCCAACGTATTAATAGAAGGGCGCACTGTGGGCGGCGTTGTTTCCGGCATACTCATCGTCTCGGCTGTCATTGCTGTGGGATATTTCGCCGCCCGGCTGCGGATCCTCGGACCGGAAGTCCAGGGCGCGCTGACGCGGACGGCGTTCTACATCACCAACCCGGCGCTGCTTTTTACCGTTGTTGCCGGCAGTGATATCCGTGCCGCCCTGGGAACCGATGCCCCGCTCGCGCTGCTCTCCGCAGCGATAGTGGGGCTTCTCTATTGGTTGGCGAGTTTCCTGTTCTTCCGGCGGCCGGTGGCCGAAACCGCCGTCGGGGCAATGGCCAGCAGCTACGCCAACGCCAACAACATTGGCATCCCGGTATCCCTCTACGCAGTGGGGACTGCCCAGCACGTCGCCCCGGTGCTCCTGGTCCAGCTCCTGGTCATGGCGCCGTTCTATCTCACCGTCCTGGGCCTGGCCTCGGGCTCCAAAGTCTCGTGGAAAAAGGTCCTGCTCCAGCCGTTCGCGAGTCCCATGATCATTGCCTCCGGATTGGGTGTCGTCGTAGCCCTCACCGGCTGGACCGCGCCCGACCTGCTGCAGAAGCCCATCGACATGCTGGCCGGGGGTGCCGTGCCCATGGTGCTGCTCGCCTTCGGGCTGTCTCTTGCAGGCCGCGCACCCCTGCAAAAGGGCGACGGCCGCGTGGAAACGCTCGTGGCCACATTCCTCAAGATTGCCGGGATGCCCGTCGTGGTGTGGGTTCTTGGCCGGTTCGTTTTTGGGCTGGAGGGGCAACACCTGCTTGCCAGCGTGGTCATGGCCGCGCTGCCCACTGCCCAGAATGTCTTCCTCTTCGCTTCCCCGTATGGCCGCGGCATGACCGTGGCCCGGGATGTCATCCTGTGCACCACCGTGCTGAGTAGCGGCGCGCTGCTTGTAGTCGCGTGGCTTGTCTAGCCGCCTGGCCTGCTGTCGGGATCATCGACCAGTAACGAAGGGGTTTTAGTATCCGACGGCGGCATCCGGTTGAGTGCGCCCGCCTTCAAGTGCTCCCCGAGTGCGCCGGGCCTGGCCGCCGAGGTTGGCTTCGGTTTGCACTGACCCCAGCTGATTTTCTGGCCCCAAAAGGCCTCCAACCTTAAATGTCAGACCCCCTTGAGAGAGTATTCCTATGGAAGCTTTCAGGGTTCAGCGCGCGGAACACGGCGGTCAATCCGCCCTGCTCACGCGGGCTGAGTCGCCTATTGGGGGCGCTTCCAGCAAAAGACCCGACGGCGCCAGGACACTTCGGTTAAACCCCCGCTGCACTCCGTTGACTGAACCGGCGGAACTCGCGGACGCCGCCGGACCCTCAGCGTCCGCGGGGTTCCCGGGGCCTGGCGGGCGCCTGGGCGCCGAAGCCCCGGGTTCGTGCCTGCCCAGCGGTGTCGGGCTACCGGATGCTTCCAGGCTTACGGAGGTTTCCGGGCTTGCGGAGGCTATCGCCGTCGTGAAGGCGGCCGTTGCGGCCGGGCCGGACTTCCTGGCAATGGCGGGCTATGCGGAAGCCGCCGAGTACGCCAGCCAGGTCGAGGACCTCTCCCGGTCCGTGGACTACCTGCAGGTCCTTTCCGCCGGTGCCGTGGACCGCACCCGCACCCAGGCCATCACCTCCGCAGCAGCCGCCCGGACCAGGAACGGCCAGACCTGGATCACCGGCTGGGAAACCGGCACCGAAGCCCTCAATGAAACCGACGCCGACTGGCCTCATGGCACAGCCGATCCCGCCACGGTTGGCGACGCCGGCTTCACCGCCCCGGCTGTCCTGGCCGCTGCACCAACTGCGCCTGTCCCGCCCTCGCCGGCCGATGATGGGTGCCGGAACACTGAGGAGTTCCTGCGTGCCCGGCTCCGGATCACTGTCAGCGAAGCCCACCGCCGGATCCAGCTCGCACACGCGGTCCTTCCCCGGCCCGGGATCACCGGCCACACCCAGCCACCGGAACGCCCTGAACTCGCTACCGCCCTCGCCGCGGGGACCGTCGCGTCCCGCCCCGCAACCATCATCACCCTCGCGTTGGACCGCGTCCGGCACCACGCCACCGAGGACACCATCGCCCGAATGGAACACGCCCTCACACGCACCGCCGCAGAAAACGACACCGATTTCCTCACCCGCATCGCCCGCCGCTGGACCGACGCGATCGACCAGGACGGCGCCGAACCCACCGAACACGAACTCCACCACCGGCAGGGCGCCTTCCTCCGACCAGCCCGCCGCGGACTCAACCACGTCGAAATCTTCGCTACACACGACCAATACGAACACCTCCTGACCGTCATGAACACCGCCACCAACCCCCGCATCACCCCCACAACCAGCGGGAAAGCCGGGGACGCCGATGAGTCCGATGGCCCTGTTCACCCTGGCGTGGCCGGGGACCCTGATGTCAGCCTGGACCGGCGGACCCGGCCACAGCAGCTCCTCGACGGCCTCGTCGGAGCCTGCAAGGCAGCACTCACCACAGGTGCCCTCCCCGCAGCGGGAGGGCACCGCCCCCAGGTCATGGTCACCATCGACTACCGCGACCTCCTGAACCGCCTCGAACACACCACCACCCAAGGACCCCGCTACCGCCACCACACAACTAGCCCCACCACAAACCCCGGCAGCGGCACCGACCCCACCCAGGGCGCCCGCGGCGGCTTCGGCCTGGCCTCGAATCCCGGCAGCACTCCAGGGACCGGCCCGGATTTGGACTCAGACTCAGGCAGGATCCCCGGCACCGGGTCCTTCACGTTCACCGGCCCCGTCACCCCCTCCACGGTCCGAAAAATCGCCTGCGACGCCGACATCATCCCCGTCCTGCTCGGCAGCGAAGGACGCATCCTCGACATCGGCCGCACCACACGGATCTTCCCGCCCCACATCCGCAAAGCCATCACCGCCCGCGACCAAGGCTGCACCTTCCCCGGCTGCACCACCCCCGCGCCCTGGTGCGAAGCCCACCACATCACCTACTGGTCACACGGCGGATCAACAAGCACCGACAACGGCACGCTCCTGTGCACCCATCACCACCACCTCGTCCACAAAGAACAATGGCAAGTCCAGGTCAAAACCGGCATCCCCTGGTTCATCCCGCCACCCCACATCGACCCCCGCCAGAAACCCCAACGAAACCACCATCAGACATAAGGGCTGACCCCAGGTCACGTATTGGTGTGCGAAGGATGCCGTCCGGACCAATCACTTGTAATACAAGTTTTCTACTTGTACTCTAAGTGGGAGGGCAATGCAGCCCGGACATCCTGCTTTCGAGGAGCACCCATGAGCACCGTAGACCTCATCCGTCACGTCAAACTTTCCACCGCGAGGCTTCCGCTCGCCGTGCCGATCAGCGATGCCAAGGTGTTCACCGGCCGCCAGAAGCCCATGACGGAGGTGGTCTTCCTCTTTGCCGAGATCACCACGGAGCAGGGGCACAGCGGCATCGGGTTCAGCTACTCCAAGCGCGCCGGCGGCCCCGCCCAGTACGCGCACGCCAAGGAGGTCGCCGAGGGCATCATCGGCGAGGACCCCAACGACATCGGCAAGATCTACACCAAACTCCTCTGGGCCGGCGCCTCCGTGGGCCGCTCAGGAGTAGCCACCCAGGCGCTGGCCGCCATCGACATCGCCCTCTACGACCTCAAGGCCAAGCGCGCCGGCCTGCCGCTGGCAAAGCTGTTGGGCTCCTACCGCGACTCCGTCCAGACCTACAACACATCGGGCGGCTTCCTCAATGCCTCACTGGAAGAGGTCAAGGCCCGTGCCACGCAGTCCCTCGACGAGGGCATCGGCGGCATCAAGATCAAAGTGGGCCTGCCCGACAGCAAGGAAGACCTGCGCCGGGTCGCCGGCATCCGCGAGCATATCGGCTGGGACGTCCCGCTCATGGTGGACGCCAATCAGCAGTGGGACCGGGCCACGGCACTGCGCCTGGGCCGCCAGCTGGAGGAATTCAACCTCGTCTGGATCGAAGAGCCGCTGGACGCCTACGACTTTGAAGGCCACGCCCATCTGGCCAACGTCCTGGACACCCCCATCGCAACCGGCGAGATGCTCGCGTCCGTCGCGGAACACAAGGGCCTCATCAACGCCAATGGCTGCGACATCATCCAGCCGGATGCTCCCCGCGTCGGCGGTATCACCCAGTTCCTGCGCCTCGCCGCCCTTGCGGACGAACGGGGACTGGGCCTGGCGCCTCACTTCGCCATGGAAATCCACCTGCACCTCGCCGCCGCTTACCCGCGGGAGCCGTGGGTGGAGCACTTCGATTGGCTGGACCCGCTCTTCAACGAACGCCTCGAGACGAAGAACGGCCGCATGCTGGTTCCGGACCGCCCGGGCCTGGGCGTGACCCTGAGCGACCAGGCCCGCGCCTGGACCACCGAGTCCGTGGAGTTCGGCGCGTAACCTTGAACCCATGAGCCGGAACCTGACCGCGGACCTCGCCGCCGACCTACGCACCCGCATTGTGGACGGTGTCATCCAGCCCGGCGACAAGCTCCCCAGCGAAAACTCCCTGATGGGCGAATTCGGCGTCAGCCGCACCGTGGTGCGCTCGGCACTGACCCGGCTCCAGGCCGAGGGACTCGTCGAAACCGAACGGGGGCGGGGCAGCTTCGCGCTGACCCCGCCCGACGACGGCCCCCAGCCGGTCCCGGGCAGCCGGCCGGTGGCCAGCGTGGAAGACCGCCTCCACCTGCTCGAATTCCGGATGGGAGTGGAGGCCGAAGCTGCCGCCCTGGCGGCCCGCAACCACACCGATCGCCAACTCCGGGCCGTCAACGCGGCCCTGGAGCAGTTCACCAATAGCGCGGACCATCCAGGGCACGCGATGAAGTTCGATTTTGAGTTCCACCGCGCCATCGCCGCGGCCAGCGGCAATCCGTTCTACTCGGACTGCCTGGCGGCCCTGGGCCAGACGATGATCGCGATGCCGCGCACCCGGCTGATGACCGGCGTCGAGCATTACGCCCGCGACCACTTCGACCAGGTGATCCACGAGCACCGGTCCATCGCCGCGGCGATTGGCGACGGCGACGAGACGGCAGCAGCCGCCGCGATGCGCAGCCACCTGGCAAACTCCCGACGCCGGTTCAAAGCCTCGGTGCGACCCCCGACCGAGGCCCCACTCGCCGCCGACCACTGACGATGCACTGGGCACAGCCCGCTAAGCGTCTTTCCCCGTCGAATGGTCCAATCCCCCAGGCATTGCCGGGGGAAAAGACCGCGCGGCGGGGATAAGTCGTTGCGCTCCGCTTCCGCCCCAGACACAAAAGAGCCCCGGTCCTAAGACCGGGGCTCTTTCATTTGCGTGCGCGAGGGGGGATTTGAACCCCCACGCCCTTTCGGACACTGGCACCTGAAGCCAGCGCGTCTGCCGTTCCGCCACTCGCGCGCAACTTCTTTTCCATGAATTGCGGCCGGTTTCCCTGATCCTCAACTATGTAAAAGCAGCGAGATCAAGCATAACGGACATCAGCGGCAAAACACCAATTGGCGTCCGCAGCCCCGTCCGCGCGGTCATTGAACACAGGAATCGGCGGTAAGGCGGAGCCCCGGGCGGAAGCGCACCAAAGCCCCGGAAGACGTCCTGGACCGAACTTTTCCGCGGGCCGGGCCGTTGTGGATTAAGGTCATTCACAGGCCTGCCCAGTAGTATCTGATGTAGTAGTGCCTGCCACCGGCCGGCCTGCCGATCCGCAGTGAACTGTGTTGCTGGTTGAGTTCCGGAACGAAAACTGCCCCGCAGCCGGGGGGAAAGGAGAAGGACCATGGGTTTGCTGGACAAGGTCGAGCGCGGCATTGAAAAGGCCGTCCGCGGTGTCTTCTCCACAGGTTCCAAGGCACAGGTTGAACCTGTTGAAATCGCAAGCCGGCTTCGCCGCGAGGTGGACCACAAGGCCATCACCATCGCCGCGGGCCGGACCCTCGCGCCCAACGTTTTCGACGTCCTGCTCAGCGACGATGACTTCAAGCGGGCGCAGGAGTGGGGCACTCCGCTGGCTGAGGAACTGTGCGACGTTGTCATCAACCACGTCCGCAGCCAGGGCTACACACTCCAGGGATCCGTGCGGATCTCATTCCGCCGGTCCGAAGAGCTGCGCGCAGGCGACTTCGACATCAAGTCCTCCACGGAAAAGTCAGGCGGGGCCCCGGCCAGCGCGCCTTCCCGCCCCAACCTCCCCGCAGCACCGAGCCGCCAACCCACGCGCCTGCAGCCTGTCCTGGACATCGACGGCCAGCGCTACTCGCTTAATGCCCCCTCGATTATCCTGGGCAGGTCCTCCGAGGCCGACATCCTGGTTGACGACACCGGAGTTTCCCGCCGCCACCTTGAGATCCGCACGACGAACGGGGTGACCAGCGCCGTGGACATGGGTTCCACTAACGGCAGCTACGTCAACGGGCATAAAGTCTCCGGCAGCACCGAACTTACCGACGGCTCCACCATCACGATGGGACGGACAAAGATCATCTTCCGCTTGCTCCCCGCCAACACTGGTGGCCGCCCATGAGCGAACTGACCATTACCGCCCTCCGCTTCGGTTTCCTGCTCCTGCTCTGGGTGCTGATTTTCAGCATCGTGTCGGCCATGCGCCGGGACCTGATGGTGGGCCGCAAAGCCGCCGTCGGAACACCCACGGCGCGCCAGGTCAGGAAAAACCCGGAACTGGCCGAGGCCCCGCCGCAGCCGGTCAAGCAGCAAGCCCACCAGCTTGTGGTCGTGGAAGGGCCCCTCAAAGGCACCACCATTCCGCTGGCGGCCAGCCCCATCCTGCTCGGACGGGCCCAGGAAGCCACCCTGGTGCTCGAAGACGATTACGCCTCCGGCCGCCATGCCAGGCTGTTCCCCCAGGGCAGCCGATGGTTCATCGAGGACCTCGGTTCCACCAACGGGACCTACCTGGCGGACCAGCAACTGACCCGCGCCCTGCCCGTTGAGCTTGGCGTACCCGTGAGGATCGGCAAGACGGTCATCGAATTGAGGCCGTAGCCATGGCCGCCGCCGAAATTCCCGCAGACGACGCCCAGCCCGTGCAGCGGCCCCTCATCATGCGCTACGCAGCGCGCTCCGATGTGGGCCGCATCCGCGCCAAAAATGACGACTCCGCCTATGTTGGCCGCCACCTCGCTGTCGTCGCTGACGGCATGGGTGGCCACGCGGGCGGGGATGTGGCCTCTGCCGCCACCGTCCTGGACATGCTCCACCTGGATCACGGGGATTACGACGGCGACGCCGGCACGATCCTTGCCGATGAGATCCAGACTGCCAACTCGCTCCTGTCCGAGCTGGTGCACATCAATCCCAAACTCGCCGGGATGGGCACAACCGTCACGGCGCTGCTGCTGGCCGAAGGCAAACTGCACTTCGCCCATATCGGCGACTCGCGTGCCTACCGCCTGCGCGACGGCGTCTTCGAGCAGGTCAGCATCGACCACACCTTTGTGCAGCGGCTCATCGACGAAGGCCGGCTCCGGCCCGAGGAGGCCGAGACCCACCCGCACAAAAACGTCCTGATGCGTGTCCTCGGCGACGTTGATGCCAGCCCGGAACTGGATCTCGACACCCTGGAGGTCAAGCCCGGGGAGCGCTGGCTGCTCTGCTCTGACGGCCTCAACTACGTTGCCGGGCATGTGGTGGAGCGGACAATCCGGGAAACAAAGGACCTGCGCGAATGCGTCGAAACGCTCGTTAACCTGACTCTGGAAGCTGGCTCACCGGACAACGTCACCGTGGTGATGCTGGAGATAGTCGAGGAAACGCCCGACGACGTCAGCACGGCCGCCGTCGAAATCGTACCGGCGGTGCCGGTCACTGCTGCCGATGCTCCGGGGCCGAGCGCGACGAAGCCGGCGGCTGAAGCCGAACCGGACGCAACCGAGCCCGGCGCGGAAACGACCAGCGCGCAGAACGCCAGCGGCGAAACAACGGATGCAGGAAAGCCGGACGCCGAAAAACCCGGCGCCGGCCTATCTGATGCTGGCCAACCTGACGCCGGCAAGGCTGCGGCTGGACAAACCGAGGCTGCACAAACGGGCAAGGAACCCTCCGATTCCACCGACCCGCACCTCGGCGAACATCTCTCCGCCGAAGTCCTCCGGCAGGAGCTGGCATCACGCCCGCACGAACTCGTGGGCGCCGCGGCGTCTGCCGCCGAGTCCGGCTCCATTCCCACCATCGCCGGCCGCACCGTTGCCCGGCGTGCGGCGACCGTCCTCACGCACAAGGCCGACCAGCCGGCCGCGGAAGCGGATGATTCGGCGCAGCTTCCGAGGCCACGCCGCTGGGTCACCTGGTCCATCGCCGCCTCCGTCCTGGTGGTCCTCACGGTCGGGCTGTGGCTTGGGTACGCATGGACGCAGACGCGCTACTACATCGGGGAATTCGACTCCCGGGTAGCCATCTACAACGGAGTTTCCCAGCGCCTTGGCCCCATCCAGCTTTCCAGCCTCGAAGCGGTGACTGAGATCCGGATGGACTCGCTCCCGCCGTTCTCGCAGCAGCGTGTCCGGCAGACGGTCCCGGCTCGGGACCTCTACGATGCCCAGCGGATCGTCAAGAACCTGGAGCGCACGGGCACCACCTCCCCGGCGGACGAGTGCCCGGCACCGTCCCCCACTCCCGCGGCGACAACACCCGCGGCCACTCCTGCTCCAACTGACGCGGCTGCACCTGCGCCCGTTCCGTCGGACCCGGCGGCAGTACCCACCTCACCGACCCCCTCCCCAAGTCCCACAGTCACCTGCGAGGGGACCCCATGAGCCAGTTGAGCACCATACCCAAACCACGGCGCAACGTGGAGCTGCTGTTGCTGCTGCTCGCGCTGGCTGTCGGTATCGGCGCCAACATGCTGGTGGGCGTGGACCAGGAGAAGGCGTTTGACACCGACTTCTGGTTCCAGTCCAGCCTGCTTGCCGTCGCAGCCCTGGTGTTCCATGTTGTCCTGCGGATCCGGGCTAAATATGCCGACCCGGTAATACTTCCACTGGTCGTCGCGCTCAACGGTCTCGGACTTGCCATGATCCACCGGCTGGACGCGCCGGGGGACGATACCGGCAACAACCAGCTCCGCTGGACCCTGATCGCCATGGCCGTGGCCATCGCCGTCATCTGGTTCCTCAAGGACCACCGGATCCTCCGCCGCTTTACCTTTATCTCCCTGGCCGCCAGTGCACTCCTGCTGGTCCTCCCTCTGATTCCGGGAATTTCTGCCGGCGAAATCCTGGGCGCCCGTGTCTGGATCAAACTCGGCCCTATGACTTTCCAGCCGGGTGAAGTCGCCAAGATCACGCTTGCCATATTCTTCGCCGGCTATCTGTCCTCCAACCGGGACCTGATACTCCTGGCGGGCCGCAAAATCGGGCCGCTGCAGTTCCCGCGGTTCAAGGACATGGGCCCCATGATCACCGCCTGGCTGGTAAGCATCGGCGTCCTCATCTTCCAGCGCGACCTCGGCTCCTCCGTGCTGTTCTTCGGCCTGTTCATCGTGATGATCTACGTTGCCACCAGCCGGATCAGCTGGGTGGTCATCGGCGTAGCCCTGATCCTGGGCGGCGGATTTGTGGCCTCCAAGGTCTTTTCCCACGTCGGCCTGCGCATTGACGGCTGGCTCAACGCCTTCACCGACGAGGTCTACGGCCGCCAGTTCGGCGGCAGCTTCCAGATCGTGGAAGGCCTGTTCGGCATGGCCAACGGCGGCCTCGTAGGGACCGGACTCGGACAGGGCAGGCCCAACCTGGTGCCGTTTTCCAACAGCGACATGATCATCGCCTCGTTCGGCGAAGAACTGGGACTGATCGGCCTGTTCGCCATCGTCATGATGTTCCTGCTGCTCTTCACACGCGGCTTCCGCGCGGCCCTGGGCACCCGGGACGCTTTCGGCAAACTCCTGGCCTGCGGCCTCTCCTTCGCCATCGCCCTGCAGTGCTTCGTGGTGATCGGCGGCGTCACGCGGCTCATCCCGCTGACCGGGCTCACCACTCCCTTCATGGCGGCCGGTGGCTCCTCGCTGCTGGCCAACTGGATCATCGTGGGCCTGTTGCTGATGATTTCGCACACCGCCCGGGGCCCGGTGGATACCACGCCGCTGCCTCCTGCCAAAGGCGCCGATTCCAAGGGCATTGACACACCAACCGAGGCGGTGAAGCACCTGTGAACCAGGCAATACGAAACTCATGGGTCGCCGCGATCGCCATGTTCGCGCTGATCTTCGGCGCACTGAGCTACGTTCAGGTGATAGGCGCGGACGACCTCAAGGCCAACGCGTGGAACAAGCGCGCCATCCTGCAGGACTACTGCAATGACCGGGGCGCCATCATTGTGGGCGGCACGCCGGTCGCAGAATCCGTCGAAGGCTCCGAGACGTGCAAATTCCAGCGCACGTACTCCCAGCCTGAGCTGTACGCGGGCATCACCGGCTACTTCTCGCAGAACTACGGCGCCACAGGCCTGGAAGTTGCCATGAATGACCAGCTGGCCGGCAGCTCCGACCAGCAGTTCCTGGACCGGATAGGCCAGCTGTTCCTGGGCAACCAGCCCAAGGGTGCCTCGGTGGAACTGACCATCGATCCCAAAATCCAGAAGCTCGCCTACGATCTGATTCCGGACGGGCAGCGCGGGTCGATCGTGGTGACCAACCCCAAGACCGGCGCCATCCTGGCCATGGTGTCCAAGCCGTCCTACAACCCCAACCTCATCGCCACCCAGGACCCCACGGCGGAGAGCACCAACATCAACGAACTGGTCAAAATTCCCGGCATCAACCTGAACCAGTCCGTCAGCGGACCCACCGGTGAGCTGCTCGCCCCCGGTTCCGTCTTCAAACTCGTCGATACGGCGGCGGCGCTGAGTTCGGGGAAGTACAACAAGGACAGCGAACTCCCCAACCCGGCCGAGATGCCCTTCGACGGAATCTCGTACAAGCTACCCAACTACGCCGGCGGCAACTGCTACACGCAGAGCACCGCGAGCTTCGCCTTCGCCCTGCAGCAGTCCTGCAACACGCCCTTCGCGAGCATCGCCCTGGACCTTGGCCGGGATGCCATCGCGGAACAGGCGAAGAAGTTCGGTTTCGGCGAAAACCTGGGCGATCAGCTGAAGCTCGACTACGCCCTGCAGGGTTTCCCCGATGACCTGGACAAACCGGGGCTGGCCCAGTCCGCGATCGGCCAAAAGGACGTCCGGGCCACCCCGCTGCAGATCAACCTGATGACTGCGGCAATTGCCAATGGCGGGGTCCAGATGAGCCCCAGCCTGGTCAAGACGCTCCGCTCGCCGGACCTCCGCGTCCTGGACGAGCCCCAGCCCACGGCGCTGCGCACGTCCACCACGCCGGAAATCGCCAAACAGATCAACGAGTGGATGACCAGTGCGGTAAGCCAGGGCATTGCCCGCGGCGCGGCCGTCCCCGGCATCCAGGTGGCCGGAAAAACGGGCACCGCGGAACTGGGCAACGGCCTGAACAACTCCTGGTTCACGGGCTTTGCCCCCTCGAACAACCCGCAGGTAGCGGTGACCATCGTCATGGAAGGCGTGGACATCACTACCGGCGCACAGCTAACCAGTCCGAACGCGAAGAAGATTTTTGAGGCGGTGTTGAATAAGTGAGGCCTACAACAGGAATCACCCTCGGCGGCAGATTCCAGCTGACCACGCGGATTGCGATCGGCGGCATGGGAGAGGTCTGGAAGGCAAAGGACCAGGTCCTGGGCCGGATCGTGGCCATCAAGGTGCTCAAGGAGGAATACACCGGCGACCCCGGCTTCCTCCAGCGGTTCCGCGCCGAGGCACGCCACACCGCACTCCTGAACCACGTGGGCATCGCCAATGTCTTTGACTACGGCGAGGAGGAGGGTTCGGCCTACCTGGTGATGGAGCTCGTCCCCGGCCAGCCGCTGAGCAGCATCATCGAGCACGAGCAGGTGCTGTCCCCGGACCGGACACTGTCCATGATCGCTCAGACCGCCCGGGCACTTTCCATTGCCCACGCCCAGGGGCTGGTCCACCGCGACATCAAGCCGGGCAACCTGCTGATCACCCCCGACGGCCGGGTCAAGGTCACCGACTTCGGCATCGCCCGCCTGGCCGACCAGGTCCCGCTCACCCAGACAGGGCAGGTGATGGGCACCGCCCAGTACCTTGCCCCGGAGCAGGCAACGGGCCAGACCGCCACCGGCGCCTCTGACATCTATTCCCTCGGCGTGATCGGCTACGAGTGCCTGACCGGGCACCGGCCGTTCTCCGGCGAATCCCAGATCGCGATCGCCCTGGCCCAGGTCAACGACGCCCCGCCGCCGCTGCCCGAAACCCTTCCCAAGCCCGTCCGCGCCCTGCTGATGTCCATGCTGGCCAAGGATCCCAAGAACCGGCCGGCGAATGCCATCAAGCTGTCCGAGGCCGCCGAGGCCATCCGCAACGGCGACATCAGCGCGGCCCACGCCGCCGTCCCCGGAATGCTGCTGTTCGAAGCCGCCACCGGCCCCATCACCGCGCCGGTGAACGTCGCCACCGCGCCCACTGGAATCATCGGCGGGCACAAGGACAGCTCGGCCGCCTCCACTTCCGCTCTGCCGGTGCTCGGCGCCGGTGCAGCAGGTGCGGCTGCTGGCCTGGCTGCCGGCACCGCGGCAGCCAACGCTGGCACTGGCACTGGCACTGGCGCAGCCAGTACGTTGTCGCGGGCGGATGCCCTGGCCGCGGAACGCACGTGGGTCCAGGAAGAGGAAACGTACGACGACGAACCGGCCGACGAGCCCCAGCGCCGCGGCCGGAGCCCCTGGACCTGGCCCCTGATCGCCTTGGTCCTGCTGGTCCTGTTCGCCCTTGTTGGCTTCTTCCTGACACAGCAGGGAATCCTGTTCCCCTCCGGCGGCACCAAAACGTCCGGGCAGACCTCGGCCAGCACCAGCGCCACCAGCAGCCCGTCGGCTTCCTCGACGTCGGCCACACCCACGCCCACCCGGACCAGCGCCACCCCCACGCCGACCCCGACGCCCGAAACCGTGAACATCATTTCCGCGGCCTACCTGGGCAAGGACTACCGCCAGGTCCAGTCCTCCCTGGAGACGATGGGCCTCTCGGTCACGGTCCTTCCGCAGCAAAGCGCGGAGACGGCCGGCACTGTACTGGAAATCAATCCGACCGGAACCGTGCCGAAGGGGACAGCAGTCACCATCATCTACGCCGTGCCCCTCCCAACGGCCACCAGCGCTCCCGCCACGAGCTCGCCGTCGGCCACTGCCAGCCAGTCCGCCCTGCCAAATTGCACCACCGGACAGTTGCCGGGTGTGCCCGCCACCTGCAAGCCGTAGCCGCCGGGACACCCAGTGACTGACACGCCCCGCACACCGTCGCACCGTGAGGACAGCCTCCCGGTGGATAACCAGCGTGTCCTCAGCGGACGCTACGAGCTAGGCGCGCTGATCGGCCGCGGCGGAATGGCGGACGTCCACCGCGGGGTGGACCAGCGGCTGGGCAGGACCGTGGCCATCAAGCTGCTCCGCCCCGACATGGCCCGGGATCCGCAATTCCAGGCACGGTTCAAGCGCGAAGCCCAGGCTGTGGCTGCGCTGAACCACCCGTCCATCGTGGCCATCTACGACACCGGCGAGCACACGGTTCCCGACGGTACGGACGACAGTGTCCGGGTTCCGTACATCGTGATGGAGTTTGTGGAAGGCAAGACCATCCGCGACCTCATCAGGGCCAAGGAAGTCAGCATCGACCAGGCCATCGAGTTCTGCCTGGGCGTGCTCGCGGCCCTGGAGTACAGCCACAAGGCCGGCATCGTCCACCGGGACATCAAACCCGCCAACGTGATGTGCTGTGAGGGCACCAACGCCGTCAAGGTGATGGACTTCGGCATCGCCCGGGCCATCGCCGATTCCTCGGCCACCATGACCCAGACCCAGGCCGTGGTGGGCACGGCACAGTACCTTTCGCCGGAGCAGGCCAGGGGTGAAACCGTGGACGCCCGGAGTGATCTCTACTCGGCCGCGTGCCTGCTCTATGAAATGCTCACCGCACGGCCGCCGTTCATTGGCGACAGCCCCGTTTCGGTCGCGTACCAGCATGTCCGGGAGATCCCGGAGCCGGCCAGCAGCGTGAATCCCGAGGTATCGCCAGCGCTGGACAGCGTCCTGGCCAAGGCGCTGCTGAAGAACCGCGCTGACCGGTTCCAGGACGCGGCGGCCTTCCGCCGCGCCCTTCGCGCGGCCCGCGCCGGCGTGTCAGTCCCGGACGTTCCGGCCAACGAGGCGCCCACGGATCCGAACGACCACGTCCCGACGCCTGAACGCAGCCCCGCCACCGAAGCCTTCGCTTTCACCGGTGCCAGTTTCCTGGACGACGCCCCCACCGGACGGCTGCGGACCCCGGCAAACAACCACTCCAACGGCAACGGGCTGCGCGCGGAGGCGGCAGCCCTCTATGAACCACACGAAGCCGACGAACTCCCGCTGGGTCTCCCTCCTGAACGGGAGCGGAGCCCCCGGCAGAAGTCCCGCCGTCGTGCCTGGATCGCCACCTTCGTGATCTTCACCCTGCTGGTGCTGGCCGGCGGCGGTCTGTGGCTCTACAACACCGTCAACAGGCCTGCCCCCGCGGCGCCCAAGGTGCAGATCCCCGTGGTGGCCGCCATGACGGAGTCGGCCGCGCTGCAGGAACTTTATGGTGCCAACCTGCGCCCGCAGATCAAGCGTGCCCAACACGATACGGTTCCCAAGGGGACAGCCATCGGAACCGACCCCGCCGCCGGAACGTCACTGGATCCCAACTCCGAAGTTGTCCTGAACATTTCCGAGGGCCCCAGCGCTGTCAAGGTTCCGGAGAGCCTCCCCGGCAAGACTGAAGCCGCTGCCCGGGACGTCCTGCGCCAAAGCGGCCTTGTGGGTGCTCCGACCACCACCATGGCCAACAGCTCCACCGTGCCTGGGGGCATTGTGATCACCACCAGCCCCGCGCCCGGCCAGATCGTGGCCCCGGGCAGCACCGTGGAGATCGTGGTGTCCACCGGAAAGGTGGCCATGCCGGAGCTGCGCGGCCGCACCCGCGCCGAGGCCGAGGCGGCGCTGAAGGAGCTGGGCCTCGTCCCGAACGTCCAGGAAGTGGAGAACTCCCAGGTGGAGGCGGGCCGGGTCACGGATCAAAGCGATCCCGTTAACGCCGCCGTCGAACAGGGCAAGACCATCAACATTGTGGTGGCCAAGGAGCCGCCCCCGCCGGTGACCCCCACGCCGACGCCCACCCCGACAGCCACCAAAAAGGGCTGACCCCGCATTCCTTATGGAACACGGGGTCAGGATTTCCTGTCAGTAGGAACGCCTCGGGCCAGGCTGCGTCTCAGTGCTGGATCAGCGGGCTCAGCTTCGAGGCGCGGGACGCGGCACCGGCCATCCCCAGTGATTCGAGCCAGTTGCCCAGCATCTGGTAGCCGCCTTCGGTGAGCACGGACTCCGGGTGGAACTGCACGCCGCACAGCGGGGCCGTCCGGTGCTGCAGTCCCATCACCACACCGGTGGAGGTTTCGGCGGTGATCTCCAAGACCTCCGGGATGGTGTCCCGGACAGCCGCGAGCGAGTGGTACCGCGTAGCGGTGACGGGGGAGGGGAGGCCCTTGAAAACACTCGTGCCGTGGTGCTCCACCAGTGAGGTCTTGCCGTGCATCAGCTCGGGTGCGTGGGTCACGGTGCCCCCGTAGGCCTCGGCCAAAGCCTGGTGGCCCAGGCAGACGCCGAACATGGGCTTGTTGTTGTCCCCGCACCATTTGATCAGCTCGATGCAGACACCGGCTTCCGCAGGGTTGCCGGGACCGGGCGAGATCAGTACGCCGTCGCGCGTACCTGCCATCTCCGTCGCTTCGGCCAGCGTGACATCGTCGTTGCGCACCACCGTGGTTTCGGCGCCGAGCTCCTGGAGGTAACCCACCAGGGTGTATACAAAGCTGTCGTAGTTGTCTACGACCAGGATCTTGGTTGTGGTCATGGCTGGGTTGCGGAACCAATCGTTGAGTCGGTGAATTGGGTAAAGGTGGACATCCAGGGGAACAGGAACTGGACCATCAGGACCAGGGCAGCGGAGATCAGGACCGCGGACGTGAGAATCCGCAGCCATAAGGGGCCCGGCAGGTGCCGGAATATCCAGCCGTACATATTTAGCTCCCTCCGGTCGCGGCGGCCACCTGGGCCGCTATTTCAGCCGGCGGACCGGCCGAGGCAGGCTGCCAGCTTTCCAGCAGCGCATAGGCAATAATCCGTTCCTGGGAACCGAAGCGCGGATTGCAGCTGGTCATGGTGAGGAAGCTTTCCGTTGGAGTGACGCCGGGCTGGGTAGGCACCGGATCCAGCACATCGGTCCGGGACGGCAGGACAATTTGGTTGTTCCGGAAAACGTAGGCGTAGAAGCCGTCCCTGGTCTGGACGTAGATTTTGTCCCCGGGGACCAGGGTGTGGATGTTGTCCAGTACTGCGCCGTGGGTCTGCCGGTGGCCGGCCACCGCAAAGTTGCCCACCGCGCCGGGCATGGCGGTGTTGCTGTAATGGCCCAGCCCCAGGGTGTCCAGCACATCCCCGGTGGTGCCCTGGACGATGGGCCGGGTGTAGTTTGGGCCGAACCGTGGAATGTACATGATGCCGATGGTTCCGGCGTGCCCGGGCGCGGCGCCCACGACGGGTGGTCCGTAGTCCACGGGGGCCCCGGGCGTGGCGGCGGTTCCGGTGGGCTCCGGGCTGGGGGCCGGCGTGCCGAGGTCCTGGGCGAATTCCTTGATGATGGCGCTCTGTTTGGCGTCCGATTCCACGTTTGTCCACCAGAGCTGCCAGCCCACAAAAAGCAGCAGGATGATGCCCGCCGTGATGAGGAGCTCGCCCAGCACTTGGACAGTTCCACGCAGAATTACGACGCCGGGGCCCGGCGCAGTGCCGGCCCTCGCCTTCTCCTGCAATACCACGCGTTCTCCTCCGGGGCGGTCACCATGGGCGCTGGTTGGCCCTGAACTACGGCTAGAATTGGCTGCTAGTAAGAATCCAGATTTGACCAAGATCGCGCAGACCGCTGGCAATTTCCTTCTTGCAGGATATCAAGCCCGGGTCGCCGAGCTTGCCTCAGCCGCCAAGGAGAGCACGTGCCCGAGTCCAAGCCACGCAAGAAGACTTCCACCTCGGCCCAGCCGGCTGCGTCAACGCAGGCCTACAAGCCCAATCCCGTGTGGTTCAAGCCGGTTATGTTCGGCCTCATGATCATCGGCCTGCTGTGGATCATCACCTTCTACATCAGCGAAGGCCGGCTTCCCGTCCAGGCCTGGGAGTCCTGGAATATCGTGGCCGGTTTTGGCATCGCCATCGTTGGCTTCCTGATGACCACCCGCTGGCGTTCCTAGCCACGGCGCATGATCCCCGGCGCCAACGGCACCGTTCTGGGCGACGACGGCCTCGCGCGTCCGCCGTGGGCGTCCGCTGATCCGCTCCTGCGCGAGTATTACGACACGGAGTGGGGCCTGCCGGTCCGGGATGAACAGGGCCTCTACGAGCGCATCAGCCTGGAGGGTTTCCAGGCTGGCCTGTCCTGGGCCACCATCCTGCGCAAGCGCCCTGCCTTCCGTGAAGCGTTCCACAACTTCAACCCGGACATCGTGGCCGACTTTACCGAAGCCGACGTGGAGCGCCTGCTCCAGGATGCCGGCATCATCCGCAACCGGCTGAAGATCCGTGCCGCCATCACCAACGCCAAGGCTGTCATCGCCCTGCGCAGCGAGGGCGGGCTCGTGGACTTTGTGTGGAGCTTCCAGCCAGCCGACACCCCCCAGCCGCTCATGCATGCCGATATCCCCACGCAGTCGCCCGAATCGGTGGCCCTGTCCAAGGCCCTGCGCAAAAAGGGTTTCTCCTTCGTCGGTCCCACCACGATGTTCGCGCTCATGGAAGCGATCGGCATGGTGGACACCCACCTGGTGGACAGCCACCGCCGCGGAACATCCGGGGTGTGGCCGGCGGCAGGAGTCTGAGTTCCTCAGGCCGGGTTCTCCCCAGCTGTTCTTAAAGTTATCCACAGTGTGTATAACCGCCTTGCCGCAATTCGCCGCTGAGGACGCTCAAATGCCCGGAAACAGGACCTTTGGGGACGGCGGCGTTTTGGACGCAGTTATTAACAGTGTGGATTACCTGTGGATAAAAGCCTGGACGGGTCCACTGCACGGTTGGACTGCACGTTTGAAGCCCGCCGGCCTCCGATGACAGCCGCCCAGCGCTCACTCCTGGCGCCGCACCGGATGGTGACTGGTGATGGAAACCCTGTTGAAGGCGTTCATGGTGATCGCCAGCCAGCTGACAGCCGAGAACTCGTCTGCGGTGAGGTGCCTCCGGGCGTAGCCCTCCTCGCGCTCCCGTGAGCGCTGGTCCGGCAGTTCCGTGATGCTCTCCGCCAGCGCAAGTGCCGCACGCTCCCTGTCCGTGAACAGTGCCGTGTCACGCCACGCGGGAAGAACCGCCAGCCGCTGCGGGGATTCGCCGTTTGCCACAGCATCGCCCACGTGCAGATCAAGGCAGTAGGCGCAGCCGTTGATTTGGGAGATTCTGACGTACATCAGCTCAATGATTGTGCCCTCAATGCCGGCGGCTGCCGCGGCTTCCCGCGCCTTGAGCCCCAGGCCGTTCAGCGACCGCCACATGGCCGGGTGCTGCTTATCAAGGAAGATGTTTTCGGTGGTGCCGCTCATGAGTCCTCCTGCATTCTGGCTGGCTTCGGCGCTGCACTGAATCCGGCTGCCGATCCGCCCGGTTATCCACTTGCTAACACACGGCTACCCACAACTTATCCACAGTTGTGGACAACACGCGCCAGCACACGCGGATAACCCGCTGCATCGGCACCGCAGGGCCCTCGGCGTTCCCTGAACTACACCGCTGTAAGTTATTAACACTGTGAATAACCATGTTGAAATCTCTGGCGTGACGGCCGCTGGGGGCCTGTTTGGCCGTGAATCGACAGGGATATCCACAGCTGAGGACATCATCGCCATGTTTGTCCACTTAACCACAGGGACATCCCCAGGAGTTATCCACAATTGTGGACACCGGCCGACTGGTAATTCAGATACCGCCGCGTTTGCGGGCCTGCGGCCAATGTTGCTTCCGAACTACAACCATGTAAGTTACCAACAATGTGGATAACTCCTGTGGAAAACTTGCCGTGCCCCCTCGGAGACAAACCAGCACCTCCTGGAACACTGAAGACCCCGGTGTCCATGTGGACACCGGGGTCTTCAGTACGTGTGGGTAGAGCGCAGGAATCAGCCCGCTGAAACCCTGATCCAGCTCACGAGGACCAGCAGCGCAAACACGGCAGCGAGGCCGGCAGCCTGCAGGAGTCCCTGCCGCGGTCCGCGCGGCGTGTACGCCACCACCGCGGCGCACAGCGCACCGGTGATGAGGCCGCCGAGGTGGGCCTGCCAGGCGATCTGGGGGATGAGGAAACCGATGACGCCGTTGATGGCTATCAGGATCCACAGCTGGCGGGTTTCCCCGCCACGGTGCCGCTGGACCAGGAGCATCGCGCCGAAGAGTCCAAAGATGGCGCCGGATGCCCCCACCACGCCTGCCAGCTGCTGGCCGGGGACCAGCAGCGGGTTGAGGAGAAGGTAGCCCACTGAACCGCCAACGGCAGAGATCAGGTAGACAGCAAGGAAACGCACCCGGCCCAGGAGCGGCTCAAGGGCCTGCCCGAAAATCCACAGCGTGTACATGTTCAGCACGATGTGGAGGACGGAATCAGGCGAGTGCAGGAATGCAGCTGTCAGCATGCGCCACGGCTCGAACACGCCGTAGGCGGGCGTCGCGAACACGTTGTTGTACGCAAACTGTTCGTAGACAGCTCCGCCGGGGAGTATCCACTGCAGGGCGTACACCAGCGCGCACACCGCGATGATGCCGTAGGTGATGACGGGTTTGCCGGTAGTTACGGCACCGCCATAGACGGTCCGTACTGCCGGCGTCGAGCGCGCTGCTTCGTTGACGCAGTCAACACACTGGAACCCGACGGCGGCCGCCCGCTGGCAGTCGGGGCACGCAGGGCGCCCGCAGCGCTGGCACCGCACATAGGAGGGCCGGTCCGGGTGCCTGGGGCAGACCGGAATTTGCGCTGACGGCTCCACCGCCGGGATTCCGTAACTCATGGGTTGTGGTTAGAGCTGCTCGATGTCGATGCTGTTGATGGTGACGTCCTCGACGGGGCGGTCACCCATGCCGGTGCGGACGCCTTCGATGGCGTCGACAACCTTCTTGGAGTCCTCGTCAGCCACCTCGCCGAAGATGCTGTGCTTGCCCTGCAGCCAGTCGGTGGGGATCGTGGTGATGAAGAACTGGGAGCCGTTGGTGCCCTTGCCCATCTGGATGCCTGCGTTGGCCATGGCCAGCTTGTAGGGGGCGTTGAAGCTGAGCTCGGGGTGGATTTCGTCGTCGAACTTGTAGCCCGGTCCGCCGATGCCGCGGCCCAGGGGATCGCCGGCCTGGATCATGAAGTCCTTGATGATCCGGTGGAAGATGGTGCCGTTGTACAGCGGCGTGCCCGTCTTGTCCTCGCCGGTCTCCGGGTGGGTCCAGGCCTGCTCGCCGGTGGCGAGGCCGACGAAGTTCTTGACCGTCTTGGGGGCGTGGTTCCCGAAGAGGTTCACGACGATGTCGCCGAGGCTGGTGTGGATGGTTGCTTTTGCAGTTGCGATGGCAGTCATACTGCCCATTCTTTCATGGCCGGCCAAAGCGGATCGGGTGTGGCAGGCAGTTCCGCGCTGGGTGAAATCAGCCTGAATTCCGGGCGGAGAATAGCCGGTGAAGGTCAATCCACGTAGGCTAACAACAGAACCGTCACATTAATCGGGAGGTAGTTGTGAAGAAATCGGATCGTATTGCCCGTGACCTTGAGCAGTCAGTCAACAGCGCGGTAGAGAACGCCAAGGACTGGGCAGCCCCCCGCGTGGAAGCAGCCGTGGACTGGGCGGTTCCCCGCCTGCAGCATGGCCTGGATACCGCATCTCCCAAGATCCAGGAGGGGCTCAAGAGTGCCGCACACAACCTCGCCGACGGCGTCGCAACAGTAACGCCTCGCATCCAGGATGGTCTGGCCCACCTTGCTCCGAAGATCCATGACGCTGTTGAAGGCACCACTCCGCGTCTCCACGAGGCACTGGACAAGGCCACACCGGTCATCCTCAATGCGCGCGACCGTGTTGTCGTGGAGTACCTGCCGCGCCTCTCGGACCAGATCGGCCAGGCTTCCGAAGCGGTTCACCGCACGCTGGAAAACGCTCCGTCCCACGTGGACGCCGTAGCCCAGAGGCTTGCCGATTCCGGCGTGGTGCACTCCATCCAGGAACAGGCCCACACCGCAGGCACCCAGCTCAGGGCAGCAGCCCACGAAGCAGGCAAGGCCGTCGGCGTCCAGATTGCCCAGCCCGAGAAGCCCAAAAAGCGCGGCTGGCTGGTCTTCGGGATTATCGCCGCCGGAGTGGCCGCCGGTGTTGCCGCCTGGAAGGCGTCCAAGCCGGTTGAAGACCCGTGGAAGACCCCTTCCCCGGTGACGCCCACTCCGGCCCCGGTTCCCGCCACCACGGTGAACGACATCAAGGAGACCGCTGCCGACGCCGTCAGCAACGCGGCAGCAGCTGCGTCGTCCGCTGCGGGCGCCGTCGCTGACAAGGCCAAGGAAGTCGCGGCAGACGCCAAGGAAGCTGTGGAAGACGCAGCTGACACAGCCAAGCATGTCGCCGAGGATGCCAAGGACGCCGCCGCCAAGGCTGCAACGGATGCCAAGACGGCGATGAAGAACATCGCATCGAACGTGAACGGATCCGCGGACAAGGACAGCGTCTAGCAGTTCCAGGCGCTTTGCGCCGTCAGCTGAAGGGGTTCCGCCTGGTGCGGGGCCCCTTCAGTGTTTTCCCAGTGTTTGTCCGGACTCCCGCCGCCTCCCGGCAGGACGGACCCCGATCGGTGCTAAATTTGAACTGATGTCAGCCGATAAATCCTCCGGGGATGCCTTGAACGACGCAGCTCAGCTGCCGCGCGTGTCCATTGTCATCCCGGCATATAACGAGGAAAGTGTGATCCGGCAGTGCCTCATCGCTGCCGTCTACCAGTCGGTCCCCGCGCACGAAATCATAGTGGTGGATAACCTCTCCACAGACCGCACCGCGGCCATCGTGCAGCAGATGCAGCTGGAGTACCCGGAAAGCCCCATCATCCTGCTGAGCCAGGACCGCGACCAGGGACTTATCCCCACAAGGAACTTTGGCCTTAACCACGCCACCGGTGATGTCCTAGGCCGGATCGACGCCGATTCCGTCGTGGAGCCGGACTGGGTGGAGCAGGTCCAGAAGGCCTTCGCGGACCAGTCGGTCCAGGCCGCCACCGGACCCGTTGTCTATTACGACATGCCCATGCGCCGCTTCGGACTCAAGGCCGACGACAAGATGCGCCAGCTGATGCTCAAGCTCGCCAAGCACCAGTACCATTTCCTCTTTGGCTCCAACATGGCCCTGCGTGCTTCAGCCTGGAAAACCATCCGGGACGAAACCTGCCGTGACGAGAAGGACGAGATGCATGAGGACATTGACCTTTCCCTGCATCTCGCCGACCACGAACTCAAGGTGCAGTACTGGCCCCAGATGGTGTCCGGCATGTCCGCCCGCCGGCTCGAGGACTCACCCAGGGATTACCGCTACTACGTGACGCGCTTCGACCGGACGTACAAGGCGCATAACGTGAAGAAGATGGCCCTCAAGGCCCCGATGGTGGTCTTCTTCTCCGTCTACTTCCCGGCCAAGCTGCTGCGGGCGATCCACACCGTCAACACGGCCCAGCCGGTTCGCCGCGGCGGCCAGTAACAGCGTTCAGTCAGTCCCCAGCTCCGCGAGGCGGTCCGACGGCGGTTCGTCGCCCCGGGTGCGGCTCGCTGAGGTCTCGCGCTGCTTCCTTTTAGAGCCTGACCGCTGCCCCAGGACTACGACGGCGAGTCCCACCAGGATCAGCGCCAGCCCGGCATAGGTGCCCACTGGAAGGGTCTCGTTCAGGAAGATGGCCGCCAACAGGGCGGCTCCAGGGATCTCCAGCAGGATGATCATCGAGACCAGCAGCGGGCTCATCGTGGCCAGCAGGTGGTTGAACGCCGTGTGGCCCACCAGCTGCGCACAGACGGTGATGGCGATAATGCCCAGCCAGCCGCCGGCGTCGAACCCGGTCAACGGCTGGCCGCTGAACACTGCCAGGACCGCCACCAGGGCGGCGCACATTCCGTAGCACAGCGTGGTGTAGGTCCCGGTGGTCATGCTTTGCCGGGCCTTGCCGCCCGCCAGCGTATACAGTCCCGCCAGCGCTCCGCCGGCCACCGCCAGCACGTCGCCAAGGAGCGCCTCAGGTGAGCTCCCCATATCAAACCCGGTAATGGCCACCACGCCGCCGAAAGCGGTGCCGAGGCCGGCCAGCACCGGCCACCGGTGCCTGGTGCCGCGAAAGAGCTGGAAGACGGCGATCCAGCCGGACTGCAGGCACACCAGGGCCGTGGCGGCGGCCACGGAGGTCAACTGCAGCGAAGTGATGAAGCACGCGAAGTGCAGGGCCAGGGCGCTGGCGGCCAGCAAGGACCAGCGGAACTCCTGCCAGGAGACCTGGCCGAACTGCCGCGGCTCACGCGCCAGGGTGGGGGTGGCCATCACCACGGCACCGATGGCGTTGCGCCAGAAGGCGATGGCCAGGGCACTGACCGTGGTGGCACCCAGGGTGGCGGCGATCAGCGGACCGGATGAGGCAACGCCCAGCACACCGAGCGCCGCGAGGAAGAAGTTCACTGTCCAAACCCTACTGTGGCGACTTAACCAAAAAGTCCCGGACAGCGTTTCCGCTGTCCGGGACCTTCCTTATGGTGGAGGCACGGGGACTCGAACCCCGAACCCCCTGCTTGCAAAGCAGGTGCGCTACCAATTGCGCCATGCCCCCATAAGAAGCAACCCGTCAATCATACCCTAGAACCGGGAAGCCTTTAGCCAGCTTCCGGTCCGGGAATCCGGGCTAATCAACCGTATCGGTTGACTCGCTCCAGACCGTTTTCCGGGCCTCGGATTCCTGTGCTTTCCGGTAGAGCAGGACGCCTGCGATCGCAGCTGCAAGAACCAGCAACTTCTTCACATGCACCCCGTTCCGGTCCAGCCGGGCTGGACCTTTACTGGAACCTGCACAGGTTCCGTGGGCGTACCAGGACTTGAACCTGGGACCTCTTCGTTATCAGCGAAGCGCTCTAACCGCCTGAGCTATACGCCCCGATGCCTCATCGGGCCGAGACATGACTTTACAGCACATCCCGGCCCGATCTCAAATCGAGGCCCTCCGGCGGAAATTTCCGCCGGAAATATGGGATTTTCAGTCGTCCGTGAGGGTAACGCCGATGCCGCCCACGAGGGTGGCAGAGATGTTGTACAGCACAGCGGACAGCATGGACAGGGCCGTCAGCAGGACCACGTTCACCACGGCGATGATCGTGGCAAAGGAGGCCACCTGTCCCAGCGAGGCGACCTTCTTCAGCTCAAACCCGCCGCCTTCGGACCCGGCGAGGGTTCCCAGGAGGCTGTCCACCTGGTCAAAGATGCCGGTGAGGTCCAGGACAGTCCAGAGGACGATGGCCGCAACGACCGTGACGATTCCCAGCGCTACGGAGAGCAGGAACGCCATTTTCAGGACGGACCAGGGATCGACCTTGCTGACAAGGAGGCGCGCACGCCTGACCTTGGCTTTGGGGGCGGGCTTGACCAGCCCGGGGCCGCCCTGCGCGGGACGCTGCCCCGCGCTGGCAGGCCGCTGGCCCTGTCCGGGCTGGACCTGCGGACGCTGGCCCGCTGCGGCCGGGCGCTGGCCGGGCATGCCCGCCGGAGCCGCCGGACGCTGCTGGGGACGAACGGGGGCGTTCACCCGGGGAGCGGCCGCGGGCTGGCCCGTTCCACCTGGAACATTGCTGTTCTGCTTGGGATATGAGTCGGGATTACTCACTCGTTACCTCCGGTGTAGTCTTCGTTCGGCTCAGCGTCGCCGGAGGCGTCCTCTGACTCAACGGCCGGTGCTGTCTCTGCCACTTCTTCTGACCCTGCGGAACCCTCGGGGGATCCAGCCTCTTCAGCCAACGTTACGTCATCCTCCAGGGATTCATCGCCCTCAAGTCCGCGTTCGCTGTTCCGGGCCACCTCGATGATCCGGTCGTTCTTGTCCGGTTTTGCGAAGATGACGCCCATGGTGTCACGGCCCTTGGCGGGAACGCCCGACACGGAGGAACGGACCACCTTGCCGCCTTCCATGACCACCAGGACTTCGTCTTCCTCCTGGACGATCAGGGCGCCCACCAGGTCTCCGCGTTCCTCTGCCAGCTTCGCGACCTTGATGCCGAGGCCGCCGCGGCCCTGGAGCCGGTATTCCTCCACGGCTGTGCGCTTGGCGTAGCCGCCCTCAGTCACGATGAAGACAAAGGAACCGTCCGTGACCACGTTGGCGGCCAGCAGTTCGTCGTCCTCCCTGAACTTCATGCCGGTGACGCCGGACGTGGCCCGGCCCATCGGCCGCAGCGCGTCATCGGTGGCGGTGAACCGGATGGACTGGCCCTTGCGGGACACGAGCAGCATGTCGTCCGTCTCCGAGACCAGCTGTGCGGACACGAGTTCGTCTTCATCACGCAGGTTGATGGCGATGACGCCGGCGGAGCGGTTGGTGTCGTAGTCCTCCAGCCGGGTCTTCTTGACCAGGCCGCGCTTGGTGGCGAGGACGAGGTACGGCGCGTGCTGGTAGTCCTTGAGGTCCAGTACCTGGGCGATGTGCTCGTCCGGCTGGAAGGCCATCAGGTTGGCGACGTGCTGGCCCTTGGCATCACGGCCGGCTTCGACCAGCTCGTAGGCCTTGGCGCGGTAGACCCTGCCCAGGTTGGTGAAGAAGAGCAGCCAGTGGTGGGTGGTGGTCACAAAGAAGTGCTCCACGACGTCGTCGCCGCGCAGCTGGGCACCCTTGATGCCCTTGCCGCCGCGCTGCTGGGAACGGTAGTTGTCGCTGCGGGTCCGCTTGACGTAGCCGCCGCGGGTGATGGTGACTACCATCTCCTCTTCGGGGATCAGGTCCTCCATGGACATGTCGCCGTCGAAGCCCATCAGGATCCTTGTGCGGCGGTCATCACCGTGCTTCGCCACGATCTCGGCCAGCTCGGTGCTGATGATCTCGCGCTGGCGTTCCTCGGAGGCGAGGATCGAGTTGTACTCGGCGATCAGGGCCTCAAGTTCGGCATGGCGGTCCTGGATCTTCTGGCGTTCCAGGGCTGCCAGGCGGCGCAGCTGCATGTCCAGGATGGCCCTGGCCTGCAGTTCATCGATGTCCAGCAGCTGCATCAGTCCGTCGCGGGCCGCTTCAGTGGTGTTGGAGGCGCGGATGAGGGCAATGACCTCGTCCAGCATGTCCAGCGCCTTGAGCAGCGCGCGCAGGATGTGAGCTTCTTCCTCGGCCTTGCGCAGGCGGTAGCGTGTGCGCCGGGCGATGACGTCCATCTGGTGCGTCACCCAGTGACGGATAAAGGCGTCCAGGCTCAGCGTCCGCGGGACACCGTCCACGATGGCCAGCATGTTGGCGGAGAAGTTGCTCTGCAGCTCGGTGTGCTTGTAAAGGTTGTTCAGCACCACCTTGGCCACGGCGTCGCGCTTGAGCACAATGACCAGGCGCTGGCCTGTGCGGCCGGAGGTCTCGTCGCGGAGGTCCGCGATACCGGAGATCTTGCCGTCCTTGACCAGCTCGGCGATCTTGATGGCCAGGTTGTCCGGGTTGGCCTGGTACGGCAGTTCGGTGACCACCAGGCAGGTCCGGCCCTGGAGTTCCTCCACATTGACCACTGCACGCATCGTCACGGATCCGCGGCCGGTCCGGTAGGCGTCCTCGATGCCCTTGTGGCCCAGGATCGTTGCCCCGGTGGGGAAATCTGGTCCCTTGATGCGGAGCAGCAGTTCTTCCAGCAGTTCCTCGCGGGTGGCCGTCGGGTTGGCCAGGTACCACTGGACGCCGTCAGCCACTTCGCGGAGGTTGTGCGGCGGAATGTTGGTGGCCATGCCGACGGCGATGCCGGAGGAACCATTGACCAGCAGGTTGGGGAACCGTGCCGGCAGGATGGTGGGTTCCTGGTTCTTGCCGTCGTAGTTGTCCTGGAAGTCGACGGTTTCCTCGTCGATGTCCCGGACCATCTCCATGGCGAGGTGGGCCATTTTGGTTTCAGTGTAACGCGGCGCGGCCGCGCCGTCGTTGCCCGGCGAGCCGAAGTTTCCCTGTCCCAGCGCCAGCGGGTAGCGCATGGTCCAGTCCTGGATCAGGCGGACCAGGGCGTCGTAGATGGCGGTGTCGCCGTGGGGGTGGTACTGGCCCATGACTTCGCCCACCACGCGGGCACACTTGTTGAACGACCGGTCCGGGCGGTAGCCGCCGTCGAACATCGCATACAGCACCCGGCGGTGGACTGGCTTGAGCCCGTCGCGCACGTCGGGAAGGGCGCGCCCAACAATAACGGCCATCGCGTAGTCCAGGTAGGAGCGCTGCATCTCCGTCTGCAGGTCCACCTGCTCAACGCGGTCTACCAGCACATCGCCTTCAAGTACGGTTTCCGGAAGATCGGCGGATTCCGCCTGGTTCTCTGGTGTCTCGTCACTCATCGTCTATATTTTCCGTTTCAGGTATATGTCAGTTGTGGAATATCAGCGGGTAAACCGTCTAGATATCCAGGAACCTGACGTCCTTGGCGTTCTGCTGGATGAAGTTTCGGCGCGATTCCACGTCCTCGCCCATCAGGACAGAGAAGATCTGGTCGGCTGCCAGGGCATCGTCCATGGTGACCTGCAGGAGGGTGCGGTGGTCCGGGTCCATGGTGGTGTCCCACAGTTCCGTGTAGTCCATCTCGCCGAGGCCCTTGTAGCGCTGGATGCCGTTGTCCTTGGGAATGCGGCGGCCCGCAGCCTGGCCGGAAATCAGCATGGCATCGCGCTGCTTGTCGCTGAAGACGTAGTCGTGCGGGGCGTTGGACCACTTGATCCGATACAACGGCGGCTGCGCCAGGTAGACGTAACCGTTCTCGATGAGGGGCCGCATGTAGCGGAAAAGGAGGGTCATCAGCAGCGTGGTGATGTGCTGGCCGTCGACGTCGGCATCTGCCATGAGGACGATCTTGTGGTACCTCAGTTTGCTGAGGTCGAAGTCCTCGCCGATGCCGGTACCGAATGCGGTGATCATGGACTGGACCTCGGCGTTGCCCAGGGCTTTGTCCAGGCGTGCGCGCTCCACGTTCAGGATCTTGCCGCGGAGCGGCAGAATGGCCTGGGTCTCGGGGTTGCGGCCGCGCTTGGCGGAACCGCCGGCGGAGTCACCCTCCACGAGGTACACCTCGCACTTGGCCGGGTCCTTGGAGGAGCAGTCCGAAAGTTTGCCCGGCATACCGAAGGACTCCAGCGGGCTCTTGCGTCGGGCGTTGTCGCGGGCCTTGCGGGCAGCCATACGCGCCTGGGCAGCGGAAATGGCCTTGCGAATGACGTCGCGTGCGGGTCCGGGGTTTCTTTCCAGCCAGTCACCCAGCCCGTCGGTGACCACGCGCTGGACGAAGCCCTTGACCTCGGAGTTGCCCAGCTTGGTTTTGGTCTGGCCCTCGAACTGCGGCTCGGCGAGCTTGACCGAGATAACCGCGGTCAGGCCTTCGCGGATGTCGTCACCGGTGAGGTTGTCGTCCTTTTCCTTGATGATGCTCTTTTCCCGGGCGTAACGGTTGATGAGCGAGGTCATGGCGGCGCGGAAGCCCTCTTCGTGCGTTCCGCCCTCATGAGTGTTGATGGTATTGGCGTACGTGTGGACGCTTTCGGAATACGCGTTGGTCCACTGCATGGCCATTTCCAGCGCGATGCGACGGTCCTTGTCCTCGGTCTCGAAGGCGATGACGTCCTCGTGGACCACATCCACTTTCTTGCCCGAGTTCAGGTGCTTCACGTAGTCCAGCAGGCCGTCGTCATACTGGTAGACCACGGTGCGGTGCTCAGCGGTGACCTCACCTTCGGTGACCACGGCATCCAGGTCGAGGTCGCCGTCGTTGTCCGCAACGGAGGTTCGCTCATCAGTCAGGGTGATGCGCAGGCCCTTGTTCAGGAATGCCATCTGCTGGAAGCGGGCGCGCAGCGTCTCGAAGTCGAAATCGGTGCTTTCGAAGATGCCGGCATCCGGGTAGAACGTCTGGGTGGTTCCCGTGCGGTCGGTTGCCTCGCCCTGGACGAGGCCGCCCTGGGGCTTGCCGCCGTCGGCGAAGGACATGCGCCAGACGTGTCCCTGGCGCCGGACTTCAGTGTCAACGCGGCTGGAGAGCGCGTTCACCACGGAAATACCCACACCGTGCAGGCCGCCGGACACTGCATAGCCGCCGCCGCCGAACTTGCCGCCGGCGTGGAGGATGGTCATAACAACTTCGACGGTGGGCTTGTGCTCGGTGGGGTGCATGTCCACGGGGATTCCGCGGCCGTCATCAACCACCTTGACTCCGCCGTCGGCCTGCAGCACTACCTCGATGTGTGTGCAGTATCCGGCCAGGGCCTCATCAACAGAGTTGTCCACCACTTCATAGACGAGGTGGTGGAGTCCGCGGGGACCGGTCGAGCCGATGTACATGCCGGGACGTTTCCGCACGGCTTCCAGGCCCTCGAGGACGGTGATGTCGCTTGCGCCGTATTCACGGGGCGTCGCAGCGTCTGCCGGGGTGTCGGGGGTACGGGCATCCTCAACTGCGGGTTCCACTGCCTGGATATCTGTATTGTCGTTAGCCACAGGCGCTGTCGACTCCTCTGTTTTCGATGATGGCCGGCCGAGTCAGTTCCGCCAGGAATTGCTTCGGCCAACAGGCACAAACTGATGGCGCTGGCGAGTAGGAAGACATGCGGAACCGCGTTCCGCTCGGCTGTCAGCGTGCGGAAAACGGACTCAGTCAACGTTTCACCGGCGCCCAGTTATCTGATGTGATTCTATCGTGAATCAGGGCGTAAACCCGCATTCCAGGGCCCTCGGCGGCACGGAATGTGCCCATGTGAGGCCATTGACCCCGCCTAGGGCGCCCCAGCGGTCCGGTCTTTGGGTTCCTATACGCCCACGGGGCGTTATAGCGCCCTACACGCCCTTAGGCGAATATTCAAGAGTCCGACGGCGGCGTCGCCGGCTGTCACCGGTTACCCGTACGTGTCGCGCGGGCCCCGGCCGTTTACGGTCCGCCCGCCCTTGCGCCAGCTGGGGGCCGAGGGCCCCAGCACCTGGATGCTGGTGACCACGCCGTCGCCGAGTTCGGTGCGGAATTTTTCCAGCAGGCTGATGCTCAGCAGCCGAAGCTGGGTGGCCCAGGCGGTTGAATCCGTGCGGACATGGAGCGTGGTGTCGGTGAAGCTTTCCGGGGTGCAGTGCGCGGAGATCTCGGGGCCCACCAGGGTGGCCCATTCGGCCATCACGGATCCGACGGCGACCGGGGACGTCCAGCCGCGTTCGGCCACCAGGCGTCCCACGACTTTGCCAAGTCCCAGCGGGTCCCGGCCGGTGGAGTGGAACTGGCTGAAGCCCCGGGTGTCGCTGATTCCCCGTTTTTTCTTGCCGGCGCCGGCGGCGGGCGGTGCCTTGCGGCGGATTTCGCCGCGGGCGGCCGCGGCTTCGCGCATCCGGTTCAGCGCGGCCTGGGGCGCGTCGATGCTGTCAGGATCCCGGCCGGGCTGGAGCCCGCCGTTTTCATCCTTATTCATCGATTCCTCCCGGGATGACCTTCACCCGCCGGCCGGAGAGTTCCTCCGGAATATCGGCGTCGACGGCGGCGGTCACCAGGACCTGTTCCGCGCCGGAGACTATTGCCGCCAGTTTACGCCGGCGCTGGACATCGAGTTCGGCAAAAACGTCATCCAGGATCAGGATGGGAGCGGATCCGCCGGTCCGGGCGTCGTCGAGCATCACGTAGTAGGAGGCCAGCCGCAGGGACAGGCACATGGACCACGTTTCGCCGTGCGAGGCATACCCCTTGGCTGGCGCTTCACCCAGAACGAGTTCCAGTTCGTCCCGGTGTGGGCCCACCAGCGAAATGCCCCGTTCGAGTTCCTTCCGGCGGGAGGCGGCGAAAGCCCTGACATACGCGTCCGTGAGCTCCTGGACGCTCAGCGTCCGGAGGTCTTCCTGGCCCGGTTCGCCGTCGGAGGACGGAAGAGCTGCACCCGGTGCCGCACCGCCGTCGTCGTCCAGCATGTTCTGGAGGCTTGAGCGGTAGGCCGCATCGGCAGCCTTTGACCCGTCGGTGAGCTGGGCGTACGCGCCGGCCAGGTGCGGGCGCAGCCGTTCCACCAGTTCCAGCCGTGCGTGCAGCAGTTCGGCCCCGGCGCGGGCCATGTGCTGGTCCCACACATCCAGGGTGGCCTCATGTCCGGCCGTGAATTTTCCGGTCCGGGCAGATTTCAGCAGGGCATTGCGCTGCTTCAGGACCCGGTCGTAGTCGCTGCGCGTTGCCGCGTGCCGCGGGATCAGGCTGACGAGCAGTTCATCCAGGAACCGCCGCCGGTTGGACGGATCTCCCTTGACCAGGGCCAGGTCTTCGGGCGCGAACAGTACGGTCTGGCAGATCCCGAGGAGATCGCGGGCACGCACGGGATTGCTGCGGTTGATGCGGCCGCGGTTTGCCCGGCTGGCATTGATTTCCAGTTCGAGGACGGTGGTCTGCCCGCCGCGGACCAGCCGGGCCCGGACCAGCGCCCGGTCGGTGCCGAACCGCAGCAGCGGGCCGTCCCCACTGACGCGGTGCGAGCTGAGCGTCGCGAGGTAGCCGATGGCTTCCATCAGGTTGGTCTTGCCGATTCCGTTGGATCCGACCAGCACCGTGACGCCGGGTTCCAGGGCAAGGTCAACCTGGGCGTAACTGCGGAAGTCAGTCAGCGAGAGGTGTTCTAGGTACACGCGGTCTTCAGGTTTCTCGGGACCCGCAGGTCCCGGGGATTGGTGTTACTTGGCAGAGCGGGTGGCATGCCCGCCGAACTGGTGACGCAACGCGGAAACCATCTTCATGGCTGGGGAATTGTCTTCACGCGAGGAGAAGCGGGCAAAAAGTGCCGCCGTGATGGCGGGAGCCGGCACTGCGTTGGCGATCGCTTCTTCCACGGTCCAGCGGCCTTCGCCGGAATCCTCGACGTAGTCGTCGATGGTGGCCAGGCCGGGATCTTCGTCCAGTGCCTTCACCATCAGGTCCAGAAGCCAGGACCGGACAACCGTTCCCTTTTGCCAGGCACGGAAGGTGCCGGGGAGATCGGTAACGATGTCCTTGGCAGCGAGTAGTTCGTAGCCCTCGGCGTAGGCCTGCATCAGACCGTACTCGATGCCGTTGTGGACCATCTTGGCGTAGTGTCCGGCACCGACTCCGCCCACGTGCACAAAGCTGTCGGCCCGTTCACCTTCCGGGCGAAGGGCATCGAAGACGGGGAGGGCACGTTCAATGTCGTCCGCATCGCCGCCGGCCATCAGGCCGTAGCCGTTCTGGAGGCCCCACACACCGCCGGATACACCGCAGTCGGCGAACCGGATGCCCTTTTCGGCCAGCGCGGCACCATGTTTCTGGTCCTCGGTGAATCGTGAGTTGCCGCCGTCGATCACGAGGTCGCCGGCGTCGAGCTTGTTCCCGAGCTCCGTTATGACTGCATCCGTGATGAGGCCTGACGGGACCATGACCCAGATGAGCCGTGGCGCCGGAACAGCGGCGATCAGTTCGTCCATCGAGGAGACATCGGTGATGTCCGGGTTGCGGTCGAAGCCCGTGACTTCGATTCCACCCTTGCGCAGGCGTTCGCGCATGTTGAAACCCATTTTGCCAAGGCCGATCAGTCCGATATGCACGGTGGAACTCTTTTCTGCGCTGGGTGTCGGTTGTCGTTCTGGGCCCACGCCGCCAGGTTTCCCTGGCCGAGCTTGCGAGGCGAGGGTGGCGGTAGGGACTAGTTGGGGAGGCGGACGGGCATGACCAGGTAGCGGTAGTCGTCCTGGTCTTCGCCATCGATATCAGCCTGGGCGGTGATCATCGCTGGCTTGGGCGCGGTGGTGAAGGAGAACCGGACGTACTTGGTTTCAATGACGCTCAGCCCTTCCACGAGATAGTGCGGGTTGAACGCAACTGTGATGTCTTCACCGGACAGCTGCGCTTCAAGCTCTTCGGAGGCCTGGGCATCCTCGCCGGTGCCGGCGTCGAGGTGCAGCTGTCCGTCGGTGAACGCGAGTCGGACCGGCGTGTTGCGCTCGGCAACCAGCGACACACGGCGCACGGCATCAACCAGCTCCTGCGTCTGCACGGTGGCGTGGATGGGGGTGCTGTCGGGGAAAAGCGAACGGATCTTGGGGTAGTCACCGTCCACCAGCAGCGAGGTGGTGGTGCGGCCGCCGCTTTCGAAACCGATCAATCGGCTGTCGTCATCCGCCAGGGCCAGGTTGATGTCGCCGCTGTTGCCCAGGGTTTTGGCGACCTCATTGAGGGTCTTGGCCTTGACCAGGGCGCTGGTGGAAATGCCGGGAGTGACCGGCTTCCAGGGCACTTCACGCATGGCCAGCCGGTACCTGTCAGTGGCCAGGAGGGTGATGAGGTCGTCTTCGATTTCCATCCTGACGCCGGTCAGGATGGGCAGCGTGTCGTCCTTGCTGGCGGCGATGATCACCTGGGAAACGGCCTGCGCGAAGGCGTCACCTGGGACGGTGCCGCTGATGGTGGGCAATGCCGGCAGGGGCGGGTACTCGGCTTCCGGCATGGTGGCCAGGTGGAAACTGCTGCGGCGGCAGGTGAGCGTGACTTTGTTGCCGTCAGTTTCCACTTCCACGGGAGCGGAAGGAAGGCTGCGGCAGATGTCGGCGAGGAGACGGCCCGATACCAGGATGGTTCCTTCCACCGCGATATCAGCCGGGATTTCAAGCCTTGCCGAGGTCTCGTAGTCAAAGCTCGAGAGGCTTACGGTGCCGGCTTCAGCCTTGAGGAGCAGGCCGGAAAGGACCGGTACGGGCGGCCGCGGAGACAACGACCGGGCTGTCCAGGTGACGGCTTCTGCCAGGACGTCCCGATCGACTCTGAACTTCACGGAAGGGTGCCGCCTTTCATTGCTGCTGCCATGTCTGAACCGGAAACTCCATCGTGGAGTTCCAAAAGTGGGTGCCCCAAACTCCTGAACCTGCATGGTCCGTGCTTGCTGAACCACAAAGAAACCCAGGGATGGGAGCGCTGCTGACAGCTTAGCCGGAAGATCCGGGATTAACCCATCCCCGGCGAGGATCCTGGCCCTCCGGGGCCGCCGGCCCCTGGCAGGTTCGTCGTGTGGATCGAGATTGTTGTTTGAGGGAATTCAATTTTTTGGGATTAGTAGTGTTAATAACTGCTGTGGAAACTGTGGATAACCCTGTTTCGCCGCAGGATCCGGCGGTTAAGCCCTGTTCATGGACTGTGGGCGACGCAGGTTTTAAACAGGGTGTGGATGGGGATAAGAATTTTGGCGGTTTCGCTGATCCACAGGTGGCTTAAGGGTTTTAAGCCCATTAACCGCACTTGTCCCCTTAACTGTCCACAGGGTTATCCACATGCACCTGTTAATAAGGTATAGAGGCGGCGGGTCAGGAGTCGCGCTGCTGCTGCTTGATCCGGTTTGTGAGCTCGGTGACCTGGTTGTAGATCACACGGCGCTCGGCCATCAGCTCGCGGATCTTGCGGTCCGCGTGGATCACCGTGGTGTGGTCGCGGCCACCGAGCTCCTGGCCAATCTTGGGAAGCGACATGTCCGTCAGTTCACGGCAGAGGTACATGGCGATCTGGCGGGCGGTCACCAGTGTCCTTGTGCGTGACTTGCTGCAGAGTTCTTCCATACTGAGCTTGAAGTACTCAGCCGTCTGCGTGAGGATCTGGCTGGAGGTGATCTCCTGGGCGCCGTCGTCGGTGATGAGGTCCTTGAGGACCATCTCGGCCAGGGCCACGTCCACGGGCTGGCGGTTCAGGCTGGCGAATGCCGTGACCCGGATGAGGGCGCCTTCAAGCTCGCGGATGTTGCTGGAGATCTTGGACGCAATGTATTCCAGGGCATCGTCCGGTGCGGAGAGGCCTTCGCTGAGGGCCTTCTTCCGGAGAATGGCGATGCGGGTCTCCAGTTCCGGCGGCTGGATGTCGGTGAGCAGGCCCCACTCAAAGCGTGATTTCATCCGGTCCTCGAAGCCGGCCAGGAGCTTGGGCGGCTGGTCCGAGGTGATGACAACCTGCTTGTTGTTGTTGTGCAGGGAATTGAACGTGTGGAAGAACTCCTCCAGCGTCCGGTCCTTGCCGGCCAGGAACTGGATGTCATCGATCAGCAGCACATCAACATTGCGGTACGTGGTCTTGAAGCTGGCGCCTTCGTCGTCGCGGATGGAGTTGATGAAGTCGTTGGTGAATTCCTCGGAGTTCACGTACCGGACGCGGATGCCACTGTAGAGGCGGCGGGCGTAGTGGCCGATGGCGTGAAGGAGGTGGGTTTTTCCCAGACCCGAGTCGCCGTAGATGAAGAGCGGGTTGTAGGCCTTGGCAGGCGCTTCGGCCACTGCCACCGCGGCCGCGTGGGCAAACCGGTTGGAGGACCCGATAACGAAGGTGTCGAAGACGTATTTGGGGTTCAGCCGGCCGAATTCGTGGGAGGTGCTCGGCAGCATGGGCTGCGGCTTCTGCTCGATCAGCTGGTCCGAGGTGAAAGAAGGTTCGACGACGAGCTCCGGCTCTTCATGGATGGGCACCAGATCGGTGTCAACATCGATGGCACAGCGGATGTCCTCGGAGAAAACGTTGTGCAGGGCGTCGTCCAGCGCGTCCTTGACCTGCGTCTGCAGGACTTCGCGGGTGAGTTCGTTGGGGACGGCCACCAGGAGGGTGGAACCGATCAGGCCCTGGGCCTGGGCCAGGATGACAAAGCCCCGCTGCCTGGGTGTTACGCGGTCGTCCTGTTCCAGCAGGCTGACAACGCGCCGCCAGGAACTTCCGACAGTATTGGCGTGGTTGGCTTCGTCTACTGTCATCAATCAGTTCCTCAAAACTTGCTTTGCCTGCATTACCTGCAGCCCCAAGTCCGGAACCAGGATGCTGGTCCAGCTTCATCCACAGGGTTATGCACAGTCCGTGGATAATCGGCTACTGAGCCACTCTAGGGGATCAAAACGCTAGAAGATAGCTGGGAAGTAGCTTGTGGATAATTACACCGTTGTGGTTCTGAAACCGGGCCTGTGAGGCACTTCATCCACAGGCTGGCGGGGGCGGTTAACCACAGCTGGGGACAAGGACCGCGTGCCGTCCCGGTTTGACTCGGGGGCTTAATTTGCCCTAACGTTGTGAAGTCCTTTGTGTCCGCTTTTTGGCCCCATCTGAATCTCTCAAACGCACCGCGTTCGAGCAGCCGGGGGAAGCGAGTGCACATACAAAACTTAGCGTCGGCCAGTTCTTCCCCTTTTTGATCGGGTGGGCGCACCTTTGATCCACTGGAGTAACTAACGTGAGCAAGCGGACTTTTCAGCCGAATAACCGCCGTCGAGCCAAGAAGCACGGCTTTCGCCTTCGTATGCGTACCCGTGCCGGCCGTGCCATCCTGGCAGCCCGTCGTGGCAAGGGCCGCACCGAACTGTCGGCCTAAATAACTGACTCGTCGGTTTACATTTCTTTGCGAGTTTAAGGTGCTGGCCACCCGTAACCGTTTGAGGACTGCATCCGATTTTTCAACAACCGTACGTTCCGGTGTCCGCAATGGACGCCGGAACGTAGTGTTATATGCGGCAGCTATTGCTGCCGACGAACCCAGCCGGATCGGGTTCATCGTTTCCAAAGGTGTCGGGAACGCTGTGGTCAGGAACCTCGTTAAGAGGAGACTGAGGGAAGCCGGTGCTGCCTCGCTGCGCGAGTACGGTACCGGGTTCGCCATAGTGGTCCGGGCTCTGCCTGCGTCTGCGGCCGCGAGCTGGGACCAGTTGTTGGCAGACTATAACGCCGCGCTGGAATCGACCATGAGCCGGTTGGGCAGCCGCCTTCCGCGGGCTGCTGTTATCGGTTCAACCGGCACAACACAGGAAGGGACACAGCGTGCATAACGTGACTGCCGCCGTCGTCCATTTCCTACAGCCTGTTGCCATCACCCTGGGCAAGGCCGTCTGGAACCTGCCCCGCAACATCCTCATTCTGCTGCTTATGGCCTACCGCAAGGTGATTTCCCCCTTGTACGGCCAGGTATGCCGCTTTTTCCCTTCATGCTCGGCGTACGCCCTTGAAGCGATCACCGTCCATGGTGCCGTCAAGGGGAGCTGGCTTGCCGTCCGCCGCCTCGCGCGCTGCCACCCATGGAATGCCGGCGGTGTGGACCATGTCCCCGCCGGCCACCGGGAATGGCCTGAAAACCGGACCCCCACAATTGTTGTGCTGAACAACCCGGACAAGTACCTGGCTGCTCAGACTGATGGAGAAGGCCGCCTTGCGGCCTGACGAGTAGGGATATCGTATGGACTTCTTTGAAACAATCATGTTTCCGTTCAAGTGGCTGGTTTCCGTCATTATGGTGGGCTTCCATGACGGCCTGAGCGCCATTGGCCTGCCTGCCGCCAACGGTTGGACGTGGACGCTGTCCATCATCGGGCTGGTGCTGGTCATCCGTGCCGCCCTGATTCCCGTGTTCGTCAAGCAGATCAAGGCCCAGCGCGGCATGCAGCTGCTGCAGCCGGACCTGAAGAAGCTCCAGGACAAGTACAAGGGCAAGACCGACCAGCTCTCCCGCCAGGCCATGGCGCAGGAACAGATGGCCATGTACAAGAAGCACGGGACCAACCCGTTCTCGGCCTGCCTCCCCATGCTGATCCAGATGCCGTTCTTCTTTGCCCTGTTCCAGGTGCTTTCCGGTATCACCGCCGCAAAGGACCAGGGCAAGGGCATCGGCGCCATGAGCCATGAGCAGGTGGTTCAGTTCGACTCCTCAAGCATCTTCGGTGCTCCGCTGTCGGCCTCGCTGCTGCACGGCGGCGCCGGCGGTAATGAGGTAGCGGTGTGGATCCTGTCCATCGTGATGATCCTGGCCATGACGGCCTCGCAGTTCATCACCCAGAAGCAGATCATGGCCAAGAACATGTCCGAAGAGGCCATGGCCAGCCCGTTCATGCGCCAGCAGAAAATGATGCTCTACATCCTGCCGCTGGTGTTCGGTGTGGGTGGCATTAACTTCCCCATCGGTGTGCTGATCTACTGGACCACCACCAACCTCTGGACCATGGGACAGCAGTTCTTCGTCATCCGCCGCATGCCGACGCCGGGATCCCCCGCCGCCAAGGCGCTGGCCGAACGCCGTGCCGCCAAGGGCCTGCCCGTCCTCCCCATTCTGGGAGGCAAGAAGGCCGACGCCGAAGCAGAGGCCGCCGCCGCGGCAGCAATCATCGAGGCCAAGGGCCAGCGCAACCAGCCCCAGCGTAAGAACAGGAAGAAGAAGTAATGTCAGCCGAGAGCACCGAACACGCCCTTTCCGACGAGGTCACCGAAGATCGCGACGAGTCCGTGAGTGATGCCAGTTCCACGAAGGGCTCGGCTGCCAGCCGCCTCGAGGAAGAAGGCGATGTTGCCGCCGACTACCTGGAAGAACTCCTGGACATCGCCGACATCGATGGTGACATTGACATCGAAGTCCGCAACGGACGCACTTACATCTCCATCGTGGCCGAAGAAGAATCGGACAGCCTGGACAGCCTCGTCGGCGAAGACGGCGAGGTGTTGGAGGCACTCCAGGAACTGACCCGGCTTTCCGTCCTCTCCGCAACGGAGAACCGGTCACGGCTGGTGCTGGACATCAACGGCTACCGCCAAGAGCGTGCTGGACACCTCCAGAAAATTGCCGAGGATGCAGCTGCTTCGGTCAAGGAGACCGGCAAGGCAGTGGCCCTGGAACCGATGAGCGCCTACGAACGCAAAATCGTCCACGACGCCGTTGCTGACCTTGGTCTGGTCAGTGAGTCCGAAGGTGAAGGCGCCGGCCGCCACATCGTTGTATCCGCAGACTAGAGAATTGCTGAACGGCTAATCATGGTTGACATCACGGCAGCTGAACTGCTGGCGGCGGAGAAGATCTTCGGTGACCGCCTCGACCTCGCCAAGCGCTATGTTGAGCACCTGGCCACCTCCGGGACCGAACGCGGCCTCATCGGCCCGCGTGAGATTCCCCGGTTGTGGAGCAGGCATGTACTGAACTGTGCGGTCATTGAAAGCGAAATTGCCCACGGAAGCCACGTTGCCGACGTCGGAAGCGGCGCGGGCCTTCCCGGGCTGTGCCTTGCCATCGCGCGCCCCGACTTGGAACTTACCTTGATTGAGCCTCTCGAACGCAGGGTGATCTGGCTCCAGGAGGTAGTGGATGACCTGGGTCTCAGCAACGTGACCGTCATGCGGTCCCGTGCGGAGCTCGCCGTGGGGCATGTGAACGCCGACGTGGTCACGGCCCGCGCTGTGTCAGCGCTGAGTAACCTGGCAGGACTCACCATCCCCTTGCTCGGCGGCAAGGGCGAAGTTGTGGCGATTAAGGGCCGCAGCGCAGGCGAGGAAATTGAAAAAGCTGCCAAGGTCATCAGGAAACTCGGCGGCGTGCAGACGTCCGTCGTCACCGTGGGTGAGCATCTCCTGGAAGAGCCCACCACCGTGGTCCGCATCGTTGTAAATAAGTCCCAAAAGATTGCCTAGCGCCGGGCCCCGGTAACCTTGGTCTACAGGGCGAAGCGGTTAGGCTAGACAACGGCAGCAAAAAGCTGAACGAGAGTGAGTGTGTCCCAGTGACCAGTAGCGAAGCCTCCACACAACGGATCCCCCCGTTTGTGTCTTTGGGGTCAGCACGATCAGTTGCTGGGCCGGGACTTGCACCGGGCCGGGGCGGAATACATCCGAATCCGGTTGCAGATCTGGTGACCATGTCGGCTGTTTCACGTGAAACAGCCGTTTCGGGTAGAACAAACGTTTTCGACTCCATGGACGATTCCAGTCCGATTGCGCGCGAACTTGCGCATGAGACGAAGCGCAGGGAGCGCCTCCTGGGCCGCGAACTGCCCAAGCCCGAGAAGACCCGGATCTTCACCGTGTCGAACCAAAAGGGTGGGGTTGGCAAGACCACCACCACCGTGAACATTGCGGCGGCCCTGGCTGCGGCAGGGCTGAACGTCCTGGTCATCGACATCGATCCGCAGGGCAATGCCTCGACCGCGCTCGGCGTTGAACACCATGCCGACGTGGACAGCATCTATGACGTCCTGATCAACGATTTCCCCCTGGCGGATGTCGTGGCGCCGTGCCCGGATATCAACAACCTGATCTGTGCACCTGCCACCATCCACCTTGCAGGCGCGGAGATTGAGCTTGTCTCCCTGGTGGCCCGCGAGCAGCGCCTCCGCCGGGCGATTGATGTATATTCCAAGGCCCGGGCGAAGAACGGCGAAGAACGCCTGGACTACATCTTCATTGACTGCCCGCCCAGCCTCGGATTGCTCACGGTAAACGCCTTCTGCGCTGCCGGTGAGGTACTGATCCCCATTCAGTGCGAGTACTACGCCCTTGAAGGCCTGAGCCAGCTGCTTAAGAACATCGAAATGATCCAGAAGCACCTGAATGCTGACCTGGAAGTCTCCACCATTCTCCTGACCATGTACGACGGCCGGACCAACCTGGCTGCCCAAGTGGCTGCCGAAGTTCGCCAGCATTTCCCTGACCAGGTACTTGGTGCAGTGGTGCCACGCTCGGTCCGGATTTCGGAAGCGCCAAGCTACCAGCAGACCGTGATGACTTACGATCCTTCCTCCAGTGGAGCCCTGTCTTACCTGGAAGCCGCAGCTGAAATTGCTGAGCGCTAGAATCTTCGAAAACTGCAACAACCGGAGCCGGACTTTGCCCAGCTCTACCACTGGAGGGATTTATCCATGAGCGAAAAGCGACGGGGCTTAGGCCGCGGTCTTGGCGCACTCATTCCAAGTTCCGCCTCTGGCAATGCTGCGGGCAACGGGGCTGCAGTGTCGCGTCCCGTGGATCTCTTCTTTCCGGAGGGCCGCAAGAAGGTCACCTCGGTTGAGGATGAGTCTGACCGGGCCGTGTCTGACAAGCCGTCCGAGGTAGCCGCGCCTGCTGCGGCGGCATCCACGACTGAGCCCTCCTCCGACACCAAGGCGCCGGCTGTTTCCAAGACCGCGCCGAAGACAACGGCGCAAACCTCAGCTAAGACCGAGGACAAGCCTGCAGCTTCGAAGACGCCGGCAAAGCCACGGGCTGCCGCCACGAAGACGTCATCCGCCTCTGAGAAAGTTGCGGCCGAGGAAACACCGGCGGCAGTTGCCGAGGATACGGCCCCGTTCGACAACGGTGTTGACCTTGTAGAAGTACCTGGTGCGCGGTTCGCCGAAATTCCTGTAATGGACATCCACCCGAACCGCAAGCAGCCGCGTTCAGTCTTCGATGAAGACGACATGGCCGAGCTGATCCACTCTGTTCGTGAAATAGGCGTCCTCCAGCCAATTGTGGTTCGGACATCAACCGAATCCGGTGGTGAACCCTACGAGCTCGTCATGGGTGAGCGCAGGTGGAGGGCGGTCCAGGCTGCTGGACTGGAAACCATCCCCGCGATCGTTCGCGACACCACTGATGACGACCTCCTCCGCGACGCTTTGCTGGAAAACCTGCACCGCAGCCAGCTGAATCCGCTGGAAGAGGCGGCGGCCTACCAGCAGCTCCTCGAAGATTTCGGCACCACCCACGAGCAGCTCGCGGACCGCATTGGCCGATCGCGGCCCCAAGTGTCCAATACGTTGCGACTCCTCAAGTTGCCGCCGCTTGTACAGCGACGTGTAGCGGCAAGTGTTTTGTCAGCGGGCCATGCGCGTGCGTTGCTGGCACTGCCCGACGCGGCAGCGATGGAACGCCTTGCTCAGAAGATCGTGGCCGAGGGCATGTCGGTGCGGGCCACTGAAGAAGCAGTCACGCTGTACCAGGATCCGACGAAACCGGCCAAGAACAACATCCCGCGTCCCGGGGCCCGCCATGAACGGCTGGATTACCTGGCTTCGTCGCTCTCCGACCGTCTGGATACAAACGTCAAGATCTCGCTGGGCGTTCGCAAAGGACGGGTCAGCATTGAGTTTGCCAGCGTTGAGGACCTGAACAGGATTATGGAAGTCTTGGCTCCCGGTCAGGATAACTAAAAAGATTCACAAAGAGGGGCCTGTTTCACGTGAAACAGGCCCCTCTTCTTTTTCTGTTTGTCTCCCCCACACGCCGCCCGCGGTGGATCGTAACGAGGGATCAGCAGCCGACCCATACATTGCTGTCCCTTGTGGATGACATACGATTCGGATGCAGTGCCGAAACCAGAAACTGTCGATGTAGACCATTCGTTGATCTGCTGTGTTGAAGGCAGGGTCCCTTCACTACAGCAGTGGGCCGCCCACTGATATTTCTTCGTTGGATGCCTTGGAATCGAGCCCTATGTGCGAGTTCTGTACTTTTTGGCTCTGCACTTTCGGGCCGTACCTACGGTGCTTTTGAAACTTGTTCTGGAGAAATGAGCGAAATGAGCGGACCTACGGCGCCAACCGCTCTGCCAACTCCGCAGCATAAAACGATGATCCGATCCTCGGTCGGCGTAGTAGAGCATCGCGGCAGGTATGATTCCTACAGCAGGAGCGGTTCGGGATACTCCACTTTGCTCCCGGTCTGACTTTCGTAGAGTGCTGGAAACTCAGTCGATGGCGCCAATCCCTCCGCACATTCGCTGTCACCGCCGGCGCGCGTCGAACACTCAGTAGTCAAGATGTCGTTTCACGTGAAACAATCCAGAGCGCCCCCAATAGCGGGACACGCTGTGGACTCCGCATTCGAGTTATTGTGTACTAAGTCCTGGCAGGAGACCGACTTTGGATGGCGGCGGTACGGTCCTCCACTGCCGTCTCATCCCCTGGTCTGCGTGAGAGGTTATTGGCGAAAGACTTTGACGACTGATCGTCCCAGTGGCCGTTTCACGTGAAACACGGCCAGATCCGTGATCGGCGGCGGAGCGCAGCACGGGTCCGTCAACCAGGTTGGTGTGAACTGAAGCGTGGCCAGGAAGTGACTTTGCAGTGGCGGACCGGGCATGCCTTCCGCGACTGGCTTAGTCTCAGCCGCTCTCGTACCAGAACCTCGCGAGATGAAATGCGCCGGCTGCCCTGACAAGTTGTTGGTTTTGGTTGGAAGGATATCCAAGCGTTCATTTACATGCGAATCGAGTGCCAAGAAGTGCGCCAGACCGCAATGAGAACAGGCTCCTTACGGCGTAGACGCACGGGTGTTTCACGTGAAACAAGGCAACCCCGTACGTCGGGGGCGTAAGTCCGGCACGATTCAGCAACGAGGGCAGACAGGCCAACTGGGCATGCCTTGCCGGAAGCCCGAACTCCCCTTCGCCTGTGTAACCACGGCTGCTGTCGGATCCCGCTCGTCATTGATGGCACGGGTGTCCCGAGCCTTCGTCAGCTTCGGTCCTAGGCGTTCATTGGTGCTGAAGCTTTGAGGCGGCTAAGAGGTTGCCAGACCGTTGAGAGGTCCTAGGCCTCCCTAGGGGTGGGGGGTCCATCACCGCCCGCTCCGAGTACCGCCCCGGCCACGCAGAGGCCGCTCTGGAGCCTAGGGAAGGTCCCAGGGGCTCCGCTCCTTGTTGGAGATCCGAAGCTCTGTCTGCCAGATCGGCAGGGAGCGCATCAACGGATGACCAGTGTTCCGAAGTCCCAATCCGGGCCGCGCTGAGGTCTGGACGCAGCTACGATCAGACCACCTTCACCTCAGGTCACCGCCACGTGCATTGCAGTGACAGTTAGCCCCTGTTCGACTGGTGTGTGGCGATGCGCGGACCCGATCTAGTCGATAGCCACGACCCACCACCTAAAGCGGAGTGCCGGTGAAGTGTGGCTGATTCCAGAAAGTCCGGTTCAAAACGCTAGGTCAAGACTCGAGCCGTTGTGAAGAACGAGGGTTCATACTTTGGCTATCGACGCAGATTCGGGTGAGGTGGTCACCCTGCCTGGACTCTGGCGCTCACCCTGCTGGGACGAGGGCCCCGTTACCTCCGTGAGGTCTGTTGAGCGCCAAGACCATGCATCATTAGTAATGGCTCTCCCGGCTCTCCCCCAGGCTGATCGTCGCCGACACACGTAGGTCTTTGGACGGTGCCTGGCAGGCCACGAGGCTTGCTCACGAGAGAGCCACCTCGCTCAAGAGAGAGCCACTCTGGGCCGGGATGAGGGAGCCAGATGCGGGTTCCATGGGGACGACGTAACCGGCGGTATGGTGCTCATCCAGACTGCCTATCGTATCGGACAGGAGGTACGTAGTGGTTTGGGCGAAGCCGGGCTGGTACGGCTGTCCCCCGGCAACGCCTGCTTGTTGGCCGTGTGAAGTCCTGTCCATCAGGTCCTTATGAGCGTTCCGCCACGTCGTCTGGTCCCACCTCAAGCCTTGACACGCACTGTTCAGCAGTCAGGAATGGCCAAGTGGACCGTGGTTCACCTCAATGACCAAGCGTGTCGAATGGTCGGGGACAAAGGCTACGGCGGACAGGTACACCCGGCCTTGCTTTGGATTTGGGCGAGGAATCGATACTCGTCTCGACCTGCTAACTACGAGTTCGGTGGCAGTAGATCTGATAGCGAGCCTGGTTCAGGCTACGTTCCAGCCTGTGTCGATGACAGCTCGGCCTGGCCACAACCTGTGTATTGCCCGGTGGATATCGCTGTGGATAACTTTGTGGACAACGGTCGCGCCTGGGCGCCTGATCGGTCCTAGATCCAACAGTCCACCGCCGCAGTCCGGAGCGCGATGGGATGTGTCCGTGAGCCTGCCGGTGCCGTGTTTCACGTGAAACACATCACGATAGTTACGGTGGAGGCGACATAGCTGAAGATTCCGCTTTTTCAGCTGATTTTCGGCCCTTAGGAACTGTTTTGTCGGCATCAAACTGTGCTGCTGGAACCCTTGGACGGTCTCGACACGATCCGCAACTACGATCCGGCCGACCGGGACCTCGCACCTGATTGGCCTGTGATCTATTTCTCAAAAAAGAGAGTGTGCATAAACCTGTGGATATCAGTGTGGATAACTTCTGGGGATAAGCGGGCTGGCTGTTGACAAACTAAGCCGTTGTCCCGACGAGGGATCTGTGTCGTTCCGTAATTTCAAGGAGAATTGCCGTAGTCCGCACTATCCCACGGTGGCTGTGGGACTGTGGCGCGCATACAGCTCGGGGGCGAACTCGTCGGCTGCTCCGAAGGTTTGCGATGGACTGAAGCCCGACATGGGGCCCAAGAGTGATGCAGAAGGGTGGTGGCCTGTGACAGCAAAGCCGCGTCCTACCAGGCGGTTGGTGTGGAATTAGGGTCCGGCTTTTTATCTGTCTTTGGGAATGTTTGCCACGACCTGCGCTGATTCGCCGCGTTGTTGGGGGCGGCGTGTGCAAGTGTCCCATGACATCTAGCATGGCGGCTGGCGCCATCCGTCGGGCCAGCACCCCGTTCTGGGTCATGAACGAGTGGTCAATCCCACCGAGGAGCGAACCTGCCAGGGTGCGACCTGTTCGTGGCGGCTACGCACAGCTGCATGTGGTTCCCCTTGGTGAATGGCGGCACTATGGATATGCAGTTGGTCGTCGCAGTCGGTGTTTTTCAATGTAGCTGGCTCATCTGCGGTTGTTGCTAACCCGCCCCTGGGCGAGTCTGTTATGTTTCACGTGAAACGTGTCGATGCTCCTGGTACTCCTTGACCATCAGTGGATGACGCTGATAGGTCTGTGGCTGGGTATGAAGACGAGGCTCGAATGTCCGGGGCTGTGCGGCGCTTCCCTATTGTCGTGCAGCGACTCTCTGCGGGGCTTTGGAGATACGCCCAGAGGACGCCGGCATCTCGGCATTCCGACAGTCGCGCACTCCTGAACTCGTCGAGAACGGAATTGCTTGGTACGCGCCCCAACGAGGCGGATAGTCGCTAGCCAACGCCACCTGCCGTGTGTGCGAGCTCATAGGTCGGATGCTAGTCTCCCAGGCCTCATCTCCGCCTTGCACGTTAGGATCTACGGTTGGACGCCTGCTGGTCGTCAGTGTTTCACGTGAAACAAACCAGCCAGAATCTCGTGCTCCCCCATGCTGAACCGCGGGGGTAGAACCAACCGCGCGCCGGCTAGCCGTTCCCGAGGCTGAGCATTGCGAACAGTCCCCCGAGCGATGGAAGGAGATCACGCAACGAACGTGCAGCTCGCCAGGCAGTTCTCCTTGGTTTGGGGAGTCGCATGTCCACCTCATTCGACCCGTGTAGGCTGCAGCTGAAGGCGGATGGATTTGGTCGTCATGTTAGTTGTCGCCATGCCTGGCTTCCGTACCGTGCTTTCGCCCTGAATGCCCGGTACGTCCGGCCGCCCTGGATGGATGCCGTGAGGTGGCATTGGCAGGGCTGCACTCAGCAATGATAGGTAATCGCTAGGTTGAAAACTGTCGATACCGGGTCAGAGTTGAGTCCGGGATGACGGAGTCAGGGAAAACCGTGCGACTCGGTGCAGGCGACCAGAGCCCAGGACTCCGAGTTCACTGTTGTTTCCGGACCGCGCGGGTTACATGTACTCGAGTGCAGTGCGGTGTGGTACGGGTCAGGTTGAGGGGGTGACGTATATTCAGCTGTATTCCCGTGCGAGGGCGGCACTCAGGTTGTTCCGACCCGTATTTTGCACGGAGAAAAGGGACCGGGGCTGCCGTGTTCGCGTTCGGGATCAGGCTCAGGATCGATTCGGACCACCTATTCCGCTCGCGTTCATGAACTCCAGGTAGATCTGCTCCTTCAGGCTGATTTTCATCAGCGATGTATTAGTAACCGCAGAGCCAAAGGCCACGCCGATTGTTCAGCTCCCGGTTCTGGCCATGCTGATCCTTGGTTTCACGTGAAGCATGAGCCAAGGCGCCGTGACAAGCGACCCTACGGCCGTTCTACGAGCAGGTGAGTACATGTTTCACGTGAAACGGAGTAGTGCTGAAGCACCCGGTTTCTCGAAGTCAGCTGTAAATTGTTCGACGGCGCGTACCAGTCCCCTGCCGGGAGTGGACAGTGTGTCTCGGTTCCTCCTGGGCCGTACGCTCTACACGGCGATGATTGAGCGACGTCCTTCCTAGAGAGAGATCGTGACGGAGCATTGTCGGCGGGCAGCTTGTAGCCAGTCCGCATGGGGTATTGGGAGGGTTCGCAGGCAATTAGCGATCAGTAACAGACGCTGGTTCCGTAGATCGAGCCAGCATGAGCTCGAACCAGTTTCCGGAGTCAGACGCTTAGTCCACCAGATTTCGCATCCGACAATATGCACTACAGACAGGCTGACTCGCCAGCAGCACCCTGATGGCGGCGTGCGGAGCCTCTGCTGAAAGAAATCGGTTGACGTGCAACACGGCTGGCACAGTAGGTGAAAGAATGCAGTTTAAGGCGCGGTAGCCTCTTGACGCGTGGGCGTACGTTCCCCATCAACTGCTATCTGCACTTGCTTCAGTTAAAGATGCCTTTGAACTGACGACGGCAAACTATGTTTCACGTGAAACACCGCGTCCCGTGGGAAGACCGCGGGGGCAGAATCAATTCTTGCACCAACGGACCTCACGTAATCACGCTTCCATAGGCCTGGTAGCACTCAGATGGCGTCCGGTAGCAGAGAGAGCTGGTACTGAACCAAAATCGGTCACTTCCGGCCGCACTGCGCCGGCGCGAACCGATCCTATGCAGCCAAATACTGCATTAATCGCTTAAAACACGGATGGCCACCGCTTGAAAGCGGTGGCCATCCGGCAGGCGGCTGAGCACAAGCCCAGTCCTCCAAAAACTACTAGGACAGGACGTCCGCGAATTCCTTTTCGAAGAACTGCTTGGGCTTGGCGCCGATCACCGTGTTCTTGACCTGGCCGTCCTGGAACAGGTAGACCGCGGGAATTGACGTGATGCCATACTCGGCAGCGATTGCCGGGTTGTCGTCCACGTTCACCTTGACGACGTTGACCTTCTCGCTGTATTCAACGGAGATCTCGTCGAGGATCGGACCGAGCTTGCGGCAGGGGCCGCACCACTCTGCCCAGAAGTCCACGATGACCGGCTTGTCCGCCGACAGGACGTCCGTGCCGAAACTTGCGTCAGTTACGTCTTTTGCGTTGCTCATAACCTTGTCTCTCTCTTCGAAGGGTGGGTACGCGGATTACGCGTGAAGATCTGCGAGGTAGTGCTCCACGTCGATGGCGGCTACACAGCCCGAACCGGAGGCCGTGATGGCCTGACGGTACGTGGGGTCCACGACGTCGCCGGCGGCGAACACACCAGCGATGGTTGTCTTGGAGCTGCGGCCCTCAACGGCGATGGTCCCGGCGGGAGTGATCTCCAGGACGTCCTTGACGAGTTCAGTGCGCGGGTCGTTGCCGATTGCCACGAAGACGCCGGTAACCGCGAGGTCCGTTACGGATCCGTCCACGAGGTTCTTGATTTTCAGGCCCGTCACCTTGTTCTCGCCGATCACATCGTCCACCGTGCTGTTCCACACGAAACTGATCTTTTCGTGGGCCAGTGCGCGGTCAGCCATGATCTTCGAGGCCTTGAGCGAATCGCGGCGGTGGACCACCGTAACTGACTTGGCAAACTTGGTCAGGAACAGCGCTTCCTCCATGGCGGAGTCTCCCCCACCGATGACCGCGATGTCCTGGTCCTTGAAAAAGAAACCGTCGCAGGTTGCACACCAGCTCACGCCGTGGCCGGAAAGGCGCTTCTCGTTGGGCAGTCCCAGCTCGCGGTAAGCGGATCCCGTAGAGAGAATGATGGCGCGTGCCTGGAAAGTTTCACCGGTAGCGATGGTGACGGTCTTGACGTCGCCCTCAAGCTGAAGTGCGGTGACATCCTCAAACTGGATTTCCGTACCGAAGCGTGCGGCCTGTTTCTCGAAGTTCTCCATAAGGTCCGGCCCCATGATGCCCTCGGGGAACCCCGGGTAGTTCTCGACGTCGGTGGTGTTCATCAGTTCTCCGCCGGCGGTGACTGAACCCGCCAGCAGCAAGGGCTTGAGGTTGGCACGCGCCGTGTAGACGGCTGCCGTGTAACCAGCCGGGCCCGAGCCGACGATGATGACATCACGTACTTCGGACGCGGTGTTTTCTGCGTTGCTCACTGAACGGTGAACCTCTTCCTATATCGATGGCCCTGCCCGTGGAGGCGGCCACATGGCACAACTGAATCGTGATGCTGAATATTCCGGGCGCCGGCAAACGAAGGGACCGTCCGCGGACAGTATTGGAGCCACCCCAACAACGACGCCTTACCAGATTACCGTCTGGAGACAGCAGAGCCGCGCCTGTTACCCCCCGGAGTGATTCCCCTAAGGTGACGGGCGCGGCTCGATCGCGGCCGCGATGGGCGAACTACTGGATCTTTATCTCTGCCAGCCGGATGCCGTAGCCGTAGCGTGTCTTCGGAGCGGCCAGCTTGGGCAGGGTCTTGATGGACACAATGACGTACTGGGCCTGGACCGGTGCTGCCAGGGGCATGGTCAGATCGGTGGAGGTGAAGCTGTTGCTCCCCACCTGCTTGGCGCCGTCCAGCGACGGGCGGTCGTTGGTGAAGACGCTGATGTTGCCGCCGGAAGCGCCGAGCTGGCTTAGCGTGATGGAGGAAATGGTGGCCTTGCTCTTCAGCTTGATGAACAGCGGAACACCCTCGGGGGCAAGCCCGCCCCATCCTTCCGTGGCGAACTCCATGTCAGACCAGTAGCTGGCTGCGTTGCCGTCAAACGCCTTGACCAGGTCGACGTCGTACGTAGCGGCAAAGTCGAAATCGCCCTGGCGGGTGATGCCTTCGATGGCCGGCGGTGCGGCAGGTGCAGCCGAGGACGCCGTAGGGCTGGCCGTACTGGAATCCGACGGGGCTGTGGTGGATCCGGTGGTTGCGGTGTTTGCCTGCGGATCGGAACGGAACAGGCTGCCAAGGTTTGTCACCGCGAAAACCAGGCCAACGATGAGCACCACCGCGAGCAGACCGCCCACCAGCCAGCGCATGGAGCGGGGCTCTCGCTCGGGCTCATCGTCGTCGTAGTAGTCACTGGGCGCATCCGCGGAGGCCGTGGACGTTGCTGCCTTGGCGGGCGCGGCAGAGCGGGCGGGAGCGGGGAAGTTTCCGGCGGAGCGGTCCGGTTGGCGTGGCGGCGCGGCAGCTTCGACGGGCTCGTCGTAGGCGGCGTCCTGATCGCCTGCCGCGTAGCCGTAGTCCTCTTCGTTCCACAGCGAGACCTTCGGTGAAGCCGAGGTGGCGCTGTCCACGGGACCGGTTGTCCCGGCTGCCGGAACGGCCGGCTTCTGGCCGCGCGGCTGGACGGGCTGGGGGGCCGTGGCTTGCTGGGACGCTGCGCCCGCAGCGGCTGCTCCTGCTGCAGCACCGCCGGCAGCAGCGATACCAGCGCCTGCAGCACCGGCAGAAGGGGGCGACGCCGGCCGGACGGGCGGACGGGGCGGAACCACCGGCTGGTTGGTCCGATAGGGGTCAACCTGGTTCGGGTGGCTATCCGAATAGCTGATGTAGCCGGCGTCGACGTTCTCTTCGTCGTCGTACGGTTCCGGCTCGTGTGACCGTGCCTGACCAAAGATTTCGCTGCCGAGCGTGTCCGTGAAGAACGGCTCCACATACGGCGGATTCGAGGCGACCACAAGGTCCAGCAGGTCGGCGGCCGACGTGTGGTTGGTGATCAGGTAGGTGGCGGCCTCGGTGACGCCCAGGTCAAGGACCTGGACTGTGCCCGGCCGCTCACCGGTGGCAACTTCACGGGCGCTCTGGGCAACCTGCTCGGTATTGTCCGGTCCGGCAACCAGAATGCTGACCGGCCGGTTGAGAACCTGGTCCACCCCGTCCAGCACCAGATCCTGGTCGTGTGAGGTCAATACGGTGGCAGTGACCTTGTACCGGCCGCCGAGTACTGATCCAACATCGATCGGGTGGGACACGTGTTCCTCCTAGACTGTCCGGGAATTGCCGGTGGGTGGATGATGCCACCGCCGTTCGAGCGCCTGCCGGCGGGCCGGCTGACGCTTGAGTGCAACAACCCTTGTTCACTTTCGATCCTAGCCGATGGGCCGTGGCGGCCGGTGGAGACAGGCAGCCAAACACCCTGGCGATATCACTTTTTCCGGGGCCGCCGCGGTTTGAAATGGGGGTTCTTCCCGGCTTGCCCCTGAAAGGTCCGCCGGCCCGGCAGCGGGATCTCATCGCGGAGCAGGCCGCCCCGTGCTGTGCCTGGCACGTCCTCGGCAGGAAGGTAGCCGCCCTCGGACCCGCCAACGGCATCCACAGGAAGCGCGGGATCCGCGGCGCGTTCCGGCGCAGCTTCCGGCACGGGACCGGCCCGGAAGGAGACGGCATCGAACTCGCCGGAAATCCGGGGAATGAGGCCGGTGTCCACCGAGACCGTGGCGCGTTCCGGCGTCGTACGTTCCGTTCCAGAGGCGGCTCCCCCGGAACCGGACGACTGCGGGGTCCCCGGGCCGGTGCCATCGGGACCGGCGGTACGGCCCAGCCGTCCCAGCAGCGGGCGGAGCAGGTCGCGAAGCTCAGATACGTGGAAGACCTTCAGCAGGAAGAGGTAGGCCACCAGCATCACCGGCCCCACAACCATGACCGTCACCAGGGCAGGGAGCCTGTCACTCCAGGCAAAGCCGTCCGGGCTGTAGCTGCCCATGAGCCACAGGGCGCCGGAACCGGCAACAGCCGAACCGAGGCCCGCGTACCCCATGCGGATGTAGGAGTTGGCGATCCGCGGGCCGTCCAGGTGGCCCAGGAGCCGGCGCAGGAAATAGGCGCTGATCACCACCGAGAGGATGTTGCCCACCATGTAGAGGATGGCAATGGCGTAAATGACCTGGCCCACCGGCAGGAACTGGATGGCGAAGGCGCCGGCGACGTAGACCACGGCCAAAAGGAGCTGGATGTAGAACGGCGTCCGCGCATCCTCGTTGGCATAGAACACCCGGGACATCATGAAATTGGCACTCATGAACGGTGTGCTCAGGGCGAGGATGGTCAGCGTTTGCGCCAGCATCACGCCGTCCTGCTTGTCGCCGCCGGAGAAGAACATGCCCAGCGGCCCGGCCAGCGCAAACAGGGCAAGGGCACCAAAGACCGTGGCGACGGCCATCGTGCGGAGCCCGTGGGAGAGGGCATCGCGGAGCTCGGCTTTGTTGCCGTCCTGGGAGGCGCGGGTCATCCGGTTAAAGAGGACGGTCGCCAGGGACAACGCAATGATGGAGTGCGGCAGCAGATACAGCTGGCTGGCCACTTCCAGCACGGCGTTTCCGGGCAGGAAATCGGCCGCAGGATCGCCAGCTTGCTCCAGGCGGAGGCGTTCCGCGCCCGGGATGGTCGCGATCCTCATGACGTACAGGAAGGCAAGCTGCCCGACGGCGGCGGTCAGCAGGGTCCAGACGCTCAGCTTTGCTGCCTGGCCGAGTCCCACTCCGCGCCACCCGAACCGGGGGCGGAGGCCGAGTTTGAGCCGGAACACCGGAATGAGCAGGATGGCCGTCTGGGCCACCACCCCGATGGTGGAGAAGCCGGCCACAAACAGCGTCTGCGAGGGGCCCCAGTTATCCAGTGTGTGCGGGTTGGCCTCGTTGGCGCCGTAGATCCAGATGAACGTTCCCAGGCCGCCGATGGCCACGAGGTTGTTCAGGATGGGCGCCCACATGGCCGGCCCAAAGGCTCCGTTGGCGTTCAGCACCTGCGTCAAAAGGGCGTAGAGGCCGTAGAAGAAGATCTGTGGCAGGCACCAGAACGCGAACGCGATGGCCAGCGCCTTTTGTGGCGGCGAGTATCCCTGGGTGGTCAGGTCGATGATCACGGGCGCCGCCAGGGTGACCAGGGCGGTCAGGCCCAGGAGCAGCAGGACGGCAAGGGTGAGGAGGCGGCTGATGTAGTCCGCTCCCCTGTCCGGCGCCTTGCTGGCCTTGATGATCTGCGGGACCAGCACAGCGTTGAACACACCGCCGGCCACCAGCAGGAAGATCAGGTTGGGCAGGTTGTTGGCGTTGATGAACGTGTCGTTGACTGTGGAGCTCAGCCCCAGGGCAGCCCCCAGCATCCACGTCTTGCCGAAGCCCAGGAAGCGTGAAACGAGCGTTCCGGCGGCCATGATGGCACTGGAGCGGGCTTCGCCGGGCTGGGCAGCGCTCGGCTCGGTTTCACCGGCGGCGCCGCGCGCTTTGTCGGAAGGGAAGTTGGTAGCTGACATCGACTTCATCGTCTCACCCGGGCGCCCTTAATGCCGCAACGCGGCAGGCACTGCAGGCCGTGAGGCGCGCTGCAGGGGCTGCTCAAAGATGTTCGGGCAGGACTTCCCGTGCGAGGTCGGCGATGCGCCGTTCATTGGGAAAGGAAAGCTTCCGTGCGAGCTCCTGGATGGGGACCCAGGCCACGTCCACGGCTTCCTGGTCTGGATCGTTCTCAATGGTGAGCTCGCCGCCGGTGGCACGCAGCAGGTAGTGGTGCACCGTCTTATGCACGCGGTGTCCGCTGACCGTAAACCAGTAGTCGATGCTGCCCAGCGGCGCCAGGATGTCGCCTTCGATGCCTGTTTCCTCGGCAATTTCGCGGACTGCGGCCTGTTCGTTGTTCTCTTTGCCCTCCGGGTGGCCCTTGGGAAGGCACCACTCCAGCCGTCCGCCCCTGTTAAGGCGGGCGATGATCGCAACCTTGAGGTCGCCGTCGGATGTGTCCACCACTACGCCGCCGGCGGAAATTTCCTCGACGGTGGGCAGCGAGGCCGGGGCCGAATGCTGGGCGGGCGCGACATGGGCACCGATTGCCGACGGCAACGGTGGGTTTGTCCTCCTGCCGGGAGCGCTCGGTACGGGATGGGCCATGAAGTCCACTCTAACGACTCTTGCCCGTTCCTGATGACCGGAACATGACATCAAGATGGACTGCGTATGACGCACTTTGCCAGTGCGCGGACGAATAGGCGTGATCTTCACCCGATTTTGGCCTGCCAACGCTCTGGTTTCTGCCAAGCTTAAGTAACTATGGCGCACGCACATCACAAGACTGATTCCCACACCGTCGATTTCCAGGTTGACCCGGTGGTCCTGGAGCTCGGCCAGCGCTTTGTCGACGCCGGCCATGAGCTGTCGCTGGTGGGCGGGCCGGTCCGTGACCTTTTCCTGGGACGGACGTCGCCGGACCTGGACTTCACCACTGATGCCACGCCGGACCAGACCGTGGCGCTCATTAAGAAGTGGGCGGACAACTTCTGGGAAATCGGCCGGGCGTTTGGAACCATCGGCATGCGCAAAGCCGGCTTCCAGATCGAGATCACCACGTACCGGGCCGAGGCCTATGATCCCGAGTCGCGAAAGCCCGTGGTGGCGTTCGGTTCCTCGCTGACCGATGACCTGCTGCGCCGGGACTTCACCATCAACGCCATGGCCCTGCGCCTGCCCTCGCTGGAACTTATCGACCCGTTCGGCGGCGTCCGTGACCTCCACGGCTCTGTCCTGGCGACCCCCGGCTCCCCGGAAGCCTCCTTCTCTGACGATCCGCTCCGGATGATGCGCGCCGCCCGTTTTGCGTCCCAACTGGGCATCTCGGTGCACGACGACGTCCGCGTGGCCATGAGCCAGATGGCCGAGCGGATCACCATCATCTCCGCCGAACGCGTACGCGATGAACTGGTCAAACTGATCTGCGGTGCCCACCCCCGGGTGGGCGTGGACCTGCTGGTGGAGACTGGCCTGGCGGAGTTCGTGCTGCCGGAAGTGTCCGCCCTGCGGCTTGAATCGGACGAGCACCACCGCCACAAAGACGTGTACCAGCATTCGCTGCAGGTACTTGAGCAGGCGGCTGAACTGGAAACCGGGGCCGACGGCGCCGTGCCGGCTCCGGACTTTGTGCTGCGGTTTGCGGCACTGATGCACGACGTCGGCAAGCCGGCTACGCGGCGCTTTGAACCGGGCGGTGCGGTCAGCTTCCGCCACCACGACATGGTGGGGTCCAAGCTCACGGCGAAGCGGATGAAGACCCTGCGGTTCGACAACGACACCATCAAGGCCGTGGCCCGCCTGGTGGAGCTGCACATGCGTTTCTACGGCTACGGGGACGCCGGCTGGAGCGACTCTGCCGTCCGGCGCTACGTGACAGACGCCGGACCCCTCCTGGAGAGGCTGCACCGGCTGACACGTTCGGACGTCACCACCCGCAACCAGCGCAAGGCAGAACGCCTCGCCTTCGCTTACGACGACCTGGAAGCCCGGATCGCCGCCCTGCGTGAGCAGGAATCCCTGGAAGCCGTGCGGCCGGACCTCGACGGCGCCCGGATCATGGCAATCCTTGGCCTCAAACCAGGACCAGTCGTTGGCCGCGCCTACAAGTTCCTCCTGGAGGAACGGATGGAGCACGGTCCGCTGCAGCCGGATGACGCTGAGGCCAGGCTGCTTGCCTGGTGGGCGGAGCAGCCTGAAGCAGCATCTCCCGTTCCGGAGGCCGACGAGCCTCCCGCCGCCGTCGAACTTTCCGCTACCGAGGAGCCCAAGTGACCATCTCTGCCATGACCCCCCGCCCCCAGCTCTGGATCCTGCGCCACGGCGAGACCGAGTGGTCCAAGAGCGGCCAGTACACGGGCCTCACCGACCTTCCCCTTACGGTGGAAGGCGAGCAGCAGGCCGTGGAGGCCCGCAAAGTGCTGGACCAGGTGGACTTCGACCTGGTACTGACCTCCCCCCTGCGCCGCGCCCGGCGCACCGCCGAACTGGCAGGATTCCCGGACGCCCAGCACGAGCCGCTCGCCGTGGAGTGGAACTACGGGGATTATGAGGGCATCAGCTCCGACCTGATCCGCAAGGACAACCCCGACTACCTGATCTGGACCCACGGCGTGCCCAACGGGGAAACCCTGGATGAGGTGGCTGCCCGTGCTGACAAGATCGTGGCGAGGGTCCTCGAATCGGGCCTGGACAACGTGCTGATTGTCGCCCATGGCCATTTTTCGCGGATCCTTACGGCCCGCTGGCTTGAACTGGCCCCCACAGAAGGACGCCACTTCATTCTCGGGACCGCTAAAGTCTGCACTTTGGGCTGGGATAAGAAGACTCCGGCAATTGTCCGCTGGGGCCTCTAAGGCCATTCATAAATTTCCTTGAAAAACTTTTACGAATTAAGTAGTCAGCGGCCGCATTTATAGTGTAATTTTATTTCTAACCCCAGAGCGGTTTGCCGGGGTTACGGCGCGCGTTGCCTGGCCAGTCGGCCTGGGCAGCGGCATAGCAGAAAAGGAGGTTGGGAGAAATGATTACTTTGACTAGCGGATGGAAGATGACCATCACTGCGGCCCCGGCCTCTGTTGCTTTTGCGCGCCATCTTTACGGAGCGTCCGACTCCTAAGCCTTCCTGCTCCTGACTCCGCCCGACGGCGGCATCAGTGGAGTTTGAGGTATTCCTCATGACCGTCCTTCGGGATGGTTCCTGTCGGCACACTGTCAAGGCGGAACCACGCGGTGACGCAGCATCCCCATAATTCGGAACCTGGCTTCTTGTTGGGGTCTGCAGCACTGCTGTTTCAGGGGCCTATTTTCGCATTCGCGAACCACTAATTAACACCGGGCATTCTTATGCCTATTCTGCGCCTTTATTGTCTCGACACTAATTGGCTCTATTTGCCATGCCCAATTTCATTCCTGCGAACGCAAGGAAACATTCAATGACCACTGCAGTGGCAAAACCGCAGTCCAGGCAGTCCACCGTGGCAGCCAGCCGGCATCGAAAGGAGGTGACCACCATGATCAAGAAGATCACGAAGGCTCTGTTCGCCCTGCGCCAGCCAGTCAGCTACGAACACCGCAAATTCAACGGGCAGCTCCTGGAACAGCAACGCGAGGACGTATTCGTCCTGTTGCACCAGCACGTGGGCGGACTGCGCTGACGGCGGGGGACCCTTCGGCCCGGGGCCTGCGCGGCGACGCGTGGGCCCCGGCGCTTACGGACAGGCGAATTCGACGATGTGCATCCGCTCATAGGCTTGGTTTTGCGTCTCCATGCAGCCAGCCGAAGTGAAGGCCGAAAGATCGTCGGGTGCGTCGACTGCGTCTCCGATAAACCATACGGTTCCCTTGCCGGACAGCTCCTCCGGCGTGACAGCTTCGTTTTCGCCCCAGAGTGTTCCTGATTCCGCGGGGCTCTTGGCAAGCGACAGGTCCTGGACATTTTTGAAGTCGTCAGGATAGGCAATGGTCATGTCCCGAAGGTAGTCATGCTCGAAGACCATGGCTGCCGGCGCTTTGGCGTTCGTTGCTACCTGAGCCCCTATCTTTCGCTCGGTATCCGGCGGTTCATTTACCAGGCTCTTGAGGGTGAGTTGTGGAACCAGGCTCACGACAACCACGACGGCGACGGCGGCATAGCGCAGCCATGCCCGCCGGGCAGGAATGCTGACGATTCCCAGGCCCACCAGCAGGGCGAAGGCGGGGGCGGTAAACGTGAGATACCGGGCCACGTATACCGGCTGGGCAACAACGCTCACCAATGCGAGGCCTGCGATGGGGAGGGCAACACCCACGAGGCACAGAACCACCAGGGTGCGTGTCTGAGGTAGCTTCCTGGCGGTCCAGAGACCCCAGACCACCAGGCCGACCTCAAGGATGCCCAGAAGCGCAACGAAAGCCAGGACCCATTGCGGCGGAAGGTTCCCCGTGGGGCGGTCTTCTCCATAGAAGAACTGCTTAACGGCTGCCGTGCTCAGCGTTTGCGCCAGGGACCTGTTTTCGATCCATGCCACCTGGGCCTTCTGGCCCAGGGCGAAGAGAAGGAAAGGCAGGACGCCGGCGCCGACGGTTGCGCAGGCAATGGCCGTCGCGATGGGCCGGCGACGAAGCAGGATGGCCGCGAAGGCGTGGGCCGCTACCGCCAGCACAAAGAACATAAACATCCAGACGCCAATGATCGCGCAGATGCCGTAGAGAACCCAGTCGAGGACCCGGTTGGATTTCCACGCACGCAGCAGCAGGAGGGTCAGGATGACGGCCAGCAGGGCCGTAAGTGCCGATTGCCGGGCTTCGGTCCCCGCCCACACCATGCGGGGCAGCACTGCCAGGACCAGCCCGGAGGTAAGGCCCAGGGCGTTGGACCCCAGTTTTCGTCCAATCACTACCGTCCCGGCGCACGCGAGGCCGACGGCCAGCGCTGATGGTGTCCGCATGGCGATCTCCGAGAAACCGAAGACAGACGTCCAGGCGTGCATCAGGAAGTAATACAGTCCGTGGACTGCGTCGACGGACTGCAGGAGAACCAGGAGTTCGGCAGGGGTCCTGTCGACGGCGGAGATCGTGGCGATCTCGTCATCCCAGAAAGAGGGAATCCACAAGCCAACAAAAGCGACGCAGAAAGCCAACAACCCGACGGCGAGTGGTCCCGTCCAGCGCTGGCTTACATCCGGCAGCCGCCGTTCCATCGGCCGCGCAACGCGGCGCCGCTGCTGTAGTTCCGGCGCGTCCGGCGGCTGATTCAACACAGTGTTCCCTCGAGGTCAGTCGTGTCGTGGAACAGGCCGACCCCAGGCCCGCTCCCCCATGAAGTTCTCGCAAAAGACCGCCGGAACTGTCCTCGGCGTACCGAATCGACGATACACGGGTGCATGGGGGACAACTACGGGTCCGCAACACCCCGGTAAGCTCGAAGGCATGCAGGAGACGAAGCCGCCGGCGCCCCCGCGCCGCGCCCGCCTGGTTGTTCCCAGCCGCAGCGACCTGTTGTTGAGGAACTTCACAGAACTGATTGGCGGGCCTATGGGCTCACGCTCCGCGCCCGGGCTGGTCTCCCCCGGCGTGTTTACCGTTGAGCGGGTGCTGATCATCCTCACGGTGCTGGCGGCCCTTGCAGGCATTCTGATCAAGGGCTACTGCCGCGCCAACGGGTGGGAGTCCCCCAGCCAGTTCTACTCCACGTGCTATTCGGACTTTCCGGAACTCTTCCGCAACCGCGGCCTCGGGGACGGCACCTTCCCCTTCTTCAGCCAGGGAAGCCTGTTCGAATACCCCGTCCTGATGGGACTCATCGCCGGTGCCACGGCCTGGCTTGTTCCCGGCCAGGGAGTCAGCGACGCCAGGATCCTCGGCTACTTCGACGTCAACGCCACGCTGATCGCCGCCGTCTGGATTGTTACCGTGCTGGCCACCGCACGGATGTCACAGCGGCGGCCGTGGGACGCGGCCATGGTGGCGCTGGCGCCCGGCATCATCCTTGCCGGGACCATCAACTGGGACATGTGGGCAGTAGGCTTCCTGGCGCTTGGCATGCTGTGTTTCTCACGGGGACGGCTGGTGCTTGCCGGCATCCTGATCGGCCTGGGCACAGCCACCAAGCTCTACCCCGTCCTCATTTTCGGTGCCATCCTGCTCCTTGCCCTGCGGACGGGCAAGATCCGGACGTTTCTGGTCACGGCCGGCGCAGCGCTCGTTGCGTGGCTGGCCGTCAACGTACCCATCGCAATGATGAACCCTTCTGGCTGGCGGTACTTCTACCAGTTCACGGAGGACCGCCCGGCCGGCTACAGTTCCCCGTGGTTCGCGTACAACCTCGTGGCAGCCAGGCTCCGCTGGCGGGTCCTGGACGCCGAAGTCATCAACGCCCTGGCCCTCAACCTTTTTGTGCTGGCCTGCGTAGGCATCGCAGTCATTGCCCTGACGGCGGCGAGGCGGCCACGGCTTGCGCAGTTGGCCTTCCTGATCGTGGCTGCATTCATCCTGACCAACAAGGTCTATTCCCCGCAGTTCGTGATCTGGTTGATTCCCCTCCTCGCCCTGGCCAGGCCGCGTTGGCGCGACTTCCTTGTGTGGCAGGGCATTGAGGGCCTGCACTGGGCCGCCATCTGGATGTACCTGGGACAGGTGACCAGCGGGGGCTCCTCCCAGCACAACATTGATATGCCGTACTACGTCCTCGCAGTGGCCGGCCATATGCTGGCAACGGCATATCTTATGGCCCGTGTTGTATGGGATATCTACGACCCTGGCTACGATCCTGTCCGCCGGCATGACCTCGACGATCCCCAGGGCGGCCCCTTTGATGGCGCACCGGACCGGGCGAGGCTCAATATCTTCCGCCCGGCTGAATCAGTCCTTCCCTGGCGGGCAAAGAGCCATGCCTGAGGTCGCCGTCGTCGGATCCGGTCCCAACGGCCTGGCAGCGGCGGCCGTAATGGCGCGCGCGGGACTGCAGGTGGAAGTCTTTGAGGCAGCCGGGACCCTCGGGGGCGGCACCCGGACTACCGAGCTGATGCTGCCCGGGCACGTCCACGACATCTGCTCGGCGGTCCATCCGATGGCCCTGGCCTCGCCGTTTTTCCGCGCTTTCGAACTGGCCCGCAGGGTGGAACTGGTGGTTCCGGAACTGTCTTTCGGGTCCCCGCTGGACGGCGGGCGTGCTGCCCTTGCCTACCATTCGCTGGACCGGACCGTTCAGGGTCTTGGGCGGGACGGCGTGGCCTACCGGAACCTGATGGGTCCGATTGTCAGCCGCATCGGAGGCGTGATGGACCTGACCCAGCATCAGCTCCTCCGGATCCCCAAGGACCCCGTCGCGGCCGCGATCTTCGGGCTGCGGACGCTGGAGCAGGGCTCGGGCCTGTGGAATCTGCGGTTCAGGGAAGACCTCGTTCCCGCTTTGCTCAGCGGCGTGGCGGCACATGCGGTGTCGCATTTGCCCTCGCTGGCCGCCGCAGGTGCCGGCCTGATGCTGAATGCCCTGGCCCACGCCCAGGGCTGGCCGATCCCGCTGGGCGGATCGGCGTCGATTGCCGCCGCACTGGCGGACGACATCCGCGCCCACGGCGGCGTGATCCACACGAACCGGCCGGTGGAAAGCCTCAGGGAACTACGCGGAACGCGGGCAACGCTGCTGGACGTGGCCCCACGCGGGTTGCTCGACATGGCCGGCGACGACCTGCCCGGTAAATACCGGAAGTCGCTGGAGTCATTCCGCTACGGGAACGGTTCCTGCAAAGTGGACTACATCCTGTCAGGGCCGGTTCCCTGGGTAGCCAAGGAACTGGCCGACGCCGGAACGGTGCACGTGGGCGGCACCCGCGCCGAGTTGGCCGACGCCGAAAACGAGGTGAGCGCCGGGAAGCATCCGGAGCGCCCTTACGTGCTGGTTGCCCAGCCGTCGCGCTTTGATGCCGGCCGCGCGCCCGCCGGGCACCACGTGCTGTGGGCTTACTGCCACGTGCCGGCCGGATCCACTCGGGATATGGGCGAGGCCGTCACCGCCCAGCTGGAGCGTTTCGCGCCGGGATTCCGCGACCTCGTGGTGCAGGTCCATGTGACCACCGCGGCGGAACTCGCCAACTACAACCGGAACTATGTGGGTGGCGACTTCAGCGCCGGCCTGATGGACGTCCGCGGACTGATCCAGAGGCCAGTTCTTTCGCCGGTCCCCTGGCGTACGCCGCTTCCAGGCGTCTACCTGTGTTCCTCCTCCACGCCCCCCGGCCCGGGAGTAACCGGCATGCCGGGCTTCTATGCAGCGAAATATGCCTTGAAGGACATATTTGGTTTGAAGGTTCCCGCTCTCGGGATTTAGGCGTTCTTGCCGTCCCCTCCCTTTTTCGGCGCGAACTGTACGTTCGCGCTGCTTGATGGCCGAGACGGGGCATAATGGCGCCGTGGGGAACTCAAAAAAACTGTCACTTGCCATGGTTGGAATCATTATCGGCGCCTCGCTGGCCGCCTGCGACGACGGGCGGGGGGACGCGGAAGCCGCGGCGAAGCAGCTTGCCTCGGCCTTTGCCGCCCTCGACGTCGGCCCGGTCGCCTTTGAAGGCCGCGACTCGGCCGCTGTGAATGAGCAGCTCAAGGAAGTGTTCAAGGCACTCGAGCCGGACAAACCTTCCGTGGAAGCCGGCGAGCTCACGCTGGACGGGGACACTGCCACCGTTCCCTTGAACTACACCTGGAACATCGCCTCAGCGGAGTGGAAATACACCGTTTCGGCGGAACTCAAGAAGTCCGGCGGCGACTGGCTGGCAGTGTGGGATCCGGCAGACCTGGCACCCGATCTTGCTGAAGGCGAGATTCTCACTAAGGGCACCCAGTCGCCGCAGCGGGCTGACATCCTCGGCGCCGGCGATGCCCAGCTGGTGACCTACAGGCCCGTAGTGAACGTGGGCATCGATAAGCCGCGCCTCGGTTCTGCCGATGCTGCCGCGTCTGCCACCAAGCTGGCCCAGCTGGTGGGCGTGGACCCGGCCGGGTACGCCCAGCAGGTTGCCGCCTCCGGCGCCGAAGCGTTTGTCCTTGCCATCACCCTCCGCGAGGAGGGACGCACCATCACGGACCAGCAGATTGCCGAGATCCCCGGCGCCCGGGGCATTGCGGCCACCGTGCCGCTGGCACCCAGCCGCACGTTCGCCCGCGCAGTCCTCGGTTCCGTCGGCGAAGCCACCGCTGAACAGATCGAAGCCTCAGCCGGAGCTCTCACCGCCGGTGACGTCACCGGCATCGGCGGACTGCAGCAGGAGTATGACGCCCAGCTGCGCGGCACGGACGCCGTTGTGATCCGCGCCCAGCGGGCCGACCTCACTGTTGACCAGATCAGGGCTGCCGCCACGGATCCCCGGAGGGTCGTCTTTCAGGTGGCGCCCACCCCCGGAACGCCCCTGAAAACAACACTTGACCCGGCCCTCCAGTCTCTGGCCGAGACCACGCTCGCGGGTGTCGGCCCGGCGTCCGCGATCGTGGCGCTTCGCCCCTCGACCGGGGCTGTACTGGCCGCGGCATCAGGGCCGGGAAGCAATGGCTACAACACCGCCATGCTGGGCCAGTACGCTCCCGGTTCAACATTCAAAATGGTTGATTCACTCGCCATGCTGCGGAACGGGCTGACGCCGGACTCCAAGGTCGAATGCACCCCAACGCTCAGCGTGGACGGCCGGACTTTCAAGAACGCCGAAGGCTACCCCGCCGGATCATTGGGATCCGTGACGCTCCGCGATGCCTTTGCCCACTCCTGCAACACGGCCTTCATCGCCGCACGTGACACCGTGTCCCAGTCCCAGCTCGAGGCTGCCGCGATGGCCATGGGAGTGGCAGTGGAAGCGCCGTCCCTTGGCGCTGCGGCTTTCCTCGGCTCGGTTCCCGGTGAGGCCGCCGGGACCGAACATGCGGCCTCGATGATCGGCCAGGGCAAGGTGCTGCTCTCACCGCTGGCAGCGGCCATCATGGCCGGCTCAGTCGCCAAGGGCGCTCCTGTCTCGCCGCAGCTCGTGCTGAACCCCGACGCCGGCGCTGCCGCGGCAGGCGCCACCGGCGAGCCGACCGCGGAGGCCGGTTCGCCGTCGTCGACCGTTACCCCGGAAGCGCCCGCGCAGGCGTCAGACAAGCCGATCACGGCCGCTGAGGCGGCTGCCCTATCCGACATGATGCGGGCGGTGGTCACGTCCGGCCACGCCGGCTTCCTGTCAACCGTTCCGGGCGCGCCCGTCGGTGCCAAAACCGGTACCGCGGAGTTCGGCAACGAGAACCCGCCCAAAACGCACGCCTGGATCGTGGCCGTGCACGGTGACCTCGCCGTGGCAGTCTTTGTGGAGGACGGCGGACTCGGCGCCACCACGTCCGGTCCCCTGCTCAAGCAGTTCCTCACAGCCGCCGGCTGACCCTGCTGCCGGGGGCCGCCGCGTGGGCGTGGGAAGATTGTTCGCGTGGCCCACATAGACGTTTCCGGTATTGACTACTTCCTTTCCGACGGCACCCAGCTGCTGAACAGTGTGACGTTCAAGGTCCCGGACGGCACCAAAACGGCCCTGATCGGCCCCAACGGCACGGGCAAGACCACGCTGTTCCGGATCATTTCGGGCGACCTCGTTCCGGATGAAGGCGTCATCGGGCGCTCCGGGAACATGGGCATCATGCGCCAGTTCGTGGGCCAGGTCCGGGACGACTCAACCGTCCGTGACCTCCTGGTCTCCGCGGCACCGCCCGCGCTGGCGGCAGCTGCCCGCGAAGTGGACGAGGCTGAGCTCGCGATGGTGGAGCACGACGACGAACCCTCCCAGATGCGCTACGCCCAGGCCATCGTGGACTGGGGAGACGCCGGGGGCTACGACGTCGAAACCGTCTGGGACGAGGTCTGCATGGCCGCGCTGGGGCTGCCGTTTGACCGCGCGCAGCACCGCCCGGCGTCGAGCCTCTCCGGCGGCGAGCAGAAGCGCCTGGTCCTGGAAGCCCTCTTCGCCGGACCGGACGAGCTGCTGCTCCTCGACGAGCCGGACAACTACCTGGACGTGCCGGGGAAGCGATGGCTCGAGGACAAGCTCAACGAGTCCAAAAAGACCGTCTTTTTCATCAGCCACGACCGCGAACTGCTCAACAACGCCGCCGGCCGGATCGTGACCCTGGAACCGGGCATCAACGGGGCCGGCGCGTGGATCCACGGCGGCGGCTTCGGCTCCTACGTGGAGGCGCGCGCGGACCGGAACGCCCGGTTCGAGGAACTGCGCAAGCGCTGGGACGAGGAGCACGTGAAGCTCAAGGAACTCGTCAACATGTACAAGAACAAGGCTGCGTTCCGTTCCGATATGGCCAACCGCTACCACGCCGCCCAGACCCGGCTGGCGAAGTTCCTCGAGGCCGGACCGCCGGAGGCGCTGCCGATCGAACAGAACGTGCAGATGCGGCTCAAGGGCGGCCGGACGGCCAAGCGTGCCATCGTGGCGGAGAAGCTCGAACTGACCGGACTCATGAAGCCGTTCTCCACCGAGGTGTGGTTCGGGGACCGGGTCGGCGTGCTCGGCTCGAACGGTTCCGGCAAGAGCCACTTCCTGCGCCTGCTGGCCACCGGCGGCACGGATCCGGAGCGTGAGCACCTGCCGGTGTCCGACGTCGAGATCGCCGAGGTGCCGCACGAGGGCACCGTGAAGCTCGGCGCCCGCATCCGTCCCGGCTTCTTCGCGCAGACCCATGTCCGCCCCGACCTCCTGGGCAAGACGCTGCTGGAGATCCTGCACCGGGGTGACGAGCACCGGTCCGGACTGGGGCGCGAGGCTGCTGCCGGCGCGCTGGACGGCTATGGCCTGGCTTCGCAGTCCGAGCAGAAGTACGAATCCCTGTCCGGCGGGCAGCAGGCACGGTTCCAGATCCTGCTGCTGCAGCTCTCCGGGGCCACGCTGCTGCTCCTTGACGAGCCCACCGACAACCTGGACCTGCACTCGGCCGAGGCGCTGGAACGGGCCATTGACCACTTCGAAGGCACCGTCCTCGCCGTGACCCACGACCGCTGGTTCGCCCGGACGTTTGACCGCTTCCTGGTGTTCGGCTCCGACGGCAAGGTGTACGAATCCGCCGAGCCGGTGTGGGACGAAAAGCGCGTCGAGCGCGTCCGCTAACAGGACCCTCGCTCACTTCCTGCATGTTTTTGGCACATGCTCTCTCACCGGTGAGAGAGCATCGGCGTTTTTCCTGCCGGAAGTGATAGAGCGTTGGTAACTGTGGCTGGGAAGATGCGGCAAGTGATCATGGCGAATGTTTAAATGATCAAAACTTGCTAGCATTTGAGCATGAAGACGGAAGAGCGGCATCGGCTGATCGGTGAGCTGCTGCGCCACCGCGCCGAGGTTTCGGTGGATGAGCTCACCGAGGCCTGCGACGCGTCCGGAGCCACCATCCGCCGCGACCTTGAAGTGCTCGCTACCCATGGTGTCCTGCGCCGGGTCCATGGCGGTGCCAGGAGCCTGATTGTCCGCGGTGAAAACCCCGGCTACGGGCAGCGCGAACTCGAGGACCAGGCCGTCAAAGTCAGGATCGCGGCGGCAGTGGCTGGCCTGATCCGGGACCGGGAACACGTCTGGCTGGACAGCGGAACCACAGCCACGGAAATCGCCAGGACCCTGCGCGGCCGTGAGCTGACCCTGATGCCCATGTCCGTGCGCTCCCTGACCACCGTGACCGACGACGATCCGAACGCCGGCCGGCGGCCCGCCCTGCTCCTTCCCGGAGGCAGCCTGGTCCCCGGGGAGCTGTGCTTCCGTGGCCCGCTCGCGGAGGCCAACATCAGGTCCCTGCGCTTCGACACGGCCGTTGTCACACCCTGCGCGCTGAACCTCAAGGACGGCCTCCTTGCCCACGACCTCGAAGACGCGGCGGTCAAAAGGGCAGGCCTCGAATCGGCCGCCCGCGTGATCGTGGCCTGCGCCGGTTCCAAATGGAACGCCAACGCAGTGGCCCTGGTGGCCGCCCTTGATGCGGTGAATGTGATCGTGACAGACAAAGACCTCAGTGCGGAAGAACTCGCACACCTCAACAAGCTCCCGGTGGAAGTAGTGAAAGCATGAGCACCAACACCCGCACCACGGCCAGTCCCTCCCTCAAGGCGGCGGCGGCCGCCACATTCATCGTTTTCGGAATCAATGGACTGGTCTTCGCCAGCTGGGCTGCCCGCATCCCTGCCGTCACCGAGACGCTGCACCTGACATCCGGCCAGATGGGCACCCTCCTGCTCTGCACCGCTGTCGGCTCGCTCCTCGCGCTTCCGACGGCGGGCCTCGTGGTGGGCAGGATCGGAACCGCCAACACGGTGCGCGCCGCCGGCATGCTGGTGACGCTGGCCGGCGTCGGGATTGCATTGAGCCTGTCGGCCGAATCCGTTCCGGGCACCGCAGTGTGCCTGTTCTTCTTCGGCATCGGCATCGGGCTCTGGGACGTCTCCCAGAACATCGAAGGCGCCGACGTTGAGCACAAGATGCGACGCACCATCATGCCGCAGTTCCACGCCGCCTTCAGCGGCGGAGCCTTCGTGGGCGCCCTGATCGGCGCCGGGCTCTCCACCATCGGAGTCGGGCTGCCGGTCCACCTCCTGGTGGTCGCCGGAGTGGTTGCCGTGGTGGCGCTGGTGACGCCGCGGTACTTCCTGCCGCACATCGCCGCGGCAACACCTGCCGACGGCGAGCCCAAGGCTGCCAAGGGACCCTCCGCCTGGCGGGATGGACGCACGCTGCTGATCGGCGTGGTGGTGCTTGGCGCAACCCTCACCGAGGGGGCAGGAAACGACTGGATCGCCAAGGCCTCCGTGGACGGTCTTGGCACTGCCGAGTCCACCGGTGCCCTGATGTTTGCCCTGTTTGTGCTGGCCATGACAGCGATGCGCTTCGTCGGCGGCAGGGTCATCGACGCCTATGGCCGGGTGGTTGTCCTCCGTGCCAGCATGGCTGCCGCCGCGGCGGGCCTGCTGCTGTTTGTGCTGGCCGGGAACGTCTGGCTGGCCGCCGTCGGTGCCGCGCTGTGGGGTGTGGGGGCTGCCCTGGCTTTCCCGATGGGAATGTCCGCCGCCGCCGACGACCCCAAGCACGCCGCGGCACGCGTTTCGGTTGTATCCACCTTGGGGTATATTTCCTTCCTCGCCGGTCCCCCGCTGCTGGGCTACCTCGGTGACCTGACCGGCATCCACCTGGCGCTGCTGGCCATCCTCGCGCCGATCCTGCTTGCCCTGCTTCTGGCCGGCGCCGCGAAGCCGCTGCCCGCCAAATAGCTGCACTCCACCCTGCCGCGGGGGAATTGCTCCCGGCGGTAGGGTGGGGTCATGCAGAGGAAGCGACGCAGGGGACAGGGCTTGATCAGCCGCATCGACCGGCATCTGGTCCGGGGGGTTTCGGCGTTCCCCGGCGGAAACCATGACGTCTTTTTTCGGCGCCTGTCCGCGTCCGCCAACCACGGAAAGCTGTGGATCGGTGCTGCCGCCATCATGGCGGCCTTCCCCGGAAAACCGCGCCGCGCAGCCCTCCATGGCCTGATCGCCCAGGCCGTTGCGTCCGCCGTGACCAACGTGGGCTTCAAAACCCTTTTGCCCCGCGCCAGGCCCTTGCCGGAACACCTTCCCGTCTTCCGGTTCGTGCATCCGCAGCCCACGAGTTCATCCATGCCATCGGGACACTCGGCATCCGCCATTGCTTTTGCAGTGGGCGCCGGACTGGTCAAGCCGGTGCTGGGCGCTGCCCTGGCGCCTGTGGCCGCTGGCGTTGCTTATTCGCGCGTCCATACCGGGGCGCATTGGCCCTCGGACGTGTTCTTTGGCTCGGCCATCGGTGCGGGCGCCGCCCTGGTCACCCGGAAATGGTGGCCCGTACGCCCGCCTTTCCCTGACGTGAGCCGCACGTCGACCCCTGCCCCGGCACTGCCCGGCGGTGCCGGGCTCAGTATTGTGGTGAACACCCTCGGCGGATCGTTTACGGCCGAAACAGCCGCCGCCCTCCAGGAAGTATTCCCAGAGGCGCATATAAATACGGTGGAGGCCGGCGAGGACCTCGTGGCCGAAATCCAGGCCACCGCCACCTTCCCCGGAACGGTGGCCCTGGGAGTCTGGGGCGGGGACGGGACCGTGGGCACCGCGGCGGCGGCCGCCATTGAACATTCGCTGCCCCTGTTGGTCCTGCCGGGCGGCACGCTCAACCACTTCGCCCGTGACGCAGGGATCGGCAGCCTGAAGGAGGCCGTGGGCGCCGCCAGCCGTGGCGAGGCCGCCATGGCGGATGTAGGCATTGTCACCGTCGAACGGGGCATGGCCGGGAATCCGGAGAAGGCAGAACTGATCATGCTGAACACCGCGAGCATTGGCCTCTATCCCAACCTGGTCCGGCGACGCGAAATGCTGCAGCCCGCGCTGGGCAAACCGCTCGCTGGCGTGGTGGCGATGTTCCGGACCTTCGCGGCGGGAACACCGACCACCCTGATCGTGGACGGAGTGCGGCATAAGCTCTGGATCGCCTACGTCGGCCGCGGCCGCTACTACCCCCGGGACCACGCGCCGCTGGTACGGCCGGTCATGGATGACGGAGTCCTCGACGTCCGCATGATCACGGCCGATGAGTCGTTCGCCCGGCTGCGGCTGCTGTGGTCGGTCCTGACGGGAACCGTGGCCACGTCCCGGATCACGCACCTGACCGAAGCCTCCAGCATCCGTGTCGAATCGGATGGGACACCCATGGTCCTGGCTGTCGACGGCGAGGCCCTGGCCGGGGTGCGGTCGGCGGAATTCCGCGTGGCCGGCCGCGGCCTGACGTACTACTCGCCGCAGTCCTGAGGCCGGCGTCGGAGCCCAATCATCCGTGCGGACTACCCTGATTCAACCCTGAATCATCCCTGAGACCGGCGAAATCCGGGTTCCCCGTCGGTAGCGTGGAGGGTGCACACCACATTTCCCCGCAGCCCGCAGCCCCCGGCTGCTGTTCGAAGGAACATTCCATGATTGAGGCAAAAGGCCTGAGCAAGGTCTACGGCAGCAAGACCGCCGTCGACGGCGTCAGCTTTACCGTCCGGGCCGGGCAGGTCACGGGCTTCCTTGGCCCCAACGGTGCCGGCAAATCCACCACGATGCGCATGATTATGGGCCTGGACCGGCCGACGTCGGGCACTGTGACCGTCAACGGACTCCCCTACGCCGCACACAAGGCACCCCTGCACGAGGTGGGTGCGCTGCTGGACGCCAAGGCGGTCCACACCAGCCGCAGCGCCTACAACCACCTGCGGGCCATGGCCGCAACGCACAACATTCCCACCGCGCGCGTGCACGAAGTCATTGAAATGACCGGCCTGGACGCGGTGGCCAAAAAGAAGGCCGGCGGATTCTCGCTGGGCATGGGCCAGCGCCTTGGCATCGCGGCCGCCCTCCTGGGTGACCCGCAGACCTTGATCCTGGACGAGCCCGTCAACGGCCTCGATCCTGAAGGCGTTCTCTGGGTCCGGAACCTGGTCCGCTACCTCTCCAACCAGGGCAAGACCGTCTTCCTGTCCTCGCACCTCATGAGCGAAATGGCCCAGACGGCTGACCACCTGATCGTGATCGGCCGCGGTAAGATCATCGCCGATGCCACCATGCAGGAGGTCATCGCCGGCACACGCCAGGTCCGGACACTCGTCCGCACCTCGGCCGCCACACAGCTGTCCGCCCTGCTCGCCGGCAACGGCGTGACAGTGGACCAGAACGAGCCGGAAACCCTGGAAGTGACCGGCATGGATTCGCGGCAGATCGCCCAGGTGGCGTTGGACAACAGCGTGCTGGTCTACGAACTCACTCCGCAGCTGTCCTCCCTTGAAGACGCCTACTTCGACCTCACCAAGGACGAAGTGGAATACCACTCACACCTGACCGGCGGACCTGCTGGCGCGTTTGCCCCGGCTGGGGCCCCGGCAGCGGCAGGAAAGTAAGGACGATGACCACCATGACTGAGACCCAAACTTCCCCGCTCCCGCCGCGCGCCCGCTCCACGGCCGGAACCCGCGGCGTGACCTTCGGCGGTGTCCTGCGCTCCGAATGGATCAAGCTCTGGTCCTTGATGTCCACCCGGATCCTGCTCCTGCTGACCCTCGCGGCCATTGTCGGCGTCGGCGCCCTCGCCGTCCTGATCCGATACAGCTTCCTGGAACAAATGGTTAACACTGCCAAGGAGCAGGGCCAGACCATGACCCCGGAAATGCTTGAGCAGTCATTTCCGCCCGGTTCAGGCTTTGATCTCTATAACCTCCCCAACGCCGGCCTGCAGATCGGCATCCTGGTGCTGGGCTCCCTGGCCGTCCTGTTCATCTCCTCCGAGTACGCCACCGGCATGATCCGTTCCACCATGAACGCCGTACCGCGCCGGACCCCGGCCTTTGTGGCCAAGGCGATCATTCTCGCCGTGATCTCCTACGTCATCACCACAGTGGCCGCGGCGGCAACGTTCCTGATCGCCATGCCGGTGTTCCAGGGACTGGGATTCGACCTCGACTGGTCCACCGACGGAGTCATATACAGCATCTTCACCGGCGGGCTCTATGTTGCCGGCGTGGCCCTGATCGGTCTTTCACTGGGCGCGCTGCTCCGCAACTCCGCGGGCGGAATCACTGTGCTGGTGGGCATGTTCTTCGTCCTGTCCATCGCTGCGAGCTTCATGACCTTCATCCCCGGTGACTTCTGGAAGTACGTGCCGCAGTACATCCCCAGCGAAGCCGGCGGACGGTTCCTGTCCATTGGCCACACCGACGGCATCATCGATCCCTGGCACGGCGGCCTGATCTTCCTGGGCTACGTTCTCCTGTTCCTGATCCCGGCCATGATCGTCCTGAAGAAACGCGACGTCTAGGCTGGAGCTAGGCTCAGACCATGAACGAAGCGGCAACACTTAAGGACGCGCCGGCCGGACAGGCCGACGCGTCCTTCGCCGAAATCACGGCCAAGCGCCGGGGCCTGCTCCGCCGCTACCTGTACCACCATCCCCGGGTGATGGACGGTGTGGTGGTCCTGAGCTACGCCGTGCTGGTGGCTCCCACCGTGGCGGACGCCGTCACGTCGGGCTCGTGGCTCGCCGCGGCGCTTCTCTTTGCCGTGGCCGGAGCCCTCTTTTTCCGGCGCCCGTACCCCGTGGCGCTGGTGGCTTTCATCGCGGTGGTCGAAGTGGCGGTCACGCTGCTTCACCCCTGGGGGTCCAACGTCTCGGCCGGCCTGTGGTTTTCGCTGTACGCGGTGGCCGTGGTTCACACGCGCCGGTTCGCGCTGGTGACGATGGCTGTGGCCACTGCTCCGCTGGCGCTCCTGTACCTGCTGGCCGCCGTGGGGCCCATGGAGAACTCCTTTGTCCACGACGCCGGCGGCAACCCGGGTGCTTTCCACCTCCTGACCAGTATCGCTACCGGGGCAACCATTGCCCTGTCCAACGTCATCGCCACGGGAATCGGCATCTCCGTGCGGCAACGGCGCGAGCATGAGCAGGAAATCGCCGCCTGGGCGGCCCGGACCGCGAGCCTCGCCTCCGTCAACGAACGGAACCGGATCGCCCGGGAAATGCACGACGTCGTGGCGCACTCGCTGACGGTGATGATCAGCCTGTCGGACGGCGCCGCCGTCGTGGTTCGGAGAAGCCCCGACCGCGCCGGTGATGTGCTGGGTGAACTGTCCCGGACGGGCAGGAACGCCCTGGCGGACATGCGGCGCGTGCTTGGCGTCCTGCGGGACGACGCAGCGGGGACTGCGCCGCGGCAACCCCTCGCGTCCGGTGACAGCCTTGGCAAACTCCTCGAAGGATTCCGCACCGCGGGCCTGCCGCTGCACTACTCCCACACCGGCCCTGCGCTGCCCGACGATGCAGCGTTCCAGCTGACCGTCTACCGGATCGTGCAGGAGTCGCTCACGAACGTCCTGCGCTACGGGAGGTCGCTGGGGCGCGTGGATGTGGGAATTGTCCGGGCTGGCGCAAAGGTCACCATTGACGTGCTCGACGACGGCACCGGGCTCACGGGCCCTGGAACCTCCGACGGCGGCGGGCCGGGTTCCAGCTCCGGCCCGGGCTTTCCCGGGTCAGGCCAGGGGCTGGCAGGAATGGCGGAGCGGGCCCGGATCTACTCCGGCACCGTGGAGGCCGGGCGGAGCGGCCGGGGCTGGCGGGTGCATGCCGTGCTCACCTGTCCCGATGACGAGCCCGCGGATCCGCCCAACCGTCCACGCCAACTGCAAGGCAAAAAGTGACCGAGAACCAACCGATAACCGTCCTGCTGGTGGATGACCAGCCGCTGCTGCGGATGGGCTTCCGCCTCATCCTTGAGGGCGAGGACGACCTCCACATCGTGGGGGAAGCCTCCGACGGGGCGGAGGCCGTCAGGCAGGTCCGCGAGCTCAACCCCGATGTGGTGCTGATGGATGTCAGGATGCCCGTGCTTGACGGCATCGAGGCCACCCGCGCCATCACCGCATCCGGATCCTGTGCCCGGATCATCATCCTCACCACCTTTGACGTGGACGAATATGCCTTTGCGGGGCTCCAGGCCGGCGCGTCCGCATTCCTGCTGAAGGACGTGGCGCCGTCGGAGCTGATCCACGCCGTGCATGTTGTTGCCAGCGGGGACGCGGTGGTGGCCCCGCGGGTCACGCAGCGGCTGCTGGAGACCTACGTCCGCGGCGCTGCCCGGCCCGCCCCTGCCACAGCACCGCGTGATCCGTTGCTTGAGGACCTGACGCCCCGCGAAACCGAGATGCTGGAGGCCATGGCCGAGGGCCTGTCCAACGCTGAAATCGCGCACCGTTACTTCCTGTCCGAAGCCACCGTGAAGACCCATGTCCGGCGCATCCTCACCAAGCTGCACCTGCGCGACCGCGTCCAGGCCGTCGTGTACGCCTATGAGACCGGCCTGGTAGTGCCGAGCAACCCGGATTACTGACGCGGGCGGGACCTACCTGACGCACAGGTTACGCACAGGACCGCCCTATGCAGGCGATAGGCGGGTGTCGTTTTATGGACCCATGACCAACCATCTTCCCCACCCGAATCATGACCGAGGCCTCGAATTCGACTTGTCCACCCTGATGAGCCGCCGCTCGCTGGGCATGTTCTTCGGCGCGGGCGGCGCCGTGGCGGCACTGGCTGCCTGCACGCCCGGCGGATCGACCTCCACAGCCGGCACGTCGGCGTCGACCGCCACCGCCACGGCAACGTCCAGCGCGACCGCGACGGCCACCGCCTCACCGTCGGCGACGCCCACCCTGACCCGGGCGATCGCCGAATGCACGGCGGAAATCCCGCAGGAAACCGCCGGTCCATACCCCGGGGACGGCTCCAACGGGCCCAACGTCCTGGAAGCCTCCGGCGTGGTCCGGCAGGACATCACGTCCAGCTTCGGGACGGGGTCCGCCAAGGCCGAAGGCGTGCCGCTGACCGTCACGCTGACGCTGCTCGACAACTCCAACGGCTGTGTTCCCCTGGCCGGAGCGGCGGTCTATGCCTGGCACTGCGACCGGGACGGAAAATACTCCATGTACGATTCGGGCCTGGCCAGTGAAAACTACCTCCGCGGCGTCCAGGAAGCCGATTCGAACGGGCAGGTCACCTTCAAATCCATTTTTCCGGGCGCCTACTCCGGCCGCTGGCCGCACATCCATTTTGAGGTGTTCGAGTCCATGAGCAACGCGACGGCGGCGGGGCAGGTGCTGGCGGTATCCCAGGTCGCCCTGACCCAGTCCGCCTGTGACGACGTCTACGCCACCGCCGGCTACGGGACGAGCGCCCGGAACTTTCCGCGGACCACGCTGAAGTCGGACAACGTCTTTGGTGACGACGGCGGCATCTACCAGCTGGCCACCATGACCGGATCGGCCGCCGCCGGGTACACGGCCGGTCTGAATGTGACCGTCTGACCGTAGGGGCCGGCTGCCGGGCCCTGTCCGGGCCCGGCGTTAGACTCGAGACCATGCCTTCGAATTCCAGCGCCGCAGACCACATCCAGGACCTTGGCACATACGTCAGCGCGTCGCCGTCGAGCTTTCACGCCGTCCACGAGGCCGCACGCCGGCTGGACGAGGCGGGTTTCACGGGCCTGGATGAGCTGGAACCGTGGGAAGGCGGCGCGGGCTCGTTCTACATTGTCCGCGACGGCGCGCTGATCGCTTGGGTGGTGCCGGAAGGCGCCGGACCCACCACCGGGTTCAACATCCTGGGGGCGCACACGGACTCTCCATCCTTCAAACTCAAGCCCAAGCCCACCACCGGTGCCCACGGCTGGCTGCAGGCCGGCGTCGAGATTTACGGCGGGCCGCTGCTGAACTCCTGGCTGGACCGGGAGCTGCAGCTGGCCGGCCGGCTGGTCATGCTGGACGGCACGCAGCACCTCACAGCCACCGGCCCGATGCTGCGGTTCCCGCAGCTGGCCATCCACCTGGACCGCGCAGTGAACGACGGGCTCACGCTGGACAAGCAGCGGCACATGAATCCTGTGTGGGGGCTGGGCAACCCGGCTGACGTGGACCTGCTGGCGGTACTGGCGTCGCATGTGCCCGGCGGCACCTCGGTTGATCCTGCCCGGATTGGCGGGTACGACGTCGTTATTGCGGACACGCAGCCGCCTGCGGTTTTCGGGGTCAACGGGGAGTTCTTCGCCTCCGGGCGCCTGGACAACCTTTCGGCGACGCACGCGGGGCTGGCAGCGCTGATTGCGCATGGTTCTTTTTCCGGCGGGGCAGCCGGTGCGCCCATCGCGGTCCTGGCTGCGTTCGACCACGAGGAGATCGGCTCCAACTCCCGTTCCGGTGCCTGCGGACCGATCCTGGAGGACGTCCTGGTGCGGATCTCCGACGGCCTCGGCGCAACGGTGAGCCAGCGGCGGCAGGCGCTGGCGGCGTCGTTCTGTGTGTCCGCCGATGCAGGCCACGCAGTCCACCCCAACTACTCCGAGCGGCACGATCCCGCCAACCATCCGGTGCTCAACGGCGGTCCGCTGCTGAAGATCAACGCGAACCAGCGGTACGCCACCGACGCCAACGGGGCTGCCTTCTGGGCCCGGCTCTGTGGGGAGGCGAAGGTGCCGTACCAGGAATTCGTGTCCAACAACGTGATGCCGTGCGGTTCAACCATCGGTCCGCTGACCGCCACCCGGCTGGGGATCCGGACTGTCGACGTCGGGGTTCCGCTGCTGTCGATGCACTCCGCGCGCGAGCTCTGCGGCGTGGAGGACCCGCAGCGGCTGGCTGCGGTCACGGAGCTGTTTTTCCGGACCGCTTCCTAGGCCGGGATCACTGGGGGAATAACCCCTATACCTAACAGTTCAGCCTTCGCGTAACCCCTGTACTTACCTAGGGGCGCAATTAGGGGCGGATAAAAAGTGAGTACCCACTACTCGTGACATCTTCTTTGGCCAAAACATAAGCTCGACCCACGATCAGAGTCAAAGGCAATGAGCGCTGGGCCAGAGACCAGACCATGACCGGAACGTGTTTGAAAGTCCGTTTACTGTCATGAAGTGGTGAGGCAATTGTCTATTTCCACCCAGCTTCCAATTTCGTTCTCTGAGCCGGGGCCGCTATTGCCGAGGGCGTCGATAAGCGTGGTTATTCCCACCCTGAATGAGGCCATGAATCTCCCGTGGGTCCTGCGTCGCATGCCATCGTATGTGGACGAGGTGGTGATCGTGGATGGGCGCTCCGAGGATCACACTGTCGACGTTGCCCGCGCACTCCGTGTGGATGTCGTCGTCGTGGCGGAGCACCGCAAGGGAAAAGGAGTTGCGGTCCGTGCGGGATTCGCCGCAGCCTCAGGCGACATCATCGTCATGCTTGACGCGGACGGAAGTATGGACCCCCAGGAGATTGGCTGGTTCGTCTCCCCGCTCCAGCATGACTACGACTTCGTGAAGGGGTCACGGTATGTCACTGGGGGCGGGTCAGAAGACCTGACGTTCTTACGGAATGCCGGCAACCGGGCACTCACCGTGCTGGCCAATACCGTGCTACACAGCAACTACTCTGATCTTTGCTACGGATACATAGCCTTCCGGAGGGAATGCCTGGAGGTTTTGCAGCTGGAATCGGACGGGTTCGAAATCGAAACCGAGCTGATTGTCCGCGCGGCCAGGGCCGGCCTTCGCATTGCCGAGGTGCCCAGCAATGAGCTGGACCGCATCTCGGGGGCCTCCCATCTGCAAACGTTTCGTGACGGGTGGCGGGTCCTTGGTACGCTCGCCCGGGAATGTACGTTGTGGGAGGCGCCCACAGCGGGGGCCCGGCCCGAGGCTCTCCGGCGAGTGAAGTACGCATACGCGAACGTCAGGTTTCCGCGCACGCCCACGGATCCGCAGAGCGTCCTCTCACTGGCCCAGGGACTGTAGCATGTCCACGCCCATCGACCGTCCGACCGTCTCGGTCATCATTTGCTGCTACACGATGGCGCGCTGGGAAATTTTGCTGGACGTCATAGAATCCGTCCGGAATCAAACGATGCTCCCGCTGGAGGTCATCGTCGTTGTCGACCACAATGAGGACCTGTATGAGCGTCTCCTCGCGGTAGTGGATGATGTGACCATCGTGGAGAGCACCGGTCCCCGTGGACTCTCCGGGGCGCGCAACGTAGGGGTTGAGCTGGCGGACTCCGATATCGTCGCCTTCCTGGACGATGACGCCCAAGCGGCCCACGACTGGCTCGAGCGGCTGGTCGTTTTTTATGACGATCCCGATGTGTTGGCAGTGGGTGGGCGCGTTGAACCCGTATGGGAATCCGGCCGGCCGGCCTACTTCGGCGAGGAGCTGGATTGGATTGTGGGTTGCAGTCACCGCGGCATGCCCAAGGTGGCATCCGAGGTCCGGAACGTCATCGGCGCGAACATGTCCTTTCGGCTTGAGGTTCTTCGGCGGGTCGGAGGCTTCAACATCGCTCTTGGCCGCCAGGGGACCATACCCCTTGGCTGCGAGGAGACAGAGATCTGCATTCGTTCCAAGATGGGCTCGCCCGGGTCCCGCATCGTCTATGAACCCGCGGCAGTGGTGCGTCACCATGTGCCAGCCAGCAGGGGAACAGTGCGCTATATGCTGGCGCGTTCCTGGTCGGAAGGGCTTTCCAAGGCCCAGGTCAGCGAAATCGTGGGCCACAAGCGCGCTTTGGGGCCGGAACGCCGCTACGTACGCAGCATTCTGCCACGGGCTGTTGCCTCTGGAATCCACGACTGGAGCAGGGATGGAAACCTTGGCGGGCTAGGCCGTGCCGGGGCCATCATCGCGGTTTTGTCGTTCACAGCGGCTGGGTATCTGCGGGGCCGCCGGCTTAGCCACATTTCGCCCCATCCCGTGCCCGCCCCGGTTCTCCCCGACACACGGTGGAGGGACGTCCAATGAACGAATTCGATCGTCGACCTGAGGTCACTCTCCCAACACACGCGCATAAAACTGCAGAAACACACAGGATCAGCGAGGAACGCAACGTCATGCCAACTTACAACGAACGCAGGACTCCCGGGCTTGGCGCAAGGTGGGGAAGTGGTGGCTCTGCTGGTCTTCGGCGACGCGGGTTTCGGAATATGCGGTTCCATGCATTGCTTACAGCCGTGCTGCTTGCCTTGGCCGCTCTGATGGTGCCGGGTGCGGCGTCGGCCGCTCCGGGTGATGTGGGCGTCGAGGGTCCGTCGCATTCGGGGACAGGGACGCCGACGGGTACGAAGCGGGCGACGAGCGCGTTGTGGTTCAACGACGGAAGCTGGTGGGGGAATCTGTGGGACACCGCCAGCTCTGATTTCCATATCTTCAGGTTCAATGCCGCGACGAGCTCGTGGGTCAATACCGGTGTGGCGACGGATACGCGCGCGAACACCCATCATGACGTGCTGTGGGACGGGACGACGTTGTTCGTGGCGAGCTATCGGTTCGTCAATGACGGTCTGCCGGCTCAACCGAACTTCCCGACCACGATGCGGCGCTACAGCTACGACTCGAGTAAGAAGACTTATTCGTTGCTGCCTCAGAGTTCTACAAACATCAATAACTACCGCGTTGAGGCCCTGACCATCGATAAGGACTCGACGGGTCGGGTGTGGGCCACGTGGCAGCAGGGGAACCGGATTTATCTGAATGCCACTGGCACAGATGGCAAGACGTGGGGGACGCCGTTCGCGCATCCTGCGTCGTTGAGCAACGTGTCTGTGGACGACACGTCGGCTGTGATCGCGTTCGGACCCGGCAAGATGGGTGTGATGTGGAGCCGCCAGGTCGGTGATGCCACCGACGGCATGTACTGGAGCTACCGTGCCGACAGCGGCGGAGCCCCGAACACCGGATGGACCGCTCCTGTGGCGGCGGTGTCGGGGCAGCGCAGCGGTGATGACCACATGAACCTGAAGTGGCTGGACTCATCGGGTGGTCAGGTTTTCGCCGCCGTCAAGACGTCGTTTACGTCCGCGCCTCAGCCGCTGATCCAGCTGTTGGCATTGAATGCTACGACGTCGACGTGGTCGGCGCACCCGATCGCGCCTGTGTCGGAGTGCCCGAACCGGGTGATCGTCCTGATTGATGAGAGCACGACCCCGAAGACGTTGCGTACCTTCGCTACCTATCCGAAGCCGAGTGGCACAACGAACGCTGGCGTCTGCACCAGCTCGGGGGGTGCGATCTACGAGAAGTCCTCGCCGCTGGACAACATCAACTTCACCACCGCGACGAAGACCGCTTGTATCGTGGACGCCGACCAGTATGTCCACAACGTGACGTCAACGAAGCAGAACCTCAACAGTGCGGCGTCGGGCACGACCAACAGCGGTCTGCTGTTGCTTGCCGATGTGAACGCCACAAACCGGTACTGGCACTCCTACCGCCCCAGCGGTGGTTGTGCGGCTGATACGACGGCTCCGACGGTGACGGTCACGTCTCCGACGGCTGGTGCGACTGGTGTTGCGGTGACGGCGGATGTGACGGGGACGTTCTCGGAGGCGATGAATCCGTCTACGGTCACGTCGACCACGTTCACGTTGACGGGGCCGGGGGCGACCCCGGTGGGGGCTGCTGTGTCGTACAACAGCACGGGCAACGTTGCGACGTTGAACCCGAATGCTGACCTGGCCGCAAGCACGACGTACACGGCCACGATCAAGAGCGGCTCCGCTGGGGTGAAGGATGTTGCCGGCAACGCGCTGGCGACGGACAAGACCTGGACATTCACCACGGCTCCCGCGGGTGATACGACGCCTCCGACGGTGACGGTCACGTCTCCGGTGGCTGGTGCGACTGGTGTTGCGGTGACGGCGGATGTGACGGGGACGTTCTCGGAGGCGATGAATCCGTCTACGGTCACGTCGACCACGTTCACGTTGACGGGGCCGGGGGCGACCCCGGTGGG